>CAJUTE010000001.1:0-62082 GCA_910589555.1 uncultured Muribaculum sp.
CGACCTCATGGCTGAGATCGGCTGGAATATTACGTAACTTCGATGAAAGTTATAGTTTAATTCCTAGTCGATTTGAAATAAACCCTCAGTCTGAATTCGCTTTCTCGCCAATTCCTAAACCATTGACCGGAGACTATGAATATGTAGAGTGGTCATCTGAAAATCCTGAGATAGCATCAGTTGATGGAAATGGAATTGTACGGTCTAGCAAGTTAGGAGAAACAGTTATTACTGCCAAATTTGTTGATCGGTATGGTAACAGCAAAAAAGCACACGCAACTGTAATTTGCACAAATACGCCACAAAATAGTGGTACAAATACAATTCATGCTGATGATAGATGGTCTGTAACCACTATCGATAAGAGAATATTGATTCAAAATGCTTCACCTGGAAATACTTATTCAATTTACAACATCCAAGGACAGTTGATAGCTCAATCTGAAGCATTGTCGTCATTATTATCTTTTGAAGTATATAGTTCTGGAGTATATATAGTAAAGTCTGGATCAATTGCTCAGAAAGTTCTTTGCCAATAATAGCACTCAAACATATGCAATTCAGGCGATGTTAAACGCAAATCGCCTGAATTGCATATATTCTTATTATCCAATCGTTTCTATCATAATTCCATTCTTACTCACAGTTTGGTTGCCTTATCAATATCGGAACGAGGAGCCGCCGAGGAATTCACGCAGCAAGGAGGTGTGGGGAATCAGGCGGTCGGTGATAGGGATGAAATACTGCAAGAGACGGCGCAACCTGTCGGCTTCCGCAAACTCAGGCACATCGTGGGGCACTCCCCGCAGGATGTCCTCAGCGAAATCCTTCATCACACCAAGCTCGAAGATCAACGACGAGTTGAACAGCGCGTCGGCATTTTCCTGATAGGGGAAAATCCAGCGTTCCTCACCGCGTCTCACACTCGGCCAGCGTTTTATGGTATCGACAGCCGACACGCCGCGATACTTATAGTCACGTATCATACGCCTCAACAGGCGGTTGTCGGTTGTCGGAACCCAGTTGTGGTCATCAATCGAGAGCGTGGTCAACGCCGATACATAAATAAGATACTTCATCTTGTCCTCGATGTGGGAGGTAAGTTCAGGATTAAGCCCGTGGATACCCTCGATGAGAAGAACCGAGTTGGAATTGAGTTTCAGTTTCCGACCTTTGTACACACGCTTGCCGAGTTCAAAATCGTAGGTGGGAAGATTAATCTCATCCCCGGCTATAAGGGCGTTCAGATCCTTGTTGAACTGCTCAAGATCAAGAGCATAAAGCGATTCAAAGTCATAGTCGCCGTCAGCCTCACGTGGCGTGTTTTCCCGGTTCACAAAATAATCGTCAAGGGAGATCATGCGAGGCTCCAGCAGATTGGTCATCAGCTGGATGGCAAGACGCTTGGTGAATGTGGTCTTTCCCGAAGACGATGGACCGGCTATAAGCACAACCCTTGCCCCTCCTTCGGCATAACGTCGTGAAATTTCATCGGATATGCGCCCTATCTTTTTATCATGCAGCGCCTCGGCTACATTTATAAGCATCGCCGTGTCCTTGCTCAACACTTTCTCATTGAGATCACCCACATTGTCGACACCAATCACCTTATTGAATTCAAGATAGTCGGTAAAGGCATGATAAAGCTTCTCCTGTGCTATTGGCTTCGCGGCTATATCCGGATTAAGGCTGTCGCGCCCCATTAGAAGGAATCCCGACTTATAAAGCACAAGGTCAAACACGCTCAGCATTCCGGTCGACGGAGCAAGATTGCCGTAATAGCTGTCACACAGCCCGTCAAGACGATAATATACCGTGTAAAGCTCATGAGTGGTCTTCAACAGCTTCACTTTATCGTGAAGTCCCTGCTTCTCAAATATCTTTATGACATCGCTGGTGAGACGTTCCTTGCGTTCAAAACGCAGATCCCTTGCCACCAGCTCACTCATATATTCCTTAAGGCGGTTCACCACCTCGCCGTCGACATGGATATCACCGTGAAGGCGGCAATAGTAGCCGCGCGACACAGAATGCTCTATGACAAGACGCACTCCGGGATAAAGATGATTGACGGCACAATAAAGCATCATGCAGAGCGACCTCACATAAACGCGGTTGCCCGAAGGGGTGTCAGCCGACAGAAACTGCACCAACTTTGGTGAGAACAGCGGAAACTGCATATCCTCGGTCTTATTATTGACCTGGGCGCAGATAGGCTTAAACGGAATGCGGTCGGCAAGCGTCTCGTAAATATCCGACAATGTCATGCCACCCTCGAAAGGAATATACTCCTCGATATTCTTGCAGTAAATTTTAAGTTGATCGCTCATAATTGATAGTTGATTTCTAATTTAAAACAATGTGATGCCCCGCACGGGAGGAATCAATAGACTATGCACTTGCCCTCGCTCACATATATCGAGCCTTTGACAGGATGCTCCACGCAGCGTCCCGTGAGGTCATAGTATTTAACATCCTTCACGCCGTCAGTGTTCACCTCGACGATGCCGCCGGTGCCGCTTTCAAGCAGCTTGAGCAATGCGTGAAGCTCGGCGGCGCCCCACAGCCAGCAGCCGTAGCCGAAATCCTCAAAATCCGGGACTGAGTTGTAGGTGATCACTCCCCCGTCTTCAGGCTTGGAGCCTGAGCCTTGAAGATAGCCCACAAATCCGGTGTCGGGGTGCACGGCATCGAGCATCGACTCCCATCCTTTGGTTATCGCCGGCATATAGATATCCTTGTCAAGAAGCCCCGTGCGCACTCCGTAAGCCATGCCGCCCACAAACAGCGACGTGCCGGTCATCTCCGGACCCTCGCTGCCCTTCAGCCCGAAATTCGTAGGAGCCGCAAGGCTCACATTCCATGAGCCGTCCTGACGCTGGCATTTGAGCAGACCTTCGCTCATAAGTTTGAAATCCGCTTCATAAGCGCTGCGGTGAGCCTCGTCGGCAGGCGTGAACTGCATCACACGCGCCAACGCCATATAGACCCAGCCGTTGCCACGGCTCCAATAACAGTCCTTGTCAGCCTCAACCTTGTCTTTGTAGGGCGGGTCAAACTGATAGTCGCGATACCACAATCCCGTGGCGGTGTTGAACAGAGGCTTGCCTCCGCCTTTCTTGTCACCGCCCTGCTTGTTGCGGGTGTATTCATACATCTCGTACATATACTCCCAATATCCCTTATCGCCGGTGATCCCGCCAAGTTGGGCTATCGCCGGCATACTCATCTGTATGGCATCCACCCAGGTCCAGTAATTCACTCTTCCGGTCGCCATCATCTGGTCAATGCGCATCTTTATGTGCTCCATCCTCACAGTTTCCGCCGGATCCATCAGATACATCTCCAGATAAGATTGACCGCAGCATTGATAGTCGGCATTGTGGCTGCGCGCCTCATTGTCGGTGCTGCTTATCCACTGATGGAACTCTCCCCAGTCAACAGCATATTTCAGCCAGTCTTCCCGAGGATTCTCACGGTACATATTCAGAAGCCCCTCATAGAACACCCCTCGTGTCCATATCTTGCTGTTGCGTTTCTTCCCGCCCACATAGCTGTCGGCGCCCACATCGGGATAATTGGTTATGAAATAACCAGCCACCTTGTCGGCGGCAGCCATCACACTTTGGCTCGTGAACGAATCGGCGGCACAGCACGCCACACCGGCAAGAAATGCGGAAACAGCAAGTATCGGTCTTTGCATGATAATCAGTCTATGGTTATGGGCAATCAATAGTGTCGCCCATAGCAAAGATACTGAAATTTCACATATTAATCATCCTTCCGCAGGTTTATTATATGGCTGGGGACGATTTTTCAATCAAAACGGCACGGAGGTGGCGCCCCATGATGAGCGGTCGAGGTTGCGGTAAGAGATCGCCTCTTTAAGATGGTGAGTGAGAATGGGCGCGGCGACAGCCTTGTCAAGGCTCATGTCGGGGCGGCAGCCATAGTCAAGATCCGCGACAGTGCGAGCCACCTTCAAGATGCGGTCATAGGCACGGGCGCTCATGTCAAAGCGTTTCATGGCATATCGGAGCTGCTCCATGCACTCATTGTCAAGCACGGCATACTCAGCAAGCAGACGCGAATTCATCTGGGCGTTGCAATGCACATGGCACTCGGCGTTGAAACGCAACGTCTGCACAGCACGGGCTTTCACCACACGCTCCCTGATGGCGTCGCTACGCTCTCCAACGCCCATCGCTGACAATTCCTCAAACGGCACAGGCATAATCTCCACCTGAAGGTCTATTCGATCCATGAGCGGACCCGAGATGCGGCTCAGATAGCGGCTCACCTGCCCCGGCATACACGTGCAATGCTTCGTAGGGTGGTTATAATAACCGCAAGGACATGGATTCATCGATGCCACAAGCATGAACCCGGCAGGATAGTCGATGGAATACTTTGCCCTCGACACACTTATGACCCTATCCTCCAGCGGCTGACGCATGACCTCCAGAACGGCGCGCGGGAATTCGGGGAATTCGTCAAGGAAAAGCACCCCGTTGTGCGCCAGCGAAATCTCCCCCGGCATGGGATTGCTCCCGCCACCCACGAGAGCCACCGGCGAGATGGTGTGGTGAGGCGACCGGAAAGGACGGGTGGTCATCAGCATCGAGCCCTTGCGCAATTTTCCGGCAACGGAATGTATCTTTGTGGTCTCAAGAGCCTCCTGAAGCGTCAATGGAGGCAATATCGACGGCAACCGCTTAGCCATCATCGACTTCCCCGAGCCGGGAGCACCCACAAGCAATATATTATGCCCGCCGGCACACGCCACCTCAAACGCGCGTTTCACATTTTCCTGACCCTTCACCTCCGAAAAGTCGAAGTCAAAGCAAGACACCGCCCGGCAAAACTCCTCTCTCGTGTTGACCACCGTAGGCGCTATCGGCTCAGTGCCGTTGATAAACCCTACAGCCTGCGTCAATGTCTCAACCCCATACACATCCAGATTATTGACCACGGCAGCCTCACGGGCATTAGCCGCCGGCACGATTATGCCGCGATAGCCAAGCTCTCGAGCTTTGATAGCCATAGGCAGCACACCGCGTATAGGCAACACGCTTCCGTCGAGCGACAGCTCCCCCATTATCATATACCGGTCAAGATTTCCCGCCGGCATCACTTCGGCGGCGGCAAGAATCGCCACGCTTATAGGCAGATCATAGGCCGCACCCTCTTTGCGAACATCGGCGGGCGACATATTCACAAGCACGGCACGACGCGGAAATTCGTAACCCGACTGCCTCATCGCCGCGCGTACACGCTGATAACTCTCCTTGACGGCGACATCGGCAAGCCCCACAAGATTAAACGTGGCGCCAATCTCCACCGACACCTCGATGGTGACAACGATAGCATCTATGCCTTGAACGGCGGCTCCGTAAGTTTTTACAAGCATAACATAGGATTGAGTGAATTCAAATATAATCAAAGTTCCCAACAATCCCACCATCACGGCACCAAAATCCCTGACAATAATTCTAAAACAGCGCCCATATATAAAAAACTTCGGAGCCCCAACAGAGACTCCGAAGCTATTCTTTCATCACCCCTCTACAGGGCGATCGGATTATTTAAGTTTGTAAACCTCGGTTCCGGCGAGAAGGAAGCAACCTGTTCCGAAATCGTCAAAGTCAGGAACAGAATCGTAGGCTACCGGCTGACCATCTTTCGGCTCCTTGCCTGTGCCCTGAACATAGCCCAGATAACCGTTAGGATGCACAGCGTCCTTCACCATGGCATTCCATGCCTTCACTACTACCGGAAGATATTTGCCGCGTTCAAGCACGCCGTTGTTTATGCCCCATGCCATTCCATACACGAACAGAGCGGTTCCGGTGAGTTCCTTTCCTCCGAAGTTGCTGCCGTCATGAAGGCTCACGTTCCAGAAACCATCTTCACGCTGACATTTAACAAGAGCGTCGCACATAGCCTCGAGGTCTCTCACGTAGTCCTTGCGGTGAGGAGCATCGGCAGGAATCTCGTCGAGCACGCGCACCAACGCTGCAACAACCCATCCGTTGCCACGTGACCAGTAGCAGTTCTTGCCGTTGGGCTCTTTATAGGGAGGCACGAAGTCCTTGTCGCGCCACCACAGACCCTCTTTCTCGTTGAAAAGACCGCCTGCGAGTGAATCGCGGGTCCAGCTATACATCTCCCAAGCCTTTTCATTGTAGCGGGGATCGCCGGTGAGCTTGCTCATCTTTGCAAGCACAGGCATACCCATCTGGATAGCGTCAATCCAAGTCCAGTCATTCACCTGAGGAGTGTTGATGAGCATATTCATCGTGCCCTTGGTCTTGGTGAGCATCTTAGGCTCCGGAGTCAGGTTATAGAGATCGATATAAGTCTGAGCGCAGCAATAATTGTCGGCATTACGGGTGGTAGTGTCATCACGGCGCATACCCCACTTGTGAGTCTCGCCCCACTGATAAGCGTAATCATAATAACGGTTGGCAGGATAAATCGAGTGAAGAGCCATCAAGCCTTCGAAATATATGCCACGAGTCCAGATATTTGCCTCATACACTTTCTTACGTGAGTAATAAGGAATACCCTCGTATGGATCGGGATGTTTCTTAAGATAGTAATCATTAACCTTGATCAAGGTGTTAAGAGTCTCTTTCTGATTGGGAATCTCGACAGCCTGAGCACCTACAGCAACAACCGCGAGCATCAGCAATGCTAATAATTTTTTCATGATAGATGTGATAATTTATTTTATTTCACGCAAATTTAGCTCAATATCACGACAATTGCAAATATCACGCGCCCAAACCAACCGTTTCCCTCAGAAATCATAGCGAAAACCGATGACCGTGCGGAGTGTTTTTGCGCGTGAGGATCCGCTGACGGCTATCGACGCCTCAGGAATCACACTCAGTTTCCCCACATGAAAGTCAAAACCGCCACGCAAGCGTTTCTCCGACATCCTGTACTCCGGAATGGTCGTATAAGCGGCAATGACATCTATATTGTCGGTCAGCACCACCCCGCACCCGGCAAGAAAGCAAGTCTCATATCCGTAGCCCGAATCATGGTGGGGATTAAGGATCGCCTTCACATAGAAGCGAGGAACCACACGATAATTCACCCCTATTTTTGCTCCATAGGAATTGTAGGAACCATTGTAAGCTGCACCGAAATAAGCCTGTCCCTTATAAGTCAGATTCTTCCACTCACCCTTATATCCGGCATAAGCTCTCAGATACTGGTAGGCGGGCTTTTCAGAAAACACGCTCTGTTCAAGCGACACCTCCCAATGTTTCAGGAACGTGAAATCGCCATAGATGAAGCGATTATCACGCACACCTACTCCAAACTGAGCAAATGCTGCTAACGAACACACGGCAAACACCGCAGTAAAAAGAAAGCGCTGATATTTATTCATAATTCTTGCAGTAAAGTTTTGGTCAATATTTCATAGCCATAAGGGCTAAGATGAAGCTTATCACTATAAAGTTGGAAATCAATCTTGCCATCATGTAAAAAATCATCATATACATCCATGTACACAATCGCCGGCATGGATTCCACTATATGCTTCACAACAGCGTTAAATTCCGCGATATCATCATTGACATCATCTCGGTCAGATGTGAAATCACGCGGCAACACCGAATAAAGGTAGACACGCTTGGCATCAAGGGCTGTGATTGCATCTACATACCTCCGGGCATAATCTTCCCGATCCGTCTCTACAAACAGATAGTTATTGTTGGTGCCAATCATGACCACGACATTACGATCGGCAAATCTTCCGGCTAACGATTCAAGATATTCTATGCCGGCTCCCGACTTACCATAATTATACACAAGCCGCGAAGGGAAATATTCCGCCAGATCCCATCTCGCCACGATGGAATCACCAACAAAATCGAGCCTCGCGTCTTTAACATCATCAGAACACGACGATAGCAGGAACAATACGGCAAATGCCACCAAAATCTCGTGCAAATATTTCATCTCAATCTATTTATAATACTATCGGTGTATATTACGGAACCATTGATATTGACATGACGGTCATCATAGAAAAGAGTGTCAACCTCATCAAAAGGCGACAAAAAAGTGTCATCATAAAACCGGAATCCATATTTTCCGCTCAATTCCCTCACCTGTTCGACAACCGTGTGTGTGCCGATACTGCGATCCACGCATCGCGGCGCAAAAACCACGGTCAGCTCCACTCCATTGTCACGGCACAGATTAACAAACTCCTCAAACTCGGCACGTCGCTCATCTGACATCACCTCATCCTCTTCCCATTTAATCCGTACAGGATATTCCGGGGGCACCGGTTTTGCGATGAACCCATTCTCCCCCTGAATGCCAGCGGTCACAAAATTATACAGCAGGATCCTGAACCATATTCTGTTCAGTCGATAAAAATTGGATTGCAGGAAAACGCGCTCCAGCTCGTCACCTCCATGCAAGCGGCTGTCAATATCCCCAATCCCCTCGCCATAGTACGGCGCGAGAAAATTATAGCGGCCGCCTATTCCGGTATCGCTGAGATTGCTCGGTATCATGCCTAACACAATCTTGCGTGGAGGCTTCTGCTCCAGAATAGCCTTCAGCAACGTGAGATAGTAAGGAAACATCTGCCCGTTGGCGCCTCCATTATATGCCGTCACGCCGAGGCTGTCAGCCAGCGTCTTGGTGTTTATGCCGTTGAGAGCTACCGAACTCCCCAGAACCACGATTTCCTCATCGGCAGATTTCAGCAGATGATCCACCATCTCATAGTCTCCGGCAAGGCGGTAGCGGTCCATATAGGCTTTGAACATCTTCCCAAACAGAATGTCGAGAATGAAAACCACAACAATGACAGTTCCGAACCATATCAAACACTTCTTGAGATTCATAGCCGATTAGAATTGGAAATATATAAACTGACCGCCTTGGAATTTCGCGCAAAGCAGGATTATAACAATCAGCACAGCAGTCCATCCGGCGCTGACATACACATTGGGATGACTCGTAAATGCCATTCGCTTCGTGCCGCATTCATTACGCAGCTCATGAAGCATCAGCAGCATGATAAGAAGCAGCGGAAGCGCTATATCAGGCTTCCCGTCGCCATTAAAGAGCATTCCATGCGGATGAAGCATACGGCTGAAAGCGATCTTGGCATCAGCCAACGAATTGGCTCGGAACAACACCCAGCCAAACATGGACAACACAAATGTCACAATAACGCCGATGACCACGCCTACACGTTGCAAGGGGAATTTCCACGGGATAAATTTACGCTTCAGCGAAAGAGCCACCTGCAATGCTCCATGATAAGCGCCCCATGCCACAAAAGTCCAGTTGGCGCCATGCCATAACCCGCTCACCAAAAATGTCACGAAAAGATTACGCTGGTGACGGGTAGTAGAGCATCGGCTCCCCCCGAGAGGAATATAGACATAATCAGAAAACCACGACGAAAGACTGATGTGCCAGCGGCGCCAAAAATCCTTTACGTCACGGGCAAGATAAGGCTGCCGGAAATTCTGCATAAGCGTAAACCCCACACAGCGTGCCGTGCCGATCGCTATAAGGGAATAGCCCCCGAAATCGCAAAATATCTGGAACGTGAAGAAAAATGTGGCAAGCCATATACTCACCCCATTATGCATCTCTATGTTATTATAGACCGCGTTCACATAAGGAGCCACACTCTCGGCTATGCAAAGTTTCATGAAAAATCCCCACACCATCATTTTGATGCCTTCGAGCAGATTGTACCCGTTAAACCGATGGACATCATGAAACTGCGGCAACAGATTTTTGGCACGCTCGATAGGTCCGGCAACAAGTTGAGGGAAAAAAGCCACGAAAAGACAGTAGGTGAGCAAACTCCGCTCTGGCTTCAGGTCACCCCTATACACATCGATCGTATATCCCACCGCCTGAAACGTGTAAAATGATATTCCCACAGGCAACAGCAACGTGAACTCAGGAACGTGCATCGCAATCCCGGCTGCAGTCATTGCATCATGAAGCGACTGAGCGGCAAAACCAAGATATTTGTAGGTGAACAGGATGCCAAGATTAAGCACAAGACACAGCACGAGCCACAACTTCCGGCGGTCATGGTCACGGAACATCAGCATTCCGCAGCCCCACGTGGTGACCGATGATATAAGTATCAGCAGCGCATAGACCGGCTCCCAGCTCATATAGAAATAATAACTCGCCGCAAGCAACATCGGATTGCGCCACCTGTCGGGCAAAATCCAATAAAGCAGCACTACTGCCGGAAAAAACACAAGAAACTGTAACGAGTTAAACAGCATTTAAGGAGTCTATGATTCTGAGGTTGTTAAATTCACACAAAGTTAAGACATTTGCTTTATTCCGCAAATACTCAGCGCCAATTTGCATGGGCACAAAATAAGCCGGGGTGGATGCCCCGGCTTATTTGTGTTTCGTGGAAAGGGGGATTATTCCGCGTCCTTGCGGCAGTTGCAGCGTGCCACGAGCGACCAGATGACCACTGCGAGAGCGGCGCCGGCGAGAGGACCCACCACCATCACCCAGAAATCGCCCCATGCGTTGGGCGAGAAAAGAGCCGGACCGAAGCTGCGGGCGGGGTTCACCGAGCAATTGTCGACAGGAATACCTACGATGTTCACCAGTCCCAAGGCAAGACCGATGGCAAGACCGGCAAAGTTGCCGAAACCTCTCTTTTCATCGGTGGCGCCGAGGATGATGAGCACAAAGAACATGGTGAGCAGAATCTCGCTCAACAATGCCATGCCCTGACTCACGCCCGGCTGACACACGTTGGTGGCAAGGAAATTATCGCTTTGCGGAGTTGTGCCGCCAAATGCGAACTCAGTGCCGCCTATGTTCCAGAACCAGAAAAGCAACGCGCCACCTAAAGCAGCGCCGATGAGCTGTGCCACCACATAGCCCGCGAAATCCTTGAACGACATTTTGCATGAAAGCAACATGGCGAACGACACCGCCGGATTCACATGGCAACCTGAAATATTGCCGATGCAATAGCAGAGACACACAAGGACAAGACCAAAACAGAGTCCGATTCCGAGAACACCGATAGAAGGACCCGCCAGAACGGCGCTACCACACGCGAGAAGAACCAGGAACATGGTTCCGAACATCTCGGCAAGATACTTTTTCATAATTAAGTTTTTTAGTTAATAGTAAATTATTTAGTTAGGGATATAGAGGGTGCTATAAAGACAAAAAACGCGGAGTCTGCCCGGACTTGCCGGGCAGCCCCGCAATCTGACACTATAATATATATCTTATAATACTTTCTTGTACAGAGCCTCAATGTCAGCGAGGGTCACGTCACGAGGATTGCCCGGAGTGCAGACATCGGCAATAGCCTGTGCGGAAAGCGCGGGAATATCCTTCTCGGTGATTCCGATCTCGCTCAAATGCTGCGGAATGCCCACCTTGATGGAAAGAGCCTTAACGGCGTCGCAAGCAGCCTGCGAAGCTTCCTCCTTGCTCATGCCCTCGATGTTGACACCCATAGCCTCGGCAATCTTTGGATACTTGTCAAGGCAAGCAGGCATATTCCACTCCATGATAGTGGGGAGAAGAAGAGCGTTTGCCACTCCGTGAGGCACATCGAAGAGCGAACCCATCGGGTGAGCCATACCATGCACAAGTCCCAGACCTACATTGGAGAACGCCATGCCGGCTACGTATTGAGCCACTGCCATACCATCGCGCGCCTCGGCATTGGAGGGCTCGGCAACAGCAGTCGGGAGATAGCGGCTGATCATGCGGATAGCCTCGATCTCAAACATATCCGACAACGACCATGCAGCCTTAGTGATATAACCCTCAATGGCATGAGTCAACGCGTCCATACCGGTTGCGGCGGTCAAGCTTGCCGGAAGAGAATACATGAGCTCGGCATCGATGATAGCTACTGCGGGGATGTCGTTAGGATCCACGCACACCATCTTCTTCTGAGTCTTCTCGTCGATGATCACATAGTTGATTGTAGTCTCAGCGGCAGTTCCGGCTGTGGTGGGAAGGGCGATCATAGGCACGCTCTTGTGCTTGGTGGGAGCACAACCTTCAAGCGACACGATATCGCCGAACTCCGGATTATTGATAACGATACCTACAGCTTTGGCAGTGTCGATCGACGAACCGCCTCCGATGGCGATGATAAAATCGGCTCCGGCATTCTTATATGCCTCGATACCGGCAAGAACATTAGACACTGTGGGATTAGGCTTCACATCGCTGAATACGGCGTATGGGATATTAGCCTCATCAAGCACGTCGGTCACCATCTTGGCTACACCGAATTTAACCAATCCTGCGTCGGTCACCACAAGAGCCTTGTTTTTGCCCAATCGTTCAACCACTGCTGGCAACTCTTTGCGAGCGCCGGGACCAAAGTAAGATACTTCGTTAAGAATAAATCTATTTACCATGTTTTGTTGTAATACGGATTAACTGATTTTGCAAATTTAAGCATAAATTTATAAAAATCAACTTCATCTCATCATATTAAAACAAAAAAGTCCTTGGATCGATCATGGATTCCAAGGACTTTTTAGTTAAAAATTATTTTTAGTAAGGATAGTTGCCTTCTGCCGCTCCCTTCATGATTCCGGCAAGATTCTTCTGATCCTTGACAGTGCCGTCCTCACGGTTGAAGATGCCCCATTCCGCTGACCAGGTGGTCTTATCCCAATAGAACGGTATGACGCCGTTGTTCTTGGCACTCTTAACAACATAGGAGTGGTAGTAAGCGCGTGAATCCTCATGGCGTGCCTGCTGATCAGGATCGTCAATGCCGCGACGCATAGCGCCATATTCGCCAAGCACCACAGGGATGCCTTTGCTCACATAGGCGTTCTTAAGCTTGCCCATCATGTCGTCAACCACGCTCTCTTCGCCCCAAGTGCAATTTCTCACCGATCCTTCAACATGGTAATCAGCACCCCAGAACCACTTAACGTATGTGCTCCATGCGCCATCTTTGTCCATAATGGAGAAATCTGACGGATCATAGAAGTGAGCCTCCACCATCAGGTGGCCGTCGCTCGGATCAACAGGCAGATAGGATGCCCACTTGACAGCCTCGGCGATGTTGGTGGCAGGAGTCTGCACGATAAGAGTGCGGTTGATGTTCGAGCCGCCGGTGGCGCGCACGGCATCAATAAACGCCTGCGCATAAGCAGTGACGGTCTGATAAGATGTAGCGTCAAATTTCTTGCCGCTGTTCATCTCGTTCATACCCACCTCATTTGAGCCGGCAAACAACAGATGATGGTCAAACTCGCCGAGCTTCGTGGCTATCTGCGTCCAGATAGCTTTCTGCTTGTCGGCAGTCTCCTGCTTGAAACCGTCAAAGATGTGGTCCTCAAGCCAGCCTCCGTCCCAATGGGCGTTAACGATAGCATACATTCCATTGTCCACAACCATCTTCACCACTTCATGTACACGGTCAAGCCATGCATCGTTGATCTTATGGGTGGCGGGATCCACTATATACTGGCTCCACGCGCAAGGAATACGCACGGCGTTGAATCCTGCGTTCTTGATGCCCTGGATGTATGCCTCATTGATTTTGGGAGCTCCCCAAGCGGTCTCGCCGGTAGCGGGATTGGAATCGCCGGTAGCCTCCATGGTATTGCCGATATTGACCCCGACATACATATCGCGGGCTATGGCGATAGCCGATGGCATAGCTGTGATGTCGACCGACTCCTGCGACACGGCAACAGTAGCCTTGACGCTGTTGTCTGATGCAAGAGCGATCACAACCTCGCCCTGACGCGCATCTCCGGTGCGGTTGGCTGCTACGGCAAACTTGATCACACCCGGTGTCAACGCCCTGCCGGCAACCTCTGTCATCCATTCGGGAGCTGTCACCTTGACATCACCCGTCGACTGATATGCCACTTCCACGCTTCCGCCTTCAGGCAATAGCGTCAACGAATTGGCGCTCACGAGCACGCCATCCCTGTAGGACTGCTTCACGGTCACGGTCTGCGACTCATTGCCAGCTACAATCTTGATTGTTCCGGTGCGGTCATCATAGCCGGTATTCTCATCGACCGACACTTGAGCCACATATATGTTGGCGCTTTCGCCATTCTTTTCAAAATCCGTCACATGGAGCCACTCCGAGTCCGACGTGGCAACGGGAAGCGATGCCGCGCGCACATATATGGAGCGTGATGATTCAGTCTTCAGATAATCAAGACTGGCATCGCTCACAGTGAACGAGGTTTCATCAGAAATAGGACCACGCTTGTCGTCATCGTCATCACATGATGCAAGACACACCGAAGCGCCGATAACAAAGAAAGATAATAATGATCTTAGATTCATATTGATTAAAGGGTGTTTAAGCGGAGAGAGCCGGAAAAAAGGCTCCGGCTCTCTCCTCATGAAATATTATTCTACACGCACTATGTGCACTTGAGCCTTGATGCCGTCGGCATTTCCGCCGTTGGCTTTTACAAGATCAAAGATATCTACTGCAAGACACATCGAGCCGCTGGCGTTGGTGGCGCCTTCCCATGTTGCAGTATAGACACCGTCGCCACTGACTTTGCAAGTTCTCTGCTCACCCCAAGAGCTGATGCCCCAGTCATTGCAAGCGTAGCCTATCGACGCGTCAAACTCCCCTGCGGGAATCCCTTCGATTGAGAACACAACCTCAACCTTCTTGGCAAAAGTGATGAGTGTGGGATCCATACCCTCGCATCCCCAAGGATTGACAAGAGTGATGCGGTAATCATTAGCGCCTTCAGGAGCGTAGCTCACCTTTGAGTTGTCAAACGGCAGCTTGTGGTCAGAATTATCAGTTTTAACCTCGATAAGCTTACAGGTCACACCTGATGCATCGCCGTTAAGCGCCGTAGCCATTCCGAGAATATCGACCACGAGACACATTGACCCGCTGTCATTGGTAGCGCCGTTCCACACCGCGGTGTAAGTACCGTCGCCGTTCACTTTGCAAGACACCTGCTCGCCCCAGGAATTGACTCCCCAGTCATTGCAAGCATAGCCTATAGCGGCGCCAAATTCGCCTGCCGGAACTCCGGCGATGGCAAATGTCACTTCAACCGATTTCTTGAAATTGACGAGTGTGGGATCCATACCTTCACATCCCCAAGGATTGAAGATGGTGATACGGTAATTGTCGCCGTCGATGCCACAAGACACCTTGTCCTTATCAAATTCAATCGGGTCAGAAGAGCCGCGGTATTGCAACCACAGTTTCTCCGAGATGTAATTCATACCCATCTGGGCATCGTCACCTTCACGAAGCACACAGAGCTGGAACTTGTCGGGAGTAAGCGACAGAATATTAAGATTGGTAGTGAGGTTGGAGTAAGCTCCGGGGGTGTGAAGAGCTTCAGCATTCTCAAATGAGATGGTGCGGTCAGCCTCGTTAACTGTATAGGTTCCGTCAAACACCTTGTTGGCGGCTGCGTCCTCAACATGGACAGTACCGTCGGCATTCAAGGTCATCTTGCCGAGACGCTGGGCTTCAAAACCGATCCAGGCTGAAATGTCGCTCCATTTTGCAAGCCATGACCAGAACGACGCACTGAGTTCGCCATTGCTCACAGTGTTCCAGTTGGCACCACCGTAATAATAGTGGGGACCATCGTAGAAGAAGCAGCTTCCGGTCTCATCAAGGTCGATGTACCAGGTGTTGTAAAGATATTCCTTGTGGAATTCCACGGGCACCTTCTTAACAGGACGGATTGAAAGAGCGACGTTGCGAGGTGAAGTCTCAAGACCCACCGACGCAGGATTGATCTGGATAGTGCGGGCAAAGTCGAGAGTGTCTGCCTGACCGATCCAATAATTACCCACTGCATCAGCATCGCTTACGGTTTCACCATAGCGGCTGCCGGCTGCCGGAAGGAAGATAGAGTTACCGTTGTCGGCAGTGAACTTCATACCCTGAACACCGTTCACGGTAGTCCATTCATGGGTGGTGAGCATCATGAGCTCGCGCACTTCATCGGCAACAGGCATACGTCCGGTGCCGGCTAAAAACGCTGCGTCATTGACAGTCCCGTAGATATCGGAATCCAACGGATAATCCTCTATATCGATTGAATTTTCAATCGCGCTGGTAGCGCCGTAGCCTATATATGAGCCGATCTCTTCAGGAGCCTCGGCGCCAAGGTTGGCTGATGCCCACATGACCGACAGCCCGAGATCCACATACTCTATCGCGGGAGCAAGTGTGGTGAAACTCTTGGTTTCGCCAAACACCACGCCGTCGCCGAGCTTCACGTAGGGAGCATAATAGTAGGTGGTCGAGGGGAGCAATCCTGCGACAGGCACTGAGATAGCGCCGTTCTGTATTGTTCCGCCCACATTGAAGCCATTCTTAACCTCATCGGCGACAAGGGCAAGCTTGACACCGGCGGCAGGCTCAACTGGCACACCGTCGATTGCCGATACCGTTGCCGATACCGTTGCCTTTGCGGCAGTCACATTGTCGACCGCAGGAGCATTCACCTTCGCGTCGACAGTCACAAACGATTTAACCTCGCCATAATATGACACCTTGCCTTGAAGGGTCACAAACGAGCAATAATAGTAGGTGTTGTTTGCCTCAAGCTGATCGGTGGTTGCCGAGATGACACCATCGGTCAAGGTGCCTATCACCTCCACACCGTCAACTTTAGGATCGGCGTTGAGCGAGTAGAGGGCTCCCACTTTATAAGAGGAGGGAACGCTCTTCTCAAGACCGCTTACCAAGCCTTTCATGGTAGCAGAACAAGCTGTGAATTCAGCATCGGATGTCACCACTTCCTTAACGACTGGAGTGGTATTGACAGTCACATCGTCATCGTCACACGCCGTGAATGCGAACATTCCCATCATGGCGAACAACAGTGAGTTGAATATTTTAGTTTTCATTTGTAAATGTTCTGTTTTTAAGGTTAATCTTGTTTGTCAAGCCAGATAGAATCGACAGTCACCTGAATATTGGGGCAAGAACCCGGATTGAGCCAGTTGATGTCAACGTCAGTAAGATTTGCCACATTTTCGATGTCCACGTTGAACACGAAGCTGCCGGCATCGGCGATACCCTTACCCTTTGTCTCGACAGTATAAGTGCCGTCGCCGGTGAAGCTCACGGGCACACTGCCCTCGTCGGTCGCGTTCCACACATTTCCGGCGCTGTTCATCAACCATGCGGTAGTGGGTTCGGAAAGAGTGCCGAGACCGCTCACTGTAAAGGTGACCTTGATCGACTTCTTGTAGTTGATCTGATTCACTGCAAGAGGAGGATTGTTAACGGTAGAACCGTAGGCATTGAAAATCTCGATGCGCAGCTTCTGGTTGCCCTCGATGTCACCGAACACAATCTTGCTGTTGTCGACAGCCACGTATGTGCCGTTCTTCTCTTCGCCCGACACTACAACCTCGTTAAGCTCGATACACAGATATTCGGTAGCGCTGCCTGAAGTGCTGTACTTGGTGGGGACACCAAACCACATCTGCTTCTTCTCGGTGTCACGCTTCACGGCTGTGAGCTTGTCGGTGGTGATGTTGACCACTCCGGCGTTAAGGAATGTCAGCGACTTGTCAAAGATGATGTCATTATCGCTCACGGTGTAACCGCCCACAAATTCCCCGTCGGGAGTCTTGAGAGTATAAGTACCCTTGTCGGCTTCCGATTTTGAGAGAGCGAGCTTGAAGTCATCGGTCCATGTTTCGCTCACCGCGGGACACCAGTTGGCGCCATAGCTGTCGGTAGAGATGAAACCGTTGTCCTCCCACTTGGCTTTCGCGCCGTTCCACCAGTACCAGGTGTAAGGAGTGTCAACATTGAGGGTATAGTTCTTGGTGGTAGTAACCGTAGTGGTCATGTCATCATTAAGATCACCCTCGTAAGGAGGCTCGACAGGAGCGTTTTCAGTCGGAGCGTCAGAAGGAATCACGCCGTCCCAGCCATCAGCGATATAGTTGAAAGTGATCATACAGGGGTCAGCCTTACGGATGATACCGATCTGCATATAATATTCAGTGAGCGACAACAGCGTCACATTATACCAATCCTCGGTAAACTCGCCTGCCGACTGGTCAAACCATTTCAAGGTCTTGGGAAGCGAGATTGAGTGATTCTTGGTGTCCATCACGAATGCGCCGGTAGAACCGTCGGCTGTGGTGACATGAGCGCCGTCGATAAGGTCGAAAGTAAGATCGGGGAACACTCCGGCGTCAAATCCGATCCAGCTGCCCACCGAAGCCCAGTCAGCGTCCCATGCCCATACATCGGCACCTTCAGGAGCTTCCTGTCCAAGAGTGATAGTGTTCCAGTTATCGTCAGTGCCCTTGAAGAACGAGGGACCTGCGAAATATTTAGACTTTTGCTCCGAGTCAAAGTCAAGAGTCCAGGTCTTGGAATTGCCAACACCGCCGGTGAGACACACCCAAAGCTCGTCGGTAAGCAATTCGCCGTTGGTATTGTCAAGAGTGAACACGTAAGGCTCGCCATAGACCATTCCACCACGGGTCATCACGCCGAGTTTCACCTCATAGTCGCCGGCAAATGGCAACTGGATCTCCACCGTGTTCTCCTTGCTCACACCATTGGGATGAATCCACTGAGCGGTGTAGCTGGCAGGAAGATTATGGGACAATTTTATGGTATTGGTTGTTTGGTCGACATCAACCTTATAGGCGATACCCTGCACGAGGTCACCTGAAGTGACATCGGGAGTAGCCAGATCATGGTCGTCGGGAGAGCACGCTGTGGTGAACAGCAAGCCCGCGGCTGCCGCAAATGAGCATAATTGTTTAAAATTCATAGCAATCATTAATTATGTATAAAACTTGTGTGTTTGTCATAAATCAATTCCATCCGGGGTTCTGTTTGAGCACTCCGTTAGAGAGTATGATCTGATCACGAGGAATCTGGCTCAAGCCCTGCTTTTCTATGATAAGGTTCTTATCGAATGTAACGGAACCCGGTGTGCCACCGTTAGTTACATCGCCGGCTGATGCTACAATAGCATCGGCAAGCACATCAACACCCTGGCGAAGAAGGTCCCAATAACGATGACCTTCAAACGCTAATTCAACGGCTCTTTCCGCTAAAATATTGTCCTTGGTCGCTGCAATTGAATTCAATCCTGCACGGGCACGCACTTCGTCAAGCGCTGCCTGAGCGCTCTTTGATGGCACTCCGCCTAACTCAGAAACCATTAGCAACACGTCGGCATATCGCATGATCACCCAGTTCTGCGGGTTGGTGATCTGGAAATCGCCGTTACCTGACTCCTGTGAGGCGCTGTTGCCGTTGGGGAATGCCAATGGTGAATATTTCTTAACTGTATACCCGGTATAATCGCGCCAATCATTGTAAGATGCCTCAAAATCGCCGAGTCCGGTGATACCTTCACCGTCCATATCGATTACCGACGCTTTACGGCGCGGGTCATTGTTGGCATAGTTGTCAAGGAAGTTCGGGCAAACGGTGCAAGCGCCCCAGCCCTTTCCATAGGGAGATGAATTTAGGTTACGCATACCCATCATCACCTGCCAACGGTTGGAGTCGTTATTGCCGTTATAATCCTGCGAGGGTGTAAACTTCATTTGCAGAATCACCTCTGAGTTTGCCTCACCTGCGTAGGTCGACTTCTCGGCATCCCAGCCCTTGCTGTCGGCAAGCGGCACAAGCGATGCGGCAGGCCACAGGTCTTTATAATCAGCCACAAGCTGGAATTCATTGGACTTCACCACATCCTCAAGCGCGTCAAGCACTTCCTGCTTGGTGAGGTTTTCCGGTTCAGCCTTAAAGTAGCCGGTGTAGAACAGATAAACACGCGCAAGTATCGCCTCGGCGGCATATTTGGTCACGTGACCGTCATTCTGGGCGGCGTTAGCCTTAGGATATGCGTCGGCAGGGATATTGGCTACGGCATATTTCAAGTCATCAATGATAGCCTTATATACCTCTTTGGGATCGGCTTGCTCGCGGTTCTCGCTGACCGGTTCAAGGAACAACGGGATATTGCCCCACAGGCGCACCATATCGAAATAGAGAAGCGCGCGGATAGCACGACACTCGCCCATATACAACTGGCGCTTTGAGTCAGTCTCACTCCACTCAAACGACTCTTCGCGTGAAATAAGCTGATTGCAGCGATAAACGCCGGCATAATACACAGCCCAGTCCTGAGCATAGATGGTGAGGTCGGCGGGCGACTCGCTCTGGTCGAAACGGTCGATCACCTGATAATTGCGGGCATCGGTATATCCGGTAGCGCCATAACACTCGTCGGACATCACCGTGGATGCGACATAGAAGCCTATACCGGGATTGGACGACACCTGACGCCAGCCGTCGTAGCATCCCAGCAGAGCGCGCCATGCGTCGCCCTCGGTCTTATAGAATGTTTCAGTATTTGACTCGGTCTTGGAAGAGACATCGAGGAAGCTGTCGGAGCATGACCCCATCAACAATCCTGCGGTGGCAACACTTACCGACAATATGCTTGATTTGAATATTTTCATCTTATAATGAAGTTTTTACGTGGTTCAACATTAGAATGCGAGGTTTACACCGAAGAGGAATGTGCGGGGACGCGGATAGTATCCGAGGTCAACACCCGACACCCATGATTTTGTTCCGTAACCGATTTCCGGATCCATTCCGTCATACTTGGTGAATGTCAACAAGTTCTGAGCCTGGAAATATAGACGGCATTGGCTGCACCACTTCTGGTTGATGAGCGGAGCGAAGTTATAGCCGACGGTGAGATTGCTGATGCGCAGGAAGTCGCCATCCTGGATATAGAGGTCAGAGAACTGCCAGTTGATGTTCTGTTCAGTCACGCGGGGCATCTTGTTGGAGGTGCCTTCTCCGGTCCAACGGTCAAGGATAGCGGTAGTGTAGTTGGACTGCTTGTTGGTCTGGTTGCGGTAGCTCTGCACAATCTTGAAGCCGGCTGAACCGGTGGCAACGATGCCGAGGTCGAAATTACGCCAGTAAAGATTGATGTTGAAGCCGAAGTTGAATTTAGGCATACCGTTGCCAAGGTTCACCTTGTCATCGTCATCAATGATGCCGTCGTTGTTAATGTCGACAAACTTCACGTCGCCCGGCTGAGGATCAGCTTGCAAAATACCGTTTCCGGCAGCGATCCAGTCATTAATCTCCTGACGGTTCTGGAAGATGCCGGCAGTCTTGAAGCCCCAGAAATATCCGATGGGCTTGCCGTTGGCGGCACGGTAGAATTCAAGAGAGTTGTCATAGAGTTCGTTGGTATCGCCGTGAATCATGCCATCCTCGGTCGGGATCGAACCCACCTTATTGTGGTTGTAAGAGCCGTTGACACCCACGCTGTAAGAGAAATCTCTGCCTATAACGTCGTTCCATGTGAGGTTGAGCTCGATACCCTTGTTCTTCACGTTACCGCCATTGATGAACGGCGCGTCACATCCGGCAGTCGCCAATATCGGAGCAGGCACGAGCCAGTCCTTGGTGTTCTTGATATAGAGGTCAACATTGGCGGCAAGACGTCCTGAAAGCATACGTGCGTCGAAACCCACGTTCCACTGTTCCGATGTTTCCCAAGTGAGATCGAAATTACCGAGGCGGTTGGGGTAAGCGCCCCAGTTGCCGGCGAGAACATCGGCATAAGAACCATAAGCTCCGTTAGGTCCGAGATACTGACCGAAGAAATAGTGCACATTGGAGCTCTTGACAGGGGCAAGATACTGGTAATTGTCGATATTCTGGTTACCTACACGTCCCCAGCTCAAGCGGAGTTTCAAGAAATCAAGCCAGGCAGAGGTGGATTCCATGAATTTTTCATTGGAGATGTTCCATCCGGCAGAAACCGACGGGAATGTTCCGAAACGGTGACCGCTCGCAAACTTTGACGAGCCGTCGCGGCGTATGGTGAAATTGACCATATAAGTCTCCTTGAAGTTCCATCCCAGACGTGCGAAGTATGACACGCTGTGCGCATCATCATGAGGCTTGCCGGCTGCTTCAAGACCGTCGGCGGTGCTTGCGGCAGTTCCGTTTGAGATCCATCCGTAAGGCCAGGTGTCGAAACCCTCTTTGAGATTGCGGTTCTTTCCTGAGATCATGCTGCCGCTGTAGCGGTAAGATTCCATACCCACAAGGGCGCTGAATGAATGCTCCTTGATGTCGAAGTCGTAGGATGCGGTATTGGTCCAGGTCATGCCGAGCGAGTGGTTCATGTTCTGCTCAACGCTTGTGTAGTCCTGATAATCGTAGATTGAAAATTTGTATGACGGCTTGAATGAGCGATATTCGCTTGATCCGTAAACGGCGCCAAACACTGTCTTGACGCGAAGATTCTTTATCGGCTCAACCTGAGCATACACATTTCCGGAGAATGTAGCGTTCTTGTTGCGGTTATGAGTCTGGAGCATCATCGAACCGTAGGGGTTGCCGTCAGCTTTATACCAATCGGAATCCACAGTGCTGTTGTACTCGCCCTCGGCGTTATACACCGGCGAGAGCGGCGATGTGCCGAAAGCGCCGCGGAGAGTGTTGTTATACTGATTGCCCACGCCTATGCCGGTGGACTTCACATACACGAAGCTTGCCTGCTCGCCGACGGTGATAAGACCGTCAAACAGTTTGTGGTCAGAGTTTATGCGGAAATTATAACGTGAATAGTTTGACACATCCTTTCCGCCTACGATACCCTCCTGGTTGATATAACCGAGCGACATGGCGAAAGTGCTTGTGGCGTTACCGCCGGTCACGCCGATGGTATAGCTCTGGGTCACGGCGTTGTCCTTGAACATCTCATCGATCCAGTTGGTGTTGATCACACCCAGACGTTCGCCCTCTTCATTTGTGCGCCAGATGCTGTTGAGCGAGTTCCAGTCAATGGGAGCCGAGCCTGAGTTCACGGCTTGCTCGTCCATGATAGCCATATACTGCTTTGAATTGAGCATCTTAGCCTTGCGGGGAGCGCTCTGCCAGCCGTAATATCCGTCAAATGTGACTTTGGTCTTCCCCTCGCGTCCCTGCTTGGTAGTGATTAATACCACACCATTTGCAGCTTGCGCGCCATAAATGGCAGCGGAAGCTGCGTCCTTAAGGACGTCGATCGATTCGATGTCGGCGGGGTTCAATGTTGAGATGTCGCCGCCGATACCGTCGATAAGATAAAGCGGAGCCGCGTTGCCGGTGGTTCCGAGACCGCGGATGGTCACTTTCATCGATGAACCGGGCTGTCCTGACTCAGACGCTATCGACACACCCGGGAGCTGTCCCTGCATAGCCTGAAGAGGACTGGTGGTATTAAGTTTGGCGATATCTTCACCCTTTACCTGGGCGGTGGCGCCGGTCACGAGCTTCTTCTTTTGCACGCCGTAGCCCACAACCACTACTTCATCGAGCACTTCCGAGTTCTCAAGAAGAGCTATGTCAAGTTTTTCAGAGGTGACGGTCACTTCACGAGTCTGCATTCCCACATAGGAGAACGAGATAGTGGCGCCCATTTCGGTTTTAATGACATAGTTGCCGTCAAAATCGGTGGTCGTTCCCACTGATGTACCTTTCACTTGAACGGTAACACCGATCAAAGGCTCACCGTCGGCAGCTGAGGTCACGGTACCCGACACGGTGACAGGCTCAGCGTTGGCAAGCCCCACACAAGTCAAAAGGCACAAGGTCACCAAGGCAGTCCTGAGGAGTCGTGACTCCCGGCAATAATCCATTAGTTTCTTTCCCATTTAGTTTTTGTTTTTAGGTTAGGTAGATATTAAAGTTGATTTTCTATTGTTTCTGTTAAGGGTGTTTATCAGTTTCCATGGCGGCACTAATAGTAATACGCAAATTTAACGGTTATTCACAACATCAACCGCGTTAAAAGTAGTTCTATTCGGTATATTTTGCTAAACATCAAGCGTTAAATGTTGCGTTAACGGGGGCAAAATGTTAACCGTCCGCAAATAAGTGTTATAAAACATAAAATAAACCACCCGAAAATAGATTTGCCATTATTTGCTAATGTGGCAAGATATTCATATTTTTGTATTCAAAGCTTAAACCTAACAATATCATGTCCTACATACGACTACTGACTGCACTTTTACTTTTGAATATTTCGGGAGTGTTATATGCCGCCAACTATCGTTTCAGCCGCATAGAAGCGGAAGACGGCTTATCACACAACAAGGTGAACGCCCTCTTCAAAGACCGGGACGGATTCCTGTGGATAGGCACTCCGACCGGGCTAAACAGATATGACGGATACACCGTCAAAACATACCGCGAAATCCCCGGCGACTCCACCTCCATGAAATACAATTACATAAATGACATCAGGCAGGATCCTCGCGGATATATATGGATACATTCCGGCGACGCATACATAATGTATGACCCCGCAACGGAAACATTCAACAACGACCCAGCGCAGATATTCAACAAGATGGGCATAAACGCCGCTCCGCAGTCAATCCACATTGCCGACGGATGCATCTGGTTTCACGTAGCCGACGACGGGCTGTACTGCTTCTCCACAGGCGAGGCCGCCAAAATGCCGGGCATAGCCGATAACGGACACGCCATAAACGACATAGTCGAAATCCCTCGCGGCGGAGGAGCTGCCGTGCTCGACAGCTACGGATTGCTGTATTTCGTAAATCAGAACAGCGAGATAACCCACTCCGACAACCGCATAAACACCGAAACCGGAAATCAGCCCGTGGAGCTGAAAATGACCGCCGACAACAACGGCAGAATATGGATTTACGGCGACAACGGGCTATGGGTCTACAACACCCACACCAACTCATGGGACGACGCGCCGATACAAACCGGCAAAAACGCTCCGATAGTGAGAGCGGTGGCGCAAGACCGTGCCGGAAACCTTTGGTTCGGGCTCGACAATGACGGAATAATCGTCATCGACCGTGCCGGCAACATGGAACGCATCACCATGAACCCCGCCGACCCCGACGGACTCGGCAACAACTCAATAACCACCATCATCGCCGACGACGATGGCAATGTGTGGATAGGAACACAGAAAAAAGGCGTATCAGCATACAATGAAAGCGAGTTCAAATTCGGGCTTGTGCCGCTGGACGACGTGAACTGCGCCGCCCCGGGCGAGGGCAACACATGCTGGATAGGCACCGACAGCGACGGGCTGAAGCTGCTCGACCGCACCACCGGAAAAATCACATCCTATCCCGACGCAGCCGACGGAGCGAAGCCCGCCCCCATCACCGCGCTCACCCCCTCAGCCGACGGAGGGATATGGATAGGCACCTACAATGGCGGACTCAAGAAATTCAAAAACGGAGCATTCACCCACTACGGAAAAAACAAGGGTATTGCATCGGAAAATGTGTGGGCGATACTCGAAAACCCCGACGGAACAGTGTGGGTGGGAACCCTCGGAAAAGGATTGCAGCTCATGAACCCGGCGACAGGCGACATTAAGAGCTTCACCCTCGGCGACAGCGGGCTCGACACCGACTACATAATATCTCTGTGCCACGGCGACAACAACAAGACCTACATCGGAACAACCGTAGGGCTCTTCGTCTACGACCCCGCGACCGGAGAAATCACCCGCTTCAACAACACACGACGCGACGGCGAGAACTACTACGTGAGCCAGGTGCTGTATGACAGCCGGGGACTCCTGTGGATAGCCAACGACAGGCAACTGAACGTATACGACCCTGAAAAAGGAACCACCGTCCAGGTGCCCCTGTCACGCCACTCATCGGTCACCTACGTGCTCGGACTCATGGAGGATAACGCCGGAAAGATATGGGTGGCGATCGACGGAGCAGTCGCTGCCGTACACGTCGCCAAAAACCCCGATGGAGACGGCTACATATTCCGCAACCACATATACACCGCTTCCGACGGGCTCCAGAACGCCGTCTACAACCAGCGCTCACTCGCCAAGATGAAAAACGGCGACATAGTCATCGGAGGTCCCTACGGACTAAGCTATGTATCGCCGGCAAACATACGCTACAACATGATAAGCCCCGACATACTTTTCACCAATCTCTATCTCGGCAACACCGAAATAAAGCCGGGACAAAAGTATAACGGACACGTGATCATGGAAAAGTCGATAAACCATGCCGACAAAATCACCCTGCGCTACAACCAGAACAACTTCACCATAGGGTTTGCCGCCAACAACTACGTCCAACCCGCCTCCACCTCCTACTACTACAAGCTCGACGGCATCGACCAGGACTGGATAGAGTGCCTCAAAGGCGTGCACCACGCCACTTTCACCAATCTCTCGCCCGGCACCTACACGCTCCACGTCAAGGCGGTGAACAACGACGGCGTGGAAAGCTCGCTTGAACGAAGCATCGTCATCACGGTGACTCCCCCATTCTGGGCTACGATATGGGCATGGATCATCTATATAGCCCTTATCGCGCTGGCTGGATGGATGCTCTACCGCGCCATGAAGCGTGCCGAAAACCGCCGCATCCAGGAGGTGAAGAAAGCCGAATACGCGAAAAAACAGGAGGAGCTCGCACGCATGAAGGACAAATTCTTCACCAATGTGAGCCATGAGCTCCGCACACCGCTCACTCTCATCATCTCACCGGTGGAATCACTGCTCAGAGAGTCGACCGACCGACAGATAAAGGACCGCTTGCAGATAGTGCACGGCAACGCCAAACGCCTCCTCACCCTCGTCAACCAGCTGCTGGATTTCCGCAAAAACGAGGAGAGCTCATTGAAGTACACCGGAACCACAGGCGATGTCATAAGATTCATCCGCAATATCCTCGACTCGTTCGTAGCCCAAGCCGAACGCAAGGAGATCACCCTGGGCTTTGACACCTCGGTACCACGACTCGACATGGAATTTGACGAGGACAAGCTCAATAAAATAGTATCCAACCTGCTCTCTAACGCCATCAAGTTCACTCCGCGAGGCGGCAATATAAACCTGGACATCAATACCGCAGGCAACAAACTGCGCATATCGGTAGCCGACAACGGATGCGGCATAGCCGACGACGAGAAGGAGCTTATATTCCAGCGGTACTACCAAAGCCGGCACTCCAAAGGGAGCGACGGCGAGACAGGCACCGGAATAGGGCTGAACCTCGTGAGCGAATATGTGGCGATACACAACGGCTCCATTACCGTGACCGACACTCCCGGAGGGGGTTCGACATTCACCGTGGAGATACCCATAAAATCAGCCTCACGCAAAATCGACCTCACCGCCATAAGCGCCGACGATGCGGCGACGGCGGGAATCCAGGCAAAGCCGGTAGTGCTTGTTGTCGACGACAACTATGACATGGTCAACTTCCTTAAGACCGAGCTGTCGAGCGACTATACCGTGATCGAAGCCTACGACGGCATGGAGGCTATCGACCTGCTGAAAGACCATCATGTCGATGTGATCCTCAGCGACCTCATGATGCCGAGAATGGACGGAATTGAGCTGTGCCGACGCGTGAAAACCGACCGGCAGACACGCAACATCCCCGTCATCATCCTCACTGCCAAGCATGACGCAGGATCTGAAATCGAGGGGCTATCCCGCGGCGCCGACGATTACGTGACAAAACCCTTCAACAACGATGTGCTCAAAGTCAAAATCAGAAAGCTCGTGGAGCGATCCGAAAGCAAGCCGGCGCGCCGCACCACCATCAACCCCGAGCCGGAGCCTATAGAGATCACCCCGCTCGACGAGCAATTCATAAACAAGGCGAAGAAATATGTCGAGGAAAACATATCCCGCAGCGACCTCAGCGTCGAAGAACTGAGCCGCGCCCTGGGTATGAGCCGTGTGCATCTCTACAAGAAGATTCTCAAGCTCACCGAAAAGACTCCCATCGAGTTCATCAGGATTCTGAGGCTTAAACGCGCGGCCCAATATCTGCGCGAAAGCCAGCTCAACATTTCGGAGATAGCCTACAAGCTCGGTTTTAACAATCCTAAATATTTCAGCCGGTATTTCCAGGAAGAATACGGAATGCCCCCATCGGAATATCAAAAGAGGGAGGGCAGATAACATTTCATACCCTTATTAAGAACATAGAGGATGCGTAAAATTCGTAAATTTGCAATAACGATTTTTACGCATTCGTCTATTATACACAATCTTAATTTGAAATACCGTAACTGTATGAGAACTGCTTTTACCATGTCCCTGTTATCGGCATTCGCCCTGGTCACATTCAGCGGCTGTTCGTCGTCAGGCTATGAGAAAATTTCCGACGGTGTCATTGTGAGCGTCAATGACAAGGATGACAACGGAGCCGCCAAGGTGCGCCTTAAGGTGATCGGCGACAAGCTCATCAGAGTGTCGGCGTCAGCCACCGGAAAATTTTCCTCCGACAGCAGCCTGATTATTGTCGACAACAATGAGAAAACGGCGTTTGACGTTGCCGCCGACGATTCCATTGTGACCCTCACCACCGCCGCCCTTAAAGCCACGGTCAACCGCAGCAACGGCGCGGTGTCGTTCTACGACCTCAACGGAAAGCCTATCCTGCGCGAAGAAGAGGGCGGACGCAAGTTTGAACCGATTAATGTCCAGGGCACCGACGGATTCACTGTGACACAAAGCTTCCAATCACTCGACGACGATGAAGGTCTGTACGGTCTCGGACAGCATCAGAGCAACGAGTTCAACTACAAGCATAAAAACGAGGAACTGTTCCAGTACAACACTAAAGTATCGGTGCCGTTCATCGTTTCATCCAACAATTACGGTATTCTTTGGGACAGCTATTCATTGCTGCGCTGGGGAAATCCCAATCCTTATATGCAGCTCAACGAAGCCTTCACCCTTTATGACAAGGAGGGCAAGGAGGGCGCGCTCACAGGAACCTACAAGCAGAAGGATGGCAAAGAGCTGTCACGTCGCGAAGAGCAGCTATACTTCGAGCATCTCAAACGCGGCGACCTCGCCCATGTGGTGAATCTTCCCGAAGATTTTATGTACAACGGCTCTCACGTCACCTACGAGGGCGAAATAGAGCCGAAGGAATCAGGCGAATACAAGTTCATACTATATTATTCAGGCTATCAGACCGTGACTATCGACGGCAAGGAAGTGGTGCCCGAAAGATGGCGCACTGCATGGAACCCCAACAGCTACAAGTTCTCGGTAAATCTTGAAGCCGGAAAAAGAGTGCCCATCAAAATCGACTGGACCCCCAACGGCGCCGTCGCTTACTGCGGTCTGCGCGTCTACGAGCCCAATGGCAAGGAGATGACATGGTGGGGCGAGATGCAGGACATGATCGACTACTACTTCGTGTATGGCGATGACATGGACGATGTGATAAAAGGCTACCGCAAGCTCACCGGCAAGGCTCCCATCATGCCTAAATGGGCGATGGGCTACTGGCAGAGCCGCGAGAAATACAACACCCAGGAAGAAGTGCTCTCGACGCTCGCCGAATTCCGCAAGCGCCAAATTCCTATCGACAACATCGTGATCGACTGGCTGCACTGGAAGCAGGATTCATGGGGAAGCCACGAATTTGACCCCGCACGTTTCCCCGACCCCAAAGGCATGGTCGACTCAATCCACGACATGAACGGAAGAGTGATGGTGTCGGTATGGCCCAAATTCTATGTCACCACCGAGCATTTCAAGGAATTTGACGAAAAAGGATGGATGTATCAGCAGGCTATCACCGACAGCATCCGTGACTGGGTGGGTCCCGGCTACCTCGGATCATTCTACGATGCTTATTCTCCCGGAGCGCGCAAACTGTTCTGGAGCCAGATCGCCGACCACTATGTGCCCCTCGGCATCGACGCATGGTGGATGGACGCGAGCGAACCCAACATCCGCGACTGCACCGACATCGAATACCGTAAAGACCTCGCCGGTCCCACCGCGCTCGGTCCCACCGCAAAATACTTCAATGCCTACGCGCTCATGAATGCCGAGGCGATATATGACGGACAGCGCGAAACCGACAATGACAAGCGCGTGTTCCTCCTCACCCGCTCAGGATTTGCCGGACAGCAGCGCTATTCAACTGCCACTTGGAGCGGCGACATCGCCACACGCTGGGAGGATATGGAAGCCCAGATTTCGGCAGGATTGAACTTCTCAATCAGCGGTGTGCCCTGGTGGACCATGGACATCGGCGGATTCTGTGTCGAGGACCGCTACGTTGCGGGTGAAAAAGAGTTCCGCAAAACCGGCAAGGAGAATGCCGACATGAAGGAGTGGCGCGAGTTGAACACCCGCTGGTATCAGTTCGGAGCCTTCTCTCCCCTGTTCCGCGCCCACGGTCAGTATCCTTTCCGCGAGATATACAACATAGCTCCCGAAGGACACCCCGCCTACAAGTCGATACTCTACTACACCAAGCTGCGTTACAACCTCATGCCCTACATCTACTCTCTAGCCGGCATGACCCACTTCGACGACTATACCATCATGCGTCCTATGGTGATGGACTTCGCAGCCGATGGCGCCACTCACGACATAAAAGACCAGTATATGTTCGGACCGGCGTTCATGGTGGCGCCCGTCTACAAGTACGGAGCCCGCAGCCGCGAGGTATATTTCCCGCAGAACAGCCTGTGGTACAACTTCTACACCGGCAAGGCAATCGAGGGAGGACAGACTCTCGACATCGCCGCACCCTACGAGCAGATACCTCTATTCGTGCGCTCAGGATCAATCATTCCTGTTGGCGGCGACATCCAGTCGACTGCCGAAGAATCAGCTGAACCGGTGACCATCCTCGTATACGGCGGACGCAACGGAGCCTTCACTCTCTATGAAGACGAAGGCGTGAACTACAACTACGAGAAGGGACAGTTTGCCAAGATTCCTCTCACCTACGACAACGCCACCTCCACACTCACCATCGGCGACCGCCAAGGCGAGTATCCGGGCATGAAAGCCCGCCGGAGCTTCAACGTAGTCAAGATTGATGCCGCTCATCCCGTTGCCAATCCGGTCAAGGCAAAAGGCAAGACCGTTGAATATGACGGAGCTGCGGTTAAAATCCAACTTTAATCTGACTGATTCTTCATGCAAATACTCAAGTTTATCGCAAGTTTTCTGGTTGTGACGGCTCTCATGAGCTGCCACAACCGGGAAAATGCTTCCGACTCTTCACGTGAAGAGTTTAACACCGGCTGGCGCTTCGCGTTGATCGACAACGACAGCGTGGCATCCCCCGCCTATGATGACAGCAATTGGCGTAAGCTAAATCTCCCGCATGACTGGGCGATAGAAGGCGATTTCAGCGAAAGCAATCCTTCAGGCACAGGCGGCGGAGCGCTGCCCGGCGGCATAGGATGGTATCGCAAGGACTTCGTTGTCCCCGAATCCGACAAAGGAAAGCAGATTTATATCGACTTTGACGGCGCCTACATGAACGCGTCGGTCTACGTCAACGGCAACTACCTCGGCACACGCCCCTACGGCTATGCTTCGTTCAGCTATGACATCTCCCCCTACGTGAAATATGGCGAGGAGAATGTGATTGCCGTTAAGGTCGACAATGCCGAGCAGCCCAACTCACGCTGGTATTCAGGATGCGGCATATACCGCAATGTGTGGATGCGTGTCCTTGACCCGATCCATGTGGCGCAATGGGGACAGGCGGTCATTGCCACCGTCAACGGCGGCACCGGCACTCTCGACATCACCACAGAGATTGAAAATAACAGCGACGGCGATGCCGCCATCACAATCAGCTCTAACCTGATAGCTCCCGATGGCAAGAAAGTCGCTGAGAGCGCCGAGCAAACCGTTGATTTGTCAAAAGCTGACAGCATCACCACCGTCAGCTCGCAAATCACCTTAAAGAATCCACGCCTTTGGAGTACCGACACTCCCGACCGCTACACGCTCGTGACCGTCATAAAGGATGCCGCCACAGGCAAGACACTCGACACTTACAGCACTGTCACCGGATTCCGCACATTTGAGTTTGACGCTGAGAAAGGATTCTCGCTCAACGGCAAACCGATGAAGATAAACGGAGTGTGCCTCCATCACGACGCCGGAGCCCTCGGCGCTGTGGTGAATCGCCGCGCCATTGAACGCCAGCTCGAAATAATGAAAGAGATGGGCGTGAACGCCATACGCTCCTCCCACAATCCTCCGGCTCCCGAACTGCTTGAGCTATGCGACAGCATGGGGCTGATGGTGATGGACGAGACCTTCGATATGTGGCGCAAGAAAAAGACCGCCCATGACTATTCGAGATATTTTGACGAATGGCACGAAAAAGACCTTACGGATCTGGTGAAGCGCGACCGCAACCATCCGTCGGTGTTCATGTGGAGCATCGGCAACGAGGTGCTGGAGCAATGGAGCGATGCCAAGGCTGACACTCTGTCGCTGGAGCAAGCCAACCTCATCCTGAATTTCGGGCACAGCAAGGAGATGCTTGCCAACGAAGGGGAGATGTCGGTCAACTCGCTTCTCACGAAAAAACTCGCCGACATGACCCGCCGGTATGACCCGTCGCGTCCGGTCACCGCAGGATGCAACGAGCCCAATCCGGGCAACCACCTGTTCCGCTCAGGAGCGCTCGACATAATCGGCTATAACTATCATGATGATTGGTTCAAGGATGTTCCCAAGAACTTCCCCGGCAAGCCGTTTATCATCACCGAGAGCGTTTCGGCGCTCATGACACGCGGATATTACCGTATGCCCTCCGACAGTATGTTCATCTGGCCCAAACGCTGGGATATACCCTTCTACGACGAATCATTCTCATGCTCGTCATACGACAACTGCCACGTGCCCTGGGGCAACACTCACGAAGGCACATTGCGGCACGTGGAGGAAAATGACTTCATCATGGGTCAGTTCATCTGGACAGGATTTGATTACCTCGGAGAGCCGACACCCTACGGCTGGCCCGCACGAAGCTCCTATTTCGGAATCGTCGACCTCGCCGGATTCCCCAAGGATGTCTACTATATGTATCAGAGCCAATGGCGTCCCGACAAGACCGTGCTGCATCTGTTCCCCCACTGGAACTGGGAGGATGGTCAGGAGATCGATATGTGGGCTTACTACAACAATGCCGACGAGGTGGAACTGTTTGTCAACGGTGAATCACAGGGTGTACGTCATCCCGAACCGGGCAAATATCACTCCTCATGGCGTGTCACCTATCATCCCGGAGCCGTGTCGATCGTGAGCCGCAAGGATGGCAAGGAGGTGGCTCGGCAAGAGATAAAGACAGCCTCCGCGCCTGCCGCGATAAGGCTGACCCCCGACCGCTCAGTCATCACCGCCGATGGAAAAGACCTGTGCTACGTCACCGCTGAAATCGTTGACAAGGACGGAAACGTGTGTCCCACCGCCGACAATGAGATAACCTTCACCGTAAACGGAGCCGGCGCAAACGTGGGAGTCGACAATGGATCGCCCATATCGCTCGAACGCTTCAAGGCTGACCACCGCAAGGCTTTCAACGGCAAAGCGTTGCTCATAGTGCAGAACGACGGCAACACCGGCGACATCACCATCGAAGCAACTTCGCCCGGACTATCTGAAGCAAAATCAATCGTAAAGACCAAACACTAATTCTTATGAATCTAAAAACCATATTACTATCCATGGCTATCACGTCAACATCGATAGCCGCGGCTCAACAGCCGGTGTACCTCGACAAAACAAAGCCTATTGAGGATCGCGTGGAAGATGCACTGTCACGCATGACTCTTGAGGAGAAAGTGAAAATGTGCCACGCCCAGGGCAAATTCTCAAGCCCCGGAGTGCCCCGTCTCGGCATCCCTGAAATATGGATGAGCGACGGTCCCCACGGTGTGCGCGCCGAAATCAACTGGAACGACTGGGGATACTCCAACTGGAAAAACGACTCCATCACCGCATTTCCCGCATTGACAGCCCTCGCCGCCACGTGGAACCCTGAAATGTCGGCTATATATGGCAAAAATGTGGGCGAAGAGGCGCGTTTCCGCGAAAAGGATGTGCTTCTCGGTCCCGGTGTCAACATCTACCGCACTCCGCTCAACGGACGCAACTTCGAGTATATGGGCGAGGATCCCTACCTTGCCGGAGAGATGGTGGTGCCCTACATTCAGGAATTGCAGAAGAACGGTGTCGCCGCCTGTGTGAAGCATTTCGCCCTCAACAATCAGGAGAAGTGGCGCGGCAATGTCAACGTAGTGCTCTCTGACCGCGCCCTGTATGAAATATACCTTCCGGCATTCAAGAAAGCGGTGCAGGATGGCAAGGCATGGTCGATAATGGGCGCCTACAACCAGATATGGAATCAGCACTGCTGCCACAATGACCGCCTGCTCAACAAGATTCTCCGCGATGAATGGGGATTTGACGGGGTGGTTATCACCGACTGGGGCGGAGCTCATGACACCAAGGAATCGGCTCTCAACGGACTCGACATCGAGATGGGTTCATTCACCAACGGATTGACCAGCGAAAGCGAGTTCACATTTGACGATTATTATCTGGGCAACCCCTACCTTGAAATGTTGAAGAAAGGCGAAGTGCCCGACTCTACAGTCGACGCGAAGGCCCGCAACATCCTCCGCCTCATCTTCCGCACGGCAATGAATTCCGACAAGCCTTACGGCTCAATCACCACACCCGAGCACTATGCCGCCGCAAAGCAGATAGGCGACGAGGCGATAGTGCTGCTTAAGAACAACGGCATCCTCCCGCTCGATCCGGCAAAATACCGCAACATCCTCGTGGTGGGTGAAAACGCAGTGCGCCTGCTCAACGAAGGGGGCGGTTCTTCGGAACTGAAAGTTAAAGATATGTTCTCTCCGCTTGAAGCGATAAAGGCGGTTTACGGCGATGGCGTAAAATATGCCGAAGGCTACCGCACGGGACGCCCCATGTATGAAAAGGAGGATATCATCCCTCAAGCCATTCTCGACTCTCTGCGCAATCAGGCTGTGGAGATGGCTAAAGATGCCGATGCTGTCATCTACATAGGCGGACTTAACAAGAACGGATTCCAGGATTGCGAGGCTTCTGACCGCCGTGAATACAACCTTCCATGGAATCAGGACCTCATCATCGAGGAGCTTGCCGCTGCCAACCCCAACCTCATGGTGGCAAACGTGTCGGGCAACGCATACGCTATGCCTTGGATCGACAAGGTTCCCGCCGTGCTGCAAAGCTGGTATCTCGGCACCATGATCGGTCCGTCAATGGCAGATGTGATCTCAGGCAAGGTTAATCCGAGCGGCAAACTGCCCTTCTCGTTCCCTCGCCGCCTTGAAGACAACAGCGCCCACTATTTCGGTGAAAGGTCATATCCCGGCATCGAGCAGGCTACCGATGGCGGAAATGCCGCTGCCGACCTCGCCGGAGCCGACGTCAACGTGGGCAAGAATCCCGAACAGGAATATCTTGACGATATCTTCGTAGGCTACCGCTGGCATGACACCAAGAAAATTCCGGCGCTGTTCCCCTTTGGACACGGACTGAGCTACACCACATTTGAATACGGCAAGCCGGTTCTCTCTGCCAAGGAAATGGGCGCCGACGGCTCCATCACAGTCTCTGTGCCTGTCACCAACACCGGAACATCCGAAGGCAAAGAGGTGGTGCAGCTCTACATCTCCGATGAGAAATCATCGCTTCCGCGTCCGCTGAAAGAGCTGAAAGAGTTCAAGAAAATCAGCCTCGCGCCGGGTGAAACCAAAACCGTCGAATTCACCATCACTCCCGAAGCGCTGAAATTCTTCGATGACAAAGCTCATGAATGGGTTGCCGAACCGGGCAAATTCAAAGCGCTCATAGGTTCGTCAAGCACCGACATACGCGCCAACGCGCAATTCTCATACAAATAGGTCAATCCAAGCCACTAAAAACACATTAAGTATTCTGTAAACATGGTTCTAAGGTAAAAGACGGTTGACGTAGCGGGGGACGCCAAGACGGCATCCCCCGCTCTTTTTTTGAGGTAACCTGCCGGACACCGCTATGAGATGTAGCGGGCGGTGACGCTCTCTTTGCTCGCTTTTATCACGGCAGGAGCGCCTGCCGCCACGATGCGTCCGCCCGACTCGCCGCCACCGGGTCCCATGTCGATGATGTAGTTGGCGTTTCTTATCACGTCGAGGTCATGCTCTATCACAATGACGGTGGCTCCGGCTTCTATCAGCCGCTTGAACACCTCAAGCAGCCGTCGCACGTCAAGAGGATGCAGACCGATGGTAGGCTCGTCGAACACAAACACTGAATCCATCTGCTCCCTGCCCATTTCCGAAGCGAGTTTCAGCCTTTGCGCCTCGCCACCCGACAGACTCGGTGTAGCCTCGCCGAGCTTGAGATAGCCCAGCCCTATGGAATCAAGCGTTTTGATGCGTGCCGCCACGTTCTTGAAGTCGGCACACATATCCATCGCCTTGCTCACGTCGGCATCCATGATCTGCGGCAAGGAATAGGAGAGCCCGCTCTTGGTGTGGCAATGGATGAGCGACGCCTCACGCGAATATCTCGATCCGTGACACTCGGGACACGGAATATCGACATCAGGCAGAAACTGCACGTCGAGGCTCACACTGCCCGTGCCGTCACACACCGGACAACGCAGGCTGCCCGTATTGTAGGAAAAATCGCCGGCTTTATAACCCTTGGCTTTCGCCTCGTCAGTGCGGGCGAATATCTTGCGCAGGTCATCGTGCACGTTGGCATACGTTGCCACGGTCGAGCGCACATTGGCTCCTATCGGGGTGGAATCAATCAGTTTAATATGTTCTATTCCGGGAGCGGTGATCTCCTTGACGTGTGAAGGGAGCGGCTTGCCGCTTGTCACTGCCTCCAGCGCCGGCACAAGGCTTTCGAGGATAAGGGTGGTTTTCCCTGATCCCGAGACACCGGTCACCACAGTCATCCTGCCTTTCGGAATTTTCACTTCAAGCGGCTTGACTGTGTGGATGGAATCGGTGGATAGCATGATTGCTCTGTTTGCAAACATCTCTTCATCATTGACTGCGGGTATTATCCTCTCCATGGTTTCCCCTGCAAGGAAAGGTCCGATAAGCGACGAGGCATCATGTTCTATGCTCTCGACAGTCCCCTCGGCAACGACCGTTCCCCCATCGGCACCCGCTCCGGGACCCATCTCGATGATCCAGTCGGCATAGTTTAGAATCTGCGTGTCATGGTCGACGAGAAGCACCGAATTTCCGTCGGCGACAAGATCGTCCATCACTCCGGTCAACCCCTCGACATTTACCGGATGCAGCCCTATCGACGGCTCGTCAAGCACATACAGGACACCGGTAGTGCGGTTTCTCACGGCACGGGCGAGCTGCATACGCTGCCGCTCTCCATTGGATAATGTGGACGCGGCACGGTCAAGGCTCAGGTAGCCTAACCCCAGATCCACGAGACGGCGCGACGTGGACAGAAACGAGTCGCAGATATTGACCGCCATGTGACGCATCTCCTCAGGCAGCGTGTCGGGAACATGGCGCACCCAGGCGATGCATTGCTCCAGCGTCATCTCGCAAGCCTTGTCGAGACCTATCCCGTCGATTCTCGGCGCGCGTGCCGCTTCGGAAAGCCTTGTTCCGTGACACTCGGGGCATATATCGCTTCGCAGAAACCGCTCCACACGCTTCATGCCCTTTTCATCGGTCACTTTGCCAAGGGCATTTTCAACGGTGCGCACGGCATTGTAGAACGTGAAGTCAAGCTCAGTCGCCTGATCGGAGTTCTTAGGGCGATAAAGTATGTGCTTCTTCTCGGCGGGACCGTTGAAAACTATGTCGCGCTCCTTTGGAGTCAACTGATTGAAGGGAACGTCAGTCCTCACCCCCATCTCCCGGCATACATCGGTCATGAGCGACCACATGAGCGAATTCCACGGAGCCACGGCGCCCTCATCGATGGTTTTTGTCTCATCAGGCACAAGGGTAGAAAGATCGACGGTCATCACCGTGCCGGTGCCGCCGCATTTTTTACAAGCCCCGGTGCTGTTGAAGGAAAGATCCTCAGCCGACGGACCATAGAACCGCGTGCCGCACTGCTCACACACAAGCTCTTTTTCGGCAGCGACATCGAGCGTGGGAGCGTGATAGTGTCCACACTTGGGGCAACGATGGGAAGCGAGACGCGAAAACATCAATCTAAGGCTGTTGAGAAGCTCTGTGCCGGTGCCGAACGTGCTTCTGATACCCGGCACTCCCGGACGCTGATGCAACGCGATAGCAGCCGGCACATAAAGCACCTCATCGACGTCGGCTCTCGCCGCCTGAGTCATTCTGCGGCGGGTATAGGTGGAAAGCGCCTCAAGGTAGCGTCTCGACCCCTCGGCATAAAGCACACCGAGCGCCAGCGAGGATTTACCGGAGCCTGACACGCCGGCAATGCCCACAATGCGGTTCAACGGCACATCCACATCTATGTTTTTAAGATTGTGGACCTTGGCGCCCACCACCTTTATCTCTTCGGGCTTATTTTCTTGAACGGTCATCTCTTTTTGGACTTACGGTTGGTTTCAATCTCCTCATAGTGGGCGGCAGTCCATGTGATCAGCTCCCTTATCACAGTCATGAGACTTTGCCCCAGAGGGGAGAGCGAGTATTCCACTTTAGGCGGAATCTCGGCATATATCTTACGTATAACATACCCGTCGGCCTCAAGGTTTTTCAATGTGTCGGTCAAGACCTTCGGCGATATGTCGGGAATAGCCTTGCCAATGGCGTTGAATCGCGTGGCATCATTCTCGGCAAGCACACACAACACCAGCAACGACCACTTGCCCGAAAACCGGGAAATGACATTGCGTATGGGACACTCCTCGATATTAGCAAACTTTTTTAAATTTTCTTCTATCTGCAACGGCTTCATAATCAAGAATAGTTACTTAAATGTAAGTGCGTTACCGTTTCGTAACGTCTTGCAAATCTGCGATTAACAGTTTACCTTTGCACTATCAAAACGAAAGCGGCTTACTGCTGCAAAGTTACTAAACAAATTTCACAACAGCAAAACATGAGCGAAATCAAGACTCTCAACCACGGCGAAAAATTCTCCCATGCCTCAGTCGGCACGCTGCACGGCTTTGAAGGCAAACAGTTTGTTAAGGATGCCACCGGCGCCACTTCGTGTGAAATCTCATTCGGCACGCTGCCTTCAGGAGCCGAAGTGCCATTTTTCCACAGCCACAAGGAAAATGAAGAGAACTACATCATCCTCTCAGGCGCGGGAAAATTTCAGGTTGACAACAACGTGTTTGACATAGCCGAGGGGTCGGTGATACGTGTCGCCACCAACTGCGACCGCAATCTCAAATGCACCTCTTCCGAGCCGATGACCTACATCTGCATCCAGGCTAAGGAGGGCTCTCTCGGAGCATACACTATGACCGATGCCGTCATCTCGGAAGGCACCGCATCGCTTCTGTCATAAGGAATTCCACACATCACAATAAGAACGACGCGTCATGGACCGGAACTGATCCATGACGCGTCGTCATATATTTTCAAGATATTCTTTTATATCGGGAACCACACAAACACGGCGGCATCCCACACGGCATGGGAGATGACAAGCGCTCCGAGACGGTTGGGATAGAACCGATAGATCAATCCCCAGAAACCGCCGGCAACCAATGCCGCCATCACAAGCATGAAGTTGCATGATCCGGCATGAACAAGGGCGTAGACTGCCGTAGCGATGACAAATCCCATCGTGGTACCCCACTTCTCCGACATTTTATTCTGCACGAAACCTCGCCAGAATATCTCCTCGGCGGGACCGATGATAAACAGCAACAACGCTGAAAGCAGCCACGGCGAGATCGATTCCTTGAACGAGTAAATGGCATTAACCTCGGGACGGGCAAAGTTGAACATGAGCTGCGACAGCTTGTCGCCCACCCAGAACACGCCCCACAAGGCGGCTGCAGTCACCACCCCTATCACCACATCGGTGGCGGTGATGCGGAAATTGCGATACCAGTTGCCGAAGCATGTAGCCATCGTGGTCAACGTCACCGCAGCTATCGTCATCACAAGCCATAGATTGACATGAGGAGCCGTGACAGGCGAAAACATCACCGTCCACAGCACCAAGGCTACCAAAATAGCAGCATATACCTTCTTCATATCCTTAAATGAAAAATGCGATTACAAATGAGATGCTGAGGAGAAGGCTGAAAGCAAGCTGAAGCTGAGCGGTAGCGGCATCAAGAGCCACGATAGACGACAGATTGGCTGCCGAAGAGCTGCGCATAGCCTTAGTGTTTTTGAGAGCCGGAACCAACGCCACAAGCGACAGCAACGACCACACCGGAAGAACCGAGAAAGCCACAAGCAGGCATATAATGGCAAACGGCACCAGAATCTCGGCGATATATCCTATACGCGACGCCTTATAGCCGACGAGCATAGCCAGCGTGCGTATATGCGCCTTAGCATCGGTGTGCACGTCGCGGGTGTTGTTCACATGAAGGATCGCCACGGTGATTGAGCCCACAGGAACCGCAAGCAGCAGCGTGGACCACACCATAGTGCCGGTGAGCACGTAGGCGGTGCCTAAAGCCGGAAGGATGCCATAGGCAAGAAATATGTCGAGGTCGCCGAGAGCATTGTATTTCAACTTGGGATAGAACACCGTCAGCGCCATTCCGGCTATGCCGAACGCCACTGTGAGAGGTCCCGCCATAAAGCACAGGCACAATCCAAGCAAAAGCGCCGCACATCCAAGCCCCATGGCAAGACGGCGTATCTCTGTCGGCGTGTATTCGCCTGAGGTGAGAATCTTCACGCCATAGCTCTCATCGGTGTCCACGCCGCTTTCATAGTCGTGCAGGTCGCTCCACACATTGCCCCATGCCTGAAACAGAGCCATCACCACAAGAGCAAGAGCTCCGTTGACCCAACTTATCTCATCGGCAGGGACAATCTGCCTTGAAGAGAGCCAAAACACGTAGGCTATAACCACCAACACCGGCATGACCGAAGCCGGATAGGACCACGGACGGGTCACAAAAAACCAATCTTTAAAACTATGACGTTTCATTCAGCAAAATATTGAAAACAGGGAACAAAGGTAGCAAATTTCCACGAATCCACCGCCATCCCCACACATTCAAATCAATGGAGCCGGATAAAATGCCGAGATGCTCCGTTCCGGAACATACTGCCACAAACAGAATCATTAAAATACGGAATCCCCGACCGACAACGATATCGGCTTCGTGTTGGTGGCTTGTGCACTGAGCCAATTTAAAGCAGTCTTCCAGTTCATTTCCTGAAACTTAGCGAAGTGTAACTTCGGGCGACTCCGTCTGCTTCCGCTGTCGTTGTCGGTCGGGTTCTGCGAGGAAGGTGCCTGTCGGAGTACTCCAACGGATCCGTGCATTTGCGGCGTGGCTCTCAGGGCTGACTGTAGCCGGCTGATGTCAGCGTCCTTCGGGCGTGTTGCCGTGGTTATGGCGGAACCGTGACGGGGATGCCTCTCCCGCAGATTGATGCCGTTATGTTTGTCGGGCAAAGATAGTGTATGGTTGTGGCGGATTTACCCACTTTTTATCCCATGTGTGGATTTTTTTCAACAGGCTCGTCCCGGTCGGGACTCGTTGGATGAGTTTACACGCTGCCCCGTCCCCGACTTCGCTCGCTCAGTCGGGGATAGTGACGGACCCGTGCCTGACGGCACTTAGCTCGGTGGTTGGTGGACGTCTTCGACGCCCATTTGCGTGTGCACCTTTCTCCGCACCTCGGCTATCGCCTCGTGGCGGAGCTACGATTGCATTGCCGTTACACGGCATTCTTTGCAGGGCTTTAGCTATCGTTTATCGTGCTCGAAGTCGCCTCGTAGCGGGAGACAACTACATTGCCGTTGCACGGCTGTCATAGTGTTATATGAGGCACAAGCCGAAAAGGCAGTGCATGATTTTAGATAGAAATTGAGCACAAGCCATATTTACGGGATTTTTACTTTAATGGAGATTGCATTTTTCATCCAATCCATTAAGAAGTGCCAATAATTCTGATTTAAGTTTTGGAAGGTGATTTACAACAATTGCCCATAGTATATCTGATTTAAGAGAGTCGTAAGCGTGTATTACATAATTTCGTGTATCAACTATTTTCCAGAATATCGCTTATGTATTTTTTGATGCGTTCATCCATAGATTAATTTTTTTGTTGAATCCAATTCTTTGCGGAAAACAGGATTTCGAACCGCATCATCACAAACCATGTCAATTTCGCGTCCTACTACTGTTCGTAATTCCTCAATAAAATCAAAAAAATGTCTGCCCAGTCAAGATTTTCGCGATTGATTGTTTCTGCATCGAAATTCACGGAGAAATCAATGTCGCTGTCGTCAGTGAAGCGGTCAGTAAGTATTGAGCCAAACACCCATAATTTAGACACCTTGTACTTCTTGCACAAAGCTATAATCTTGTCCATATTAACCTCAATCAGCTTCATTTTGACAAATATACATCATTTACATAAATAAAACAAGTGAACCCAAAAATTTGCTTTGAGTTCACTTGTATATCCAAGAGTATAACACTATAACAAGAGTATAAGAGTATAACACTATAATAGGTATTGCAGCGTAATAGACTGAAATACCGATTATTTTTATTAGATTTGCAATCTAATAAGCCCCCCACATGAACAATAACAAAAACATGAGTATAGATTCGATGCCATCAGAATATTCATCTGATAGCAATGAAATCATCTTATATCAACCGGACTCCACTCTATCATTAGAGGTAATGGTGGAGAATGACACTGTATGGCTTAATCAAGCTCAGATGGTAGATTTGTTTCAATCGACTAAGCAAAATATCAGCCTTCATATCAACAATATATTCAAGGAAGGCGAATTACAGCACAATTCAGTTGTCAAGGAATACTTGACAACTGCCGCAGACGGCAAACGCTACAAGACTAAATATTATAGTCTCGATGTGATCATATCCGTGGGATATAGGGTTAAGTCTTTGCGAGGCACACAATTCCGTCAGTGGGCGAATAAAGTATTAAAGGAGTATCTGCTTCGTGGCTACAGCGTGAATCAGCGTTTGCTATACATGGAGTCGAGGATTGACCACCGTCTGTCAGAGCATGAACGCCGACTTGACGAACTTACTGGCAAGGTGGATTTCTTTGTCAAGGCATCTCTCCCTCCGGTTGAGGGCATTTTCTTCAATGGTCAGATATTTGACGCATATAAGTTTGTATGTGACCTTGTAAGGTCAGCAAAAAAGAGAATCGTGTTGATTGACAACTATGTTGATGAGTCGGTCCTTATTTTGTTTGATAAGCGCGGAAAGAGCGTTAACGCAGTTATATATACAGATCCTGACCGTTCAAGACAAATTCGTTTTGACTTGCAACGTCATAACCGCCAATATGCTCCTATCGAAATAAAGTATGCAACAGACATACATGACCGTTTCTTGATTATAGATGACGCCCTATATCATATCGGAGCATCAATCAAAGACCTCGGCAAGAAACTGTTCGCATTCTCAAAAATGGGAATAGCACCATCAGTAATTCTCGATACACTTTAAGGTCGCAATTTACGACTTTGAAAAGAAAAAACACCCAATTTCAACCGATTTGGGTGTAAAATTGGGCGTTGTGCTTGTAATTTGCTGATTTTTCAGCTTAGATTGTGGAGTATAGCGGTATTCACTTACCAAATTTTTAACCCCCTATTTATCAGTTGTTTGTCTTCGATAATCGGAAGATTACTAATAAATCATTCTAATAAATGTAACCAATAATCGCAATTCATTGCGTGGTTAATTCATCGGCAAATATACGCATTATATTAAAAGTTTCATAATCGTAACCAATTTTTTTTAATCACGATAGTTGAAAATTTTTTTAAATTTCCCCTATATATTTTTAATCAATGAAAACAGACTAATAAATAGTTCTAATAATTGTGGGTATTTCAGCATTTTTATTGCTATGTACTGGAAAGTACAACACACCAGTATAATAAAGACAAGAAGCCAAGCGACTGGAAAAATACATCTCCAGTAATAGTATTGCCAAAGAAAAGAAAATAAATGGAAGGGTGGGGGTGTCTTTGGGTGCGGTGTCTGCGTGTATTGTCGGGCGGCATTTTTTTCAATCTCGTTTTTTTGATATTGAAACAATGGCTTTAAAAGTAGTCGCAGAATCAAAGTGATTTAAATTCCTTTATTTCACTTTTAATACAGAGATAAAGGTACAAATCATTAATATTCAATAGATTGAATTCTATTAATTGTGCCGACAAGTGCAATATTATGGGAAATATTTATCAGCTTATTTTTGGGCGTTATTTTAAGGTCAATTTTCTATTATTGTAGATTTTATCAGCATTTTTGATTTATCATAATAAATTAAATGGCTACTGGCGTTTAAAATCAACATAGTGTGTTATAGATTTTTTTTGCATGGAATAAAAATAAATTAAAACTCTTATAGTCGTAGTTAGCTATTCTTCCCAAAATGGGAAAGCGAAAAAAGCCAAACCAATTTTCAGCAATAGCCCATTTTTCTTATTGATTATGGCTTTTAAGAAACCGAAGACAACATTAGAGAAACGAGCGGTGCAATTTGCCACCGACTTATTAACCAAGCATGACTATAGCTATACTATCCCAGTAGGATATGAAGAGCTATCAAACGAATTGAAAGGGCGAGGCGTAAACATTTCCTTTGTGACGATAATTTCGTACTGGAAAACACTCGAACGCATGGGGTACGCCACACGCAGCATGAAAGCACGTAAAAAGGGCGTAACCCACAAACTTAACCGTTACGCATTTCAAAAACTCATCCAGTAATGAAAAGATACAAAAACAAGAGGTTGTATGTTGATATATCGGAATGGGGCGGCGAAAAGAGGTTTATAACGTGGAATCTTGATATATTGCCTATGATATGGGAATTTTATACCCTATCTCAATTAGAGGAGCGTTTTTTTACATATATCTGTATGCAATACGACAACGCCCACGAAAGCAACCGCGAACCCCTAAAGTTAAGCTATACCGACATTGCCGACATAATCAATTGCAGTGTTGAGGGGGTGCGGAAAGCGGTTAAAATGCTTTTGAAATCTAAATTAATTATCGTTGAGGGAAAGCGTCAAGGCAAAGCAAAAACCCAGTATTTGCCAAACGTGGAGTTAATTCACAAAAAGTTGAAAGAGTATCTAAATTTGGCGTAGTGTGGTACTGGAGTTGAAAATATATGTTACTGGAGTACCACACTACGCAAAAATCGCTTATCGTAGTATGTTACTCCAGTACCATACTAACCCCCGTAGTGTGTTGCTCCAGTACCATACTACGAAAATGACAAAAATAGATATTCCATTGAAATACAATTAATTATATAGTGCCTTAAAAATTGAGCAATTTAATTAAGTAGTTCTATATGGTAGAACTACTTAATAGATACTACTAACCTTTATAGCAATAGTTAGAATAATGACAATATTAGCGTTAGACACATCCAGTAGCAAGACTGGTTACGCAATTTATAAGAACGGTAAAATTACGGAACACGGTTCTATAAGGATATTAAGCCGCGGAGCAACCGACACGGAGCGAACACAGAACCGACTGGGGCAACTTTATACAAAAGTGTGCAACCTCATCAGCAAGCATAAAGCAGTCCAGTTGGTAGCAGAGGACATTTTTAAAGATAGTGACCCAAGAAAGCAAAGCGCGTTTGACATACTGGCACAATGTAGGGGCGTAATCGTAGCAAGCAACACCCAAAACCAGTTACCGCCAATCGTATTCATTAACCCACTGAAAGTAAAGCACGACATTTGGGGTTACTCCAGTAGCATACGGCAACACCGAACAATGACACGCCAAGAGCAAAAGCAACGTATGATTAGAGCGGTTGAGCGTTTGGGCTATCAGCTAAAGACCGACCGAAACGGCAACAAAGACAACGACCAAGCGGACGCAATAGGCATACTTGTAACCTATCTCAACGCCCACAAAATTCCAGTGGCACACCCAAAAACAAAATAGATTACGACTACAACGAGAATACAAGCGAATTGAGCGAGTTTTTCGATGAAGATTGACAAACACCTTATTTATGACAAAACACCGTATAAGAGCCTTAAAATAGCCTTATACGGTGTTTTCATTTGGAAGTCCATCATCCATGCGTCACGCACAATTGAAGTAGGGGTCTATTTGTTTATCTCCTATTAACCCCATCGGTTAACGTCAGCAGTCTGAGTTAAAAAATTGAGTTAATAAAATCTTTTTAAGTTCTGAGGAGCCGTAACTGGAATTTCCGTTACGCCTTTTCGATATTGCCCATAATATCGTTAATCGCTTCCCTCCATCTGTCAGAGCGTACCAAGTCTTTTGCCCTTTCCTCATCGGTTATAAGCAATATGTTCGCTTTGTTCTCATACCACGTAAGCGACTTAATCAAATCAAACATAATGTTATTTCCGCACTCAGTGCAAACGAAAAGTATGTAAGTATCAGTTTCAGGGCAAAACGCCATAGCGTAGCCAAGTATCGAGGAGCATTCTATCATTTCGGGTTGTCGTATCATGATTGTTGTATATTGGTTGAGGTTGGAAAAAACTTGTGTGGATAACTGGAAAGTCAGAGCCACACAAGCACGATTAAAAAACAAGTGGTTGCAATTCGGTATCTTTGATATAGTGCTTTTCCAACATTTTAACACTTGTGCCCCCATGTTTAGCCAATAACGCCAAGTTTATTCCAGTATTGGCAACGTGAGAGAATACAGACCGCCTAAAATAGTAGAGCGTCAGCCCCTCAACCCCCACAAGCGTACCAATCTTTTTCAAATGAGCATTGATATTGCCCAATATGGTATTGCTGGCAATTCTCCATTTGTCGTTACCGTCTTTTGTTGTTATATCCCAACGTGTTTCATTCATTGGAAAAGGAAGCAAGTAACCGCCTTTTGACTGACATTTATATTTTTCTATTATTGCCAACGCGTTAGAGTTTAGCGGCAATTGTACTTGTTGCGGCTTGTCGTGAGTACGTTTTTTATATGGAATATATTCCAGTATTTTAGTACCATTTGGAAGTGTGCGTATCATATCAGAGCGCCACAACAATACATCAGCGGGGCGAGCCATTGTATAATACTGGAGTAATGCAAAGTCCAAGTATAAAGGTTGCATTTGTCGGTTGCGGTGTCCTTTGGGGTTGATAACTTGACCGCTGAAAGCAAGCACTTTTTTAAATTGTTCAACGGTAAGAGCCTTTAACGGTTCGGTTGTGGTCTTTACTCGTATTGGGGCATCTTCACGAAAACGATACTCTATTACATTGAAATTCTTTTTACGCTTCTTTGCTTCATTGACAACGTGAAGCAATGTTGCGTTGAGGTTCTTGTAATTTTTGCCGTTCTTTACTCGCTTTACCCAGTTGGCAAACTCCATTAAATGCTCATCGGTTATTTTCTCCAACGGAGTATCAACAAGCGTAACGCCGCTATACATCGGTTTTTCAAATTTCCTTACTTTGCCCTTTGCACTCTTGTGGTCTTCTCCGTCAAGATTGTGGAGCAACGATAAATAAAGTTGATAGTTTTTCGTGGGCAATTGTCTTTGTTCATTAATCAGCAATTTGATGAAATCGCCCAATTTTTCGGTAGTGTCTTTTGCTGTCTTATCTTCTTTGATAGCGTCAATAAGCTGTTGAGGTGTCGTAATGTTGCCAGTGTCTAAAAGTTCTTTACACTGTTTTTTCAACTTTTCTAACAACTTGTTGTTGTCAACGTCATTTTGTGTACCGCCTAAAAAACATTGCTCTTTTTTGCTCCAATGTTTTTTGTCAAACTGTTTAATACCGTCAACCAAATACCAAATGCGTTTTGTGGATTGACCTTTAAAATAAACACAGAGTCCGAAGATACATTTGCTTGTATCTTTTTTAGCTCCCTCAACTGAGGGGGTAAATTTGTAAATGATTGTTGCCATTTGTTTTTAATCGTCTTTGGCAATGAATAATGACGATTACAGTTACTTATTAGATTGCTTCTAAATTTGCTAATAAATTTCTAACAAATTTCTAACAAATTTTGTGGTTTTAAGCAATATTATCAGTAGCTGCCGTGTGGTTTTTATGTTTCAGTTAAAAAAGTCAATACCACAATTAGACTTAACTAATTGAAACCCACTCAATTAAAAAAGACACAACCTTTAATTTATCGGTTAAGTCTTAAGTAAGTGGAGTATAGCGGACTCGAACCGCTCACCTCGACACTGCCAGTGTCGCGCTCTAGCCAGATGAGCTAATACCCCGATTTGCTGGATGCAAATTTAGCGGTTATTTTACAATCCAACAAATAAATTATTGAATTTTTGAGTTAAATATTCAATTCAACACCGTTTCAATCAGGAAAATCGGCACAGGTGACTGTGCTCCAAGGCACAAATGAATGCACTTCCGACCCTTCGGGACGGCTCTTTTCTATCATCTTGCGGGTGTAGGGCATATCCATCCCTTTTCTGCCGTGGAAATGGCGATAAGCGCGTTCCCACACGGGGAAAACACGGTTGCGCTGCCCTTCGGAGATAGTGTCGCCAAACACTTTGCGTCCATACCATGTCACATACTGCTGATAAGGCACATCCTCGCCCGACATATAACGTGCCGTGTATTCAAACCCCTTGAAAAGACGATTGTCAAACACTCCATACAGATCCAGCCCCTGATGCCATGCTATCTCAGCCGCATTTGCAAGATAGCCGATGCCCATCTGCACATGCTGCTGGTCTCTGCCGCTCTCCTGGCACTGTCCGTTGTCCATGAAATAGTGTTTTATGGCTCCATTGGAATCGCCATCGACCATCTGGCGGTAGGCGGCATCGAAAATATCTTCGCGGTCAAAATAGACCCCTATGCTGAGAAGGGTCTGCCCGTTGGCGGCATCCCAGTTGCCGTTATAGCGCGGGGTCCAGTCCTTTATCACAGGATAGAGCTTCTCCATCACCATCGTTTCAAAAGCCTTGCGGTCAGATTCCTTCCATGCGGGATAGGTGTATTTCAGGATTTCGGCGGCGTTGAGATATTTCACACCTCCCGTGCCCACCTTCAGCTGGCGGTTGTGGTTCACCACCGAGTCGAGCGTGCAAGCCCAGGCATTGAAGATCTCAATCGCTTTTTCGGCGTAGGCGGAGTCACGCTCCACATACCATTGCAACGCCATGGTGTAGGCTGCCGTGCCGTCGCGCACAAACTCATTTCCTCCGATATTGGGGCGGTTATACGGACCGTTGGATACCACCGGAAACGGAGTAGGCTTGTAGTCAAGCGAGGCTACCGGCGATTCCTTCAACTGCTTCCATGCGCTCTGCCAGGGCTCTTCGCCCGAGAGGGCTTTCTCCCTCATGAATTCAAGATCGGAAGCGGAATGAAGCAATCCGGGATGCACAAAATCCCGCGCGCCACACACAGCGCAGAACAGCAGGCTGAGACTTATCAGAAAAAATCGGTTCATCGGTCAGTCAATTTAAATAATTATTGAAGATATGGCAAATTTAAGCAATCAACTCCCTAAGCCTATGCGAATATTGAACCAAATATTCAAAATTCTGTATCATTTCGCGGCTAAATCAAAAAAGGGCATGAACCGCGATTGATTCATGCCCTTGCACATTGAGAGCTTGTTAAAAAACCGGCTCTAAATCATATTTTCACTTTAATTGTGGAATAATCCACACTCGACGGTCCCACCATAAGCTCATATTTGCCGGGGATGACACGCATCTCGCGAGCCGCCGCATCCCACACCTCAAAACGGTCGCGGGGGAAATCGATCTCCACTTTCTTGCTCTCGCCTGCCTTAAGGTCAACACGCTCGTAGGCACGCAAAGTCTTGACAGGACCGGCAGTGTCGGCGGGACGACGCACGTAGACCTGAACGATTTCGGTGCCGTCGGTATCGCCGGTGTTCTTCACCTCAACGGTCACCTTGCCGTTCTTATAGCTCGGTTTGCCATACTTGTAAGTGGTGTAGCTCAAACCGTGTCCAAACGGATAAAGCGGCTCATCATGAAGATAACGGTAGGTGCGTCCTGCCATGCGGTATTCGTCAAACGGTGGAAGCTGAGCATCATCCTTATAGAAAGTCACAGCCAGCTTGCCCGAAGGGTTGTAATCGCCGAATATCACATCGGCAACAGCGTGTCCGCCCTGCTCGCCGGCATACCATGCCTGAAGGATGGCATCGCATATCTCATTTTCAGGAGTGAGCGCCACCGCGCTTCCGCTGCAATTGACCAGCACTATTTTCTTGCCTGCGTCATGGAGAGCCTGAAGAATCTCACGCTGCACGGCGGGAAGCTCGATGCTTGTGCGGTCGCCGTTGTCAAATCCCGGCTCGGTCACACGCGCCTCTTCCCTCTCGAGATTGGGTGAGATGCCGCCCACGAAGATGATCACATCCTTGTCGGCAGCGCGTGCCACGATCTCGGCAGGAGTCACGGCAGCGTTGCGTGCCACGTCGATGCTCAATGTGGCGTCGTCGGCAAGCTGCTTATAGTCAAATTCAAGGTCATACTTCTTGCCCTTTTCCACTTTCAGCTTAAAAGTGCGGAAATTGAACGGGTCGCGGCTGTTCCAGCGATTGTGTATAGTATCGCCGTTGACTATGATTCTGCCTCCGTCATCATTATTGAAATTTATGTCGAAAGTCTCATCGGCATCGGCAACAAACGATCCGGTCATCCTCACGGTGAAATCAGTGAGATTCACACCCGGGGCAAACACTGTGTTGCCGCCGTTGTCAAGGCTTATGGGGCTTGTATAGTTGACCACCGCCGCCGGCTCGCCCGACATATCGGTATTATTCCAGTATTCGGCACGAAGCCCCGGCTTTCCGTCGGGCGACGTAAGACGGTCAAATATGCTGCGTGTTTCGGTCATCGCCGTGATCTCACACCCTTTGGTGTAGGCGACGTCGCCCACCTTGTCGGTGATACCTTCAAGCACTGTGACAGTGTGGGAGGGCTGTCCGTAATATATGCCCCACAGCATTGTTGAATCGGCGGCGTTAGGACCCATCACCATCACACGCGACGCATCCTTTGCAAGCGGCAGGATACCGTTATTCTTAAGAAGCACCATCTGCTCCTGCGCCATCTTGCGAGCGAGAGCCTTATGCTCGGGCGACGCGATCACGCTCTCGGGAATCTTGGTCCACTCAACAATCTCGTCGGGATCGAGGTCGCCAAGTTCAAAGCGTCCTTTCAGCAAACGCCTTACGCTCACGTCGATGTCGGCTTCCGAGATATCGCCGCGACGCACCGCTGCGGGAAGTTTCTTGTAGTTGCTGCCACACTCAACGTCGGTCCCGCTCAGCACACCCATAGCCGAAGCCGCAGCGGCATCCTTCGACACTCCGTGTCTGCCTTCACGCCAGAAGTCGGTTATTGCTCCGCAGTCGCTCACCACAAGCCCGTCAAATCCCCACTTGTCGCGGAGTATCTGCTGGAGCAACTGGTTGCTGCCGCAGCAAGGCTCGCCGTCGAAACGCTGATAGGCGCACATCACCTGCTGCACATTGCCATTCTGCACAAGCTCCTTGAACGCCGGCAGATAGGTCTCCCACAGGTCACGCTCAGGCAGATCGTTGATGTCAAAGCTGTGACGTGTCTTCTCCGGTCCGCTGTGCACGGCATAGTGCTTGGCGCAGGCATGAAGCTTGTAATACTTGTTGCCTTCGCCGCCCTGAAGAGCCTTGACCACAGTCTTGCCCATCAAGCCGTTCATATATGGATCCTCGCCATAAGTCTCCTGACCTCTTCCCCAACGCGGGTCGCGGAAGATATTGATATTAGGCGTCCAGAAGGAGAGGCTCTTGTACTTTCCTACAGTGCCGTTTTTGCGGGCTATGGTGTTTTTAGCACGCGCTTCGTCGCTCACCGCAGTGAACACCTCTTCGATCAATCCGTTGTCAAACGAGCACGCCATGCCTATGCATGAAGGGAACACGGTGCTGAGTCCGTTGCGACCCACGCCGTGCAGCGCCTCGCTCCACCAGTCAAACTGCGGAATGCCCAACCGGGGAATAGCCGGAGAGCCGTTCATCATCAACGACACCTTCTCTTCGAGAGTGAGACGTGAACACAGGTCAGCAGCACGTTCCTCAGCCGACAGATCGGGATTTTGGTAGGGGAAAGGCTGCGCTCCGAGCATCCCTGCTCCGGCAATCGCCATGACCCCCGCAAGAATAGATTTAGTTAAATTCATCGTGGTATTATTTTATTACTGTTGATTATTCGTAGTTATATCGGAACCAGTCAAAAGCCGCGTCTCCCCCATCACCGGCGGTGTTATAAGAGAACAAGCCTATATAAGGACCCTTCCAGAAGCCGAAATTCATGGCAAACGGATCGCCTGCCGGCGTGAAATTTTTTCCATCGGCGCTATACAGCAACCGATTGACATTATTCACCGCATCGAGCTCGGCTTTTATATAGACCACATTGCCTTTAAGCTTGCCGTGACGGGTGGCTTTGCCGCCATTTTCAGTGTAGAAATACAGGTTGCCGCCCTCTTTCTCCACTCCGGCAGCTATGAATCGCTTGCTCAACGTGGCAAATCCGGCACGCTGCCCGTCGACCATCTTCGATGCGTCGAGCCTCATCACCGCATCGCCACGATAGCCCATAGTCTTCTGCACTATGGTGTTGCGGGCGTTGCGCAGCGAATCGCCCTTCATCGCCGTGAGCGTTATGTGGCCCGGCTTCTTTTCAAAGCTTATATTATCGCGATAGAAACGATGGTTGGCACGCCACTGCAAGCCGAGCTTTCCCTCGTTGAATTCATCGGATGATGCCGGACGCTCAATCTTGGCTTGAGCCGACACCCTTGGCTTGGTCCACACCTTAACAGGCTCGCCTATGCCGTTGCGGTCAATGTCAACGCCGATTTCCGGGAAGCCGTCATTCCACACCACCGGTTGCAGATGCGCCACACGTCCCAAGCTCTCGGTTTTCTGGAAATGCAGGAACCACCACTCGCCGTCGGGAGTATCGACCAACGCACCCTGATGAGGACCGTTGACATCGGTGGAGCCGGTCTCAAGCACCACTTTTTTCTCGTAAGGTCCATAGATGTTTTTCGAGCGCAGCACCGTCTGCCACCCTTCTCCCACTCCACCTTCGGGAATGCTGAGGTAATAATAACCGTTTAGCTTATGGATTTTGGTGCCCTCGGCAACCGGACCGGTGTAGACTGTCACGCCATCGTCAAGCAGCTCCTTGCCGTCAGCCGACATCTTGTGCACGATAATCGGTCCGGCTCCATGCTGGCTCCGCCCCAGATAGGCTTTACCATCCTCATCCCAGAAAGGACATGGATCCTCCCACTTTGCCACGCTTTTCACGCAGTGCAACGGCGACCACGGTCCTGCCGGATCAGCGGCAGTCGACATGAACAGCCCCTCGTGAGGAGTGCAGAAATAGACATAAAAGAGCCCGTCGTGGTATCTTATCGCGGGAGCCCAAGAACCGCCGGCATATCGCTTCATTTTGCCATATTCGGGGTAGTCAAGAGCATCATACACATTGCCGATTATACGCCAGTTGACAAGATCGTCCGATTCAAGCACAGGCATCCCCATGAAATGAAACTCTGAGCAAACGAGGTAATATTTGTCGCCGACCCTGATAGCGTCGGGATCGGAATAATCGGCGTTAAGAATAGGATTCATGTAAGTGCCGTTGCCCTGATCACCCCATGAAATGACCTGAGCCGGCAGAAACGCACCTGAAAGCACCGTGATGAGAAATGAAATGATTAGTCGCATCGGTTTAGACTTATGGTTTGTAACAAAGTTACGAATTTTCATTCATCCTGACAACTTCTTATCACAATCAAGCTTTGTATTATATGTAATTTATTCTTATTTTTGCAATATGATTATGTAAATCGACAGAAACCCGATAAAGATCATACCATGATGCAACCCTAAAAACTAACCAAAACCAATCATATAAACAAAATGAACAGTCAACTAAAACAGTTGGTTTCTTCCTTGTCAGGAAAGAAACATCTCTTGATCGTTGCCACAGCTCTATGCTCGGCAATGCAGCCGTTATCCGCTCAGGTATCCGACACATGGAACCCCGACCTCGGCAACGGAAGTTACATCAACCCCATCATCAATGCTGACTATTCCGACCCCGACCTCATTCGCGTGGGCGATGATTACTACATGACAGCATCAAGCTTCTGTGACATACCCGGACTGCCCATCCTCCATTCCAAGGATCTTGTGAACTGGACTCTGATAGGTCATGCCATTGCCGAGATGCCCGAGTATGCACAGTTCGTGCCCGACCCCAATCATGGCGGCGCCGTGTGGGCTCCCGCAATACGCTACCACAACGGCGAGTACTACATCTACTACGGCGACCCCGATATCGGTATAATCATGGTCAAGACCAAGAATCCGGCAGGTCCGTGGGAAGCTCCCGTGCTCGTGCATAAAGCGAAAGGCATCATCGACACCTGTCCTATATGGGATGAGGACGGACGTGCCTACATAGCTCATGGCTATGCCGGCAGCCGCGCAGGCGTGAAGAGCATCCTCGGCATGATCGAGATGACCCCCGACGGAACCAAGACCATAGGACAAGACCGCATCATCTATGACGGACATATCGACAATCCCACCATCGAAGGTGCCAAAATCTACAAGAAGGACGGTTGGTATTACATCTTCTCTCCCTCGGGAGGTGTGGCTACTGGATGGCAGGAAGTGCTCCGCTCAAAAGATATCTGGGGACCCTACGAAACCCGCAACGTGATGGAACAGGGCAACACCGACATCAACGGACCCCACCAGGGCGGATGGGTTGACACCCCCGACGGCAAAGAGGACTGGTTTGTACACTTCCAGGACAAGGGTCCTTACGGACGTGTGGTGCTGCTCCAGCCTATGAAATGGAACCAGGACGGATGGCCTGTGATCGGCGAGGATCCTGACGGCGACGGCAGAGGTGTGCCGGTGAAGAAATACCGCAAGCCTAATGTGGGCAAGACATATCCGGCGGCAAATCCGGTGGAAAGCGACGAGTTTGACTCCAACAAGCTCGGATTGCAGTGGCAATGGAAAGGAAACCCCTCGGCATTGTGGTACTTCGCCGACGGAGCCGCTTCAAAATTAAGACTATTCTCCCACAACACTCCCGATGCAAAGAGACTCTATGACTGCCCCAACCTTCTTTTGCAGAAATTCCCGGCTGAGGACTTCACCTTCACAGCTAAGGTTGAGTTTGCTCCCGCGCAAAAGAACGGAAAAATGCAAGTAGGCGAAAAAGCAGGTATCATAGTTGCCGGTTACAACTACGAAGCCCTCGCACTGGAAGCCCGTGCCGACGGCATATATCTGGTTGAGACAACTTGCACAAATGCCAACAAGGGCGGCAAGGAAATCGACGGAGAGGCGGTTAAAATCTCCGATGATCTGAATTCCGGAACAATATACCTCCGTGCCAAAATCAAGCGTGTAGGCGTAAAGAAACCCACTCAGAAGCCCGACTACAAGGCTGAGGCTACATTCTCCTACAGCCGCGACGGCAAAAAGTTTGTGGATTTCGGTTCTACGCTTAACGTCAAGGAAGGACACTGGATCGGAGCGAAATTCGGTCTGTTCTGCACCCGTCCATGGGTAAGCAACGACAGCGGATGGCTCGACATCGACTGGGTGCGCGTAACCAAGAAATAATCCATCCACCATCACTCATTACGAAAAAAGAGGAATCCTTACGGGTTCCTCTTTTTTCGTAAACACCGATCAGCAAATCAGCAACGTACCACAACAAATCTACGCCAAGCAACAATCCTCGGGCTGTAAGGTAAGCCTATATTCCGTCAACTGACTCGATGGTGCCGCAGAACCGGCAAGCACCGTAGGTGCGCCGTTGTGGTAAACCCCGCACGAACAGCGTGAGTGTGGGGAAGGACATAAAGGGAAGAGAGCTTCGGAGAAGCGGTGTAGTATTAACTGACTGATTATATGACCCTATCAGACATCACAAAAAAATAGCCGCACTGATCAGAGTGCGGCTATTTTTGTCGACAAATTATGTCGGATGATTATTTCACAAACTTGTAGTTCTTGGCTGTATTGCCGTCTTCTACCACAAGGATATATACACCCTTGTCAAGACCGTCGATGATATCCTCGCGGTTCATGCCCACGGCTGTGCGTACAATTATGCCGCTCATGGCATCGACCACGGTATAGGTGGCATTGGCGTTGTCAAACACCACATCCTCGATGCCCGAAAGCTTGAGCAGGTCGTAGCTTGCCTCAACCTCGGCGGCAGTCATTGCCTTGGGATGGATGATGAATTCGTCGATCGCTCCGGCAAATGTGCGGTGAACATCCTGTCCTGTGCTGACCGAAGTCTCGTCGTCACCGCCGATATATAGGAATTCCGCAGCTGACTGAGCAAGCGCTCCTGTAGTCACATTTTCAGCCTTAGCGACTTCCTGTCCGTCGACATACAGCGTCATGGTCTTTGCTGCGAAATCACGCACAGCGGCGATATGGTGCCAGTTGCCGTCAAACACTGCAGTTGCATCATCAAGTTTGCAATCTGACTTCTTTGCGTCGTCATCGATGGAGAAGCACAGATAATTGTTCTTGTCGTTTTTCTTGCGTTCAAGACCTATCCAGTTGCCGGTTCCGCCATCTACATTAGCCTTGTTGTGAGTGCCGACACAGAACAGATAACCATCCTCATCGGTAGATTTCACCCACATTTCAACTGTGAAGTCATTCTCACCCATGCTGAGAGCGTCATACACGGGCTGAGTGAGATAGCCATCATTGTTGAAGCTCAACGCTCCGGCTTTCAAGCCGCCGACAACTTCGATGCCGGTGCCGTTGACAGTAGCCTCGCCGGTCACCTTGTTGGGAGTTGTAGAACCCAGCTCATCCATCGGGAAGTAAGCGATCTCATTGCCTGTGGTTTCAAAACGCTCTTTCACCTTTGCGGCGGTCATAGCTCCGTGATAGATGCAAAGCTCATCGATCACACCGGCAAAAGTGTTGTTGAGATCGGCACAGTTTCCTATGATCATCGCCTCACCGGGGCAAGCTATCGCGCCGGAAGCATCCTCGGCGCTGTTCTTCAATTCTCCGTCGACATACATCAACAGTTTCTTTGCGTATGTGTCGCGCACGAGCACCACGTGATGCCATTCGTTATTGAAAATAGAATTGCCTTCAGCCCATTTCACTTCGCTCTTCTTGGCACCGTCGTCCACGGCAAAGCGGAACTCGCCATTCTTCAGCTCAAGACCGGTCCAGTTGCCTGTAGCGCCTTCAACACCGCCTGGTTCGTGCTCGCCCTTCATCGTACCCTTCTGGAAGATGTAGGCTGCGTTGTCGGCTGATTTGAGCCACATCTCGATAGAGAAGTCTCTCATGCCGAAATCAAGCGCCTCATAGCCATCCTGAGTCAAATAAGAGATTCCGCCAAGTGAAATAGCATTGCCCTTCTTGCCCTCTATAATAGTGGCATCAGTTCCATGTACAGTTGCCACGCCATGGATGTTGTTGACAGTGGTCTCACCGGCTTTCTCAAACTCAAATTGAGCGATGAGATTGAGGTTGGTGTTGCGGCGCACTTTGAGAACCCCCTCGGTATATCCGTTGTCGTCATCAGCAGCTCCGGTGGTAGTGATGGTGATAGTGTATTCACCTTCGGCAACGGGCATTCCTGAGATTTTTCCTGTCAGTGTAGCAGGATCGAAGTCCATCTTCACGCCTTCGGGCAACCCTGTGGAAGTAACACCGGTGGCACGCACAATCGAGAACTCAACCGGAATCATCTCCGCGCCGAGATCAACCACCTGGCTCAAGCTTCCTGAGCTTATCTTGATTGCGCCGGCAGTGTTGAAGGACTCCTCAAGGTTGTAGCTCAAATGAGGAGGCTGATTGTAGGCTACATTCTGCCATGCCACAGCCACACGGTACTGACGGTCCTGCATGAGAGTGGGCACTTTATAGTCGCTCGGAATGGTAGTGGTGAATATGACCAGGTCGCTCTCGGTGCTCTGGTCATGAAGAATCACCTCCTCACGCCAGTCGCCGAAGAGGTCGGCTTGCAAGTTGGGAGTAGCCTTTGTAGTGTTCGTTGATCCGGCATTGGAATACTGGCTGAACGACATCAGCACGCTTGATCCTGAAAGGTCATTCTTGCATTTCTGAATCTGCGGATTTGACTTGCCATCGCCGTATTTTCCGTCAAACAGTTCATCGAGCAGGTCGCCGTCCCAGTAGATGCGGAAATTGGTGGACGGCGGCATCTTGGTGCTCACCACAACATCCTTGTTGAAGACACCGGTCTTGGTTGATGCCCAATATTCATAACCGGGATACTTCGTGGAGATATTTGCCGCCATACCGCGACCAATATCCTGACCCGACTGATTTTCGCCATAGAGAATCTCACCGGTTCTGGCATCGCGAAGCTCGGTGTCCCACTTGTAGGCAGCCCCTTTTTCTTCGTGAGGCATGAACACTTCGAGACCGTCACGGTCGGGAAGCATATCGGTCAAGTGAAGAGCGTCGCCATGACCGGCTCCGGTGCGGTAAAGCGTGGTTCCGTCATGGTCGCAGCAAGCCGCACCATAAACTATCTCATCGCAACCGTCGCCGTCGACATCGCCGATAGTCAATGAGTGGGCGCCTTCGCCATACAGCCCTGCACCGCTCTTCTCTGACTTGTGCAGCCATTTTTCAGTGAGCTTGGTTCCGTCGAAGTCCACAGCCCATATATAAGACGCAGTGTAATAGCCACGGCAGAACACCGCGCTCGGTTTCTGTCCGTCAAGATATGCGACACCGGCAAGGTAGCGCTCGCAACGGTTGCCATAGCTGTCGCCCCACTGGCTGTTGGTGCGGATTGAGCGGGGCGGATTATAGGCGATTGTATTTATAGCCGCGCCGGTCTCGCCGTTGAACACCGTGAGGTATTCCGGTCCCGACAACGGGCATCCATCCGAATTGCGGTAGTCGGCATCAGCTTTGTCATTGCCCATCAGCACGGGATTCCCCTTGCCGTCGATGGTGCCCGGAGCCGTCTTGCAGATAAGCTCAGCCTTTCCGTCGCCGTCAAAGTCATATACCATAAACTGCGAGTAGTGGTTTCCGGAGCGGATATTGACACCGAGGTCTATGCGCCACAGCTTTGTTCCATCGAGCTTGTAGCAGTCATAGATAGTGTTTCCGGTAAAGCGGGTGTGTGAATTGTCTGCCGCATTTGTGGGGAACCATTTAACGATATATTCCCACTCGCCGTCGCCGTCGACATCACCTACCGACACATCGTCGGGGGTATAGGTGTAGTCGCGCATTTCTTTGGCTCCTCCGGCGGGGGAAGTACCTCCGGCAGGGCGGTCAAGATGGATTTTCTTGTAGAATGTGTCCCAAGCAGCAACCTGCTTGGAGGTTTCCTTCTCTTCGGTGCCAAGAATGGCTTTTACCGAATAGAGATCGCCCGCCTTACCTGCGGGGTCGGTGAAATTGGTACGGTTTTTCAGCGGTGTTGTGTTGAGCTTTGTGTCGCCACGATACACATCGAATGTCAAATTCTTGTCATCACCGGCAAATGAACGCCAGGACACAAACACTCCATTGTCGGCTTTCACAGCAAGCACACCGCGGTCAAGCTTCTCGGCTTGCACAATGTGGGTGTGCTGGGCGCTCATAGCAACAGAGCCCATCAAAGCCGCACATACTAACAGAGTTTTTTTCATGCAGGAAATTTTTTAATTTTAGGTATTTTTGTTTGGTATTATCATTGATCAAAAGCCAAAAAGAACCAAGCACATCATCGTGCTTTAAAGCACTGCATTTCATGGCTAATCAAACGCAAATATAGCAAATTTCCCAAATAATTCCAAAATCAATCAGTTAATTAGTGAATAAATTAGACTAATTAGACTAATGAGTCCAATTGGTCTAATTTGTCCAATTGGTCTAATGAGACCAATTAAGCTTATTCATTTTCGGGATGGAGGGCGTTATAGATGAGGGATGCCTTGGCTGGACCTACGATGTCGGCGAGCTTGTCGATCGGTGCCTCTTTTATGCGTTTCACCGACTTAAATGCCTGAAGAAGAGCCTCTTTGCTCTTTTCTCCAATGCCTTTTATCTCATCCAATTCGCTGACTATCTGCGATTTGCTGCGGCGGTTGCGATGATGTGTGATGCCAAATCGGTGAGCCTCGTCGCGCAAGTGCTGCACCACGCGAAGCGATTCGGAATTCTTGTCAATATAAAGCGGAATGCTGTCGCCGGGGAAATATATCTCCTCAAGCCTTTTGGCGATTCCCACCACCGCGATCGTGCCCCTGAGTCCTATCTCGTCAAGAGCCTCCACTGCGGCGCTCAACTGCCCCTTTCCGCCGTCGACAATTATGAGCTGAGGCAAGTCCTCGCCCTCCTCCATAAGACGCGTGTAACGCCGAGTGAGCACCTCTTTCATCGAGGCGAAATCATCAGGACCCTCCACAGTCTTGATGTTGAAATGGCGGTAATCCTTCTTCGACGGCTTGGCATTCTTGAACACCACGCATGACGCAACCGGATTAGTGCCTTGGATATTGGAATTGTCAAAGCACTCAATGTGGACAGGCAACACCTTCAGGCGGAAATCCGACATCATTCTCACAAGCGTGCGCTCCACACGCTTCTCCGGATCATGCTTCTCCATCATCTTGAGGGAATCAATCTTGTTCTGACGGGCATTGTGAGTCGACACTTCAAGCAGCTTCAGTTTGTCGCCACGCTTCGGCACATTGAATACAACTCCATCGAGAGGAATCTCAGGGAGCACAGGCACAAGTATCTCATCATATTTGAGCCGGAATTTCTCGGCTATCTCCATTATGGCGTAACCTAAGATCTGCTCCACCGACTCATCAAGACGACGCTTGTATTCGAGCGTGATGCTTCGCACGATCGCGCCGCGGCGCACGTGCATATAGTTGACATAAACCACCTCCTTGTCGTCGTCGACGCCAAACACGTCAATGTCGTCAAGGGTCTGGCTCACGATCACGCTCTTGGACTGGTAGCGGGCTATAAGCTCATATTTCTCCTTAAGCATCTGCGCTTCCTCAAAACGCAGCTCTCCGGCAAGCCGCATCATGTCGTTTTTAAGATAGTCGAGCAGCTCCTGGGTGTCGCCACTCAGAATCTTCTTCACATTGTCGATCATGGCGCCATACTCCTGCTCGTCGATCATCCCCTTGCAGCACCCGAGGCAGTTCTTGAGATGATATTCAAGGCATAACCTCCCCTTGCCGCGCTTCACATATTCGGGCGTGATCGCATGGCGGCAGGTTCTCACGGGATAAAGCTCCCTGATGAGATTGAGCACCGCTTTTGCGACACCTGTATTGGTGTAAGGACCGTAGTATTTCGACCCGTCCTTAATGCGGGTGCGAGTCAGAAAAACACGTGGATAATGCTCCTTGGTCACCACTATCCAGGGATAGGACTTATCATCCTTCAGGAGCACATTGTAATGAGGCTTATACTCCTTTATGAGCGAATTCTCGAGATTCAGAGCATCCTGCTCGGTGGGCACCACGATGTAGCGCATATCGGCAATGTTACGCACCAGCAGATTGGTGCGCACCGAGTCGTGGGTGCGGTTGAAATAAGACGACACTCGCCTCTTCAGATTCTTTGCCTTACCCACATAGATGACTGTCCCGGCTGAATCATAATACAGATAGCAGCCGGGAGCCTCGGGAAGAATGGAGATTTTCTCCTTCAGTTCTTTTGATTTCTCAACTTTTGCCAATAGTTCAATATTTAATCAATGACGACACGTCGGCATCGGCGGGAAGATTGGCGCGACCGCCCAACGCAGTCAGTTCGACGATGAAATTGATGTACACCTTGCGGGGATTCATGCTCTTCACAAGCTCATAGCAAGCAGCCATTGTGCCGCCTGTGGCGAGAAGGTCGTCATGGATCACAACCACATCATCGGGGGTGATGGCGTCACGGTGTATCTCGATCGTATCGGTGCCATACTCCTTTCCGTAGGACATGCTCACGGTGTCGGCGGGAAGCTTTCCGGGCTT
>CAJUTE010000001.1:62092-177437 GCA_910589555.1 uncultured Muribaculum sp.
ATCTCGTATGCAAGAATAGAGCCGCCGATAAATCCGCGCGATTCAATACCCACTACTTTAGTAACGCCCTTGTCGCGATAAAGTTGCGCCAAGTCCCATCCAACGATATGGAGGGCACGCGCATCCTTGAACATGGTGGTGAGATCACGGAAAATGATACCCTCCTTCGGGAAATCAATCACATCGCGGATTTTTGACTTTAAATATTCCATAGACTTATGTGTTAAATTATTGTTTTCTACTTTATTATATTTGTTCCACGTGAAACATTAACGCCCGAGTAACAACAGCAGGATATTGATGTCGCTCGGCGAAATGCCCGGAATGCGGCTTGCCTGCGCCACTGTCTCGGGCTGGAATTTTTCGAGTTTCTGCCTTGCCTCGGTTGAAAGGGATTTCAACTCGGCGTAATTGAACCGTCCCTTTATCTTGAGCTCTTCAAGACGGTGGAGCTTGTCGGCTACGAGACGTTCGCGGTCGATATAGCCCTGATACTTCACAAGGATCTCGGCAGCCTCCACTATCTCCTCGCGGCGGTCATCCTCAATGGAAGCCACAGCCTCGGCGAGAGCGGGAATGTGGGGCGACAGATTCTCGAAATTAAGTTGCGGGCGCAGCAGCAGGTCGAATAGCTTGCAGCCGTGTTTCAATGGAGCCACACCCATCTCCTCAAGCACCGGATTGATCAACGCCGGCTTAATCGAGAAGCCACGTGTGAACTCGATAAGACGGTCGCGCTGTTCCCTCTTTGACAGCATCAATCGATAGCGCTCCTCGGTGGCAAGTCCTATCTCATAGCCTCGCGGAGTGAGACGCATATCGGCATCATCCTGACGCAAAAGGATACGGTATTCAGCACGGGAAGTGAACATACGGTAAGGCTCATCCACGCCCTTTATAACAAGGTCGTCAATAAGCACGCCTATATATGCCTCATCCCTGCCGAGGGTGAACGGAGCCTTCCCTTTCACCTTCAACGCAGCGTTGATACCGGCTATCAATCCTTGCCCGGCAGCTTCCTCATATCCGGTGGTGCCGTTGACCTGACCGGCAAAATAGAGGCTCTCCACAAGCTTGGTTTCAAGGGTGTGGTTAAGCTGTCGAGGATCAAAGAAATCATATTCTATGGCATATCCCGGACGGTAAATCTGCACATCGGCAAGAGCCGGAATAGTGTGCATAGCCCCGATCTGGATATTCATGGGCAGCGATGACGAGAAGCCGTTCAGATAGAACTCCTGCGTGGTTTCCCCCTCCGGTTCCAGAAACAGCTGATGCTCGGTTTTATCGGCGAAAGTGACTATTTTCGTTTCGATACTGGGGCAATAACGGGGTCCTATGCTTTGTATCTGACCGTTGAACAACGGCGAATCGGGCAAACCTTCACGCAGGATTTCGTGAGTGCTCTCGTTAGTGTAGACCGTGTAACACTCGCGTTGCTTAAGCTCGCGTTTCACCGAAGGCAGGTAGCTGAACTTATGATAGTCGTTCTCCCCTGCCTGAGGCGTTGTAAGCTCCCATTTCACGCTTCGTCCGTCGATTCTCACCGGAGTTCCGGTCTTCATTCGGTCAGTGGCGAAGCCATAGTCGTGCAACTGCTCGGTCACGCCGTAGGCGGCGGGTTCCGATATACGTCCGCCTTTCACCTGAGCACGTCCCACGTGCATGAGCCCGTTAAGGAATGTTCCGGCGGTAAGAATCACCGCTTTCGCATGAAATTCAGCTCCAAGAGCGGTTTTCACACCTTTCACCTTGCCATCCTCGATGATAAGCGAGTTGACCGAATCCTGCCACATATAGAGATTAGGGGTATTCTCAAGAATGCCGCGCCAGGTTTCGCTGAAACGCATACGGTCACTCTGCGCGCGAGGGCTCCACATAGCCGGACCTTTCGACCGGTTGAGCATACGGAATTGTATGGCGGTGCGGTCGGTCACGATTCCCATCATGCCGCCGAGCGCGTCAATCTCACGCACAATCTGCCCTTTTGCAATGCCACCCACGGCAGGGTTGCAGCTCATCTGGGCGATTTTGTTCATGTCCATGGTTATAAGCATGGTCGAGGCACCCATTTTAGCCGATGCGGCAGCAGCCTCGCAACCGGCATGACCGGCGCCTATAACGATTACATCGTAGTCAAATGTCATATATTCTGTTCCTTTTTATGGAATTAAGATATTGCTTACTGACAGCTTTTTAACAGCTCCAAAGCCTCATTTTCATGGGCTTCCATGATCTCCCGTTCGCCGGGACCCTTGTCGTTTATGCCGCAAAGGTGGAGTATTCCATGAATAATCACACGATCCAACTCATTGCAATACGTGGCTCCCACAAGCTCGGCATTGGTGGCAACAGTGTCAAGCGATATAAAGAGATCGCCGCTTATGAGTTTGCCACGCGAATAATCAAATGTGATGATATCGGTGTAGTAATCATGATTCAGAAACTGACGGTTCACGTCAATAATCTTGTCATCATTACAGAAAATATACACAACCGGACCCAATATCCGGCAATGTCGGCGAGCCACCTCTTCAATCCAGCGGGCATATCTCGCAAAATCAAGTTCGGGAAGCTCAACTCCATCGGCGAGCCATTCCAGTTTCTCCATCGTAAAATTAATGCCTGTTTATCAATGCAAAAATAGGCAAATTTCGCCACATAATCAAGCCTTGAGGGCTTGCTAATGGAAGAATATATATGCCGCCACAATACCGGCAACAGAGCCTGTCACATCGGCAAGAAGAGCGTAGGGCACGGCATATCTCGTCTTCACCACGCCCACGCTGCCAAAATAGACGGCAAGGATGTAGAAGGTGGTGTCGGTGCTACCCTGTATAGCCGCCGAAACGCGGGAAACAAACGCATCAGGACCATAGGCGCTCATAAGGTCGACCATCATGCCACGGCTTCCCGAGCCGCTCAACGGCTTCATCAGCGCGGTGGGAAGAGCGCCCACCCAGTCGGCATTTACACCGATGGCATTGAAGCAACCGGCAATGAAATCGGTGATCACCTCCATCGCTCCCGATGCCCTGAACATACCGATAGCCACAAGGATAGCCACAAGATACGGTATGATCATTACCGCTGTCTTGAATCCCTCCTTAGCACCCTCGATAAAACAGTCATACATATTGATGCGCTTCCTCAATCCGGCACACAGAAACATGATTATAACACTGAATAGCAATACATTAGCAACAAACGAAGAATACAATTCAACCTTCTCTTTGGGCAACGAGGAGAAAAACCACACTATCAGTGCCACAGCGGCTGCAAGTCCTCCGAGCCACGCGATCATCACCTTGTCCCAAAGCCGTATGCGCTGCTTCACGCAGAGAGCCACTATGCCCACAAATGTGGAGATGAACGTAGCCAAAAGAATGGGCAGAAAGACATCGGTGGGATTTGCCGCACCCGCCTGCGCTCGGTACATCATTATCCCAATAGGAATAAAACACAGTCCTGAAGCGTTGAGTATCAAGAACATGAGCATGGCATCGGTAGCAGTATCCTTTTTAGGATTTAACGACTGCATCTCCTGCATAGCCTTCAGCCCCAACGGAGTGGCGGCATTGTCAAGACCAAGCATATTAGCCGATACATTCATGAAGATGGAGCCCATTGCCGGATGCCCCTTTGGAATACCCGGAAAAAGGCGGCTGAAAAGAGGGCTTATCAATCGCCCGAAAAACTGAATGACACCGGCACGCTCGCCTATCTTCATCAATCCCATCCACAGGGCAAGCACCCCGGTAAGCCCCAATGATATTTCAAACGCGGTGGCTGCCGACGTGAAAGAGGCGCCCATGATATTGCTCCAGATGGAAAAGTCGCCGAAGAAAACGGTCTTGCCTAACGCAACGATGAAGGCAAGAAGAAAAAACGCGATCCAGATGTAATTTAATGCCATTGCAAGTTTTTTTACAAAAATAGCGGAAAAAATCGAAATCCACCTCTCCCCTACCCCATTGATGATTCATTTTTTAGAAAACTGAGAGTAATGGGCTCGGCAAAATTTTTCTGAGCAAAAACAAAAACACGGAAAATAAGGCTTATCGCTCTGATTTTCCGTGTTTTAATACTCAACATGACGCTCTGAGAATTAAAAATTCAAAAGCGGCATGGGGAGATTCCAGAAATTTCTCACTGTTGTGGTGAAAAATTGTTAATAAGTTTTTATCTATGCTAATTGGTTTTTTCGTCCTTCGGTTGTTCGATGGCATCGAGCAATTTTATGGCATCGACATACTGAATGATTCCCTCAGCCACCTTTTGCGCATCCTGCATGGCATGGACCACCGTAGCCGGACGATTGGTGACATCACCACCGGCAAACACCCCCTTGCGGGTGGTCATGCCGTAAGGGACATCGCGGGTGATGACATATCCCTTGTTGTCGACTTCTATACCGTGGGTGGTCGACACGATTCGGGATGCGGGCTTGCTGCCCACCGCCATGATCACCTTGTCGGCTTCAAGAACCACACGTTCACCCTCGGTCTCGATCACCACCTCATTCAGCTCGCCATCCTTGTCATGGATTTCGACAATCGACGACTTCCACAGGAATTTCACTCCCTCGCTGACCGCATCGTCATACTCCGCTCTCAAGGCGCTCATCTCGTCGACCGTGCGATGATACACCACAGTCACTTCAGCCGCTCCGAGGCGCACCGCCGTGCGGGCAGCATCCATCGCCGTGTTTCCGCATCCCACGACAAACACCTTGTGTCCCTCCTTCACATGAACCTCATCGCGGTTAAGATAACCCGAATTATATAGGCTCACTCGACGCAAGAAGTAGACAGCCTGACGCACCCCCACGAGATTTCCTCCGGGAATGTCGAGCCTCTTGGGCTTGCCGGTACCGGTAGCCATGAATATGGCGTCAAATCCATGGTGGAACAGATCATCTATAGTATAGTCATGCCCCACTGTGGTGTTGCAATGGAAAGCCACGCCGAGCTGCTCGATCTTTTTAATCTCGCGGCGCACCACATCCTTAGGCAGACGATACTCCGGAATGCCGAACATGAGCACCCCGCCCGGTTCCGGCTCCATCTCGAATATCTCCACCGCAAATCCTTTGCGAGCAAGCTCGCCGGCAACAGTAAGCCCGGCGGGTCCGCTGCCGATCACGGCAACGCGACCGCGATTCTTCGGCAGGATATTCTCATGGGTAAGCCCCATGTTGGAGTCAAAATCCGAAATAAACTGCTCCAGTTTTCCTATATGTATATGTTCGCCTTTCTTATTAAGCACGCAGTGTCCTTCACACTGACGCTCGTGCGCGCACACACGTCCGCACACCGCGGGCAAGCTGCTTTTAGCGTTGATCAGAGCCATCGCGTTACCGAGATTACCCATCGACAGCTCATGTATCCAGTCAGGAATATCATTGGATATCGGACACCCCTTCTTGCACAAAGGCACCTTGCAATGCAAACATCTTTTAGCCTCTTTAATCGCCTCAAGCATGGTGTAGCCGTCATTTCCGTCTTTAAACATATCTTTCTTAGATTATAATTATGAATAGCTTTCCAAATCAGCCTGCAAAGTTACATCATATTTCCGAGATTCCCACCAATACTCCATACCCTATAATGATTACTCATCATTTTTATAGAATCTTTAGTGAAATGCTAAGGTGAGATGCCTATATGTATGAGCGAATTTGCTGAATGTTTCCAATTACAATAGAATCCGAAAGATTCATCATATAAGACGAATCTTTCAGATTCAGAAATGATTGTGTCATCTTTCCGGGTGTCTGCGCCTACGGCTCCGGCACCCGGCTATAGAAGAGATGAATCCTGACGGATTCGCGATACCGATCCTTAGATTGTCACTTCAGGGTGAGGTGGTAGGTTTCTCCGGCTTTGGTTTTGAATTCAATCTTGTCGGTTCCGGTCACTTTGAACTTCACAGGCTTGCCGCTGCCGTCCTTGATATCGGCATTTCCAATTCCATTGTAAAGCAGACTACAGGTTTCTCCCTTGTTGGAGAGCAGCGACATCTCAGCCACTTTTCCGTCACGCCATGAAGCCGACACGTCAAAGTTGCCCCTTGCTTTCAGTCCGCTGAAAGAGCCTTCGCTCCAGTTTTCGGGTAGAGCGGCAAGCGGTTCAATGTAGCCGGCATGGCTCTGAAGCAGCATCTCAGCCACTCCGGCAGTGCCGCCGAAATTAGCATCGATCTGGAACGGAGGATGCACTCCCCACAGATTTTCCATGACTTTATCAGTGAGTATCATGCGATAAAATTTGTAGGCTTGGCTGCCATTTTTCAAGCGTGCCCATGCCGCCTGTCGATGAGCCATCGACCAGCCTTTCAAGCTCGGGCTCTCCCCTCTCATCTCCAGAGCCACACGCGCGCCCTGCTCCCACTCGGGAGTGGTGCCGTTGATCAAAGTGCCGGGATAGACCAGACACAAGTGGGAAATGTGGCGATGGTGAGGATCGCCGATATCGCTGTACTTATTCTCCTCGCGGTACTCCTTCAATTGCCCCGACGCGCCGATGTGCACGGGATCAAGCTTGGTGATCTGCTCTTCCACCACCTTCAGGAAGGGGTCTTTTTTCTTCAAAATTTTAGCTGCGGCAAGAAGGTCATTGAAGTTCTCCCATATCATCCCCTGGTCAAATGTACAACCGACAGTCTGATAAGGCACTCCGTTATGCTGATTTTCCGGAGAAGATGACGGGTTGGCAAGCAACCATCCCTCCTCGTTGGGCTTCAAAGTCTTTGACAGGAATTTCGCCATACCCAACAGAGCCGGATAAGTATGCTTTTCAAGAATCTCCTTATCCCTGGTGAAGTCATAATAGTCCCAATACATCTTGGTGGTGAAGCCGCCGGTTCCGGGACCTGAATGACCGCCGGGCGAGCCTATTCCGAATGCCGACGCGCCGGTGCCTATAGCCCATCCGTTCTCGCCTTCCACGGGGCTTAGAGCGTCGGGATTATTCTTTGTGATGTAATTCACCGCATTTATTTGCGCTGCCTTGCGATATGCCTCGTTATAGTTGACAAACGGCTCAAAAAGCTCCGTAAGATTGGTGTTGAACGCGTGCCAATAATTCATCTGCACGTTGATATTGTGCCAGTAGCCGCCTGACCACGGCGAAACATCATACTGCGTCCATGCGCCCTGCAAATTGGCGGGCAACGCTCCGGGGCGCGACGCCGAAATCAACAAGTATCGTCCGTACTGAAAGAAAAGTTCCTCAAGATACGGGCTTGGGGTTCCCTCCTGATAGCTGTGCAGCAATCGGTCGGTGGGAAGATCGGAAATCTCATCGGTAAGGCACAGGTCAACCCTGTTGAACAGCGACTGATAGTCGGCTACGTGCTCGGCTTTCAATGCGTCATAACCCTTGCTGCACGCCGAGGCGATACGCTCAGAAACCGCACGGTGAGGATGCTCATTTCCCTTGCATTTCTCATCGTGAGGAAGCACAAACACACCCTCGTTCAACTGATAGGAAGTGCCTGCCGCAATGAGAATCACCACGCTGTCGGCACGGTTCACCTCAATGGTTCCGCCATCGCCCGAGGCATTATTACGCGCCTCGATGGAGCCACCGTAATTCAGCACCTTCACCTGTCCCTCGTAATCAAGGTTCATGTACTCCATTTTGCCCGACATGGTGATCAAGTCGCCCTTGGCTGACACCACTCCCGTGCGTCCGTCATTCTCACGACCCGGATTCAGATAGGGCAGCACCGGGCGCACACGGAACGAGAGCATTCCGGGGGTGTCGGATTTCAGTTTCACGGCAACCACATTTGCCGGATAGCTCACAAAATATTCACGGGAATAATTGACTCCGTTGTGCTCATAGTCAACGGTGGAGACAGCGTCATTCAAACGCAGCTCACGGCGGTAACCCTTGGTGCCGTTGTGGAAAATATCAAGGTAAATCTCAGCAAAATTGGTAAAATTACCACGTCCGTTGTAAGGACCCATATTGCCCAGAGTTTTCTCTGCAATCTGGATACGCTCAGTATCGGTGCGTCCGAAAATATTGACACCCATATAACCGTTTCCAAGCGGCAGCGACCACCGTTCCCAATCCTCATCAAAAGGAAATCCACGTGAAACCACCTTGTCGTAGATGCTACCGCGATTGAGCGCCGGACGCTCATACCATAATGAATAACTTTTGTTCAACTCCCCCGCCTTAATCACAACAGGAAGTGAGAGCAGACACAGCATAAATACAATTGACCTTCTCAACATAATCGGTTTATTTTAATAATGCAAAAAAATACAAGTCAGGAAGAGGTGCCACAACACACCCGGCACCTCTTCCTACAGCAAAGATAAGCAATCATCCAAAAATTTACAACATCTCAAAGCATCATGACAGCTCACCGGCATCATAAATCGGCATATCACACAATATTATCTCTACGGGAAATAATTTGAGAATAAAATGTTTGCGCGCGTACGTGATAAGCCTTAACTTTGCCCCGATTTTTCAACTAATCAAAACATATTATGTCGACTTATACAGAAGATCAGCGTAAAGTAACCACCCACCGCTTGATTGAAATGAAACAAAGAGGCGAAAAAATCGCAATGCTCACTGCCTATGACTTTTCAATGGCAAAGCTTATCGATGAAGCCGGAATGGATGTGATACTCGTAGGCGATTCCGCATCAAATGTGATGGCGGGCAATATGACAACCCTCCCCATGACCCTTGACCAGATGATTTACCACGCCAAGTCAGTGGTGAAAGGCGTGAAGCGCGCATTGGTAGTGGTTGACCTCCCCTTCGGAACATATCAAGGCAACAGCATGGAGGCGCTATCCTCAGCCGTCAGAATGATGAAAGAGAGCCATGCCGAAGCAGTGAAAATGGAAGGCGGCTCAGAAATACGCGAATCAATCGAGCGAGTGCTCTCAGCCGGAATACCGGTGATGGGGCATCTCGGTCTTACTCCACAGTCCATAAACAAGTTCGGCACATACGCCGTGAGAGCCAAAGAGGAGGCTGAGGCACAGAAACTCATCTCCGACGCAAAGATGCTGGAAGAGATAGGCTGCTTCGCTGTTGTGCTCGAAAAGATACCCGCAAAACTCGCTGCCGAAGTGGCAAGCCAGATCTCGATACCCGTGATCGGCATCGGCGCCGGCGGAGGCGCTGACGGACAGGTGCTCGTGATGCACGATATGCTCGGAATAAACAAGGGATTCTCCCCTCGCTTCCTGCGCCGCTACGCCGACCTCGCATCGGTGATCAACGAAGCCGTCGGCTCATATATCGAGGATGTGAAGACCGGCGATTTCCCCAACGAAAAAGAACAGTACTAAAAACACAGTTTTATATTAAATCACAACAAAATGAAAGCCAAATTTTTTATTGCATTGGCGGCGGTTGCCGCAATGTCGATGACGGCTTCAGCTGAAGAGCATCTCAAAAGCTTGAATCCCGACTACTTCGACACTTCGATTCCGGCAGGAACCGATTTCTACATGCGCATCAACAAAGGCTGGAAAGAGGCACACCCCCTTACCCCTGAACACTCACGCTACGGAGCGTTCAACATCCTTAACGACAGTTCAGAAGTGCGAGTTAAAAATATAGTCCTCAACCTCGGCAAATCCAATCCCCAACCCGGATCTGTTGCCTACAAAGTGTGGACAATATACTCTCAGGCAATGGATTCAACACGCCGCAACCTTGAAGGCGCCACTCCCATCCTTGCTGACCTTAAGAAAATCGAAAACACTCCCGCCGACGGCATGGAGGATCTTTTCTTCTGGATGCAGAAAAACTACTCAAGCCCCTTCTTCGGTGCCGGTCCGATGGAAAATCTTGTCAACAGCAAGGAATATGCCATGTATGTGAGCGGCGGCGGAATGGGAATGGGCGACCGCGACTACTATCTGCTCGACGACGCCAACAACACCAAGGTGCGCGAAGCTTATAAAAAGCTTATCGTTAAGCAGATGCAGAACGCAGGCTACTCCAAGAAGGATGCTAACCGCATCATGAAGAACGTGATGAAGATCGAGACAGCGCTTGCCGACTCGGCATGGACACGCGAACAGAGCCGCAACATCCCCGCTATGTACAACCCACGTTCCATCGCACAACTCAAAGAGCTCTACCCCAATGTGAACTGGGACCGCTTCTTCGTGGAAACAATGGGAATAGCGACTCCCGAGACCGTAATCGTGACCGAGCTCAACTCAGTGAAGCAAGCCGACAATCTGCTCGGATCGCTTACCGACCGCGAAATAAAGGACTACTACCTGTGGGAATATGTGTCACAGGCATCCGGAAGATTGAGCGACAAGTTCAACGACGCCAACTTTGAGTTCAACAAGGTTGTGAGCGGTGTTCAGGAACAGCGTCCCCGCTGGAAACGCGCTCTTGGAGCTACCGAAGGCGCCATGGGCGAGGCTGTGGGACAACTCTACGTTGAGCGTTACTTCCCCGAATCATCAAAGCAGTACATGATCGGTCTTGTTGAAAACCTCCGCACTGCCCTTGGCAAGCACATCATCAACCTCCCCTGGATGAGCGACGACACCAAGCTCAACGCCATCAAGAAGCTTAATGCCGTGACAGTGAAGATAGGCTACCCCGACAAGTGGAAAGACTACACAACAATGGAGATCGACCCCAAGCTCTCTTACTACGAGAATATGCACAACGTGAGCATGTGGCATCAGAACGAGCAGCTCGCCAAGTGGGGCAAGCCGGTTGACCGCACCGAATGGGGAATGACTCCTCAGACCATCAATGCCTACTACAACCCTCTCGCCAACGAAATCGTGTTCCCTGCAGGTATTCTTCAGGCTCCGTTCTATGATCCAGAGGCAAGCGATGCCGAAAACTACGGCGGTATCGGTGTTGTGATAGGCCACGAGCTCACCCACGGTTTTGATGACCAGGGCTGCAACTTCGACGCCGAAGGCAACATGATCAACTGGTGGACTCCCGAGGATGCCGAGGCATTTGCCAAGCTCACACAAGGTCTTGTGGCTCAATTCAATGAGGTGGAAGTGCTTCCCGGACTTCACGCCAACGGACAGTACACCCTCGGCGAGAATATCGCTGACCAGGGCGGTCTGCGCGTGTCACGCACCGCATTCATCGACTCTCAGAAGAAGAAAGGCGTAGACATCACTTCTCCCGAGGCAAAGATCGACGGCTATGACCCCATGCAGGTTTACTACATGAACTATGCCAACATCTGGGCAGGCAACATCCGCGACGAAGAGATTCGCCAGCTCACTACCTCTGACCCCCACTCGCTTGGCAACAACCGCGTGAACGTGACTTTACGCAACATCACCCCCTTCTTTGAAGCTTTCGGAATCAAACCCGGCGACAAACTTTATCGTCCGGCTGAAGAGCAGGTGGTAATCTGGTAATAAGACAATCACAAGTCAATACCTCACAGGGCGCAGACGCGGCACTTCCGTGTTTGCGCCCGCTTTATTTCTCATCATCTCCACCTGCTTGGCGCAGTCCGAAGCATATCGCCCGGCGACACCGCTGTCATGGCTCAGGAAGCAGCATTGCATCACCCTCATCTCGACCGCCGTCTCAAGCGCATGACGCAACGATGCGATCACATCGCCCGGAGCCGTGAGGCTCACCACCACCATATCCTCGTCAGTCGACACGATATCCATGCCCAGATCCGACAATTCCATTGCCACATATATGGCACCTTGCCTTATAAGCCCCGTGAGAGCCGAGCTGTGAGCCCTGGTGAGAATAGGTGGCAGAGCATCCTTTTCATCCGAAAGATAAGCGTGAAGGGCGCTCAAAGCGTAAATAGACTCCTTGATAGCTGCGACAGAAAGGGAGATAGTCCCGGTGTTAAGTGTAGTTGTAGGCATAATGTGAATGTATTATTGGTTAAACTGAAATTTTGTGGTTTTATTAGCTCTGTTATAGTCTTTTATATTTCTCACAGCAGTGGAATGCTCAATGAAAAATCCTGATGCGGGCTCACGCACGATCACCTCCGTCACAGCACGTATAAGCGACATCCCGCGGCTCTCTTTAACCGCCATCACCTTGGAATAGATCTCAAGCCACATATCTCTTGATTTCTTTCGCTGCGGCAACTCGCCGGTAAGCCGCATACGCAAAATCGTATTATAGGCAAAATCAATATCCACGTAATATCGCGGAGCGCCACAGGAGAGAGCTGCTGCGGCAAGCCCTTTCAACGATGTTATGCCGCTTCTGTCAGGAGCATCCATGAGCGAGCGGCACACTCTTATAAAATCACGGTCACGGAATTCTTTAAGCAAATTTTTACGCATGGTATCAGACATAACTTTCCTGTTGTTAATTTGAATTGGTTTGTTGCAAAATTACCATGCAACGTGGGCTGATTACATTACCACCAATGTAAAATTTTGTTAACAGAAATTCAGCTTACAGGTTCATTGAAAGAAGTTGGATTTTAGTGGCATTTTGTGTAATTTTGCAAACAATCTCCACACATTGAAAATAAAATCGTAAAACAAAATACCGATATGGCTGACAAATTTAAACCGGAAACGCTGTGCGTACAAGCCGGATGGACCCCTACCAAAGGAGAGCCCAGAGTGGTTCCAATCTACCAGAGCACCACATTCAAATATGACACCAGCGAGCAGATGGCTCGACTTTTCGACCTCGAAGACAGCGGATACTTCTACACGCGCCTTCAAAATCCCACCAACGATGCCGTAGCCGCAAAAATAGCGGCTCTCGAAGGCGGAGTGGGAGCCGTGCTGACATCAAGCGGACAGGCGGCAAACTTCTACGCCATCTTCAATATATGCCAGGCGGGCGACCATTTCGTGTGCTCATCGGCAATATACGGCGGCACGTTCAACCTGTTTGGCGTTACGCTGAAAAAGCTCGGCATCGACGTGACATTCGTCAATCCCGACGCCACGGAAGAGGAGCTTGCAGCGGCATTCCGCCCCAACACCAAGGCACTGTTTGGCGAGACCATATCCAACCCTTCGCTCGAAGTGCTCGACATCGAAAAATTTGCCCGTGTCGCCCACTCCCACGGTGTGCCCCTGATAGTCGACAATACATTCCCCACCCCCATCAACTGCCGCCCGTTTGAATGGGGCGCCGATATCGTGGTGCATTCAACCACAAAATATATGGACGGACACGCCACAAGCGTGGGCGGCGTAGTGGTCGACAGCGGCAATTTCGACTGGGACGCTCACGCCGACAAATTCCCAGGATTATGCACGCCCGACGAATCTTACCACGGCCTCACCTACACCAAAGCGTTTGGCAAAATGGCATATACCACCAAGCTCACCGCCCAGCTTATGCGTGACCTCGGCAGCATCCAGTCGCCCATGAATTCGTTCCTGCTCAATCTCGGCCTTGAAACCCTCCACTTGCGCGTGCCATGCCACTGCAGCAACGCCATGAAAGTGGCTCAATATCTTGAGAACAATGACAAGGTGGCATGGGTGAACTATTGCGGACTTCCCGGCAATAAATATCACGCTCTTGCAGAGAAATACCTGCCCAACGGCTCTTGCGGAGTGATCTCATTCGGGCTTAAAGGCGGCCGCGACGTCGCCATTAAGTTCATGGACAGCCTGAAACTCGCCGCGATAGTGACCCACGTTGCTGATGCACGCACCTGTGTGCTTCATCCGGCAAGCCACACCCACCGCCAGCTCACCGACGAGCAGCTCCTTGAAGCCGGAGTGCGTCCCGACCTGATACGTCTCTCGGTAGGCATCGAGAATGTCGACGACATTATCGCCGACATCGAGCAGGCACTCAACGCATGATCATCCCATCGTAATCATAAAAAGCCTCGCACCCACACAATGCGAGGCTTTTTCATATTACCCCTCAATCAATAAACTATTTTATCGGCGCACACGTTTCTATATACAGTTCGTCACTAACAAATCTACCAAAACAATGGCATCATCACCTATTCCCTTCAAGCCCGACGGAGGCAAGATAAAAGCAATTCGCGGTCAGATTCTTACGTTTAAAGCTGATCCGTTTCTCCATAACGAAAACGAATGCTATGACTATCTCGCCGACGGTTTGGTGGTAATACAGGACGGAGTAATAATCGATGCCGGCAATTACGCCGAAGTGTCGCCCCGCTATCCGCAACTTGAGCAAAGCGACATTGACACCTACGTCAACTCCCTCATCGTGCCGGGATTCATAGACTGCCACGTGCACTATGTGCAGAGCCCCATGATAGGTTCGTTTGGCGACACTCTGCTCAGCTGGCTGGAGGAATACACCTATCCCACCGAAAGCCTCTTCAACGATAAAAAATTTGCCGATGAAGTGGCTCATCAATTCTTCCGGCAGCTTCTGCAACAGGGCACTACCACCGCCAATGTCTTCTCAACCACTTTTGCGGCGAGCGTCGACGCGTTCTTTGAGGAGAGCGAGCGATATGACACCCGCATGATATCGGGCAAAGTGCTGCAGGACAGAAATCTCCCCGACTCGCTCAGGGATCATGACACCAAGGAGTCAATCCAACTGACGGAGAAATTGCTGAAAAAGTGGCATCATCGCGGACGCCAGCTTTATGCCATAATACCACGGTTTGCGCCCACCTCCACTCCCGAGCAGCTCCGGCTCGCCGGAGAGCTGTATCAACGCTACATTGACCAAGGGGTGTATATGCACACTCATCTTGATGAAGCCCGGAGCGAAATAGACTGGGTGAAGCAGCTGTTTCCCGAACAGAAAAACTACACCGACGTGTATAAACATTTCGGACTGGTGGACCGGCGTTCCATCATGGCGCATTGCTGCATAGTCAGCCCTGACGAGTGGGACACGCTGCATAAAGCCGACTGCGGAGTGGCGCATTGTCCGAGCAGCAACCTTTTTCTGGGCGATGGCGAGTTTGAATATTGGGAGGCGAAGAATCCCCGGCGTCCCGTGCGCACTGGGATGGGCACCGACGTAGGCGGCGGCACCAATTTCTCTATTCTCCGTCAACTCGGCGACGCATATAAAGTGGCTATGCTGCAAGCCAAAAGCCTCGATGCCATAAAAAGCTTCTACCTCGCCACACGCGGAGGAGCCGAAGCGTTGCATCTCGAAAACAGAATAGGCAGCATCGCGCCGGGCTACGAAGCCGATATAGCGGTGCTCGACCTTCAACCGTCGGAATTTTCAGCATGGCGCATGAAATTCACCAAGACCATATTTGAGAAACTGTTCATCCTGATGACTTTAGGGCTTGACAACATCAACAAAGCCACCTATGTGGCAGGACGCAAGGTCTATGACCGCTCACGCGACAAGAAATGGATGTATGCCTCCGAACTCGATGATAAAAAGGGGTAATTCCGCCTTTTTTCGTTAACTTTGCAGCATCACAAATAAATCCATAACTGATGAAGCTGCACAGCCTTATATTTTCGCCCACAGGCACCTCAGCACGCATAGCCGACGCTGTAATGTCAGGAATCGCCGCAAGCATGGGACAATGCGAGATAAACACCATCGACACAACCTTGCACAGCGACACCACCCTGCAATTCGGACCGGACGACGCAGTCATTATTGCCGCACCGGTATATGGCGGCAAAATGGCGCCTATAGCCAAGCAAAGAATGGCAGCTATATCCGCCCTCTCAACACCGTGTGTGCTGATAGCCGTATATGGCAACCGCGCATTTGAGAACGCCCTTAACGACATGGACGAATTTGCCCGAAACCTCGGGTTTATCCCTGTTGCCGCAGGAGCTTTCATCGGTGAACACTCCTATTCCACGGCAGCCACACCTATAGCCGTGGGGCGTCCTGACGCCACTGACTTGCAGGCGGCAATAAAATTCGGCGAGAAAATAGGCGCCAAGCTATCACTTCATGACATGACACCTGCCGACACAACCGCACTGCATGACCAACCGTCGCCACAGCAATCGCTCGACAATTTCCGCAACTTCGTGATCGGATACCAACAGCAGCAGAAAGAAACGCCGAAACAATATCTGCCGGTAGTCGACACTGACATCTGCTCGGGATGTGGCGAGTGTGTCAGTGTGTGCCCCACCTCAGCCATTTCCGATGATTGCCGGGAGGTAGATGCATCGAAGTGCATCAAGTGCTGTGCCTGCGTGAAATCATGCCCCGAAGGCGCAAAGTCGCTATTCTCGCCTTTTGCCCCGGTGCTGTCGGAAAATTTCAACTCACGCAAATCGCCCGTCTGGGCTCTATAAAAAATCAATAGCCCGGAACAAAACGCGCCACATCTCCATATCACACGGTAGTGCCTATAAAGATTCAGAAGTAAAAAATTTCTGCATGAGAATCTTTCTCATTAAGGCTCATTTAGACCATATCTGCCCATATTTAGACTTTAATTGGATATAACCTCTAATTATCAGCATATTACGCTCGATAGATTAAGACTTTTATATTTGGCGTTAAGACAGGTTTAGGCATAATTTTGCGGTACAGAATCAATAAAACAATATCGCAATATATCAATGACAATCTTAACAAAAATCAAAACCGCGGCTGCTATAATCATAGCAGCTCCCGCCGTAGCCGTATCACAGGAAGCAAGCGACACAATCATGCCGCAGCAACTGAGCGAAATCACAATTGAAGCACCAAAGGTGATACGCAAATCCGACATGGATGTCTACCATCCGTCAAAGAGCGCTGTCGACAATTCCAAAAACGGGATGCAGTTGCTACGCAATCTGATGATCCCCACTCTCAACGTAAACGATGCCCTCGGCTCTCTCTCAGCCGCAGGACAGACGGTGCAGGTGCGCATTAACGGAAGAACTGCCACTCTCGAACAGGTCAAAGCGCTGCTCCCGGCAACTATCAAGCGAGTGGAGTGGATCGACAATCCCGGACTCCGCTACGGGGATGCCAACTATGTGCTGAATCTAATCGTCAGCAACCCCACCGTGGGCGGATCCTTCATGGCAGAAGCTCAACCTGCGTTAAACTGCGCATGGGGCAAATATAACGCCTCTGCCAAATTCAATATCGGGCGTTCACAATGGGAAATAGGCACATACTTCAAGCTCACTGACGGCATAAAAGCTCACCGCGATTATGACGAAACATTCACAATGCCCGACGGCAGCAAGCTGACGAGAACAGAAACACCGATCAGCGGAAAACTGAACAATACGCAAGGCACCGGCTGGATATCTTATAACTATATAAAGCCTGACACTACCGTGTTCTATGTACAGCTGTTTGCCAATCGTTTTTTCTCCGACCGCACCTGCTATAACGGCTTATTATCGTTGAGCAATGGAGAGAACAACATACTGTTGAACGATGACGCCGGACGCAAAGGGACAACTCCGGGCATCTCGGCTTACTTTGAGCAGCACCTTGCCAATCGTCAGACATTTGTCATCGATTTCAATGCATCGCTCTATTCCGGACACTCCTATTCTGACCATACTGAACGACATGAGGATGCAACTGACTATATCACCAACGTGGGAACCTACATAAAGGACCGCAATCAGGCTTACGCCATCGAAGCCGACTACATAAAGCAATGGCGTTCATCCAAATTCACTGCCGGAGCATCGTACACCGCCAATCACAACCGCTCGCTTTATAAAAACCTCGACGGCAGCATTTTCCATCAACGCCAGGACAAGGCATATCTATTTGCTGAATATTTCCAACGCATCGATAAATTTACACTTACCGGCGGATTAGGAGCACAATACACATCATTCAAATTCAGAGAGACAAATCAAGGAAGCCATTCCTGGAACCTCCGCCCGCAAGCCACATTGACCTACTCACTGAATCAAAACCACAATTTCAGACTGGCATTCACATCATGGCAATCAGCTCCATCGCTGACCGAGACAAACATTGCCCCTCAGCAGCTCGACGGATTTCAATGGCGCATAGGAAACTCAACCCTGAAAACATCATCATCCTATATGCTGACATTCCAGTATGGACACAATCTGTTCAATCAACGTGTGAACGGCGCGTTTGGAGCAAGAGCATTCACAAGTCCCAATGCCATAACGCCATATATGTATTGGGATAACGACCGGCTCATAACATCATACGAAAACAGCAAAGGGTTGCAAAACATCAGTTTTTGGCTTTCTGAACAGATACAGATTATTCCGAATTGGCTCATGCTCTCCGGCTCAATTCAATATAAAGCCGAACGGATGAAGGGAAACAACTACACGCTTTACAACCACACATGGAGCGGAAATGCCGCATTGATGGTGATGCATAACGGTTTCGGGCTTATATTCCAATACGTGAAAGCCCAACGCGACCTGTGGGGCGAAAAAATCAGCTGGGGTGAGGATTTCAATGTCATCAGCGCCAATTACAATTGGAAAAACTGGCAATTTGAGGCTGGAATGCTTATCCCGTTCGGCAAATATGACCAAGGCTCCAAATCTCTCAGCCAATGGAACCGCAACGAGCAGCACTTGCGTCTTGATATGCGTATGCCATATATCAGCATCAGCTACAACATCCAATGGGGGCGACAGAAGCGTGGCGCAAACAAGCTCATTAACGCCGATGCAAACGTGGACCACTCAACCACCGGCGGCAGATAAATACAAAACACCGCTGTCATAATCAAACATTGCTGCCGTCCGGTAAAATACTTTTATGTTTTTACCGGACCGCGGTATTTAGTAATAACAATCTGATTAGCGGGAGATTTCAGGCGTCAAAATTTGCTACCGACTGCCACTTCGGAAACAAGGGTGCTGCTTAGTCTTATCTTATACTCTACTTACTCCTACTTGTATTCTACTTACTTCTATTTATGCCCTACTTATATCCTACTTACTCCTTTTTTAAGGAATTTAGCCCAGCGTAATAAATAGCCTTTCCTTTATCAGATAGTCCATACCTCTGTTTTGGAGCTTTAGGACTTTCCGGATACATAAGCTCAATATAACCCTGTTCTAAAGCAGGATTAAGTCTATTTCTCACAAACGAATTACGAGATTTAAGGCCCAGTTTATCCGTGAGATCAAATGCAGAAAGCCAACTCTCACCAATAATATTTATAAGTTCACGAATCTTTGGGCTACATGAAATTTGTGTATAGTCGGATTGCTCGCTTGAATTTTCCCGTTCTGAACTTACTCCCACTTTATCCTTACTTACTCCTACTGTGTCATTTTCGGTGGCTACTGTGTCATTGGCAAAGCCGTCATGAGTCCATTTCGACATATCGGGACGCTTGAAGATGATGCGGACAAAGTGGCTGTCGTTCAAATAGCGTGGACGTTCTACGCCAATGCGGTCACATTCATCATATATAAGCGCAAGACCGCGCCCCCAGTGCTCGGTAGTGCCGGTGAGGTAAAGCACGTTGGCGATAATCTCGTTTGGAGGTTGCGAAGTGTTTTTCTTGTTTTCCTCCTCACTTCTTTCAAGTTCATTCGGATTTACATCAGCCGGAAAACGCCCCGGATTTTCAATCTCCACACGGTCATCATATATGGCGATATTCACTTGAAGGTTGTCAAACTGCCAAGCCCTGTGTGTGAAAGCATTCAGGCAAGCCTCTCTCAAAGCGTTTGACGGCACTTCAAGTTCCTCCTTGCGGCGGATGCGATGATGGGTAGTACCTGTCAGCGAAAGATGCTTGAAAAAGAAAGACATTGCCGCATCCATCAATTCAAAGATATTTCCCTCAACCCATTGATTGTCGAGGAAGTCCACTTTCTTGACACCTTTGAAACGAGCCATGCGTAACGAACACTGAGGATACTCTTGGCGCATATCCTTACCGAACAATATGGCGGCAGCATTACGCAGCCCTTCGTCAGTCATTAGATTCAGACGGCGCAACGCGGTCACTGTATCATCACGCAGAGCCAGTCCTGTAAGACGATTTTCATTAACAGCAGCATAAATCATCTTCAAAACCAGGCCCTCATCAAGCATAGAGAGTTTCAACTGAGGATTAACTTCCTTTTCCCACCAATATTTAAGTCCCCGACGCTTCTCATGGAGGCGTATCAGTTTCTCCAATGGCATTACGGAGGTCACACTATCAAACCGCTGGTAAGGTCGTCCGTCATACGCAAAGGGTGCCGAGGGATTATTGCCTATTGACTCAAATACAATCAGATATTTATCTGTGTCAGGAAATTTGATGTAACGAGGCTGAATTTCCACCGATGGCTCGAAACGGCGCAGAGCCTCGCCAATCATGCGGGTGGTCTTGTCGCCAATCTCCTGCCCGACAATCTTTCCGGAATTTTTGACACCGAAGACTACAATGCCACCATCTCCATTCAGCATACCGCACAATGTTTCCATCCCACGGTCAAGTTGTCCGGTGGTTTCCTTAAATTCAACGTCAACGCCTTCATTATTTTCAGCCAGACGTCGTATATAGTCTAAATCAATAGTCATAAATTCAGCGGTGTTATAGATGCAAAGTTACTAAATTTTATTGAGTGACAGGCAATTTACTATATTTTATATTTTCGCCTGATATCAATATCCATTTCCAAAATTTAGGCTGTGTAGAGGCAGTGTGGGCAGGGTGCCGTCAGCCCGGCGAGCACGACAGCATGGTATAGGCACGTAAAGAAAAAATCCGCAAGAGTCGTTTTCAACTGCTTGCGGATTTCTGGGTGACCCCGGAGAGGCTCGAACTCTCGACCCAATGATTAAGAGTCATTTGCTCTACCAACTGAGCTACGGAGTCATTTTTGTGTTTTGCGATGCAAAGGTAAGAAGTTTTTTTATTCCCACAAAATTTTTTGCAATATTTTTGTTTAATCACCCGAATATTTCTGCCATTTTTGCCTGTTTACCCTCTTTTCTCGGTTATTTTAGCTAATTTTGCGCTCCTTTTGAATCCTCCATTTTGTAAAAAAACTCAACCGAATGAAATTTTCCGACTACAAAGGTCATTACATATCGTTGATCAAGCTTGGGGCGCCCATTCTTGTGGGGCAGCTCGGCATGATTGTTGTCGCATTTGCCGACAATATTATGGTGGGCAGATACTCCACCGAAGCGCTTGCATCGGCATCGTTTGTCAACAATGTGTTCAATCTCGCCATGTTTGCTTGCCTCGGGTTCACCTACGGACTCACACCGCTCATAGGCGCCATGTTCACTCAGGAGCGTTACGGAAAAATCGGAGCCATCATACGCAACGGAATACTTGCCAATTTCATATTCGCGCTGGTAATAACACTCATCATGGGGGCGCTGTGGTTCAATCTCCACCGCCTCGGACAGCCCGAGGAACTGCTGCCGCTCATACGCCCCTATTATCTGCTTGTGCTCGCCGGAATCATCCCGGTGGCGCTTTTCAACGTGTTTGCCCAGTGGCTGTTTGCGATAAACAACACCTCCCTTCCCATGTGGATAATCCTTGCGGCAAACACAGTCAATATCCTCGGCAACTACCTTCTCATCTATGGCAACTGCGGTTTCCCCGAGCTGGGGCTTATAGGAGCCGGAGTCAGCACCCTCACCTCTCGCATTCTATGCCTTGCCACGGTAATACTGATATTTATCTTCTCCCGGCGATTCAGGCAGTACCGCGACGGCTTCACGCAATCGCGCCTAAACCGCCGCACACTAAGCCAGATCAACCGCACCTCCTTTCCCGTGTCGCTACAGATGTCGCTCGAATCAGGCTCATTCACTTTCGCGGCAGTCATGGCAGGATGGCTCGGGGCGGTGAGCCTCGCCTCGTTCCAGATCATCGTCATCACAGGCACACTCGGGTTCTGTGTATATTACAGCCTCGGCAGTGCTGTGTCGGTCCTTGTGTCCAACCGCGCGGGACTCAGCGACAACGACGGAATGCGACGCGTCGCATTTGCCGGCTACCACATCATGCTCACCCTCGCCACAATCTCTTCGCTGATATTCATCTTTTTTGAGAAAGACATGATTCTTGCCTTCACCGAGGATCCGGAAGTTATAGCAGCCACAATGACCCTGATCGTCCCGCTCGTGCTATATCAGCTCGGCGACGCCACACAGATCAATTTCGCCAATGCCCTGCGCGGCACCTCCAATGTGATGCCCATGATATGGATAGCATTCGTGTGTTATGTGGTGGTCGGCATTCCCGCCACATACATGCTGGGATTTCCTGCCGGACTTGGAACCTTCGGCATAATACTGAGTTTCTCGGCAAGTCTGTTTCTCGCAGCAGGATTATTCCTGTATTTTTTCCTCAAGTCTACACGGAAAAAAGCTTAGAGAATAGCATAATCACATAAATAATTACCCCCGCGTATCTTTTTTCCGATATTTCTTTATATATTTGCCAAATAACTTAGCAATAATATTTATATGGACTTCGCTAATAAATGCTATAAAGTATTTGCCGACACCACATCGCTCTATCATCTTTACGACGATGTTGACGCAATAGTCGCCAACCCCTATCCCGCCGACACCATCGATCACACCCTCTTCGCAAAGAACTGGATCGATGCCGTGCAGTGGCACCTTGAGGATATAATCCGCGACCCCAACATAGATCCCGTAGCCGCTCTGGCATTGAAGCGCCGCATCGACCGCTCCAATCAGGACCGTACCGACATGGTAGAGGAGATCGACACTTATTTCCGCGAAAAATATGCCGATGTGAAGCCGCTACCCGATGCCACCATCAATACTGAAAGCCCCGCTTGGGCGCTCGACCGACTCTCGATCCTCGCCCTCAAGATATATCACATGGAAGCCGAAGTGAAACGCACCGACGCCACTCCCGAACATATAGCCCGCTGCCAGGCTAAGCTCAACGTGCTTCTCGAACAGCGCGAAGACCTCACCACGGCAATCGACCAACTGCTTGAAGACATTGCTGCCGGAAGAAAATACATGAAGGTGTACCGCCAGATGAAAATGTACAACGACCCGGCAACAAATCCGGTTCTTTATGGGCAGAAATAACGAGATACCGCGTAATGTACTGATATGCCGGTTTTCGGCGCTCGGCGATGTCGCCATGTCGATTCCGGTGGTCTATTCAGTGTGCAGGATGAATCCCGGCACACGCTTCATCTATATCACCAAGCCGGTGCAGCAATCGCTATTTGTGAATCCGCCCGAGAATCTCATCGTGCTCGGCGTGGATGTCAAAAACAAATACAAAGGAGTGTTGGGGCTGCGCCGTCTTCTGGTGGAACTGAAAGAAAAATACTCCATCGACGCCCTTGTTGACCTTCATGAGGTGCTGCGCACACGCATCATAGCCTTCTTCTGCCTCACTCGCGGAATAAGGCTGAGCGTAATCCGCAAGGGACGTCTCAACAAGCGTGCCCTCACGCGTTCGCGCAACAAAGTCATGCTGCCGCTCCTCTCTTCGCGGGCACGTTACCGTGAAGCGTTTTACCGGCTCGGGTTCAACATGGATCAAGACTTCAACGGTCTTTACGGCTCCGGCAAGGGTGATCCGGCACTGTTTTCCGAGATCACTCCGCCCAAGCAGAACGGCGAGCAGTGGATAGGCATCGCGCCGTTTGCCCAGCATAAAGGCAAGATATATCCGCCCGAAATGATGGAGAAAGTGGTTGCCGAGATGTCGAGCCGCCCCTCAACCAAGGTGTTCCTATTCGGCGGCGGCGAAAAAGAGCGCGAGATACTTGGCTCATGGGCAAGCAAATATCCCAACGTAACCAGCGTTGCCGACAAGCGTCACGGATTTCCCGTGGAGCTATCGCTGCTGAGCCACCTCGACATAATGGTGTCGATGGACTCGGCAAATATGCACCTCGCCTCGCTGGTGCACGTCAGAGTCATAAGCATCTGGGGCGCAACTCACCCCTACTGCGGGTTCAAAGGCTACCAGCAGAAAGAGAGCGACATAATCCAATTGTCAATGACCTGCCGCCCCTGCTCGGTGTTTGGCAACAAACCGTGTCTTCGCGGCGATTACCTATGCCTCACAGGCATAAACCCACAGGTGATAATCAACAAAATCACCTCTATCCTCAATCAAAAAGCTGATGGAAGATAACTTCGACATAAGAGCATCACGCGAACGACGCGACAACGACAATGATTTTGAAAAAGCTTTACGACCCGCCGAATTTGATTCATTCAGCGGGCAGGAAAAGATTATTGAAAATCTGAAAGTGTTTGTCGCGGCGGCAAAGATACGCGGCGAGTCGCTCGACCACGTGCTGCTTCACGGTCCTCCCGGACTGGGAAAGACCACCTTGTCGCAAATCATAGCCAACGAGCTCGGAGTGGGCTTTAAAATCACCTCAGGACCGGTGCTCGACAAACCCGGCGACCTCGCCGGAATACTCACTTCGCTCGAAGAGAACGACGTGCTTTTCATCGACGAAATCCATCGGTTAAGCCCCATCGTGGAGGAATACCTGTATTCAGCGATGGAGGACTACCGCATCGACATCATGATCGACAAGGGTCCCGGCGCCCGCTCGGTACAGCTGAGCCTCTCCCCTTTCACCCTCATCGGCGCCACCACCCGCAGCGGTTTGCTCACATCGCCGCTGCGAGCGCGTTTCGGCATCAACTGCCACTTGGAGTATTATGACCACGAGATTCTTGAACGCATCATCCTCAGGTCGGCAGGACTTATGGGCATAAAATGCACCGGTGAGGCAGCCCACGAAATATCAATGCGCAGCCGAGGGACACCACGCATCGCCAACGCCCTGCTCCGCCGTGTGCGCGACTTCGCACAGGTCAAGGGCACGGGCATCATAGAACCCGAAATCACGAGGTTCGCCCTCAATGCCCTCAACATCGACCGTTACGGGCTTGACGAGATTGACAACAAGATACTCACAACTATAATCACAAAATTCAAGGGTGGTCCCGTGGGGCTTTCCACCATCGCCACGGCTCTTGGCGAAGACCCCGGCACAATCGAGGAGGTCTACGAACCGTTCCTCATAAAAGAGGGCTTCATCAAGCGCACTCCACGCGGACGCGAAGTGACCGAACTCGCTTTCTCCCACCTCGGACACTCCATAGAAGGACGCGGATCATCACTGTTTGAATAAATTATACTTATGGCGGGAATTAAAAGTTTAGCTAAAGATACCGCAATATATGGCTTAAGCAGCATCATAGGACGCTTCCTCAACTGGTGTCTCGTGCCGCTGTACACCCAAGTGTTTGCTCCTGCAGAGTATGGTGTGGTCATCTACATCTACTCCATCGTGGCAATAGCGCTCATTATCCTCACCTACGGAATGGAGACCGGGTTCTTCCGTTTCACCAACCACGAACGCTATACTGACCCCAACGAAGTCTACTCCACATCGCTCATATCGCTCGCCTCCACCTCGACAGTCTTTTTCCTGCTGGTGCTGCTGTTTCTCGGACCCGTGTCGACAGCCATGCAGTGCTCGGGGCATGAATCCTACGTGTGGCTCATGGCGCTTGCGGTGGCGATCGACGCTTACACATCGATACCTTTCGCCTATCTGCGATACAAGAAAATGCCCCTTAAATTTGCCGGGCTGAAGCTCATCAACATCGGGCTCAACATCGGGCTCAACCTGTTTTTCATACTGCTGTGCCCGTGGCTGTGGAAAACGGCTCCCGACACAATCTCGTGGTTTTACAATCCTGATTTCGGCATAGGCTACATCTTCCTCGCCAATCTCATAGCATCGGCAGTGACACTGCTCACGCTGCTTCCCTTTATCGTCAACGTGCCACTGCGGTTCAACAGCTCCCTGCTGCGCGAGATGCTGGGCTACTCGTTTCCGCTGCTCATTCTCGGAATAGCCGGAATAATGAACCAGACCATCTACACCATCCTCTATCCCCTGCTTGTTCCTGACCATGCCGAGGCGATGGAGGGGCTTGGAATATATGGCGCCAACTACAAGATCGCCATAGTCATGGTGATGTTCATACAGGCATTCCGATTTGCCTACGAGCCATTCATCTTCGCCCAGAACAAGGAACGCGGCGACAATAAGCTGCAAGCCTACAGCGACGCGATGAAATACTTCGTGATCTTCGCCCTGCTCATATTCCTGGGTGTGATGTTCTACCTCGACATACTCAAATACTTCATCTCCTCCCACTATTTCTCAGGATTGAAAGTGGTGCCTGTCATCATGCTCGCCGAGCTGTTTTTCGGCATCTTCTTCAACCTCTCACTATGGTATAAGCTCACCGACAAGACCGTGTGGGGAATGTGGTTCTCACTGCTCGGACTCGGCATAACAGTAGCGCTCAACGTGATTCTCGTGCCGATAATGGGCTATATGGGATGTGCCGTCGCCGCCTTAGCCTGCTACTTCACGATGATGGCTTCAAGCTACATAATAGGACGCGTGAAATACCCCATCGACTATCATCCACGCCGCCTGCTGCTCTATTTCGGCGTAGCTGCGGTTCTCTACGGCGCAGCAATCGCAGCACACACCCCTTGGGAATGGTTCAACTACATATTCCGGGCGCTTCTTCTTGGAGCATATCTCGCGATAGTGTGCCGCACCGAGCATATCACGCTGCGGCAATTCATCCCCAGAAGAACAGCTTAATCTCCCCTATCAAAATTCACCACCTCACCGGGGCAACAATCAGGCTTCAATTTGTTATATAACCAATATTCATCAGTTAATTCAACATATTATGGATCCCACGAGATATCAGCAGCTCTCAGCCCGCCTCAGCAAATTCAAAAGCAGCCTCATCGGCTATTTTGACCTCTCCGATTTCCTGATTCCGCAAGCCGACGCCGAGACCGCCATACGCGAAGGCGTGTCATTCCGAGGCATAAACATAATCATCCTCATCGTCGCCATCTTCATCGCCTCGCTGGGGCTTAACACCAACTCTACCGCCGTCATCATAGGCGCCATGCTCATATCCCCTCTCATGGGTCCTATAATCGGCATGGGGCTCGCCATAGGTGTGCATGATTTTGACCTGCTGAAACGCTCATTCCGCAATCTCATGATGGCAACCATCTTCAGTGTCGCCACCTCATGCCTTTATTTCCTCATCTCCCCTGTCAATGAAGCCCACAGCGAACTGCTGGCACGCACGTCGCCCACCATCTACGACGTGTTCATCGGTTTCTTCGGCGGAGCCGCCGGCATCCTCGCCATAGGCAGCAAGATGAAGGGCAACGTCATCCCCGGAGTGGCAATAGCCACCGCCTTGATGCCGCCGCTATGCACCGTGGGATATGGTCTCGCCACTTGGCAGATGAATTACTTCTTCGGCGCTCTGTATCTGTTCTTCATCAACTCGGTCTTCATAGCCTGTGCCACCACTCTCGGAGTCAAGCTCATGAAATATTCCCTGCATGACTTCTCCAATCCCGTCAGAGCCCGTAAAGTGCGCAATCTCATTTACACCATCGCCATCCTCACCATGATTCCGGCTGCATATCTCACATTCAATATGCTCCAGGAGAACAATTTCAAGTCCAATTGCGAGCGATTTGTTGACGATGAGTTCAACTTCGACGGCACACAGGTGCTTAACTACAAGCCGGTGTTCACACGCAAATCAAAGAGCCTCACCATATCACTTGTGGGCAAAGTGCTTCCAAAAGATTCCCTCATGCTCGCCATGACTGACAAACTGCCCGACTACGGACTCGGAGGCACACGCCTGCGCATCATCCAGGGCGACGCATCATCGGGAAACGTCGACATGACCCAGGTGACCTCCGGAATGCTGCGTGATATGTATCAGGTGACGCAAGCCACCATATCGCGGCAGCAAACCACCATCGACTCCCTTAAAACAGCCTGTGCCGAGATGGCACTCAACGACTCGGCGAGCGCCGTGATAGCCCCCGAGATAAAGGTATTGTTTCCGGAGGTGAAAGATATAGCCGTGACCCGCGGAATAGTGAGCAATATACAGAACAACAAGCTCGACACCCTCAACATCGCGCTTGTGCAGTACAGCCACGTTATGAGCCGCCAGCAGAGCGACCGCTTCAAAGCCTACCTTGAAGCCCGGTTGAAAAAACGCAACATCACTATTGTATCCACCACAGCCATAGGCTCAAAATAATACCTTTCGTCCTGATGAAACGATACATTCTGTTCGCCCCGCTCACCTATTGCTACCCTATCCTTCGTCCCGTTCAAGAGGAGATACGCCGTCGTGGCGATGAGGCGGCATGGTATATAGGCTACGGTCCCGATATGCTTCAGCCGGGAGAGAAAAAACTCGCCACCATAGAGGAAGCCATCGCCTATGATCCCATAGCATCGCTGACTGCCGCCAACTATATCCCCGACTATCTTCCGGGCGTAAAAGTGGCTCTTTTCCATGGATATCCCATCACCAAGCGTCCCAATCATCCCGGAAGCCAATTTGCAATAAGAGGATGGTTTGACATATACTGCACACAGGGACCATCGGGCACACCGGTGTTTGAACGCAACGCCGCCAAGCTCGGTTTTTTCAAGGTATATGAGACCGGTTGGACAAAAGCGGATACCTATGCTGCCGCCGACAAACAGAAATTGCCCTCCAACGACCGTCCCACAGTGGTCTATACCTCGACATTCACCCGGGGCATCACCTCAACCGGAATCCTGTTTGACACCATCAGGAAGATGGTGGAATCACGTCGCTGGAACTGGCTGTTCACATTTCATCCCAAGCTTGACGAGGAGACCAAGAACCGCTACAAGCAGCTTGCCGAAGAGAATGAGAACGCCGAATATTATGACGGCGACAACAACCCTGACTTCATAGCGCGAGCCGACGTGATGCTGTGCGACAGCTCATCGATCATCACTGAGTTCATGCTCATGAACCGCCCGGTAGTCACATTCCGCAACACCAATCCCGGACAGCATCTCATCGATGTGACCTCAACTGATGAGATTGAGCCGGCGCTTGAAAAAGCCCTGACGCGTCCTGAGCCTCTGATGAAGGCGATAAAACAGTATACCGAATATCACGAAGGGCACCTTGACGGAAAGGCGTCAAGCCGCGTGCTGGATGCGATAGACGATTTCATCTCCACAGGACATAAAACCCTCACCCGCCGCAAACCGCTCAACCTGGTGCGACGCATCAAGCTGCGCCGTGCCACAGGCTATCCCTGGTGGAAAGGACTGTTTTTGAATGGAGAATTGAGAATTGAGAATTGAGAATTGAGAGTTGAGCCGCCATTGGGGCGGCGATGTTGTGGTAAGCCCCTCACGAGCAGCGCGAGTGTGGGGATAGGGATAGGGATGGGGAGTATTTCTATTTTGATGCTTTTAAAGCCTCCTCGTAGACTTTCAGGTAGTGAGCTGATGCGACACTCTCTGAATAGGTTTCGACGGCGTAGAGGCGCGCGTTACGCGACACACTGTCATAATCTATCGTAGTAAGCCCCCAAAGAATGCCGTTGGCGAGATCAAATGCTGATTTATATCCGGCTATATAGCCGTTGTGGCGGTGTTCTATCATCTGGGGTATGCCACCTACGTTGAATCCCACACACGGTATTCCGCACGCCATAGCCTCGACAATGGTGTTGGGGAGATTATCCTGCAATGACGGCGTCACGAAGAGATCCACAGCGTTATAGACCTCGGCAAGCTTCTTCTCGTCGTCAATGTAATTCATCTCATATATGGGGAACGGAAACATCTGAGCGAGCCTTTCATCTTTCTTTCCGAACACCACCACGCCGAGATTCTTGCCAACTGCCGGAAACTGCTTCCATATCTGCTGGCAAGCCGACGCGAGATAATCAACCCCTTTGCGCTTGTCGCTCACTTTCATCGAGCCAAACAGCAGGAGTTTCTTATCCTGCGGGAGTCCGAGCTTGTCGCGCATAGCCTTGCGGTCGGCAGGACAGAACACCGAGGTGTCGATGGCATTGGGGATATTGGTGAGCATCATGCCTGTCAATATGGAACTCTTGCGGGCCTGCTGTTCGAGCCAACGGCTACACGCCACATAATATATGCGGCGTCCTGAGTACTGGATGCCGTATTTCTTTTGGAATACTCTGTATGACAAATCCTTCTTTGAGGGATGCTCCAACTGAGGGCAGTTGTGACAATAGTTGGAATATTTAAGGCAGTCGCCCGAATAATGGCATATTCCGGTGAAAGCCCACATATCGTGCATGGTCCACACCACCGGCTTTCCTGAATCGACGATGGCGCGGATGTCATTGAGCGACAGGAAACCCTGGTTCACCCAATGCAGGTGGATTATATCAGCCTCCTTGAACAGGTCAAGGCGTGTGATGTCAGTTCCTGAGTTGGCGATATCCACACCAAACAGATTCTTTTTGCTGAACCTGTTGTTGAGCCATATCACCAGACGTTCGCGCAGGAATTGCCATTTCAACTTCATTCCCCCCTTGAGCTGAGTCACAAAAGGGTCATCAGACTTCTTATCGCGCACCAGCATCCTCGCGTCCACGCCATTGTTGCGCAACGCTCTGAACAAGCGGAATGCAGCGATAGCGGCACCGCCGGTGCGGTCGGAAGTATTAACTATCAGCACCTTCATCATCCATGTTTTTTATAGGAGCCAGACCGGCAATGAGCGATAGCAACCTCTCCCGGCTGTACAATTTCAGTAGTATGTCACGGTTTTTCCTGCGTGATTCCTCGTCGAGAGGTGTGTCAAGCTCCTCCTGAGTAAGCGACTCGATGTCAAATACCTTAAGCCCTTTGGAGCACGCCCATTCATATACAGGGTTGGAGCGGCATAAAAACACCTTCGCTCCAAGATAGACTACAATCAGCACATTTCCTATCGCCTCTTGCCGAAGATTTCCAAAAAACGCATATCCGGTAGAGGATTGCAGCAGATTGTACTTGTCAAGCGGCATAAATTCCATGAGAGGATTGAAGTTGTCACCGAGGAGCTTATGCCCTGTGGCACACACTTCCTTTATGTACTCGGGATTGCCATTATAACTCAACGGGACTGTCACTTTGCGCGAACCGAGATCAAACCGTGACAGAATGTCAAACACATACTGGTGATTATTGGTGGTCGAGGCTGAATTTCCTACCATAATGCCGTTGCCGTTGGTAGAAGCATCCATCAACTCCTTTCCAAGAATCACATCTATGGGATAATAGAAGAAATCCAGCCACCTCTTTCCGCTCAACTGCGGATAGTATTTTACCAGATAGTCATAGTCATTATCGGTTGTATCGGTCACGATACAATCGACTTTATTCAGAATAAAGTCGACATTGCGTTGAGCCTTACGGCGTTTCACCCAACGGTTGAAGAAACCAATCTTCTTCGCCGCTCCCCACGTGCCGTCAGCAAACAGCCTGAATCCTTTGGGAGCGAGCAGCTTATTGTATAGATCGGCACCCCATATAATCCAATAGACAGTGGAACGTGAGGTGTCGATTTTATTTATCAGATTCATCTTGTGACGGTTGAGGTAGTGGATATAGATCGCGTCAAAGCTCCCGTCCTTATAGTTTTCATAAAACTCTCGTGTCGAGATCACCCCTTCGCGGCGTTCCACCCACTTGAACTCGGATTTCTTAGTGTCGACCACCCACAGGTTGTCGCCGGGAAACACTTGTTCAAACATATCAATCGTGCGATTGATTATCTTCTCGTCATTTACAAGATGCAGTTTCATGGATTCTCGTGATAAAATTCCTTGACGGCATTAACCACTCTCTCAATATCCTGAGGCTGTAAAGCCTTGAACATAGGCAACCTCAACAAGCGGTCAGTATACTTGTCGGCTTCCGGCAGACAGGCTTTGTCCCATCCCTGTTTCTGAGCATACACGCTCTTGTGAAGACTCAGGTAATGGAACACCGAGCTTATTCCTCGCTCTTTAAGGAAGGCTATAAGAGCTGAACGCTCGGCAAGCGACCGGCAGATAATGAAGAAGGCATGACCATTGTTGGTGGCATATTCGGGAAGCATGGGAAGCTGAATCCGGCTCACATCTTTCAGCCCTTCGTAATAGGCATCCCAATGTGACTTGCGCGCATCCTGAATATCCTTTATATTCTCAATCTGCGCCCAAAGGAAAGCGCTGACATATTCAGCCGGCAAAAATGAAGAACCGGTATCTACCCAGCCGTATTTATTCACTTCACCACGGAAAAATTCAGCACGGTTTGTGCCCTTTTCCCACAGCATTTCGGCACGTTTCACGAAACGGTCGTCATTTATGGCAAGCAGTCCGCCCTCGCCACACTGCACGTTTTTAGTTTCATGAAATGAAAATGCGGCAAGATGTCCTATGCTTCCGAGCGGTTTTCCGTCATAGAAACTGTCAATTCCTTGCGCGGCATCCTCTATCACAATCAGATTGTGGCGTGCGGCGATATCCATTATGCGATCCATGTCGCAAGCTATTCCTGCATAATGAACCGGCACGATGGCTTTTGTGCGCGGAGTAATCAAACTCTCTATCTTTTCCGGATCAATATTCGGGCTGTCGGCGCAACTGTCGGCAAATACCACCGTGGCACCCTGGCGTGAAAAAGCCAATGCCGATGACACAAAAGTATAAGATGGCACTATTACCTCATCGCCGGGACCTATATCGGCAAGCAACGCACACATTTCAAGCGCGTCGGTGCATGATGTGGTCATAAGGCACTTTTTCGAGCCTAAAGTATGTTCGAAATAATCCTGACATAATTTCGTGAAATGCCCATTGCCGCAAGTCTTTCCGGCAGCTATGCACTCGTTGATATATTTTTCTTCACAACCGGTGAACCACACCTTGTTGAAAGGAATATTGCCCATCATAATCTTATACTATTGTTTAATTAAACAAAAGTAGTAATATTAATTGAGAATTGAAAATCGGGAGTTGAGAATTGAGAATGGAGAATGGAGAATTGAGAATGGAGAGTTGAGAGTTGAGCCGCCGGGGCGGCGATGTTGTCTGAAACCCCACATGAGCAGCGCGAGTGTGGGGATCTGAGAAGCATATCCATATCATGAGCTTCGAAGAAGCGATATAGTGATGTAATATTATGATTTGATGATAATATTTTATATCTTTACGGTTAAAATCAATTCTATCATAACATTATGAGCAAAGTGACCTCGCTCCATCACATCGTGTTCTGCACAAAATATCGTGAAATGACTATTCCGCAAGACCATTGCGAAGACCTTTATCGATTTATTTGGGCTGAAATAAAAAAGAGCCATAGCAAACTTATCCGCATAGGCGGCATACAAAATCATCTACATCTCCTTGTTGATGTATCTCCGAATATATCACTATCCGCACTAATGCGGAATATAAAAGCCTGTTCATCGGGATGGATGAAACATGACGGACGTTTTCCTAAATTCAGAGGATGGGCACATGAATATTTTGCCGTTTCGGTTAATTCAAAAGACAAAATTAATGTTATTGATTATATAAAGAGACAGCCTGTGCATCATGCTTCGCAATCGTTTACTCAAGAGCTTACGGTGTTGGCTTATTGTGCAGGATTCTCTTTTGATGCAGATTACATGATGTGATTCACACTATATCGCTTCTTCGAAGCTCATGAGTGGGGCATATCCCTCTATCCCCACACTCGCGCTGCTCGTGCGGGGTTTACCACAATATCGCCGCCGCAAGGGCGGCTCAACTCACGACTCTCAATTCTCAATTCTCAATTCTCAATTCTCAATTCTTAAAGCTTTTTTTCAGCTTTTTTTTCAGGTTGCGTTGAGCCATGTATTTTTTATTGGCAGCGAGGGCTTCGGCTACTACGGTCTCTTCGTCCTCATCGGCAGCCTTGGCATATAGGCGAGCCAATTTCACCATCTCGGGGGTATTGAGATTTATGGACTTGAACATCGACATAAGCTTCTTTCTCGATTTCACGCCGAATTCCATGCGGTTGAGGTCGACAAAATAGAATCGGTAGCCTGTTGACTCACTGCCGGTGTAAAGGATATTTCCGGGAGAAAAGTCCTTGTGATACACTCCGGCACGATGCAGCTTCACGATTTCGTCGGCGAGCGCAGGCAGCATGGGAACGCTTTCTGGGTATTCCTCCCAGTGTCTAAGCTCCTTGCCTTTCACTTCCTCACATATATAATAGCTTTCCATGAGCCTCATGCCGCGTCTTACTTCTATGTAGGCTATCGGTTCGGGCACATGAAAGCCGAGGGCTATCATTTTTTTTGAATTATGATAGCTGCGGTAAGCCTTGCTCTTGCGGAATGTGGTGTAGATGCGGGAATTGATGAACCCCGGGAGCTTGAACGCTTTCACCACAGTGATCACATTTCCCATCTTAATACGGTATAGAGCGTTGCGCCCTTCGTAGATTTTTTCTGCGGAGGGTGGAATACCGTTTTTAGCAATATCGGCAATCTCCTTTCTGAGATGCTCGTAGCGCGAGCCTATGTATATCGTGTACTTTTGCATAAAAATGAAAGACTATGGGACTTTTACTACCATTCATCTACTCAAAAAATTCTTATCTTTGCAAAAATAGCAAATTTAATTCGGATTAATTAATAAAAAACAAACATACTGAAAATATGGAGAAAACTTGGAGATGGTTTGGTCCTAATGACAAGATCACACTTGAAATGCTTCGACAGATAGGAGTGGAAGGAATCGTGACCGCACTTCACCACATCCCTAACGGAGAGGTGTGGAGCTACGAAGAGGTGATGAAGATGAAAAACTTCATCGAGGACCACGGGCTGAGATGGTCGGTGGTTGAGAGCCTTCCTGTGAGCGAATCGATAAAATATGCCGGTCCTGACCGCGACGAGCTGATTGAAAAATATAAAGAGAGCCTCGCCAACCTCGGCAAGGCGGGAGTGAAGACTATATGCTACAACTTCATGCCTGTGCTTGACTGGGCGCGCACCGATCTTGAGTATCCCAATCCCGACGGAACGTCCAATCTTTATTTCAACCGCGCCGAGTTTGCCTACTTCGACATTCACATCCTCAAGCGTGAAGGCGCCGAAAAAGACTACGACGCCGAAACTCTCAAGAGGGTAGAGGAGCTACGCCCCAAAATGGATAAGGATGCCGAACAGCGTCTTGTTGAGAACATCATCGTGAAAACGCAGGGATTTGTGAACGGCAACATCTCGGAGAACGACCTTGACCCTGTGGCAAAATTCCGTGAGCTGCTCGCTCTATACGACGGCATAGATGCCGACAAGCTGCGTGAGAACATGAAATATTTCCTTGAGGCTATCATGCCGGTGTGCGACGAGTATGACATCAATATGTGTGTGCACCCCGACGATCCTCCATTGCAGATACTCGGGCTTCCGCGCATCGTGACTTGCGACGCCGACATAAAGGCATTCCTTGATGCGGTGCCCAATCCTCACAACGGATTGACCTTCTGTGCCGGATCATTGAGCGGCGGCGCCCACAACAATGTGCCCGAGCTGGCTAAGAAATATGCCTCACGCACTCATTTTGTCCACGCCCGCATCTGCAACGTAATGCCCAACGGCGATTTTAAGGAGTCAAGCCATCTTGACCCGAGATTGATCGACGTGGTGCGCACATTTGAGAAGGAGCGTCCCGGAGTGCCGATGCGAGTGGATCATGCGCCGTTGATGCTCGGTGATGAGAAGATGGGCTATAACGCCGGCTACTCGTTCCACGGACGTATGCTTGCCCTGGGAATGGTGTCGGGCATAATGGCGACTGTCAACACGGAAAAATAACCTTAAAGCATAACACTATATGAACGATTTATTTTCAGTAAAAGATAAAGTGGTGGTGATCACCGGAGGAACCGGTGTGCTCGGCACCTGCATAAGTGAATATCTCGCGCTCCAAGGCGCCAAAGTGGTGGTGATGGGCCGCCGCAAGGAAGAGGGTGACAAGATCGTTGCCGACATCACCGCAAAGGGTGGGGAAGCTATGTTCCTTACCACCGACGTGATGAACATTGAAGTGGTTGAGGAGAACTGCCGCGAGATTCTTGCCAAATATGGCAAAGTTGACGCGCTTCTCAATGCAGCCGGAGGAAATATGCCGGGTGCTACGATAGCTCCCACCGGCAATTTCTTTGACCTAAAGGTGGGCGATTTCCAGAAGGTGCTCGACCTTAACCTTACCGGAACCGTAATCCCCACACAGGTGTTCCTGAAGCCGATGGTGGAAGCCGGAAAGGGCGCTATTGTCAACTTCTCGTCGATGGCGGCGTTCCGTCCGCTGACTCGTGTGCTCGGTTATGCAGCTGCAAAAGCCGGTATAACCAATTTCACCGAATTCATGGCTAATGAGGTGGCTACGAAGTTCACCCCCGGAATCCGCGTGAACGCCATAGCTCCGGGCTTCTTCCTCACCAACCAGAACCGTGCTCTGCTCACCAACCCTGACGGCTCATTGACCGAACGGGGCGCCGACGTGATACGCCAGACTCCGTTCAAGCGTTTCGGCAAGCCCGAAGAGCTGTGTGGCACAATCCAATATCTCATCTCTGACGCTTCATCATTCGTGACCGGCACAGTAGCCGTAGTCGACGGCGGCTTCAACGTATTTGCGATGTAGAGAATTTAGAGTCGTGAATCGTGAGTCGTGAGTCGTGAGTTCTGAATTGAGAATCTATGAATAGAAATGGAGAGTTGAGATATTTCAATTCTCCATTTTTTATTTTTCCGGTCCCCACACTCACTACGTTCGTGCGGGGCTTACCACAACATCGCCGCCGCGAGGGCGGCTCGATTCACGACTCACGATTCACGACTCTAAAAGTTTTAACTAATTTTTCGATGTTGTTATTCTTTTTATTGTTAATTTTGCCAAAATAACTCAATATACTAAGTATCAACCATTATCATGAAAAAGAAAATTCTTGCAGGCTGTGTTGTAGGATTGTCGTTATTGTCGGCAATGCCTGTATCGGCAGCTGATGAGCTGCTTGCCTTCCCGGGAGCGGAAGGATTCGGACGTTACACCACCGGAGGCCGTGGTGGCGAAATCTATCATGTGACAAACTTAAATGACAGCGGAACAGGCTCACTGCGTGATGCCATCTCAAAATCCAACCGTATCATCGTGTTTGACGTGTCGGGTGTCATCAACCTCAAGTCACGTCTCGTGTTTAAAAGCAATCAGACTATCCTTGGACAAACAGCTCCGGGAGAGGGTATCCAGATTTATGGCGACGGAGTGTCATTCTCCAACGCACATAATCTCATAGTGCGCTACCTGAGAATACGCATGGGTGTCAACGGTTCCAGCGGCAAGGATGCAGCAGGAAGCGCCGACAGCACCCACGATCAGATATTTGACCACCTTTCAGTGCTGTGGGGAAAAGACGAGTGTTTCTCTATCAGCAGCAACACCAAGGCAACAGGTCCGTCGAACATCACTATCCAGCATTCAATCATCGGTCAAGGTCTTCAGCCTCACTCTTGCGGAGGTCTTATACAGACTGACAATGGTGTGACGCTGTTTGGCAACCTTTATATCGAAAACAAAACCCGTAACCCGAAAGTAAAGGGTCTCAACCAGTTTGTCAACAATGTGCTTTACAACTGGGGTAGCGGAGCCGCATACAACATGGGCGGCGACAGCGCCGGCGACTCTTGGGCTGAAATCACCGACAACTGCTTCATAGCCGGTCCTTGGAAGGGCACAGCACCGCTCATCGGCGGAAATGCAAATTTCAAGTTTGTAGGCAGCGGCAACTACTACGACAGCAACCGCAACGGTGTGCTTGACGGAGCAGAATACACCGGCACCGGCGGCGGAGCCAAAATGAACTCTATCGCCGAGCTTGAGGCAGCGGGAGCGCCGAAGAAATTCCCTGAAATCACCTCACGCCTCTCTTATGACAAAGCTCTTGAAAGAGTAATAGAAAGTGTTGGCGCTTCTCTTCCCGTGCGTGATGAGGTTGACCAGTATGTTATCGACGAGCTTTCATCATTTGGTACACTTGGCAGCACCGGAGGCATCTCTACCGAAAAATCACTTCCTCACAAGGGTACCGGAACACTTTACGGAGGATACAAACCTCTCGACTCTGACGGCGACGGCATACCCGATGAATGGGAAATAGCAAACGGCCTCGATCCCAACGATAAAACTGATGCGGCTAAGATTGCGGCAAACGGCTATGCAAATATCGAAAACTACGTGTTTACCATCGATGCAGCCTATCCTTATCTGAAGAATCCTACCGAAGTAAAATGCGTTAACAACGAGAAAACCGCTCTTACTTTCGAATGGAAAGACAACTCGGATAATGAAAAAGGATTTATCGTAGAGATTTCAACCGACAATAAGACTTTTACCGAAGCAGGACGCACAGGAGCCAATGAAACAAGCCTTAAGATTGAGAATCTTGAGAATGAAACCGTGTACTATTGCCGCGTAAGAGCTTTCGGTGACAATGATATCGTATCGGTTTACAGTCCTGTCGCTCAGTCAAAGACTGTCGACGCACCGTTCAAGCCTGAACAATCAACCATTGTAGCTCCGGCTTTAGGAAGCGAAGCTAAAGTTCTTGATCTTGTGCTTCAATGGAAAAACAGCACTCCCGAATATTTTGGTGCCATCACCTACGATGTATATCTCGGCTTGGAAGAAGCTGATCTTCAATTGATAGCAGAAGGGGTGACCGAAACATCGCTCAACCCCGGTGAACTTGAATTGAACACTACCTATTACTGGTGTGTCGACTCTAAAAACGATATCGGCATGACTCCCGGTGAAATATGGTCGTTCAAAGTCATTCCCGGCGGAACACTCTTCTATACCGACTTCTTCACCACTCCGTCTTCATACGCCAATTCAGAGTGGGGTGCACTGAATGCAGGTGGCCAGAAGGATATAATTACTGGAAAAAACGACAGCAAGGAATTTGACAATATGACTATCGGAACAAATGGTGGTCGTATTGTAGCATTCGGCAATCTCGGACCGTACGGAAACTATTCATCAACTGATGCCGGAGCATCAAGAAATGCTATCGGATTCATCGGCAAGTATAAAGGAGTGACCAAATCATATATCCACATCAACGAAATCGAAGGACCGTGGAGAATAACCCTTTATTGCGGAAACTCTGATTCAAGCGCTCAGTCGGTTCAACTCAGCACCGGCGGCGACCAGAACGGTGATGGCACAGTAAATGCTGCTGATGACCTTACTACATTCAAATTCAAGTCATCATCCAAGAAAACATTCAAGTTCACCCACACCTACGGTGGTAAAATCGGTGATAAGGTGATCATTGACCGTGCAAGCCTTGACAACAAGGGTATCAACTTCCATGACATCCTGATCGAACGCATCTCGGATGAAGAAGCTGAGGCAGGCATCGAGGATATCATCGACAATGGCGCAGCCACTCCCGACGTGGAAGTGCTTGGCGACGCTGTGACAGTCAACAACCTTGCTGCCGGAGCATTGGTTCAGGTGGTTGATATGACCGGACGCACAGTCTATATGGAAAAAGCCGACAATGGCGGCAGCCTCGGTTTCGTACTCGCCAACGGCATCTACGTGGTACGTGTTAGCGACATGAAGCCTGTGAAGATCGCAATACAATAACTCTATTCAACAAGGTCAATGATGCGTGCATCATTGACCTTATTGTACCCATTAGCCTAATGGGACTAATTAGACCGATTAGACTAATTAGACCAATAAACCATACCAATACCTAAATAGACAATGAAAAAATTAATTCTCTCCATGGTGTTTATGCTGGCTCTTGCTTTAAGCGTCAATGCAGCGGAACCCACACTCACCATCAATGGCAAAGAGGTTGAAAAAACCGTCACTAAAATCACTTTTGAAGGCGACAACGTAGTGCTTCATTTCGGCAACGAAACAGAAGCTCACGACATGAACAGCGTAGTGCTCACATTCTCGGCATTGTCGGGAATCGACGAAATCATCTCCTACAGCTTTAACGGAATCATCGACGGCAACATAGTGCTTGGTGGCATACCCACAGGAACTGTCGTTGAAATCTATGACACCACCGGCAAACTGCGTGTATCGGAAAAAATCACTTCCGATCCGGCAAACATCGACATCACCACTCTCAATAAGGGAATCTACCTGTTGAAAGCCGGCAAAAACTGCGTCAAATTTCAAAAGTAACCACCCATGAAGAAAACAATACTAATGCTGACGCTCGCACTGTCGGCATCATGCCTGATGGCTCAGAACAAGGTAAACCTCTCGCTCAAAGGTGGCAATGTGGAATCGTTCAACACCACCGACGTCACCGCTATCGATGTAGATGGCAGCAAAGTCACCCTGAATCTCAAAGAGGGTAATCCCAAAGTATATGAGGGCACCCTCAGCTCGATATCTTTCATACGCAATCTTGCAGGACACGTGACGCTGACTGAAGCGGCGGGATGGATGGAAGCCTGCTATGTGGAGTGGGAAAATATGTCGGGAGCCAACAACTACCACGTGTATGTCAAAGGACCGGGCTACGCCGAATATACCCGCATCGACAAAGAATTGGTAAGAAATTACGGCAGCTACGGACGTGCCGATATGACTGGATTGACACCGGGAAGCTACACGATGAAAGTGGTGCCTGTGGTCAATGACACTCCCATGGAGGCAGCAGCAGCCGAAACGGCGCCGCTTGAAGTGAAAGCATTCAACCGTGGCGGTTACGCTCATTTCAAATATAATGACGGAATAGGCGCTTACAACAATGACGGAACCCTCAAGTCAGGGGCAAAAGTCTTTTATGTGACCTCAAAAAGCGCCAAGACCATCACAACCCAAGTCATCACAAGCGCCAAAGGAAACAAAACCACCTATACCGGCATTCAGGACATACTTGACGGCTACATGAAGGGATATGACAACACCCCGATAGTGTTCCGCATAGTGGGTTGCCTCCATTACGATGATATAGACAAATTTTCAAGCTCTTCTGAAGGATTACAGATAAAGAACAACAAGTCGGGACAACTCAACATCACCATCGAGGGTATCGGAAACGATGCCACCGTACACGGCTTCGGATTCCTGCTGCGCAACGCCGAGAGCGTGGAGTTGAGAAATTTCGCCATCATGCAGTTCATGGACGACGCAGTGTCGCTCGACACTGACAACAGCCACTGCTGGATACATAACCTCGACATCTATTACGGACAGAAAGGCTCTGATTCTGACCAGGCAAAGGGCGACGGCTCAGTCGACGTGAAAGGTGACTCACAATACATCACCGTTGACAACTGCCACTTCTGGGATTCCGGCAAATCATCACTGTGCGGAATGTCCGGCGAAACAGGTCCCAACTGGATCACCTACCACCACAATTGGTTTGACCACAGCGATTCGCGTCATCCACGCATACGCACCATGAGCGTACACGTGTACAACAACTATTACGACGGAATATCAAAGTATGGAGTGGGTGCTGCGGCAAGTTCCGAAGCGTTTGCCGAAAACAATTATTTCCGCGATTGCAAATACCCGCTTCTGTCATCAATGCAGGGTTCCGACATAGCCGGTGGCGGCAAAGGCACTTTCTCCAGCGAGGATGGCGGCGTGATCAAATCCTACGGCAACATCATGCGCGGCAGCTACACCTACCGCACATATTCCGAATCCAATCCGGTGGAATTTGACGCATTTGAAGCCTCATCACGCGATGAAAAGGTACCCTCAACCGTAATTGCAAAGAAGGGTGGCAAAGTTTACTCCAACTTCGACACCGACCCGACGTTGATATACGCCTACACTCCCGATGCAGCCGAAGATGTGCCGAGCATCGTCAAGGGCGTCTATGGAGCCGGACGAATGAATCACGGCGATTTCCGCTGGACATTCAACAACAATAACCAGGATAAGAACTACGATGTCATCGACGCTCTTCAAACAGCTCTCCGCAATTATGAGACCACGCTTGTAGGATTCTACGAAGGCGACACAAGCCTCGGCAATGAGGGTGTGGGTTCTGTCAATCCGGGCGGTGACAGCAGCGAAGGCGACGAATTCCCGTTCGGCGACGGCAATCTCGCGGGAGATACCCCTGTGACTCCTCCGGTTGAGAGCGGCGACGCATTCATCGGCACCGAAACCGACTATCTCTACTTCAACAATGACGCCGCAAAAGCCTTGATAGACAACGGCACCATCACGTTCAACGGCGGCAGCTACAAAGGCGACTTCACAAATGCTGAATACACCGATCTCACCGGCGCTCTTCAACTTAACAAAAACGATGGCGAGGTGATAATCAAATGCCCGAGCATCGCTACATTCAAGGCGAAGATGCTCCGCACAGGAAGCTTTGCCGGCAAGGTAATGAAGAGCGAGGATGGCGGCGCCACTTACAGCGAGGTAGCCGGATTGTCGGGAAAAAAGGGTGTAATTGACTTTGATTTCTCAGCCCAGCTGCGCAGCGACAAGGAAGTGTATGTAAAAATCATCAACACATCCACAGGATCATTGAGCATACTCGGATTGCAAATATTACTTGCCAAATAAATATATGAAGAAAACTCTTTTATCACTAATAGTCATCGGCACCTCAATCGGTGCCGATGCCGCAAATTACAATATCGTTGACTTCGGAGCCAAGAACGACACTACCGTATTAAGCACCGAGGCTGTTCAGAACGCCATTGACCGCTGCACGGCAAACGGCGGCGGCACTGTCATGGTGCCAACCGGAAACTACAAAATAGGCAGCATATTCCTGAAAAGCAACGTGACACTTCAACTCGAAAACGGCGCCACACTTTTCGGCAGCACCGACATCAAAGATTACACACCTGTAGTGTCGGACTATGTGTCGCTGCGCACCGGTGTTCCCACCATCCAGCTCATCTATGCCGACAATGTGAGCAATGTGGCAATAACCGGACAGGGCACTATCGACGGACGAGGCAAGGCTTTTCCTAAACTGTCATGGAACGATGAAGGATTGACCCGCCCTCACTTGCTCCGGTTTATACGCAGCAACGATGTGACAGTGACAGGAATCACCCTTAAAAACTCAGGATGCTGGATGCAGCACTATCTTGCCTGCGACCGTGTGAAGATCGACGGCATCACCGTATTCAACCGAAACAATTACAATAATGACGCTCTTGACCTCGACGGATGCCACAATGTAGTTGTCTCCAACATGATCGCCGATTCCGATGACGATGCCATCACCCTCAAGAGCACTTCACCGAGATTGTGTGAGGATATAACCATATCCAACTGCATCGTGTCGAGCCACTGCAACGCCATTAAACTCGGCACCGAGACCAACGGCGGATTCCGCAACATAAACATACGCGGCATCGTTGTCAAGCCCTCATCCGACCAGTCAAGCCAGTATTTCGGCTATCCTGACGGAAGGGGACACTCGGCAATCTCGCTTGAAATAGTGGACGGCGGCACAATGCGCAACGTGAACATAGGCGACATAACCATCACCGGAACCGAATCGCCCATATTCATACGACTCGCCGACCGCGCGCGTGCTTACTCAAAAGATCATCCCGTGGAAGGGGTGGGCAGCATAAGCGGGGTGTGCCTTCATGACATCATGATCGACGGAGCAGGACCATCGGGTTGTTCAATCACAGGAATTGAAAACCATCCCGTGACCGACATCGCGCTTCATAATATCACCATACGCCACGCAGGCGGACAGAAGGCGACTGAAGCCCCCAAAGATGAGAAAATAAAGGATTATCCCGAATCGACAATGTGGGGCATACTGCCTGCACAGGGATTCTGGCTCAACCACACACGCGACATTGAATTCCGCAACGTGAAAGTAATAGCCGAGACTCCTGATGAGCGCCCCGTCTATGTCAAATCAGACAGCGAGAATATCGTAATATCAGAGTAAGAAATAACATCCCGCATAGCTCAACAGAAGCACGCACAGGAGTATCCAACTAAGCTCCTTGCGTGCTTCGTAGCTTTTATAGGCATAATAGCAACTCAGCACAGCATAGAGCGGCATGATGAAAAACAATATTGACACCGTGTCATACTTGTCATAATCTTCAAGCACCCGGGTTATAACACCCACCCATGAAAACAACGGCAGCAGCATGACTATGATTATGATGATAAACCACCATGGAGGACGTTGATAATTGTTGTTGTTCATTTCTTGTCGATTGATTGTTTATAAGCTTTCACAGTCTCCTCGATGCCACGTTCAAGCGAGTATTGCGGAGCAAATCCGAAATCACGTTTGGCATCGCTCACATCGGCATTCCAGTTGCGTTGCTTCATTATTTTATATTTATCGGTGTTGAGAGTCGAGGGTTTAAGTTTCGCCACACCATATTTCTCGGCAACAAACGAAGCTATCTTCACTATCCACAACGGCAACCTCACGGGAATGACAAAGTTTTTACCGAGTTCCTTTGCCACGATGCTCCGGAACTGCTTCTGAGTGTATGCCTTATCCTCGCTTATGATATACTTTTTCTTCAGCGGGGCTTTTTCCAAAGCATCAAATATAGCCTTTACCAAATCCTCCACGTAGATAAATGTCAATAACTGCTTGCGGAACCCCACGCCGAAATCCCAATGGCTGTCGATACACTTTATCATCATGAGGTAATCCTGCTCGTGAGGGCCATACACTCCGGTGGGGCGGAATATGATCCACGGAATGTCGGGCGACATCTCAAGCAATGTCTCGGCTTTTATCTTCGACACACCGTAACGGGTATTGGGCGAAGGTATGTCGGTCGATGTATAAGGAGTATAATTCTTTTCATCACCGGGTCCCAGAGCGCTGAGACTGCTCATGTAAAGAAACCTCTCAGGAAGTTTATCAACACTTCTCAACGCCTCGGTCACATTTTTCAGATATTCGTAGTTAATGCGGTTAAAGTCGCGATAATCAGTGACCTTAGTCGCACCGAGATTATATACTATGTAGTCCCACTTCTCCCCGTCAGGCAGAGCTTTTTCAAACTTATCAACCAACTTGTCAACATCATCATAATCGAGCACTACAAACTTCAATCTCTCGTCGTCCAGATACCTTCTGGAAGTGGATTCCCTGACAGCAACCCACGTTTCATACTCCCGTTCAAGACTTTCACGGGCAATAAATCCGCCAATAAACCCACCGGCGCCTATAATAAGGACTCTCTTCATATATGCAGTCTATAATAGTCAGTATCGATATCCAAAGTTAGTCAATAAATGTTGAAAAGAGTGTTTATAAAGGTTGAAAACTAAAAAATAATATTTGATAAAACTTTTTGGAATTATCGGTTGTTTATATATGCACAGGTTATGCGGCAGTATGCAAATTAGTGAGAACCTTTATTTCAAACTGTTTTCCACACACTTTTCAGCAGTTATCAAGAGTGTTGACAGGAGAAAAACTATTAACAATCGAGTTATAAACGCAGCCTTGATAACTACATAAAAGCATCTTAAAATCCCGGTCAATTATACTTTACAACAACAAATTACGCTTCTTCCTCATCATATAGCCAATGTAGATTAAGTGTTTACGGTACTTTCATAAGTAAATACGCAAGAGAAAAGTGAAAAACTTATTTTCGCTATCAACAACAATAACTACCACTATAGATTTTTTCTTTAAAAAATTTTTCTTCTAAAAAATAAAACAATAAAAAAGAAAGTCGTTGAAAGTCGGTGCAGTGCGTTGGAAATTATATAGGGAAAATTTAGTAACTTTGCACACATATATAATAACATAGCTTTATGAAGGAAGAGATATTGAAGCTTAAGAAAGAAAAGAACGCCGTGATCCTGGCTCATTACTATCAGATAGGGGAGATTCAGGACGTGGCTGATTATATAGGTGACAGTCTCGCGCTCGCTCAGATAGCATCAAAGCTTGAAGAGCCGGTGATCGTGATGTGTGGTGTGAATTTCATGGGAGAGACCGCCAAGATTCTTTGCCCCGGCAAGAAGGTGCTCATTCCTGACATTGAAGCCGGATGTTCGCTTGCCGACAGTTGCAATGCCGAGGAATTCCGGAAGTTCATTGAGGAGAATCCCGGTCACACCGTGATAAGCTATGTCAATACATCGGCTGAGGTGAAAGCGTTGACTGATGTTCTCGTGACATCGAGCAATGCCCGCCAGATAGTGGAAAGTTTCCCCGAAGAGACCCCTATCATATTCGGACCCGACCGTAATCTTGGAAACTACATCAATTCGGTGACCGGACGTAACATGAAACTATGGAACGGCGCTTGTCATGTGCATGAACAATTCTCCATCGAGAAAATCATGGAATTGAAGAAGCAGCATCCCGGCGCGAAAGTGCTCGTGCATCCCGAGTGCAAGCGTCCTCTACAGTTGATAGCCGATGAGGTGGGATCGACTGCCGCATTGCTTAAATATGCCATAGAGAGCGACAGCAAGGAATTCATAGTAGCTACTGAAAGCGGCATCCTTCATGAAATGCAGAAGAAGTGTCCGGAAAAAGTGTTCATTCCGGCACCGCCCAATGACTCGACCTGTGCCTGCAACGACTGCGTGTATATGAAGATGAACACCATGCAGAAACTTCTCGACTGTCTTAAAAACGAAGCTCCCGAGATACACGTTGACGCTGATATAGCAGAAAAAGCTCGACGTCCTATCGAGAGAATGCTTGAGATAAGCGCTAAAATAAAGTAAACCCGCTCATATAAAAAATCAATAAGATAAATCATGGAATATAATCACAGAGAGATAGAATCTCGTTGGCAACAATATTGGAAAGAGAATAAGATATACAAGGCGGAAATAGACAAGACACGTCCGAAATATTATGTGCTTGATATGTTTCCTTATCCTTCGGGAGCGGGGCTTCACGTGGGACATCCCCTCGGCTATATAGCAAGCGACATCTTTTCACGATTCAAACGTCTTAACGGCTTCAATGTGCTTCACCCCATGGGATATGATGCTTACGGACTTCCCGCCGAGCAGTATGCGATACAGACCGGTCAGCATCCCGAGAAAACCACAATGGAGAATGTGGCTCGTTACCGCAGCCAGCTTGACAAAATAGGGTTCTGCTATGACTGGGACCGTGAATTCAAGACTTGCGAACCGGAATACTACAAGTGGACCCAGTGGGCGTTCATGCAGATGTTCAACAGCTACTACAACACCAAACTCCAAAAGGCTTGTCCTATAAGCGACCTTATAGCTCATTTTGAAAAGGAGGGTAGCCGGGGAATAAATGCCGCCAGTGGAAAGGAACTTGAATTTACTGCCGAGCAGTGGAACTCTTACTCCGACAAGGAAAAGAGCGACACTCTCATGAACTACCGAATAGCTTATCTTGGCAACACCATGGTGAACTGGTGTCCCAAACTCGGCACCGTGCTTGCCAATGATGAGGTTAGCGAAGGTGTATCAATACGCGGTGGATATCCTGTGGAACAAAAATTGATGTATCAGTGGTGTCTCCGTGTGTCGGCATACGCCCAGCGTCTTCTTGACGGTCTTGAAAAAATCGACTGGACCGACTCGTTGAAAGAGACACAGCGTAACTGGATAGGACGTTCGGAGGGTGCAGAGATGCGTTTCCCCATAGCCGACAGCGATGTGGAGCTTGAAATCTTCACCACACGCGCCGATACTGTATTTGGTGTTACTTTCATGGTGCTTGCTCCTGAAAGCATCTACGTGGATATGATCACCACACCGGAGCAGCGTGATGCCGTCAATGCCTATCTCGACGAGGTTAAGCATAAGACCGAGCGTGAGCGCATGATAGAGAAGAGCGTGTCAGGCGTGTTCACCGGAGCCTACGCGGTTAATCCTCTTACCGGAAAAAATATCCCGGTGTGGGTGAGCGACTATGTGCTTGCCGGATATGGTACCGGAGCTATCATGGCTGTTCCGGCTCATGACAGCCGCGACTATGCTTTTGCAAAGCATTTCAATCTTCCCATCATTCCGCTTATTGAGGGGTGTGACGTGAGCGAAGAGAGTTTTGACGCCAAGTCGGGCAAGATGATCAATTCGCAAAGCGCCGATCTTAACCTCAACGGTATGGAGGTTAAGGATGCCATCGCCGCTACAAAGAAATTCATTGAAGAGAAGGGTATAGGCAAGGTAAAGGTCAATTATCGTCTGCGTGACGCCATCTTCAGCCGTCAGCGTTATTGGGGCGAGCCTTTCCCTGTGTATTACAAGGATGGCATACCTCACTTGCTGAGTGAAGACAAGCTTCCGTTGCTTCTTCCTGAAGTTGACAAATATCTTCCTACCGAGACCGGCGAACCGCCGCTGGGCAGAGCCAAGAATTGGGCTACAGAAGACGGATATCAGCTTGAACTCAACACAATGCCCGGATTTGCCGGTTCATCAGCTTATTATCTCCGTTATATGGATCCGCGCAACAATGATGCTCTTGTGTCGAAAGATGCTAATGAGTACTGGCAGGATGTGGATCTTTACATAGGAGGAACCGAGCACGCTACCGGACACTTGATCTATGGCCGCTTCTGGAATAAATTCCTTTATGACCTCGGTCTTGTGGTGAAAGATGAACCGTTCAAGAAGCTTATCAACCAGGGTATGATTCAGGGACGTTCCAACTTCGTGTATCGCATAAAGGACACCAATACCTTTGTGTCATACGGATTGAAGGGCGAATATGATGTCACTCCCATCCACGTAGACGTGAACATAGTGAGCAACGATATACTTGACCTTGATAAGTTCCGCGCATGGCGTCCTGAATTCAATGATGCCGAATTCATTCTCGACAATGGAAAATATGAATGCGGATATGCGGTTGAGAAGATGTCGAAATCAATGTTCAATGTGGTAAATCCCGACGATATTGTAGAGCGTTACGGCGCCGACACATTGCGACTCTATGAAATGTTCCTCGGTCCGCTTGAGCAGAGCAAGCCTTGGGACACTAACGGTATTGACGGCGTGAACCGCTTTTTAAAGCGATTGTGGGGACTTTTCTATAAAGGTGACGAATTCCTCGTGGCTGACGGAGAACCCACCAGGGATGAGCTTAAATCGCTTCATAAGCTGATCAAGAAGGTAACATGGGATATTGAAAACTTCTCATTCAACACCTCGATAGCGGCATTCATGATATGCGTCAATGAGCTTACCACATTGAAGTGTCACAACCGCGAAATCCTGTCACAGCTTATAGTGCTTCTCGCACCGTTTGCGCCTCACATCACCGAGGAGCTGTGGCATGCTCTTGGCAATGACACTACCATTTTTGACGCTTCATGGCCCGCATTCAACGAAGAGTATCTCAAGGAATCGACCGTCACGATGGCTGTTTCATTTAACGGTAAGGCACGTTTCAACATAGAGGTGCCTGTTGACATGGCTCGTGATGATATTGAGAAGACAGCCCTTGAAAATGAAGGTGCAGCTAAGTGGCTCGAAGGAAAAACTGTGAGAAAAATCATAGTAGTTCCCGGTAAGATCGTGAATATCGTAGTAGGTTAATCCACACAATAAAGATCCGGAATAATACGTTAGAATTCATATAAATGTCATGAAAATGAATAAGATTGTCTTTGCTACCAATAACGCTCATAAACTTGATGAGGTACGAGCCATTTTAGGTGAGGAGTATTGTGTGCTTGGACTTCATGACATTGGTTGTGATGAGGATATTCCTGAAACTTCCGATACTCTTGACGGCAATGCCGAGATCAAGGCTCGATTTGTCAAGGATAACTACGGTTATGACTGTTTTGCCGATGACACCGGTCTTGAAGTGGAGGCTCTTGATGGCGCTCCCGGAGTCTATTCAGCCCGTTATGCCGGTCCGGGTCATGATTCAGAAGCCAACATGACTCTCCTTCTTCAGAATATGAAGGGTAAGGTCAACAGGAGTGCGCGGTTCAGAACTGTGATATGTCTCATAGAGGGTGACTCGATGAAAAAATTTGAGGGCATCGTCAATGGTACAATCATCGAGGAGCGTAAAGGCAGCAATGGATTTGGATATGATCCTGTTTTTGTTCCAGAAGGTTTTGACCGTACATTTGCAGAGCTTAGTTCGGAAGAGAAAAATGGCGTTAGCCACAGAGGGCGCGCCACAGCTTGTCTCAGCGAATATTTTCATAACAAGAATTGATAATGTGTCATTTAAGATCTTGCTATGATAAAAAGAATATTGTCGACGTTTATGTCGATGTTGGTCATGGTCTGTGCCTTCGGTCAAGGTATAGGATCATGGAAAGTATACAGTAATTACAGCACAAACTATCTGGATAAGGTAATAGACTCTAAAAACATGGTCTATTACCTTTCAGGTGGTTATGTTTATGCATACGACAAAGGCAGCGGGGAAACCATAGGTTATAATTCTGGCAACGGATTGAGCGATGTCAACGTGATTGACATATTCAGGAATTATGACCGTGATTATGTGATGCTGTTTTATCAGTCGGGCAATATCGACCTGATATATGATGACGGGAATGTAGTGAATATGGGAGATATCGCCGCTGCTACTTATGTGACAGATAAAACCCTTAACAGCGTGGCATTCAATGGCGATGATGCATACGTGGCAACCGGTTTCGGAATAGTCAAATTCAATACTTCCAATTATACGGTAGAGGAATCGGGTATTTTCAATAAAAATGTGCCTGTCATATCCATAGCAGGTGACAAGCTTGTCATAAGCATCGATGATGAACTGTGCTATTCGCCGCTCGCAGGTCGCCATAATTCAATTGATGTGTTCACTACGCTCGGTAATGTGGGGAAACTGAAGGATATGATTGCCATATCGGACAATAAATTCCTGTACACGAGTGAAACTGAGACTGAGGGTATAATTACCGCCGATTATTCATCTAACAGTTTGGTGAAGAATTATATATACCTGTATTTTAATCCTGTCATCAATAAAATGGGTGATAAATGGATGATGGGAAATACCGGTAATTATGCTGTGGTCGACGGTGAAGGTAATATTGACATTCATAAAGTGCCGGAGTCAATAAAGAAATCCGGATATGATGATAATCTGCGATATAACTCAATTACCGATGACGGAAGCCTATGGTTTATAAATCCTGACGGGTTAGGACATTATGACGGCAAATCGGATAATGTCGACCAGATTGAAATCAAACCGATGGGCACATATTCAAACAGGGGGGTGTGGAGCATAGTCCCAAGCCTTTCTTCAGATAATATTTATATGACCAACAAAGCTGAAAGCCATGGAGCTTATATTGAAGCAAACCATGACCTGTTGTCAATAAATGTGATGAAAGATGGTTTTGTGACTGATATCACTCCTGATGTGAAGGATGTGGAACTTGCCAATTCGGAATCGAGAGCCCTTCACCCGGGTTTTTCTATTGTGGAGGATCCTGAAGAACCGGGCACAATTTATCTGGGCACATGGTTTGAGGGTATATATAAATTCCGCGATGGCAAGCAAGTGGCGAAATATGACTGGCGAAATATGCCTCTTGACCAGACTTATAATTGCACTGTCGTGTCGATGGATTTTGACAGTTCCAATAATCTTTGGGTCTATGGATATGACTTTAAGCAAAATATATTCATAGGCGTGCTTCCGGCATCTAAAAGAAAGCAATCGCAGATATCAAAAAGTGACTGGATAAGCGTCAAAGCAAGTGATGTGGGAGTGTTCTTTTCGCGTGATTCACGCATCATGGCGCTCAAGCATTCAAAGAATAAAAATCTGGTGGTTGTAAGCTCAAGTGACTCTCCTTATAAATTTTTGATATACAATACTAACGGCACAATCGATTCAACTTCGGATGACACATATCAAGTCTATACCGGTTTCATTGACCAAGATGGAAAATCATTTGGACCGGTAGGATTCTTTGGCATCGCAGAGGATAAGAACGGGGCATTGTGGCTGGGTAGCACCGATGGTGTTATAGTGATTCACAATCCGTCGTCCATGCTCAGTGGAAATGGAACTGTAGAGAGGGTGAAGGTGCCGAGAAATGACGGTACGCAGTATGCCGATTATCTTCTCTCCAACAGGCTTGTGTCGGCAATAGCTGTAGATAATGCCAATAGGAAGTGGTTGGGAACAACTACTTCCGGATTGTATCTCGTAAGCGAGGATGGTAAAGAGATTATATCCAATTTTACCGCAGATAATACAGGTATCGCCATAGATGAAATAGCGGCTCTTGCCTGTGATCCAAATGGAAATTCAGTGTATGTGGGCACTCGCTACGGTCTGGCTGAGTATTCTTCCGATGCTTCCCCCGGAGCCGATGATTATTCTGATATATATGCTTATCCAAATCCGGTGAAACCGGAATACACCGGTCCTATCACTATTACTGGATTGATGGATGGATCGCTTGTGAAGATATCGGATATAGCGGGAAATGTGTTTTATCAGTGCAAGGCTACGGGCGGAATGGCTGTGTGGGATGGCTGTGACGGTTCGGGACGTCGTGTCAAGACAGGGGTGTATCTTGTCTTTGCCTCAAACGGAGATTCTGACGGGGGTTCATCTAAAGGAGCCGTGACAAAGATAATGGTGATTAATTGAAAATAAAAATTGGAAAAATTCCAATCCAAACAGTTATATTTGTCGTTATAAAATATAGAATTTAATATCCATAGTATATGAAGCTTCAATATATAGACGAAAATGATAAGTGTTACGGCATTACAGGCATGGCAATTGGCGTGACAATTTTTGACGCTGACGAGATTGTTTCAGCTATTTCTCTGGATTCAGAATCGGGAGAGTCTATAGAATTTTCACCTGAGTATTACTTTAACGGAAACCCGAGATTGTCGGCTAAAGTCTCGTGGAATCATATTTTGAAGCATTTTGAGGTATCGATGGGTATGCTGCTCGGCAATGTATTGTGTCGTAGCCATGTGTTGAATAATGCCGTGCTTGATAACGATACACGCAAGCAGCTTCTTGAACTTATTGAAGAGGAGGGTAGGGACACGTGCCAACTTGAGGATGACGAGATTGAGAATATGTTCAATCGTCATTATAACTATCTTTACAGAGTGTTCAATCATGCAGGTGTGCAGCGTGTGGCTCATGATTTTGCCTCAACGCTAAAGGATTGCCGTAGAATGTCGCGCGGCGAGATGATTGACAAGCTCAGGGCGTTGCAGATGTATTAAGAGCGGGTGTTATAAGGCTCCTTCCTCGACAAGGATGCACACGCGCTCTATGATGGCGTCTTCCTTGTTTTTGTCAGGGCGGTAGGATGATTTCAGATTAACGCCGAAGAAGTGTCCGAACGTCTGCCAAAAACCGGCTCGGAATGTGCCGAGAAATGCTTTAAGAATTGAATAGCTGCTTTGATTTGTCTCGCGGTTGATGAGCTTCACAAGCATTTTACCCTGGGACTTTGTGAATCTTTTCAACTCAGGTTTGTACTGTGCGAAAATTTCTTTTTCCATTTGCGACAGATACTGTTCACGTTCTTTCTGAGTGGGGAATGTTTCGATGTATTCGTAGGTCTCCAACAGAGTTTCAGCTATGAGCTTGGCGTAGGGGAGAGTGCGTTTCACATCTCTCACCGTACGCCAGTAAAATTCCTCCTGTTTTTTGTTTTTAAATTTCAGAGTAGGGAAGACGGTGATATTGTTAAGCACCACCATGAGCGCGGTGTCGCCCGCCTCAGTGACGAAATGGTATCTACCCTCTACAGGTCTCTGTCTTGGATTGGGAGGAACAGGCACACCATTACTATCCACTGTTTGCGTAAATGCAGTGACATGGAACGACATGATTATAATGATGGCATAGAGTAGTCTCATGTCACTATAACAATGAATATAGCTGAAATATTGTGAAATAAAAGTTAATGGTCAGTGTGAGGGTAATCCACGGTGTAGTGTAGTCCGCGCGATTCCTTACGCTCCATAGCCTGCCGCATTATGAGGTATCCTACATTGATAATGTTGCGCAATTCACATATTTCGCGGCTTGCTTTCGAGCATTTGAACAGGCGTTCGGTCTCCTCATACAGTATGTCAAGACGGTTCCACGCACGTTTTAACCGCAAATCGCTTCTTACGATGCCTACATACGCCGACATGATTTGCCCTACCTCTTTTATGCTTTGAGTGATCAGTACCATTTCTTCAGGGTGTCGTGTGCCTTCGTCGTTCCAATCGGGCACATCGGTGCGGAATGCATAGTGTTCTTTTGCCTCGACAGCGTGTTTAGCGGCGGCATCGGCGTAGACCACTGCCTCTATTAGAGAGTTGGATGCGAGACGGTTTCCTCCGTGGAGTCCTGTGCAAGAACATTCACCTACGGCGTATAATCTTTTGATCGAAGACTCGGCGTTCATGTCCACTTTTATACCACCACACAGATAGTGGGCTGCCGGAGCCACCGGAATGTAATCTTTTGTTATGTCGATGCCTAATGAAAGACACTTCTTGTAGATGTTTGGAAAGTGATGTTTAGTCTCCTCGGCATCTTTGTGGGTGACATCAAGATATACATGGTCGTCGCCTGATAGTTTCATCTCAGAGTCTATGGCACGTGCTACTATGTCTCGTGGAGCGAGTGACAATCTCGGATCATATTTGTGCATGAATTCCTCACCTTTCAGGTTGCGCAGGACTGCACCATATCCACGCATGGCTTCGGTGATGAGGAATGACGGACGATCGCCCGGATGATACAGGGCTGTGGGGTGGAATTGGATGAACTCCATATCTTTCACGGTGCCTTTGGCACGATATACCATGGCAATTCCATCGCCGGTAGCTACCAAGGGATTTGTTGTAGTGGTGTATACCGCACCTACTCCACCTGTTGCCATCAGTGTTATCTTGGCAAGAAATTTGTCCACATTTCCATTCTTGTTGAGGACGTAAGCTCCGTAGCAGGTGATATCGGGAGTGCGGCGGGTTACGATTTTGCCTAAATGATGCTGGGTGATTATTTCAATAGCGAAATGATTTTCAAATATGTCTATGTTGGGGTTATTTTTGACCGCATTTATCAGGCTGTCCTGAATCTCAGCACCGGTATTGTCTTTATGATGTAGAATTCGGAATTCAGAGTGTCCACCCTCACGATGAAGGTCGAAATTTCCATCATCGTTTTTGTCGAAATCGACGCCCCAGTTTATAAGCTCATTAATTTGCTGCGGCGCGCCTTTCACTACTTTTTCGACCGCTTCCCTATCACTGAGCCAGTCTCCGGCAATCATAGTATCCTCTATGTGCTTGTCAAAATTGTCCACTTCAAGATTAGTGACTGAGGCAACACCACCTTGTGCTAAATAAGTGTTGGCTTCCTCAAGAGTAGTTTTACATATTAATGCCACTTTTCCTGTTCCGGCAACTTTAAGAGCAAAGCTCATGCCTGCAATTCCGGATCCTATTACCAGATAGTCATATTCGTAAGTCATAGCACGTGAATTATTGTCACGCAAAGTTAATGTAAACCTTATAAGTAAACAAAAAATTCTTGCTAACTTTGTGACTTGAATAAAAAAATGCAGCAGGTGTTTTCCGGTGTAGATATAGTGACAGCATGGTGTTTTACAGGCATTGCGGCAGTGATGGCTGTTGCTGTCACCGTATTTTATACTTTGCGAGTGGCTAAAGTGTGTAAAACCGTCAAGGTTCAATCATCGTCATCATTTCCTGAGGAATTGCCGTCGGTGTCGGTCATTGTATATAGCAATGGAGATGCTTCCGGTCTTGCTACATTGCTGCGTCAGTTGCGAGAGCAATCTTATCAGGCTCCATGGGAAGTGATCGTCGTGAATGACGGCAAGGATTATGAGACTGATATGCTGCTCATGTCGGTGGCATCGCAATGGAGCCTACTGCGGCACACGTTCACTCCTAAGGTGATGAGAAATGTGTCGCGCAAGAAACTTGCTCTTACACTTGGCATGAAGGCTGCCCGGCATGATGTGGTGGTTCATGTGACTTCTTCATCACGAATCAAATCGCCTGATTGGCTCAAGTATATGGCGATGCCGTTCAACAATCCATCGATAGATCTGGTCATAGGCTATGCGTGTCCCGATCCGGCTGATGACACTCGCCGTGGCAGCCGCCGCAGGGCACATGACATGCTTGTCACCTCGGTGCATTATCTCGCTTCGGCTCTTACGGCTCACACTTATCGCGGTGATGGGGATAACCTTGCCTACCGCCGTGACAAATTCTTTGAGATGAAAGGGTTCAGCAATTCGTTGAACCTTCATTATGGTGATGATGATATATTTGTGAGCGATGTTGCCACACCATCCAATACTGCGGTGATGATCGCACGTGATGCTCAGGTGATGACCTCTACTCCGCATCCGGTAGAGGTGTATAAGGCTAAGAAATACAGGTATGACTACACGGCACGTTATTGTGACTGCTCGCAGAACTGGCTTTATGACACAGTAAGCTTGTTGATGTGGTTGTGGCTGCTGTCTACCGTTGGCGCTGTGTTGATAGCGTTCGACAATTGGCTTGTGATGTCGGTGCTTGGTGTCGTTGCGCTGCTGCTGTGGCTTCCTCAGATGCTTGTGTGGAGAAAAGCGTCGTTATTGCTATCTTCACGCAGATTTATGCTTAGCGTGCCCGGAAGCATGTTGTGGCGTCCATTCTACAATTTCATCTACCACCTGCGTTCACGCCGCATCCACACCGCCCATTTCACCTGGCAGGCAATCGGCAACCAACAATAAATAATAAAATATAGCGTTAAAAATAGTATATAGCTCAATATCATGAAGAAAAAGATAATGGTTGTTTTCGGAACACGTCCCGAAGCCATCAAAATGGCTCCAGTTATTAAAGCTTTGCAGGAGCGTTGTGAAGAGTTTGAAACTATTGTCACCGTCACCGGTCAACATCGCCAGATGCTTGATCAGGTGTTGGATATATTTGGGATATTGCCTGATTATGATTTAAATATAATGCGTTCAGGTCAGGATTTGACAGATGTCAGTTGTAGAGTCTTGTCAGGAATGAGAGATATATTTGAGAATAAATGTCGTCCTGATATAGTTCTCGTTCATGGCGATACGTCTACATCAACTTTTGCCGCAATAGCTGCATTCTATGCTCACATAAAAGTGGGACACGTGGAGGCTGGTTTGCGCACCCATGACAGGCTTTCTCCATGGCCGGAAGAAATGAACCGGCAGATAACCGGCAGAATAGCTGATTACCATTTTTCTCCTACTGTTTTAAGCCGGGAAAATTTGATAAAAGAAAATGTCGATGAAAAATCAATTTTCATAACCGGCAATACTGTTATTGATGCACTGCATATAGTAGTTGACAGAATGAAAAAAGATGAGGGTCTTGTCGCTGAAATTGATAATGAGTTAAGACTTTCAGGATATGATGTGGATCGTCTTTCTACCGGTAGAAAGATGGTGCTCATCACAGGACACCGTAGAGAGAATTTTGGTGACGGATTCCTTTCAATGTGCTCAGCTATAAAGGATTTGGCGTTAAAATATGAGGATATAGATTTTGTATATCCGATGCATTTAAACCCCAATGTAAGAAAGCCTATACAGTCGATATTTGGAGATTTGAATGACCGAAAAGATAATCTTTATTTTATAGAACCACTTGAATATTTGGCTTTTATCCGCATGATGTCAAAAGCGTATATTGTACTGACTGATAGCGGAGGTATTCAAGAAGAAGCTCCGGGATTAGGTAAGCCTGTGGTTGTGATGCGTGACACCACAGAACGTCCTGAGGCAGTTGAAGCCGGCACAGTTAAACTTGTGGGAACTGATTATGATAAAATAGTATCAACTGTTTCTACACTTATTGATGATAATGCTGTTTATCAAGCTATGTCGCGGGCAGTCAATCCGTACGGTGACGGTCAAGCAGCCGAAAGAATAGTAACAATTTTATCTGAGTGACTATGTATTACTTTTACTTTTCGGAAGGATTATCGGCAGCTACTGAATTTTATGTCAATATGATAAGAGATGCTCTTCTAAAAAGGGGAGAAAAAGTCTCATATACTCAAAATTTGAAAGGCATTCCAATGCATTCTAAGATATTGACGATAAATGATAAGGATTTTTATATTGCATACAAGTTTAAGAAACCGTCGTTAACTATAAATTGGTTTCAAGGCATAACTCCGGAAGAAATTTCGTTGATGTTTGATCGTAACTTGTACACAAGATTAAAAGTCATAGGAAGAACTTATACAGAACGATTCGCTATAAGGCATTCTGATTTTAATCTGTTTGTATCTGAGCAAATGCTTGAGCATTATAAGAATAAATATGGTTATTCCGGGAAAGAACATGTGATAATGCCATGTTTTAATTCTTCATTGCAAGAGGATGTTTTTTACTCTTCACGATATGAAAATCCGTCATTTGTATATGCCGGAAATCTTGACGTATGGCAGTGTTTTGAGAAAACTATTACGATTTTCAAAAATTTGAAAAAATTTTTGCCTGATGCCACTTTATCAATTTTTACATTTGAAGTAGACAAGGCTAAAAGAATTTTAGCTCAAAATGGAGTTGAAGCTGAGGTTAGTAATAAATCGGTCATAGAATTGAATATAGAATTGAGAAAACATAAGTATGGATTTATTGTACGGGATGATATTGCTGTAAATCATGTTGCAACTCCCACCAAAATGGCTAATTATGTAGGAGCCGGTCTTATACCTGTTTTTTCTAATTCATTAAAAGCATTTAATCAAAATTTAAAGAGTGAATATCTGATATCATTTTCCAATGAACAAGAATGTGTGGAAAAAATATTGGAAATGGAGAAAAAAAATATTAATATCGAGCAGATTAGAGGTGACTATGAATTGATGTTTTCTAAATATTGGAATGAGAAGTCATATATAGAAAAATTATTGTCTACTCTGCCTTAGAATTAGATACTTATCACAATAGAATTGAAAAATTACCGTTACTAATGTATTGATATAGTAAAGTTAAAATGATGAATACTAAGTTGTTTCTAATCATATTGATAGCATTAATAAGTGCTTCATGCAATACAAAAAGAGATTTAGCATATTTCTCAGATACTAAATCTTCTAATGCAGGTGTATTACTTTCTTCAGATTATCAAATAAAGATAGAGCCTGCCGATGAATTGACTATATGGGTTTCATCTCTTGTGCCTGAAGCAACTTCTCAATTTAATAATATTGCTCCTGGAGCACAAGACAATAGTAATACTGAAGTTATGTCAAATCTTCGTTCTTTAAATTATATAGTTGACAAGAATGGGTGCATAGACTTCCCAGGTATAGGAAAGATCGATGTTAAAGGCATGACTACAATGCAATTGAAGGATTATTTAGTAACACAAATAAGTAAGACGGTTAAAGATCCGCAAGTAAGTGTCATTCTTCAGAATTTTAAAGTAAATGTTCTTGGAGAGGTAAAGGAACCGCAGATGATAAAAGTACAGAGCGAAAAATTTTCGGTATTTGACGCTCTTGCATCATGTGGGGATTTAACTGAGTACGGTAAACGTGAAGGTGTGATGGTAATCAGGCAGATGCCTGATGGTGAAACCGTCTACCAAAGATTGGATCTTCATGATAGTAATATTACCGGTTCTCCATTTTTTTATCTAAAGCAGAATGATGTGGTTTATGTAGAACCAAATAATGTTAAACAAGATAATTCAAAATATAATCAAAATAACGGATTCAAACTTTCAGTGATATCGACAATTGTAAGTGCGGTTTCTGTTATATCATCTCTGATCATTGCCTTATCCATAAAGTAAGAAAAGGTTATGATAAGACTTGACAGATTATGTTGTTGGATATTTATAATAAGTTTCATATTGCTTATCCCAAGCAATCAACTTCTTAAATATGCCGATGAACTTATGTCAGTGTTATTTTTGGGAATAGCACTGATTGATTGTGTCTTAAATCGAAATTGGAGAAGATACAATCTTTTATGGTTATTAATTGCTGTTTTTTCAATATATGCCATCTATTCCATAATCTGTTTTAACTTCAATACTCCTAAATACATATTAAAGGATCTTATAATAGAAATAAAGCCATTTCTTCCGTTTATTGTAATATTTGCAATTACACCATCATTTACTGAAAAAGATAAACACATTCTGAAGATAATAGCTGTGTTTAATGTAGTTATAGCTGCACTTATCCTATTATCGATGTATTTTATTGGCGATGTGATTTTATCGCCGGTTCTACATCATGTAATGAATGCCGGTACTACAATTTTTGTGTCTATAATGGTATATTTGTATTGTTCAATAGACAACTTCGGATACGTCAATAAAAAAAATATTGGGGCTATAGTATTGTTCTTGATATCCGGGCTTATGTGTACGAGATCTAAGTATTATGGAGAGTTTGTTTTAGCTATATTCTTTATATTCATTTATCGTCCGGGCATATTAAAAAATTTCAATATTAAGCATGCGGCTTTGATTATATCCGTGATTGCTATATTTATCGGAGTGGGCTGGAGTAAATTTGAATTTTATTTTATAAAAGGATCTTCTGATATATTTGATCCTAATATGGTAGCATCATTTGCTCGTCCGGTATTATATGTTACGTCAGGGATTATTTTATATGATTATTTCCCGTTAGGCACCGGACTTGCTTCTTTTGCCTCATTTCCATCTGCTGAAAATTATTCAAAATTGTATTATGAATATGGCTTGGATAAAATATGGGGCTTGTCTCCGACAATGCCTGATTTTATTTGTGATGCTTACTATCCATTGCTCGCTCAATTTGGAATAGTAGGTGTTATATTATTCATATATTTTTGGATTTATGTTTATGGATATATTAAAATTCTACTGCGTTCTGACTCTGTATTATATAAATATACATTCTGTACGGGAGTATTGTTAATTTGTTTTCTGCTTATTGAAAGCATAGCATCAACCGTGATTACACAGAATTGCGGCATGATGGCAATGATGCTCTTAGGAGTGATTTGTGCAAAGGGAAAAGAGATAAAGGAACAACTTGAAGAAGAAAATATAACTGACAATGGAAAAATATAATAACGAGCTTGATTTCAGACGTCTTATACGTGAAATCAAAAGATTGAAGTGGGTATATGTAGCGGCATTCGTTTTACTCATGAGTGCCGGTATCGTATATTATCAGAGATGTATGCCGGAATATACGGTGATGGGAAAAGTGCTTATTGAAGATTCATCGGAAAATACTCCCTCTGCCGGAGCCGGTGGAGTATCGGCTATCATGCGTTCTTTTTCCATTGGCGGATTTGGATCATCTTCTGCCGACAATGAAATTGAGATTATGCAATCCAATAAGCTACGTATGCGTGTGATAAAACTGCTTAAATTGAATCGCATGTATGTGGAAAGAGATGGCTTGAAAAAGAAGATGCTTTACTTCTCCACTCCTGTTTTGGTAGAACCTACTCCCGGAATGCTTGATACACTGACATCGCCACTGACTATCAGATTAAAAATCGAAAATAATAAAGTATCGGCTAAGGCTATTCAAGGACGCATATTCAAGAAAAATCTCGGTGAAATTAAGAATATGCCCATCCCATGTATTTTGTCGACCACCTACGGCAATTTTGAAATTCTTAAAGCCACTGACTATGTTGATGACATGAAGGCTGAGATAGATGTGGTAATGCTGGGTGATGAGGTTGCGTCAAAGCTGCTGTCCGAACAGCTTTATATGGAGATCAGCGATGCTAAAACTGATGTGATTTCATTGTCATACAGTTGCCCTGACCGTGATAAGGGTATGATGGTTGTCAATACGGTGATGAATGAATATAATAAAACTCGTGTTGAACGCCGTCATTTTAATGCCCGACAGGAAATAGAATATTTTAAAAACCGGTTGATAGTTGTGGGGAAAAACCTCAAGGAATCTGAAACTAACCTGGAAAATTTTGTAAAGGAAAAAGATTTTGTAGGTGGTGAGCAGATAGCCGGAATGCTTATAGGAGGAACTGTAGGCAAAAAAGAGGAATTGGTAAAATTGCAGGCTCAGATTGACTATTATAAAGATGTGTTGAAAACTCTGAAAAGTGGCAACATGGGTGATTTATTGCCTGTGATGGAAACATCTAAAAATTCAGCTGTCGAGGCTTATAACGAGGCAATCATGAAGCGCAAGACTCTTGAGCTTTCGGCTACTCCTGAGAATAAAACATTGCAGTTGCTTAACAGCCAGATTGATTATCTTCGTGACTTTGTGAAAGGCAATATGGAGCTCATGCTCAATCAGGCTGAAATGAACATGGGTACCTTGAATCAGCTTACAACTGCCGCAACTGATAAAATAAATAATTTGCCCGAACTTGAACGTGAGTATGCCACTTTGCTGCGTGATCAAAAATTCAATCAGGAACTTTATATGTTCCTGCTACAGCGCAAAGAGAGTGCAGAATTGAAATTCTATTCCAATTCAACTCTTGGATTCGTGATTGAAGAGGCATACAGCGACTTGGCGCCCACTAATAGTAAAGGCACGATGATGCTTATTGTTGCATTGGCCCTATCAGTGATATTGCCTACTTTATTGGCTATATTCTTACTCTTGCTAAAGAATAAGATATACCAGCCGATGGATCTCAAAAATCTCGGAATTGAAAGTAATTCAAAAATGTATAATGGAGAGAATAAGGAACTCTCTTTATTCCGTCAACTGATAGTTAATAGCGGATATAAAATATTCTGCGTGTTAAACTATAGCGAAAATAGTGATATAAAGGAAAAAATATCACAGAGTTTTGGAAATATAGAGAAGAAGGTTTTGTGGGATGATCATTTGAAAGATAATGACAATATTATGACGCAGGCATTTAAATCTCATTTGAATGTGATGTCTGATAAATATGACTTTATATTTGTAAATATTCCTGATAAGAATTCATTTTGTGCCATATCTTCCGTTGTGGACGAGAACGAAAATGGAGTGCTCGTGATCATTGATTCAGGGAAGACGAATGTTTCTACACTGAAATCAGACTTGGATAATGTAGAGCATGAAAAGATATATACACTTATAGTTAAATAAAAATTACGATGAATATATTGGTTGTCAATTTAATTTTATTTACTCCTGAAAAAGGTGTGATTCCTCGCATGGGCTCTATTAAGGATACCATGATTCACAGTCTTTGTTCCGGATTAGTAAAAATAGGAAATAAAGTTACTTTGGCAGCTTCTGAAGAATATAGACCGTCATCTAATGAAGATTATGACTTTGATTTAAAATTTTTTAAGTCAAAATATCCGTCTTTATTTAAGCCATCTTTGATTCCATATCCTGCAGGATTAAGAGAATTTTTATTGAAGCATGGAAAAAATTATGACTTGATCATTTCAAGCGAAGTGTTTTCAATGGCGACTCTTATAGTTTCAAGAGTCTGTCCTGAAAAGCTCATTGTATGGCAGGAAATGTCAATGCATCAACGGAAATTCTTTAAGCTTCCATCTAAATTTTGGCATAATTTTATTCTTAAAAGTTTTATGAATAAAATTAAATTGATTGTGCCACGATCAGATTATGCTAAAGAGTTTATAAAAAAATATTCTGTCGCAGTTTCAGAAGATATAGTGGAACATGGCATTGACATCGATAAATTCCGGTTGTCTGATGGAAAGAAACGGCAATTTATTTCATCGTCACAGCTCATATATAGAAAGAATATTGAGGGTATAATTTTGAAATTCAAGCAGTTCCATGATATATCCAAATATGCTGATGTGAAGCTTTTGATTGCCGGAAGAGGGGAGATGGAGAGTAAACTTAAATCTATGGTGGGGGATATGAATTTGTCGGAATATGTTGATTTTCTTGGATTTATTCCTCAGAAAGATCTTAATGTATATATAAGAGAGTCCATGGGATTCCTGGTAAATACGAGGCAGGATCTGAATATTGTCTCAATACCTGAATCCATTGTTTCAGGTACTCCCGTTGTTACAAATTCTGTTCCTTCATCTATAAACTATATCAGAGATAATAAATTGGGTATAGTCAAGGATGATTGGGGTGCTGATGAACTGGTTGCTATAGTTGATAATAATGAGGTCTATGTGCAAGCTTGTAAAAAATATAGAAATGAACTGACAAATATAGGCGTTGCACAAAAATTCATGCATATCTGGAGTAAAATTAATTGATTTTATGGTGTCGCAGAGGGTACAGGATGAATTGAGGATGCGGTTTAATCCTGACGGATCGGATCTTCGCAAGGTGCAGTTGCGGTTGCTTGACATGCTTCTGTACATTGACCGCATCTGCAAGGAAAACTGTATAGATTATTGGTTGAGTTCCGGCACCCTCATCGGTGCTGTGCGTCATGGCGGATTCATTCCATGGGATGATGACGTGGACGTGGAAATGATGCCCGATGGATTGAGACGGTTCATAAAAGCTGTGGAACTTGACAAGACAGGGCAGTATGCCGTCCATAATCATTCAAATGACCCCAACTATCTATTCGCATTCACAAAACTCCGTGATCTCCACACTCGCATCGAGGAGGAAAAGGTAGTGCCGCAGAAATTGCGGTATGAAGGCTGTTCGATTGACATCTTTACTATGGTGCCGAGCAATTCACGCAAGCTTCATGTATTTGCCCGTAAATGTATAGGCAAAGAGATGACTCTGTGGCGTGCCATTGCCGGAAAAACAGAAAGGCAGCAATCCTTGCTGAAAGGCATAATTGACTTTCCTATAAGACGGATTGCTTTGCCTCTTCTCACCATGCTTTCACGCATAAACGCCGGTAGTCGGTTGCGTCACACTCTTTCCGCGCCTTTCCACGCTCCGCGACGCAGAGAAGATATATTTCCGTTAGGCAAAGTGATGTTTGAGGGGCATGAATTTCCGGCTCCCGGCAATACCGATGCTTATCTGAGGCTCATATATGGCGATTACACCAAGATTCCTCCCGTAGATAAGATTCATGTCCATGCAAAAAAAATAGAGATCTATGGCTAATATAAAAAAGAATTTTTTATATAGCTGTTTTCTTACTACGGCTAATTACATATTTCCATTGTTGACTTTTCCGTATGTTTCACGCATACTTGGAGCGACAAATTTTGGATTATGTAATTTTATAGATGGAATAATCGATTATTTTGTCCTGTTTTCTATGATGGGTATAGGACTTTTGGGTATTCGAGAGATTGCATTCAATAAAGATAATGGCAAATTAAGTAATACATTTTTTAATTTGCTTATATTAACCGGCATAACAACGATTGTGGCATTGATAGCATTGGTATTGGCTGCATTATTTGTACCAAGATTGAATGAGCACATAGATTTAATGTCGATAGGAGGATGTAAGTTATTATTCAATTTTTTATTGATAGAATGGTTTTACAAAGGAATAGAAGATTTTAAATACATTACAATCCGATCAATAATAGTTAGAAGTTTGTATGTGGCATGTGTTTTTATTTTTGTCAAGGAATCAACTGATTATGCTATTTACTATTTATTGACAGTGTCTATGATTGTATTGAATGCTTGTGTTAACATTATCCATGTGAAAAAATATGTGAAATGGAATGATTTCAAATTCAATGTTAGCATTTTTATAAAGCCTTTTTTTACATTAGGGATATATTTGTTGCTTACTTCAATGTACACTACATTCAATGTCGCTTTTCTTGGTTTTGTCGGAAATGATACTCAAGTAGGATATTATACTACTGCAACTAAATTGTATAACATACTATTGGCTATATATGCGGCATTTACCGGTGTAATGATGCCGCGGATGAGTGCTTTGGTTTCTGAAGGAAAAATTCAGGAATTTAAGGGACACATAGGGAAAAGTATGGAATTTTTGTTTTCAGTGTCAATCCCGTTGATTATATATGTGATTATTTTGGCTCCGCAAATAATTAGGCTTATAGCAGGCGATGGATATATAGGCGCTGTGATGCCAATGCAGATTGTGATGCCGTTAATCCTGATTATAGGATACGAACAGATTCTTGTAGTTCAGACATTGATGCCGTTACGTGCTGACAAGATAGTTCTTGTCAATTCTGCTATAGGTGCGGTTTTTGGGTTGGTGTTGAACTTGCTTATTGTACCGGTTCTATTTAGTGTAGGATCGGCGATGGTGTGGGTAATGTGCGAGGTTCTTATCCTTTTCTTATCTCAGATTGCTGTAACAAAAAATTCAGGGATAAAATTTCCTGTTAATTTATTTTTTAAAAACATTATTTGTTTTGTACCTTTGAGCTTATTGTTCTTAGGAGTGAATCACGTGGTATCTAATTTTGTGCTACAGATAGTCATTAATGGATGCTTGATGGTTATATACGCGGCGGTGATTCACATATTATTTTTTAAGGATGGTATATGTTATGAATTTGTTAGTAATACATTACGAAAAATATGGATACAAAAATAATAGCGCTATATTTGCCTCAATTCCATCCAACTGAAGATAATGATAAATGGTGGGGTGTCGGATTTACAGAATGGACTAACGTAGGAAAAGCGAAGCCATTGTTTAAAGGGCATCAACAACCTCGCGTGCCTGCTGATTTAGGATACTATGATTTACGGTTGCCACAGGTAAGAGAACAACAAGCCCAACTTGCTCGTAGGGCTGGAATATATGGCTTTTGTTACTATCATTATTGGTTTGGAAATGGTAAACGTGAACTTGAACTCCCGTTTAACGAAGTATTACGTTCTGGAAACCCCGATTTCCCATTTTGTTTATGTTGGGCTAATGAATCGTGGCATTCTAAATTCTGGAATAAAGATGGTGCGATAGATAAAAAGATTCTCGTGGAACAACAATATCCTGGGGATGAAGATATCGTAATGCATTTTAACACCCTCCTTCCTGCTTTCAAAGATAATCGTTACATTCGTATTGATGACAAGCCGGTATTTATGATTTATCGGGCTTTTGATTATAAGGATATGCCTCATTTTATTGAAATATGGCAAAAATTGGCTAAAGATAAAGGGTTGAATGGTATATATTTTATAGCTCATTTAGCTGAGGATGTTACAGAAGAACGACGAGATAAACTGATTGAAATGGGTTTTGATGCAGTAAATACAAATGGTTTATGGGAAGCGAAAAAAGCCTGTCCTTCAATTTTATATAAGATTAAACAGAAGCTTAAACGTCGATTGTTAGGTATGCCTAATATATATGATTATAAAAGTATATATCCATATTTTGAACGACCGTTTGATTCTGATGAAAATGTATTTCCAACAATATTTCCTAACTGGGATCATACGCCGAGAAGTGGATCTGCAGGTTACGTACTCACTGGATCATCTCCTGAACTATTTGGGAAACACGTAAAATCTGTTTTGAATAGAATTAAGCATAAAAAAATTGAAAACAGAGTAGTGTTTCTTAAATCATGGAATGAATGGGGTGAAGGAAATTATATGGAACCTGATTTGACATTTGGATGTGGATACATTGATGAACTAAAAAAAGTTCTTTTAGAATTTAAAAAATAACTTGATTATGGTCACGATTTTATTTCATTCTACTATATTTGGTCCCATACATAGTCGCCGTCTCGGCACATCGCTCGGTATCAATCTCATGCCCGACGATGGTAAAGTGTGTTCATTTGACTGTCTTTACTGCGAGGCGGGATACAATTCCCAAGGTCCCGGCACTTCTGGGCTGCCATCGCGTGAAAAAGTGAGAAGGCTGCTGGAGGAAAAACTGAAGTCCATGGCGGATGCCGGTGACGGTCTGGATGTTATCACATTTTCCGGCAACGGCGAACCCACGCTACATCCCGACTTTGAAGGCATAGTGGATGACACTATTGAGCTTCGCGACAAGTATTATCCGGCGGCAAAGGTATCGGTTCTCTGCAATTCCACGCGTCTTGACCGCGAGGATGTGTGCCGAGGGCTCACACGGGTTGACAACTGCATCCTTAAGCTCGATTCGGCGATCACGCCCACCATGAGGCTCATTGACCGCCCTGCCAGCAAAGATTTCTCCTGTGAGAAGCTTATCCCTCAGTTGGCTGAGTTCGGTGATAAGTGCATAGTGCAGACCATGATGCTGCGTGGCTCTCACAATGGGCAGCCGGTCGACAATACCGGCGATGAAGAGATTGCCGCGCTTATTGAGGCATATAAGAAAATCAATCCGAAAGAAGTGATGCTATATTCTATCGACCGCCCCACCCCCGAGAGCAATCTGCGGAAAGTTGAGAAAGATGAGCTTGAACGTATCGCCGACCGCATCCGCGAGGCTGGCATAAAAGTGCAGGTCAACTAATGGAGCAGGTCATATTCCCACGTCCGCTCGTTAATGGCGACAAGATAGCTATCGTTTCCCCTGCGTCGATAATTAATCCTGAGTATGTGTCGGGAGCTGTCGACGTGCTCAGTCGTCTCGGATGGAATCCTTACGTGGCGCCCCATGCTTTAGGCGCTTCCGGATCGTTCAGCGGCACTGTCAGCGAGCGTCTCGCCGACATAAACCAAGCCCTCAATGATCCCGAGGTGAGAGCCATACTTTGCAGCCGTGGAGGTTATGGAGCAGTGCATCTCCTCGACAAGCTGGATAGTAATGCATTTGAGAAGGATCCTAAGTGGATAATCGGGTTCAGTGACATATCGGCTCTTCATGCCTATGCCTCACATCACAATGTGGCGAGCATCCACAGCTCCATGTGCAAGCATCTTGCACTGTTTGGCGAGCATGATGAGTGTTCCCGGGCATTGATTGGGATATTGCAGGGAAAAATGCCCGAATATAATGTTGAGCCTCATTGCTACAACAGGCATGGCGTTGCCTCCGGAAAAGTGGTAGGGGGCAATCTTGCTGTAATCTCAGCCTTGCTGGCTACTCCTTATTCCCCGTTTGAAACCCGGGGAAGCATACTGGTAATTGAGGACATAGCCGAGTCCATCTACAAGGTTGAGCGCATTCTCTATCAATTAAGACTCGCCGGTGTATTTGACCGCATAAGCGCCCTTATAGTAGGGCAGTTCACTGAATATCGACCCGACAGGAATTACTCTGTCATGGAGGATATGATACGTGAAGCCATCTCCGGATTCAATTTTCCTGTTGCGTTTAACTTCCCTGTTGGTCATGTCGATCGCAATTTGCCGCTCCTCATGTCGGCTACCGCTCGACTGGATGTTGCCGAGGATGGGGTCACATTGCGTTATTGAGGTAGTGGGCGAGCTCTTCGGGAGTGATGCCGAGCAATTTCATGCGGGCGCAAATTGCCGGAACCGTTTCGTCAAAGAATTCCTTTCGTTGGCTTTCCAGTATACGTTCCTTGGCATCGGAGCTTACAAAGTATCCCAATCCGCGTTTCTGGTAGATGACTCCTTGATCCTGTAGTTCGTCATACGCATTCAGGATAGTGCGATTATTCACCGCAAGTTTCACCGACAAGTCCTTGACCGAAGGTATTCTACCCTCGGCTGCCCAGTTTTCGGTAGCGATTTCATGATAGCAAAAATCGACAATCTGCCTGTATATAGGTTTGCTTGTATTGAACTCCATCGTTTACAACTGTCGGAACTTTATGGCTCGATAAGTTTTATAGACTACAAAGATAGAACAAATTGTTAAAAAAACACAGCCCCATTCTATTACAGGTCCCACTACTGTTGAAATCATTTTGTTGGCTATGGCGTCTTCTGATAGTTCCACCCCGTTGCGTCCATCGTTATAACCGGCAATGAAGGCGGTTATAGCGCCGCAAAAGAATCCTGTTATAGCCAGAATCACATTGGCGGTTATTGTCCATACTATTCCGTAGACCACTCTTTTCCGGGTGTAATGCATCACCGCATAAAGACACACACTCATAGGCACGATATATTGCAGCAAGGAGAAAACGATTGTCTTTATGCTTATCGATTCTGTTACGATTGAGCCTATTTCGGGTATGCTCAGTAATAGCTCGTTGAATTGCCGGTAAAAGAGCGCATCAATTATGCCTAATGGCACTATGAGCAGGAGGGGCAGAATGATGAATGTGTATCCAAGTATGAATGTCGCTTTCTCTTTTCCTGTTGCCGGCAGTGCCGTTTCCATCTCCGGGCTTGAGTAGATGGCGAAAGCGAGAGGTCCATACTCCATCAGTATGGAGAAAATGAATGCGTCGCCTATTATTGAAAGCAGAAAGAGCGATGGCGATTTTGTGAAATAACACATCATGGTAACTGCTCCAAGTAATAGGGATATTATCGGATACCATATAATCTGATTCTTTAGGCGAGGAAAGTAAAATCGTGCAACTGAGGTCAGGCGCTGAATATTTATCATTTGATGGAATCTATTGGTTGGTTAGTTTTTTAAGTTCCGACAATATCAGTCGGCGTGATTCATCATTGTGCATGGCGTTGTAAAATGCCACATAGTCCATATCGCAGAATTCACCATAGCTATTTGGTGTGATTGTGTGATAGAGTCCGAGTTTCATTTCCGAATAGATGCTTGAAGCTTCCGGCGACATGGTTGTGTGAAAAAGAAGACGCGTGCATATCTCTTCAGTCGGCATCGCAGTCAGCAATTCACCTCGACGTAACATGATTACTCCGTCATACAGGTTCTCAAGGTCGCTCACTGTGTGGGTTGAGATGATGACTGTTTGATTCTCTTCGGTGCACTCGGCGAGCATGGTTTGCAGCTGTTGCTTGGATGAGATGTCAAGGCCGTTGGTAGGTTCATCAAGAAGAAGCACGCGGCTTCTGAGCGACATGGCGTAAGACAGCAATGCTTTTTGGCGGTTGCCGAACGACAGTCTCGACAGTTTTTCCTCTCCGGTCAATCCGAATCTCGCGAGATTGTGTTCAAGCATCGACCTGTCAAAATCCGGATAAAAGCAAGCATGGATGCGTGAGGTCTCGTTTATTGTATCGGCAGGAAAAGGCATATTGTTGTCTAAAAAGAATACCTTTTCAAGGGTTTCCGTTTCTCTGAGCCACACATTCTTTTCGTCAATCAGGCACTCTCCTGTTGTCGGTCGGAGCAGTCCGCTCATGATGTGGAGCATGGTGCTCTTTCCGGCGCCGTTTTCGCCCATCATGATATGGATTCCCTCCCCGATGGAGGCGGAAACATTCTTCAATGCCTCCGCCTCGTTGCGATAGTTGTATGAAATGTTGTTGAGTCTAATCATTGGTAAGGCGGTTATTTGACCGGTTCAACTGTGTAGCCCATGTTTTTTAATTGATCAAGAAGCCCGCGTTCTCCTATCAGGTGTCCTGCTCCTACAGCTACGAAAACTGTTTCTTTGGGCAATATTTCCTTGAGTTTGGCAGTCCAGTTGTCATTCCGGCGATACAATAGTCTCTCTGCGGCGTCTTCGCTCATCCCTGATTCGGCATCAAACATGATTGTCTTTATATCGTCCAGATTCCCCGTGAGATAGGCTTTTGCAAGAGCGTGGGATTGCTCGGAAGCTTTCGAATCTGTGCGCACGGTGTGCATCAGGTCCTCTATCTGCTGGGAGATAGGGTCACACATGAGCATTCCGAGCTGCTCATCCATCGTCTCAAATCCTTTTACGGTTTTCCCTGCCTGTCGACCTCTCTGCTGTACGGTCATGTCAAGCTGTTCTTTGCCGTTGAATTCCGGAAAGTCAACCATTGCTTGAAACATTGCGATCTGGGTGTTCACCATAGCCGGTTTGAGCACATCCATCTGTGCTGTTCTAACCATGCCCTGGGTATATTTGGCGAGAACGGCATCAATTGAGTCGATCTGTGATTTATTGAGAACCTTGGTGAGTGTGCTGTCAGCCGGTGCCATGCCGAAGGTCATGATCACCTGCTCGGCTGAGGGTGAGGTCATCTCGGCCATATCTATTTCTCCATAAACTGCGTCAACGCTTTTTATTGCGTCGTTCAGCCCTGCGATGCTGTCAAGGACTGAGGTGGGAGCAATGTGATGGGTGGCGAAAATGAATGAATCACCTTTTGAGCCATTGCCTGATACTTTCCATAATAGTTGTGCCGATGCCGACAATCCTGTCAGAAGCACGAGTGCTGATAATAATAAATTTTTCATATCGGTTAAGTGATGTAGTGATGTACATTGCTGTTACGGTGCAAATGTAGTGCTTATTTTCAAATCTGCAAAGAAAAATTAAAAAAATTTGCACATATAGTTTGGTTTTTGTCGTAACAAAAGGCTAAATTTGGGTGTATATAAGATAATGCTAACCAAATATAATTGAATTATGAAAACATCTTATTTGTTCCTTGCTGAAGGATTTGAGGAGATCGAAGCGCTTTCCACCGTTGATGTCATGCGTCGTGCCGGAATGGAAGTATACACTGTTTCCATTACTTCCGATAAGCAGGTAAAGGGAGCGAACGGTGTGACTGTGATTGCCGATAAGACTATTTCCGATATCGATGCTGATGATGCCGAATGGCTGATCGTTCCGGGCGGAATGCCGGGAGCAACCAACCTCGCATCATGCGGAAAACTGAGTGATATGCTCTCGGTGCAGTGGAATAAGCAAGGCAAGATCGCTGCTATATGCGCTGCTCCGGCTGTAGTATTAGGTCCGCTCGGTATTGTGAGAGGTCAGGATTGTACATGTTATCCCTCTTTTAAGGATGACTTGGTAAGCGCAGGTGGTCAGTATATGGACATGCGTGTGGTGGAGAGTGGTAACCTTATCACGGCAAACGGTCCATCTTCGGCTCTGTTGTTCGCTTTTGCGATTGTAGCCAACACTCTTGGTCCGGATGTTGCTTCTTCCGTGGCATCAGGTATGCTGGTATAAGTGAAAAATCACTATATTTGCATTCGTGAAGAAAAGAATTTTAATTGTAAATAAATTTTATTACCGTCGTGGCGGCGACTGTGTGTATGTGCTCAATCTTGAGTCTCTGCTCAAAAGTCGCGGTCACGATGTTGCTGTCTATGCCATGGATTATCCCGACAATCTGCCGTCGCAGTGGTCGGGTCACTTTCCCGAAGAGGTGGATTTCGGAAAAGATAAGGTGAAAGGAGTGTCGCGCATATTCGGATATGGTGATATAAAGGACTCTTTCGCGCGCATGCTTAAGGATTTCCGCCCTGATGTGGTGCATCTTAATAACATACATTCCTATCTTTCCCCGGTATTGGCGCGTATGGCTTCTGAATTTGGGGCGAGAGTGGTGTGGACATTGCACGATTATAAGCTGGTGTGCCCCTCCTATTCTTGTCTTTATAAAGGAAGCGTGTGTGAGGAATGCTTTGATAATCCTCTCGCCGTTATAAAAAAACGGTGTATGAAGGATTCGCTCACGGCAAGTGTTCTCGCCTATGCTGAGGCGAAAGCGTGGGATAAGGAACGGTTATCGGAATGGACCGACGTGTTTCTTTGTCCCAGCCGGTTCATGTCGTTAAAGATGGAGGAGGGGGGATTTCCGCCTGCAAAACTTTATCAGCTTTATAATTTTATCTCTCCTGAAATGATAGCCCACTATTCGTCGCGCAAAGTGAATGTGGAGCGTCAGGACTACTACTGTTATGTGGGTCGGCTTTCGGTAGAGAAGGGTGTCAGGACATTACTTAAAGTGGCGTCTAAACTGCCCTATGAATTGCGTGTGGCTGGAACAGGACCTCTTGAGGAGGAGTTGAGAAAAGAGTTCTCTGCTTTTGATAATATAAAATTTTTAGGGCATCGCACACTTGAGGAAATTCAGGAATTGTTTTCAAATGCCCGCTTTTCTGCCGTCCCGTCAGAATGGTATGAGAATAATCCGTTCAGCGTGATTGAATCGCTGTGCGGAGGCACCCCTTTCATCGGTGCCGATATTGGCGGTATTCCGGAACTTGCAAATAGAAAAAATGGCATGATTTTTACGTCGGGCGATGCGAAAAGCTTGCAATTTGCCATCGAAGAAGCATGGAAACATCAATGGGACTATGCTGAAATACAGCAAAATGCTTTAAAGAAATTTTCGCCTGAGCAACATTATACGGCATTGGATAAAATATATAACGGGTAGCTTACGTTATAATTAGAACCACGATTTATTAATGATATGAAAGTTCAGCAACCTACCGATGCTTCTATCATATTGACCTACCGTTGCCCCATGCAATGTCGTATGTGCAACATTTGGCAATATCCTACGGATAAGAAGGAGGAAATTACGGCAGAAGACCTTAAATCGCTTCCAAAGCTTAAGTTTATCAATTTGACCGGCGGTGAACCGTTCATTCGTGAGGATCTTCCTGAGATTGTCGAGGAGTGTTATCGTCATGCGCCTCGCATTGTCATCTCAACATCAGGATGGTTTGAAGATCGTGTGATAAAGCTTGCGGAACGGTTCCCCAACATCGGCATCCGCATATCAATAGAAGGGCTTAGCGGTAAAAACGATGAGCTGAGAGGTCGCCAAGGCGGATTTGACAAGGGGCTGCGTACTTTACTCAAATTGAAATCGATGGGAGTGAAGGATATCGGATTTGGCTGCACGGTTTCCAACAATAATTCATCGGATATGCTTGCATTGTATCAGCTATCCAAAGAGCTGGGGCTGGAGTTTGCTACGGCGGCGTTCCACAATTCCTACTATTTTCATAAGGATGACAATGTGATAACGAATCGTGATGAGGTTATCGGTAATTTTGAGCAGCTTATAGAATGGCAGCTTAAAGAGAACCATCCCAAGTCTTGGTTCAGGGCTTTTTTCAATATGGGGCTCATTAACTATATTGAAGGGGGACGCAGAATGTTGCCGTGTGAAGCCGGCATGGCTAACTTTTTCATTGATCCGTGGGGCGAGGTATATCCTTGCAACGGTCTGGAGGAGAAATGCTGGAAGGAGTCGATGGGCAACATCCACAATGCCGATTTTATGACCATCTGGAATAGCCCTCAGGCTGAGAAGGTGAGGGAAAAGGTTCGCAAGTGTCCTAAAAACTGTTGGATGGTAGGCACTGCCGCGCCGGTGATGAAGAGATATATACAGCATCCGGCGAAATGGGCGTTGACCAATAAGCTCAGAGTGATGCGAGGACTTAAGCCGTGCCTTGACAAGACATGGTATGACGTGGGGCAGGATCCTGAACAGGGACGCGGCTTCTGAAACAGAGTGTCATTATGAAGATTGTTGTCACAGGCACCAGGGGAATACCCGATATTCAGGGTGGAGTGGAGACTCATTGCGAAAACCTTTATCCGAGGCTTGTAGCGATGGGACACGATGTAACCGTGTTGCGCCGCTCTTGTTATGTCACTGACGCCAACCGCATTTCTGAATACAAAGGTGTGAAACTCGTCGACGTATACGCGCCCAGAAAAAAGAGTCTTGAGGCGATAGTGCACACGGCGCTTGCCGTGGTGAAGGCAAGGATGATGAATCCTGACCTGCTCCACATTCATGCCGTGGGACCCTCGTTGATGGTGCCCTTTGCGCGTATTCTCGGGATGAAAGTGGTAATGACCAATCATGGACCCGACTATGACCGGCAGAAGTGGGGGAAGATGGCGAAAACGATGCTTCGCACCGGCGAGCGGTGGGGCACGCGGTGGAGCAACAAGGTAATTGTGATATCAAGCGTGATAGCCGGCATTCTGAAAGATAATTACCGTCGCGAGGATGTGGATCTGATTTATAACGGTGTGGATAAGCCTGTTAAATCATCTAAGGTTGATTTCCTTGAAAAGATGGGGGTCACTCCGCACAGATACATTCTGGCTTTAGGCCGCTTTGTGAAGGAGAAGGGTTTTCATGACTTGATTCAGGCATATTCACGTATGAATCACGATGATATCAAGCTTGTCATAGCCGGAGATGCCGATCACCCCGATCCATATTCCACCGAACTTAAACGTATGGCAGCCGATGCGGGAGTTATTCTTACCGGTTTTATAAAAGGCGAAGAGTTGAACCAAGTTCTTTCCAACGCTGCTCTTTTTGTACTTCCTTCTTATCATGAAGGGCTCCCTATAGCTCTGCTTGAGGCTATGAGCTATGATCTCGATGTGCTCGTGAGCGATATTCCCGCCAACAGATTGCCCGAGCTTGATAGTTCCGATTTTTTCAATACCGGCGATGTTGATTCTCTTAAAAAAGCTCTTGAACGCAAAATTGCCGCTATACGTAGCCGCGAGTATGATCTTGCCTCTTATAATTGGGATAATATAGCCCGTCAAACCGTCGATGTCTATAAATCGGTTTTGGCTCATTGAAAAGTTTTTCATATATTTGTTTTTACAAATAGTTGAATCTGATTATGAAACACTGTTATCTATTCATATTTCTGTCAATGCTGGTTGTGTCATGCATGAGTTCAGGCACTGTTGAAGATGCCAAGCAATATGCCGCTCAGGCTATTGAAAACAAGGACTATGCCTACGCCAAGCGTGTGTGTGACCAGCTTTACACTGCCACCAAGAACGACACTACCCCCGGCAGGGTGCAGTCATTGTGCGATCTTTCATTGCTGTATATGAAGATTGCCGACTGGAATGACTACGACACAAATATAGAGAATGCAGTGAGATGCTACCGTGAGGCTTATGAGGCTGATTCCGCGCAGGCGGCTGCTTGCTATGACAGCATTGCGGTCGATGATATGGCTCATTGGGCGGTAATGTCATCGATTGTGACCCAATCACTACAGTCCGACGAGATCAGAGATCTCGATGAAGATGAAATGAGATATGTAAATGAAGCCGACAGTAGCGGAATAATTCCATAACACGTTTTGATTCTCTATGAAAACCAATGATTTTCAGGCTGCAATGGAAGCCTTTCTGAAGAATAATCCCGACTTGCCTGAAGGGGAAGAGATTAACGAACAGCCTGCCGATACCGATAACCATCGCGGTTTCCGCATGGATGTGGTGCTTGAAAAAAAAGGTCGCGCAGGCAAGCAGGCTACAATTATATGCGGTTTTCAAGGTTCTGACGACGATCTGCTGGATCTTGCATCGACTCTTAAACGTAAGCTCGCCACAGGTGGATCGGCTCGTGGCGGCGAGATTCTTATTCAAGGTGACCGCCGTAAAGAGGTGGTGGATATTCTTAAGTCACTCGGCTACAAAGCTCGCATAATCTGATCTTGCAATGCTTCAGATTCATAAGGCGTCGGCAGGCTCGGGAAAGACTTTCACGCTCACGTATAACTATATAAAGCTGTTGCTTGGGGAGAAGTCTTCAGGGAGATACGTGCTGTCGACCTCTCACAACCGTCATCGTTCAATTCTTGCCATTACATTCACCAATAAGGCTACCGATGAGATGAAGCGGCGCATCGTGGCGCAGCTCGCCGCGCTTGCCGGAATAACAGGGGTGAAGAGTGACTACAGCGACAGATTGTGCTCTGAGTTTGAATGTGATGAGGATAAACTGCGCGTATGCGCTCGTGCGGCGTTGACATCGCTGCTCGCCGATTTTACTAATTTCAATGTGAGCACCATCGACTCCTTTTTTCAGATAGTGTTGCGCACGTTCGCCCGGGAGGCTGAGCTGACCGGCAATTATGAGGTGGAGCTTGATGACAAGAACGCTGTGTCGATAGGCGTGCATGAGCTGCTGGCGATGCTCAATCGGCTTTCACGGTCGGAACTGCGACAGAACCCTGAGAAGAAGGCTCTTGTGAGTTGGCTCACACGCTATATGAAGTTGCGCATAGAGGAGGGAAAGACATTCAATATATTCAACCGCAGCTCATCGCTTAACTCCGAGATTGTCAAGTTCATGCAGAACGCTTTTTCGGAAGAATATCGTCTTAATGCGGCGGAGATTGATGCTTATCTTTCCGATTATGAGCATATTGTGAATTTCTCCTCTTCGTTGTCGGCGGCAAGGAAAAACCGTGGCAAGGAGTTTGTGGAATATGTGAAGAGGCAATATGCTCTCCTTCAGTCACATGGAGCTATTGAGGGGATGGTGGCGCATCTGAAGAATAATCTTGAAAATTGGATGCTGGGAACCATGAAGATTACTGATTATGCCTACACCTGTGTCCATAACCCTGATAAACGCTTTAAAAAGAAATATTCAGCCACGATGGAGGTGGATGATATTGTCGATGAATTGCTCGCTGAAGCGGTGAAATTTTTCGGCGATATTGCTCTTTACTCACGCCTTGAGAGCGAGGTATATAAGCTTGGGCTCATCGGGGCTGTCAATCGTCAGGTAAATGAGTTGCAGAATGAGAATAATGCTATTCTGCTTCGCGACACGTCTGACATACTGCGACGCATCATCAGCGAGGAGGAAGCTCCGTTCATTTACGAGCGTCTGGGGGTGAGGCTCTCTCATTTCCTTATCGATGAGTTTCAGGACACTTCGAGGCTTCAGTGGGAGAATCTGAGCGCATTGGTGAGGGAGAGTCTTTCTATTGGTAATGACAATCTTATCATCGGTGATGAGAAGCAGTCCATATACCGGTTCCGAAATTCTGATCCTGACCTGTTGATAAAGCGTGTGCCTGAGGAATTTGCTGACAGGATAGAGTTTCATGGAAATATTCCGTCGGAGAACACCAATTGGCGTAGCTCGGCTGAAGTAGTGAGGTTTAACAATACTGTCTTTAAGCTGATTACATCGGCGGTGAATCTTGGCGATATTTATGCCAATGTGATTCAGGAGGTGGCTAAGAAAGATTTGCCGGGATATGTGGTCGCTACCCCTTATGATTCTGAAAATGAGTCGCTTGAGCGTATGGCTGACGGCATTAAGCGTCAGCTTGCGGCGGGTTATCGTCAGGGCGACATAACGGTGTTGACGGCTACACGCAATGAGGGTGCCCGGGTGGTGGACTATCTGTTGCAGAGGAAGATAAGCGATCCGGAGCTTTCGTCAATTCAAGTGATGTCGGAGGACTCGTTGGTGATAGGGCGTGCCTACTCGGTGCAGCTTGTTGTGGCTGTGATGAGGTTTATTGATTCTTACCGTAGTCTAACTCCTTCTGAACGAGATAATTCGCGTCTTACTGCCGAGGAGTTTGAGAAGCGTTTCCGCTATTATTGCGCCATGGGCATGGATCGTGCCGAGGCAATCGCTTCGTCTTTCACCTATAGCAGCGCTATTTCCGAATTGATGGTGGAATCGGCTGATATGGAGTGTATTAGTCTTCCGTCGCTTGTGGAGCGTATCGTGGCGCGTTGTGTGTCGGACGCTCTTTGTGAGTCGGAAAATGTGTATCTCAGTGCGTTTCAGGATAAAGTCATAGATTTTTGTGAGCGTCCGGGTGCGGATCTCCGCTCTTTCATGCAGTGGTGGGACGATGCCGGATGTCGTGCCACGCTTGATACTCCCACTGAGGTTAATGCGTTGAGGGTCATGACTATCCATAAGTCAAAGGGCTTGGAGTTCCAGTGTGTCCACATTCCGTTTGTGGATTGGAGTCTTAATTCAGGCAAGGGCTTGATATGGTTTGATTTCCGTGAGAAGAGCGGTAAGTTGACATGGAATCCCTTTGATAATGAGTGGTTTGACAAGAATGATATTCCTCCTATGATGCCGCTGAACATCTCGCGTGAACTTTCATCAACGGCTCTTTCCTCTCAGTATGAGGAGAATAGCCGCAAAGAGTGGATTGACACGATGAACCGTGCTTATGTGGCGTTTACCCGTGCGGTGAGGGAGCTTGTGATAGGCTATAAATCTCCGGCGAAGAACAGTCGGTCGGTTAGCATTTCGGCGTTGCTTGAGGATGCATTTGAGTGTGCCGACCCCCTGCGAAATGTGGGGTTGACCCCTTCTTCCGATGCAGTTGCCTCTCTGAAGGATTTCAAGGTGCCCGAGGGGGGCATCTGTTATGGCGCGCCTACCACCCCGAAGCGTAAGGATGAGGCGTCGGACATGGTTGCGGTTCCGAATTATTACACGTATGATAATAATCACATCTGGGATATGAGCTGCATCGAAGACCTTTCTGATATGTCGCGTCCGCGTCAACGAGGAATTGTGCTCCACGGATTGATGAGCCGCATCCGCACGGCTTCTGATTTACATAGTGCGGTGTGCCGGGCGGTGGTGAATGGAAATCTTCCGGAGGAGGATGCCGAGAGCTGCGAGGCGTTTCTGCGTGATGCTTTGGATGACGAGAGGGTGGCTCCCTGGTTCAATGATGTGGTGAGAGTGCTGAATGAGCGTCCGGTGATTGTTTTGAGTAAATACGGGTCGCATCGGTATCGCCCTGACCGGGTGGTGTGGACTGCCGAGGGCACGATAGATGTGGTGGATTTTAAATTTGGCGAGGAGGAGCCTAAGAAGTATCTGACGCAGGTGAAGCGTTATATGTCTTATCTCTCCAAGGCGTTCCCCGGCGAGCGTGTGCGGGGCTATCTCTGGTATCCTCTCGAGAAGCGCGTGGTTGAAGTTTAGAGTCGAGAATCGTGAGTCGAGAATCAAGAATTGAGAATTGAAAATGGAGAATTGAGAATGGAGGGTTGAGCCGCTGGAGCGGCGATGTTGTCTGAAACCCCACATGAGCAACGCGAGTGTGGGGATAGTAGAAGATAACGCAGTTGAGCTTCGAAGATGCGATGTAATATCACCAGGCTGATTATGACTATATCGCTTCTCCGAAGCTCATAGTCTGGTAGGGACGAGCAGCCCCACACTCGCGTTGCTCATGTGGGGTTTCAGACAACGTCGCCGCCCCGGCGGCTCACTTCGCAACTTTCCACTCACGACTCACGATTCTTGATTCTCCATTCTCAATTTTCAATTCACAGATGTTTTACAGCAGGTTTGCTTGCGTAATTGCGGGCTAATGTTATCTTTGCGGTTGAGATGGTAAATCGGTGAATGAAACTTAATTATGTCGCAAGCTATAGTGGTCGGCGTATTTGTCGCTTCGTGTTTAGTGGCACTCTTTGCAGAGTGCATTTGTGGGTTGGGTCTCGTTTCCGGAGACATCTCGCCTGCGGCTCGGTGTCCCCGGTGTATTCGTAAGCTGTGCCTTTCAGGCGTGGCGAGGACAATAGTGGCATAAAATATTAATTATGGCAAAGAGAATTGTAACTAAGATAGGCGACGTGTTTTGTGTCGAGGTCGATGGGCGGTATAAGCAGTTTTTTCAGTATATCGCTAATGACTTGACTTGTTTAAACAGTTCGACAATCAGGGTTTTCCAAAAGGAATATCCAATGGAATATAAGCCGGTGGTTGATGATATAGTCAAAGACGAAGTGATGTTTTATGCCCATACGGTACTGAAATTCGGAATTCAGGAAGGAGTGTGGTACAAGGTTGGTAAGTCGGCAGATATAGGATTGGATACTTTAAATAATGTCCTTTTTGGAATACCTCTACCAATCCGATATGAGGATGGCAAGATGATGGATTTAGATTATTTAGGTAATTGGGTGGTATGGAAAGTTAATCAGCCGTGGTTAAGAATTGGCGAATTAAAGGAGAAGGATGCTCATTTGATTGAAGAGGGTTCCGTTATGCCTTATACCGAAATAGCTGAAAGAATCAAATATGGTTATCCTATATCGATGTTGCGTGAATATACAATTTTGAATCGCAAGCCTAAGGCCGATGTGGACAGTTATGTCAAGTTGGATTGTGACGGCTATGTCCGTAACAGCCATTTCCGGGGTTCTGTCGCTGTGGAGGAGGTGATTGTGGATGACCGTGGAACATATTATGTCGACAAAGAGCATCCATGCTCCGGGAAGTATAGACTTACGCGGACAAAGTTGTTTGAAAAGGAGTGGAAATTCCCGAAATTCCTCACTCAACAAGAGTTTGAGTCGAGAGTTGAGAATGGAGAATGAAGAATTGAAAATGGAGAATTGAGGGTTAACCACAACGTCGCCGCACGGCGGCTCAACTCACGATTCTCCATTTTCAATTCTCAATTCTCAATTCTCAATTCCCAATTCTCAATTCCCGCTTCCCGATTCTTTGAAGATTTTTGAGAGGTAGTTTTCTTGGAGGCGTTGCATTAGTTCCCAGAAGTTGGGGACGAAGAGGGTGCCGATGATGGCGTTGAGGAACATTCCGAATACTACAGCCGTGCCGAGCGATATGCGGCTTTCGGCACCGGCGCCGGTGGCAAACATCATGGGCATTACTCCGAAGATGAATGCGAGTGCTGTCATCATGATCGGTCGGAAGCGTATGACGCCGGCATTGAGCGCAGAGGTGAGGATCGGAGTGCCCGATTTTCGGAAGTCGGTGGCATATTCCACGATGAGGATGGCGTTTTTCGCCGATAGTCCGAGCAGCAGTATCAATCCTATCTGGGTATATATGCTTATGCTTTCACCCATGAACATACATCCGAGTACAGTGCCGAGAATCGCCACCGGCATAGAGAGCACAACGGCGATGGGGTCGGTCCAGCTTTCGTATTGCGCCGCGAGGACGAGCAGGGTCATTATGATGGCGAATATGAATACCACGGTTATGGTGGTTCCTGACTGTGTTTCCTGATAGGCTTCTCCGGTCCATGCAAATGAGTAGTTGTTGCCGAGTGTGCGTTTGACGAGCTGCTCCATGGCTTTTATGCCGTCGGATGAGCTTACGCCGTCGGCGAGGTTGGCTGTGAGCGATGCCGCGCCATACATATTGTATCGGGCTGCCGAGGGCTCACCCATGGTGGGTTCTACGGTGGTGAATGCCGAGAATGGCACCATAGCACCCGCAGAGTTTCTGACGCTCAGACGTGTCACATCGTCGATGTTCCCTCGCGCTGAGTCATCGCCCATCAGAGTCACCTGGTATACTCTTCCGAAATCGTTGAAGTCGTTGACGTAGTTGCCTCCCATGTATGCAGAGAGTGTAGCGAAGATGTCGCTCATTTCGAGACCTTGCAGTTTAGCCTTGTCGCGGTCGATGTTGAGGCTGTATTGCGGAACTGTGCCTTGATAGAGCGAAGTGATGGACTTGATTTTTGGATCGCTCTTGGCGGCTTCCTCGATGCTCAGGAGGGCTTTCTTCATCTCGGCGGCTCCATGATTGTTTATGTCGAGCAACATCATTTCCAGTCCTGACGACATACCGAGTCCCGGGATTGAAGAGGGGTTGACCGAGAATGTGACGGCTTCCTGCCATGATGCGGCGATGGCGTCGACGCTGTCGATGAGCGCAAACACGCTCTGGCTTTTCGAGGGTCGTTCTTTCCAAGGCTTCAGCACCACCATGAGGGTGCCCATATTTGATGAGGCTCCTCCGCCCATCATTGAGAATCCGGATATCGCCATGACGTCGGAGATCTCGGGCAGTCGCCGGCGCATCTCCTCCGAGAGCCCGTTGACCACTTTCTCCGTGCGTTCGAGTGAGGCGCCTTGCGGCAGCTGCACCGAGGTCACGAAGTAGCCCTGGTCTTCCTGAGGCACGTAGCTTGTGGGCCATTTCAGGAATGCCGCCACGCCTATTGCCGCGATGATGAGGAATGCTCCTAATGACAGGGCGGGGTGGTTGAGCATGTGTGACACACACCGCTTGTAGAAATTTTCGGTCGCGTCATATCCTTTGTTGAAGATGCGGTATATGGGATTTTTAGAGTTTTTATTGCGTGGAGTGAGAAACAGGGCGCACATAGCCGGGGTGAAAGTGAGTGCGTTGAACCCGGAGAATGCCGTGGAGACGGCGATTGTGAGCGCGAACTGCTTGTAGAGCTGCCCTGTGATGCCGCTTACGAAAGCCGTGGGGATGAAAACCGACAGCAGCACGAGGACTTCCCCGACCACCGGACCGGTGAGTTCCTGCATGGCTTTTTCGGCAGCCTGGCGACGCGATAGTTTTCCTGTGTCGACGAGGCGGGCACAGTCCTCAACTACTACAATTGCGTCGTCGACGACTATCGCAATCGCCAGGACGAGACCGAATAAAGTCAATGTGTTGATGGTGAATCCCATCACCTTCATCACGGCGAATGTGGCGATGAGTGACACCGGTATTGTGAGCATGGGTATGATGACCGCTCTCCAGTTTTGCAGGAAGAGGAGGATCACTATGAGCACAATGAGCGAAGTCTCGATGAAGGTGGTGAGCACTTCATCGATGGATGCGGTCACATAGTCGGATGTGTCGAGCACCACGCGGTAAGTGACACCCGGAGGGAAGTATTGGCTCAGTCGTTCAAGCTCGGCGCGGGCGCCTTTAGCCACTTCGAGCGCGTTGGCTCCGGGAAGCTGCTTTACGCCGAGAAGCGCCGCCTGCTTTCCCGACACGAGAGTGTTGGCGGTGTAACTTATGCTGCCGAGGTCGACCCGCGCAATGTCCTTCAGGCGCAATATTCCGTTGCCGTCGCTACGTATTATTATGTCGGCAAACTGTTCGGCTTTCGAGAGCTCGCCTTGCGACACGATTGTGAATTCAAACGCTCCGCCCGCCGGATTGGGGGCTGCTCCCACTTCGCCCGCCGACACCTGCATATTCTGTGATTGTATGGCTGCGCGCACGTCGGCAGGAGTGACGCCTCGCGCCCTCATGAGTTCGGGATCGAGCCACACACGCATACTGTAGTCGCCGCCACCGAAAGCCTCCACGCCTCCCACGCCTTTCACTCGCGACAGAGAGTTGACGAGATTTATGTTGGCATAGTTGGTGAGATACAGCGCGTCATATCGCCCCGCGCTGTCGCCCTCGAGTGTGCAGAAAAGGACATTGTTGGTCGACTCCTTGTTGACGGTGATCCCCTGTTCCTTCACGGCAGTGGGGAGTGTCGCTTCGGCGGCGTTAAGGCGGTTCTGCACGTTTATCGCCGCCTGGTCAATGTCGGTGCCCTGTTCGAAAGTGACGGTAAGGTTGTAGCTTCCGTCCGAGCCCGAGTTGGAGCTCATGTAAAGCATATTTTCCACGCCATTTATCTGCTCTTCAATTGGCACCCCGATTGTCTGGGCTACAGTTTTCGCGTCGGCGCCGGGATATGACGCCATCACGCTGATGGTGGGGGGTGTTATGTCGGGGTATTGCGCGACAGGGAGGGTGTGGATTGTAATAAGCCCTGCCATAACCATTATTATCGCCAGCACAGTGGCAAATATGGGGCGATCAATGAAGTATTTAGAAAACATGATTCAGGGGTATTCGTCGGGTGAAACGGTGAGATGTTATTTTTCCGGGACCGGTTTTACGGGCATTCCGTCGCGCACACGCAGAAGCGCCGAAGTGACGTAGCGCGCGTCGGGAGATATGCCGTCGGTGACCACACGCATTGAGTCGTTGTAAAGGTCGCCGGTCTTGATGGGGGTGTATATCACTTTATCGGAGTCATTGACCACATACAGGTATTTCCCGAGCTGGTCGGTTCCGATGGAGGCATCTTTAACGAGAATAGCGCGGCTGTTTTCGCCGAAAGGCAGATGGATGTTGACATACATGCCATTGCGAATCTCACCGTAGGGGTTGGGGGTGCGCACCTTTAACGTGATCGTACCTGTCGACTTGTCGACCGACGGCGATTCATAGCTCAATTTTCCGGAATAGGTGTGGGCGAGCGGTTCGGTGAACGATAGAGGGATGCTGTCGTAAAGTTCATGTCCGACGGGTGTCTTTATGTCGCCCATGATTTTTTCATACTGGTTCTCCTCGATGGCAAATTCAATGCTTATCATCGAGTCGTCATATAGATTGGCGAGGAGGAACGGTGATCCCTCTCCGTTGATATAGTTTCCGGGGTCGGTAGTGCCATTGTCGATGTGTCCGGTGAATGGGGCGGTGATGGTGCAGTACCCGAGATTGGTTATCGCGGTGTTCAGCGCCGCTTTAGCATTGTTGATTGCGGCGAGCGCGCCCTCCATGTTGCTCTTCGCCTGAACGACTTCAATCTGTGCCACAGCGTCGCTCTCCAGGGCTTTTTTCATGGCTTTGTACTGATTGGACGCGTAGGAGTAGTCGCTCTCGGCTTTGCTTAGCGCCGCCTTAGCCTGATTGACCGCATCGGCATATTTCGCCGACTCGATAGTGTAGAGCACCTGCCCTTTTTTCACAAGGTCGCCGCCGGAGTATTGTTTAGTGAGCAGAGTTCCGTTCACGCGTCCCACAATCTTTGCCGTGTTTATGGCGCCGGCATATCCGGGATAGGTCTTGTACATCACGATTGAGTCGATTAGAGGTGTCGACACCTGTATTTGAGGAATCTCTTCGAGAGCTTCCGTGTTATGCTGTTTAGAAGAGCAAGCTCCGATCGACAACGCTGTGGCAACAGCGATCGCGCAGTTATATGCTTTGAGAGTAGCCATGTTCAATGAGGTTTATGGGGTTTATATTTGGCTTGGGTCCCAGCCACCGCCGAGCGCTTCGTATAGCGATATCAGCGAAGACAGAGCCCTTCCTTTCGATTCGATTATAGAGTTCTCGTAGGTGAGACAGTTGAGCTGCGCGTTGACCACATCGGTGAATGGATTGAGTCCGCGCTTGTAAAGATCGAGTGAGAGTTCGCGCGACTTGTTGCTGTTTTCTATCACATCCTCCAGCACCGCGATGTTTTTCAGCGACGCGGTGTAGGATGCTATGGCATTGTCCACCTCCTCGACGGCGTTCATCACCGTGAGGTTGTAGTTGTCGATTCCGATTTCCATCTGCTCGCGTGCCGAGACAACACCGGCTTTCCTCGCCATGCCGTCAAATATGGTCCAGCTCAGAGTGGGCGCGACAGTATAAGTGAGAGTCTGCTTCTTGAACAGGTCGCCGGCTTCCCTTGCTGCTGTTCCGATCGATGCGTCGAGCGACAGAGTGGGGAGAAAGTCTTTCTTGGCTATTCCGAGCTGTGCGGCATACTGAGCAAGCTGGCATTCAGCCTCGACAATGTCGGGGCGACGTCGCAGCAGCTGCGCGGGCACTCCTATTGGAATTATCTGCCGGTGGTCGGGCAGAAGCTTGGGGATGTTGAGCGCGGCATATATTGAGTCGGGATACACGCCGGTGAGCGTGGCAATCGAGTTGATGGTTGAGTGTATTGCCGCTTCGAGCCCCGGCACTGATGCCTGCGTGGAGTAGTAGAGCGTCTTAGCCTGTGTGACGTCGAGCATGGAAGCGAGACCCGCCTCATGGCGCGCTTCGGCAATCTTCAGGATTTTGCCTTGCGACAAGATGTGTTCCTGCGCCACGCGGTATTCGGCTTGATACATACGTAGGGTGATGTAGGACTTGGCGATGTTGGCGCACAGGGCTGTCATGACTCCGGCATATTCGGCTTGCGAGGCATCATAGGCTTTTTTGCTCGCTTTCACCTTTTGGGTGATTTTGCCAAATAGATCTATCTCCCAGTTCATGTTCAGTCCGAGAGCAAACCTGTCGGCGGTCGTGGCATCCATTATATGCTGCCCCAATCCCCCCGACGAGCGAGCTTTCTGCCATCCTCCGCTGAAATCGAGCTGAGGGAAGTAGGCGGCGCGTGAGCTGTTGACCGCTTGGGCGGCGATGTTGATTCGGTGAGCCGCCATTACCACGTTATAGTTATTGTCGACACCTGCCGCTATGAGGGAGTCGAGGCAAGGGTCGTCGAAAGTCTTCCACCAATAGTCGTCGGTAGGTAGGTTCTGGGAAAAGAATTCGTTATATGCCCAGTTTTGGGGCATATCTTTATCGAGATACTTTTGCCGAGGAGTCTCGGCGTTTAGTTTCGCAGCGCATAGTGATGCCGTGGCAATTAGCAGGCATATAAGATGGGGTAGTCTCATAAATAAAGAGCATTAGTCTAAGTAATAACTGATATGTTGAAATTTCGGTTTTTATGATGAAACTTTATTTAAGGAATATTAACGTAGCGGGCGGTGTATCATCCGTGCCTTGCGGCACTTCGTTGAAGATACTTTCGCTCGGCAAAGTCCAAATAAATTTGGCTTTGCTCTCGACTTATGCGTATCTTTGCATTCAGGGCTTTAGCAACGGATGGTGAGTTGTGGCAGCTTGATAAAAAATATTGATATGAGTTATTTTGACGGATATAGGCGGCGTGTGTTTCTGTCGTGGATGGTGATCGCTCTTTTTACCGGGGTGATCTATTATCTGACGACTGTATCATTCTGGAGTTCTGACGCTCCTTTCTTCGCTCTTAAATTTGAGCTTGACGGCAGCGACCCTCACGAGAAGCTCACGGGATTGGGTATGCTCCTGGAGTCGCAGTACGCCCATTATATGACTTGGAGCGGGCGATTTGTCTGTCAATCCACGGTTCAGTTTTTTTGTGGGTTGACCGAGCGTCCGGCATTTGAGATTTGCAATGCGGCAGTGTGGGTGGTGTTTTTGTTGGCATCATTCCGTCTTGGCGGCATAAGGCTTTGTGAGCCTGACAGGGTATTGGCTGTGGCTTCGGTGTTTTTTCTGATACTGGCTACATTGCCGTTTGACCCGCCGTTTCTGATAAATTACCTGTGGATGGGTACTGTTATAGTGCTGTGGCTCAATCTGTTTTCACGTGCGGGAAAGCGTAGCGGCATTGTGCTTGCGGCGGTGTTTTTGTTCAGCGTTATATCCGGCAACACTCAAGAGGCTTTCTCGGTGCCGCTTTCGGGAGCATTGGCTGTGTGGATTCTGTTGAAGCGCTTCCGGCTTTCAGGCGAGGAGTGGGCATTGTCGACGGGATTCTTCCTGGGTACGTTGCTTCTGATCGCAGCTCCCGGCAATTATGTGCGGCTTGGGGAGGTGAACGGCGAGGTGAGTGTGCTGCACAGCATCTGGGACTCATTGCCCATGCTCATCATGGGGGGCGCTATGGCTGTTATCTTCCGGTTGAGCGGGAGGAAATGGACCCGAGGAAATACTGCGGCGGCAAATCTGATGTTGATGTCGGTGCCGTTCACTTTTATTTTTGTCGTTCTGCTGAAGTTTTTGTGTTTTCAGAGGATTTTGGTGCCCACCGATATGTTTCTTGCCATTGTCGCGTTTGGTTTCGGGGCTAAGATATGCTATCGCCGCGCGGTGATGAGCGTGCTGGTCGTAGCGTGCGCGCTTACAGCTGCGCATGAACGGAAAACGTCATTGGCAGGGCGTGAGAAGTATTCGCTTGTGACACGGCTTTATCATGAATCGCCTGATGGAAAGATAGTGTTGCCCGATGAGATGTGCTACATGGACGAAGGGAAAAATTTCTGTTATGACAGCGGTTGGGTGGTTGCCGAGCGTTCGACGAATCCCGACAAGCCTTTTCTTAAGAAGTATCCCGCGTCGCTTCTCGATATAAAGATCGATGGCGACACTACGCTGCTGGCTCAGATAGGCACGCAGGCATGGATCATAGTCAACTCGATCGAACATCCTAAACGGGTGGTGGTTAAGAAACGCCTGCTGCCGGGATTGCTCGATGTGGAGCTTCCCGACCGTGTGATAGATTTTTCGGCTTATCCTGAGCGTATCATCGATACGATAGGGTGTAATGTTGCCGGGCTGTATTTCAATAACCGTGAGTATATGGTTTCCACGGTGGTTGTGGAGTAGAGGAAGCTCTATTGGCGAAAAGAGGGAAAAATATGGAGGCTTTTAAAGGCAATGGAGTGCCGGTGCGGCGGGCGGCTCATCTCTTTTCAGGGGGTGCGGCTTATGCGATTGTGCTGCTCGCGATTGCTGTCATCTATTCGATTATGTCTTATCTCACGCCGCCGCAATTTGATGACCTTGCGTTCATGTCTCTCTACCGGGAGTGGAACAACGGCTCGTCGGAATTTTCGCTATCCGCCATATTTCGATTTTGTCAGGAATTGCGTCAGGAGGATAACTCCCGGCTTGCCAATATGCTGTCGCCTTTTTCGACCATTATTGTCCCATGGCGCGATCTGTTTCCGTATGTTACCGGCGTGATGGTGTCGGCAATAGTGTTTCTTGGAGTGGGTATGTGCTGTCGTGCCGTAGGCAATCGCTTTTATTGCAGCATTCTTCTGTGGGCTATGATGATTCTGCTTTTGCCGTGGCGGAATAATTTATTCGTAGCCGATTATTCTTTAAACTACATATACGCGGCTGCTGTCACGCTGCTGTTCATCCATGTAATGACGTGCCGGATGGAATTGTTGCGGAATAAGGTCGTGTTTTTCCCGGTTGCGCTATTGGCTGTGGTTGCGGGAATGTGGCATGAGGGGTTCAGCGTTCCCACTCTCGCGGGCTTAGGGATATGGTTCATGAAACGGTTTATAAGGAGCCGGCGGTTGGGCCGGGACGAAGTGAGGTGGCTGGTGGTTTACGCGGTCAGTCTTGCGGCGACTTGCTACATAGTGTTTTGCCCGGGAGTCATGACGCGATCAGGACGGGAGATAGGGGCGCATTTCAACAACATCGGGATTAAGACCGTCGTCGACCTTGCTCCATCGATTATCTTGGTGTTGAGTGTGGGGATTATGTCGTGTTTTCGGAGTAAGCGGCATTCGGTAGCAGAAGCGTTCCGATCCAATGATTTTTTTGTGCTGTTTTTTGTGTCGGTCGCGGCGGCATCCCTCAGTCTTGTGGTGCGTCACACGCCTCGCACAAGTTTCTTCCCCTCTCTGTGCAGCATAATTTCATTGCTGATTCTTTATCATCGTCCGCTGAACGCCATGATGCGGGCAAAATATGCTCCGGCGTTGTCGTGCGGGTTGCTTGCCCTTTGTGTGGCTCAAAGCGTGTATGCCGTTTTTGTGCAGAAAAAGTTTTATGATGAATATAGGGAGATTCTTGTGCTTGTTGCCGCATCGGATTCATCCACAATATATTATGATTGCCTGTCGCCCGATGATGTAAGTGTCGCCACACTCTATATGCCGGCACGCACTGCGTGGGTCACTGGATATCATTATTTCTGGCTTGGCAAGGCTATGGGGCGTGGTGATGAAATCAGTGTGGTTCCTACATCATTGCGACATACCCCTCAAAGCACGGAGATAATCTCGGCAATTAACTCAAAGCACGTTATAAGGCGGAGTGAAAATGCTCTTTTTACCGACCATATACCTGATTTAAATACGGCTGATCAAGTGCTGCTGAGGCTGAGGCGTAAAGGAGCACCTGCCGATGAGGTGGTCGGCGCGCTTGTGTTGAATTTCGTTAATGAGGATGGCGATTCGCTTGCTTATATACGTCCTTATCGCATAGTCTTGCAGGATATTGACCTGATTGAGGAGATACTTTAGGGTGCCGGTTCTATATGATTCGGGAGTATATGTGCCATAGCGCGACGGCGGCGCTTACCGACACGTTGAGCGAGTGCTTGGTGCCGCGTTGAGGTATTTCGAGGCAGATGTCGGCAGCGTCCACCACTTCCTGCGCCACTCCGTTGACTTCATGTCCTGCGACGATGGCATATTTTTTTCCTGGTTCCGGATTGAATTTTTCAAGCGATATGCTGTGAGCCACCTGTTCGAGCGCGCATATAGTGTAGCCCTCCTCTTTCAGGGCTTTCAACGCGTCGAGAGTGTTGTTGAAATATTGCCAGTCGACCGAATCTTCGGCGCCGAGAGCCGTTTTGTGTATTTCAGGAGACGGAGGAGTTCCGGTGACTCCGCAAAGCATCACTTTTTCAGCGGCAAATGCGTCGCAGGTGCGGAGTATCGCGCCTACGTTGCTCAGGCTTCTCACATTGTCGAGCACAGCCGCTATCGGCAATTTCGGAGATTGCTTGAACTCTTCGGTGGTCAAGCGGTGTAGATCCCAGATGGTTTTCTTTTTGTTCATGACACAAAAGTAGTGAAAAATCTCGTTATTTTTGTGTACTTTTGTCGTAGTAGAAAAAGAAATTAAGAAGATACTATATAATTATGAGATTTGACGAGCTGGATCTTAGCGACGATATACTTGACGCGCTCGACGCGATGAATTTTAATGAATGCACTCCTATCCAAGAGCAGGCGATACCGGTGATTCTTGACGGTCGCGACCTTATAGCGGTGGCGCAGACCGGAACGGGAAAGACAGCCGCCTATCTGCTGCCGGTCATCGACCGCCTTGTGGATGAGCCTGTGCCGGAGGATGCGGTCAATTGCATCGTGATGGCTCCCACTCGGGAGCTGGCGCAGCAGATCGACCGCCAGATGGAGGGGTTTGCTTATTTTGTGCCCATCAACAGCGTTGCCATATACGGAGGCACTGACGGAGCGGGTTTCGCCCAGCAGCAACGCGGGCTAAAGCTTGGTGCCGATGTGGTGATTGCCACACCGGGACGATTGCTTGCCCATCTTAATATGGGGTATGTGGATCTGTCGAAGGTGTCATATTTCATTCTTGATGAAGCTGACCGAATGCTCGACATGGGATTCTATGATGACATCATGCAGATTGTGAAGCAACTGCCCAAGTCGCGACAGACCTTGATGTTTTCGGCGACTATGCCCCCCAAGATCCAGCAGCTCGCGAAGGCAATCCTGAATAATCCGGCTGAGGTGAAGCTTGCTGTGTCGCGTCCGACTGAGAAGATCGACCAGTCGGCATACGTGTGCTACGATCCTCAGAAGACTCCGCTGTTGAAGCATCTTCTTAAAACCTATCATTCCAAACGAGTTATCGTGTTCTCGGCGTCGAAGCTTGCCGTGAGAGATTTGTCACGCGACTTGCGCCGCAGCAAAATCAAGACTGGCGAGATGCACTCTGACCTTGACCAGAATGAACGCGACAAGGTGATGCTGGATTTCCGTGCCGGCAGAATCGATGTTCTTGTTGCCACCGACATTCTTGCGCGAGGCATAGACATTGACGACATTTCGATGGTGGTGAATTACGATGTGCCGCGTGAGGCTGAGGACTACATCCACCGCATAGGGCGTACGGCGCGAGCAAATGCCGACGGAAAGGCGGTGACGCTTGTCAACGAGCGCGATCAGGTGAAATTTGGCAGCATCGAGCGCTTTCTCAAGTATGAGGTGCGCAAGGATGCGGTGCCGGCAGAGCTTGGGGAAACGCCGGAGTATCGTCCTGAGCGACGCCGTTCCAAGCCGGCAGGAGGCGCCAAGAAACAGAAACCGGGTGGCGGACGGCGGTTTAACCGCAAGCCTAATAAGCCTAAGCAGGCTAAATAACTCAGGACTTTAAGGACTTTAAAGTCCTGAAGGACCCTAATGACTTTACTTCTTCACCATTCTCTGCAGGATGAGCGGTGCTTCGGGTCCCATGTTGAAAATGAGGTCGAGAACGCTTAAATCAGGTATGAACCCGTAGCGGTCAGCCCATATCTGGTAGTAGGGCGTGTCGATTATAGCAGGGAGTTCACGGGTTGCCGTTTCGGCAGGAAATTCTCCGGGCATGGGTATGCCAAGGACGCATCGGCAGAAGCGGTCGATCATATCGTCAAGCTCCATGAGCGACTCTATTTTTCCTGAGAATGCCGGGAGGAGGTCATCGGCATAATATTCGAAGAAAGGGGTGCGTCCGTAGGCTGAGCTGATGGCTCTCCAGTGCACGTTCCACCACTCGCCGTGGGTTGATACACGCACATCCGACAGACGGGTGGAGTGCCATTCAGCCGGTTTTTCAAGGGGGACGGTGAGTCGCTGTATGCCGTTGGGTCCGCTTATGGAGCAGCGGTGAGTGTCTTTCTCGCGCTTGTTGAACCGGCGTGAAGAGTCGGTGACCGCATTTCCGAAAGCCGCCATAGCCGCGTAACGCCTCACGCTGCCACAGTAAGCGGGTGGCAGCGTGAGAGTGATGTCGGGGTGTATGACGAGCGGATTGATGGAAGTCATTATTCTTTGTCGGGGTTGGCGGCTTTGAACACGCGGTTCCATCTTATTCCGCCATTGAACAGGTTCTTGTCTTTGTCAAATGATACGAGCACACGCCACGGTTTTCCGACGATGTGGTCCTCGGGCACGAATCCCCAGTAGCGAGAGTCGGCAGAGTTGTCGCGGTTGTCGCCCATCATGAAGTAGTAATCCATGTCGAATGTGTAGGATTTGGCGGGCTTACCGTCGATGTACACCACATTGTCTTTTATGTATGCGTCGTGGTGACCCTCGTAGTTGCGTATACAGCGGTTGTATATGTCCCAGTTGCGTGGAGTCAGCTCGATGGATTCGCCTTTCTTGGGTATCCACAGCTCGCCATAGTCGGCGCGTGTCCATCCCTGTGAGATTTTATCGGGGAACAGGGGAGTGGATTCCGACGCGGGCACCTTCATGACGTTTGCCACGCGCGGGTCAGCTTCGAGAGCGTCGACCATAGCCGGAGTGAGCGGGGAGGCGTAGATGGGCGGAACCGATCCGTCTTCACGCACAAGGAATCCGTTTGCCTCTACGTTAGCCACATCCTGAGCCGACAACGGCACCATGTGGCGGTCATCGACACTTATTCCGAGACGTTCCCAGTCCTGTTCGGTCATCATTCCGTCCTTTAGCTGGAAAAAGTGGTTGAACTGCACGTTCTGAGGCTGCGGGACGGGCTTACCGTCGATGTGTATCACACCGTCGACTATTGATATTGTTTCGCCCGGAAGTCCTACGGCACGCTTCACATAGTTTTCGCGGCGGTCCACCGGACGGTATATGATGTCGCCAAACTGCTCCTTATTGTTGTGGACTGCAAATCGTCCGAACATATTCACGAGGGTGTAGTAGTCGGGATTCTGCATTTTTGTTGCAACAGTGTCTCCGGCGGGGAAATTGAACACCACAATGTCGCCGCGCTCCACCTTTCCGAGCCCCTTTAGGCGCTTGTATTTCCATTGCGGGGTTTCGATGTAGCTCTTGGTGTTGATTATCGGGAGAGTGTGCTGAGCCAGCGGGAAGTGGATGGGGGTCATCGGCACGCGAGGACCGTAGGCGGTCTTGTTCACCCACAGGTAGTCGCCCACAAGGAGTGATTTTTCAAGTGATGATGACGGAATCTGGTAGTTCTGCCCTATGAATGTGAACACGAAATACACCAGGATGAGGGCGTAGAGGATGGCGTCGACCCAGCTCATGACTGAGCGCACGGTTTTGCTCTTGCTTTTTTTCCACCAGGTGAGGGGTATATAGCCGGTGATGTATATGTCAAACAGCAGCGGGAGGAATATGAGCACCCACCAGCTGCCGAGCCAAGCTACCCAGGCGATGAATATGAGCGCTACAATCGAGAACCGCGCCCATCGGGTGGGCTTCACCTCTTTTATGCGGCGCTTGAAATCATCGGCGAAAGATGGTTTTACAGTCATTGCTATTACTTTATAATGTCGAGGAGCTGAGATTTAGCCACAAGGCTGTGCATCATCTCGTCCATTGTCAAAAATCCTTTTTTGCCACACGCCCATTCAGCAGCCATGACAGCTCCGAGAGCAAATCCCATGCGTGATTTGGCACGGTGTTCGATGGTGATGGCGTCGGCTTCGCTTTCCCACTTTATGATGTGGGTTCCGGGCACTTCGCCTTCGCGCTCGGCGGTTATGTGAATCTGGTCGTCGGCGTGTTGGTCGGCTTCAGTCCAGCTCTTGATGTTGCTGTCCTTCTCGATGATGCCTTCGGCGAGGGTGATAGCAGTTCCGCTGGGATGGTCGAGCTTGTGGATGTGGTGCACCTCGGTCATCGAGGGGGTGTATTGCGGAAGCCCTGCCATGAGTGACGCGAGATACTTGTTGACGGCAAAGAAGATGTTCACGCCGAGAGAGAAATTGGAGGTCCAGAAGAATGTGGCCTCGCCATTGTCACACATAGCCTTTATCTGCGGCATTTCGGCGAGCCAACCGGTGCTTCCCGATACTACCGGCACGCCTCGTGAGAATGCGCGCTTATAGTTGGCGACGGCGGTTGCGGGTGTGGTGAACTCAATGGCAATGTCAGCTGATCCGAATTCCTCGGAATCGAAATCATCCTGATTGTCGACATCTATTTTGCACACGATGGTGTGTCCGCGCTGAATAGCGATATTTTCGATCGCCTTGCCCATTTTTCCGTAGCCTATTAATGCAATTTTCATAAAATTCAAAATTAATGTGACAAAAATACGTATTTTCTGCGGCACTACGAAGCCTTTATGGCGCAATTTGAAAATCTTCTGTTAGATTATTTGTTGTATGGTAAGAGTTTTTCGTGTAAATTTGCATAATATTTATGAGTGCTGACAACCGACATCATGACGCTATATTGCGCGACGCCGCCGACAGGCTTTCCTCAGAGGAATCCCTGACCGGTATCTGTGCATCGCTCTGTCATCGTGGACCGCTTCCGTCGCATGATGCAGCGAGACAGATTGTGGACTTGACGCGCGCCATAGTTTTTCCCGGATATTTTGGCGATAATGACGCGGGGTGCGAAAATATACGCGACTTCACCGGAGTGTGGATCGAGAAGCTTTACCGCATTCTCAGCCACCAGATTCATGCGGGAATAAGTTTGAACGGTTCGCCGGTTGATGCACGGAGCATAGCCGAGGAGAAGGCTGATCGCTTCATAAGCCGATTGCCGGAGTTGCGGCGGCTGTTGAAAGCTGATGCCATCGCCACTTACCATGGCGACCCTGCCGCATCGTCGGTGGGCGAGGTCATCTACTGCTATCCCGGAATCAGCGCCATCTGCCATTACCGCATCGCCCATGAGCTTTCGTTGCTCGGGGTTCCGGTGCTTCCGCGCATGATCAGCGAACAGGCGCATTCGGAAACCGGTGTCGACATTCACCCTGATGCCACGATAGGCGAGTCGCTCACCATAGATCACGGTACCGGCATAGTGATAGGAGCTACGGCGATAGTCGGCAATAATGTCAAGATTTATCAGGGTGTGACCCTCGGCGCCAAGAGCTTTGATCTTGACGACAATGGAAATCCGGTGAAGGGGGTGCCACGTCATCCTATCATCGGCAATAATGTGATAATATACTCCAACGCCACTATCCTGGGGCGTATCACCATCGGCGATAATGCCGTGATAGGAGGTAATATATGGGTGACGCAGGATGTGGAACCCGGAGAAAAACTGATACAGGCAAAAGCAAATAACATATTAAGACTAAAGAATTAATGAAAACCGAAACTTACGAAATGGTTGCAAAAACCTTTCAGGGTCTTGAAGAAATTCTCGCTGACGAGTTGCGCGGCATAGGCGCTCAGAATGTGACAGTGGGCCGACGCATGGTTTCCTTTGAAGGCGACAAGGAGATTATGTACCGTGCTAATTTGAGCTGCCGCACGGCATTGAGAATATTGAAGCCGATAGTGAAGTTCACGGCGGATGACACCGACGCTCTCTACGAGATGACCAAGGAGTTTGACTGGACTACAGTTATGTCGGTCGACAAGACTTTTTCCGTTGACCCTGTGGTTAATTCGGAAATATTCACTAATTCGCGTTTTGTGACTTACCGCGTGAAGGACGGTATAGTCGACTTTTTCAAGGATCGATTTGGCACTGACCGTCGTCCCGGTGTGCGTCTTCAGGACGCCGACGTGATGATTAATGTCCATATCGATGACAATCGCGTGACTCTTTCGCTTGATTCCTCAGGCGAGTCGTTGCATAAGCGCGGTTACAAAGTGGCTCAGACCGATGCTCCCATCAATGAGGTTCTTGCCGCCGGCATCATCCTGAAAAGCGGCTGGAAGGGCGGTTCGCCCTTCGTGGATCCCATGTGTGGCTCGGGCACATTTCTTATCGAGGCAGCCTTGATTGCCGCCAATATCAATCCCGGTGTCTATCGCAAGAGTTTTGCGTTTGAGCATTGGAGCGATTTTGATGAGGAGCTTTTCGAGGAGCTTTATAACGATGATTCTAATGAGCGTGATGTGGATTTCCCCATCATCGGCGCCGACATATCGCCCAAGGCTATCGCCATTGCCGAGAAGAATGTGAAGCAGGCGGGCGTGGGCAAGTATGTGACCCTTGAGATAAAACCGTTGTCGCAGTGGGATTCGGCTCCCGAAGAGGGTGTGCTCGTCACCAATCCCCCTTATGGCGAGCGTATCTCGGTCGATGACATGGAGGGGCTTTACAGCTTGCTCGGAACTAAATTGAAACGAGTGTTCAAGGGCTATCATTCATGGGTGATAGGCTATAAGGACGAGTATTTCAACCGCATCGGTCTGACCCCGTCGGTGAAGATGCCCATACTCAACGGATCGCTCGAATGCGAGCTCCGCGAATACATCACATTTGAGGGCGATTACAAGAGCTTCCGTCAAGAGGGCAACAGTCTCAATAAGCGTCATGATGACCGCAAGCGTCCTCAGCAGCGCAGGTTGACCGACACCGAATGGCGTCAGGATGCCCGCAAGCGCGGTTTTGGCGGAAAGAATGGCAGAAAGTTCTCCGATGACCGCGATGAAGAATTTGATGATCGTCGCAAGTCGCGGTTCAAAGATAACCGCAAGGGCGGCGGTGACCGATTTAAAGATCGCCGTCATGACGATGGCAAGGAACGACGTTTCAGAGATGACAACAAAGAGGGACGATTCGGTAAGCGTGAATTTGGCGGAGAACGCCGTGAGGAGCGTCGCCGCAGTCCGCTTGAAGAGAATTACAAGAAGCGTCCTTTCGGCCGCAACCGCAATGACCGCGATGACCGTAAGCGTGATTTCCGAGGTGATGAGCGTCAGCAGTCTGAAAAGTCTTTTGATTCTGAAAATCCGCTTGCCATGCGCCGCAATGAGCAGGCTCTTAAGGGCATCATAGGCAGGCAGCCGTCGCTTCCCGCTATGAGAAAGCGTAAGGGATGGAAGCCCGGAAGCTCTGACAATGAGAATAATAACGAAAATCAATAAATCACAAACCCCAATCAATCAGCATAATGAATAAAGTAAATGTCCTGTTGCTCGGCTCGGGAGGCAGAGAGTCGGCTCTTGCGTGGAAAATGAGCCAAAGTCCGCGTCTTGGAAAACTGTTTATAGCACCCGGTAACGGAGGCACGCCGCAATATGGAGAGAATGTCAATATCTCGCCGGTAGATTTTCAGGCAATCGAGGAATTTGTGAAATCAAATGAGGTGGATTTAATAGTCGCCGGCAATGAGGATCCTCTCGTAAAGGGTATTTATGATTATTTCAATGAACGCGGCATCCCGGTTGTGGGACCGAGCAAGGCTGGCGCCGCTCTTGAGGGCAGCAAGGACTTTGCCAAGCAGTTTATGGTGCGTCACAATATCCCTACCGCGCGTTATCGCAGCTTCAGCGCTGACAATATAGAGGAGGGTTACGAGTTTCTTGAAAGTCTCAAGGCTCCTTATGTGCTGAAAGCCGATGGTCTTGCCGCCGGTAAGGGTGTTTTGATTCTTCCCACGCTTGAGGAAGCTAAAGCGTCGTTGAAGGAGATGCTGTCAGGAATGTTTGGCGCATCGTCGGCTACGGTTGTCATTGAAGAGTTCCTTTCAGGCATCGAATGCTCGGTGTTTGTGCTCACCGACGGCAAGGAGTACCGAGTGCTTCCTGTGGCAAAGGATTATAAACGTATCGGCGAGGGTGACACCGGCTTGAACACCGGAGGCATGGGCGCCGTGAGCCCGGTAGTGTTTGCCGATGACGAGTTTATGGCAAAGGTGCGTGAACGCATTATCGAGCCCACCGTCAATGGTCTTGCCAAAGAGGGTATCGTGTATAAAGGATTCATATTCCTGGGCTTGATCAATGTCGACGGCGAGCCTATGGTGATAGAATATAATGTGAGAATGGGTGATCCCGAGACTGAGGCTGTGATGCTCCGTGTGGACAGCGACTTGCTTGAACTTATGATTGCAGCCGCCGACGGCAATCTCGGAGATATGCCGCTTAATATCGATCCGCGTCCGGCTGTGACTGTGATGATGGTGTCGGGCGGTTATCCCGGGGATTACGAAAAGGGAAAGGTGATCACGGGTCTTGACGCCGTTGACGGCAGCATTGTGTTCCATGCCGGCACGAAAGCCGATGCCAACGGCGTGGTGACATCCGGCGGACGAGTGCTTTCTGTCAGCTCTTACGGAGAAACAGTTGCCGATGCTCTTGCCAAGAGTTATGAGAATATCGCCCGCATAAACTTTGACGGCAAATACAGCCGCCGCGATATCGGCAAGGATTTGTTGAATTACAAGAAATAGAAATTGAAAGAGCAGGAGGTAACGCGGTTCGTGCAGTCACGCAATGCATTTTTCATAGTGCTTTGCGTGTCGTTTGCCGCCGCTATCTTCGCTTTTTATTCAGGGAAAGTCATCCCCGTGAGCGGCAATGACGGATTTGGTCTTCCATCGTTCAATGAATGGATTTCCAATCCTGAAATGTCGCTTTATGTGGGGCTTGGAATCTGCGCGTTGCAGTCATTCCTGCTGGTGTATATAAACCGGCGCTTCAACCTGTTGAGGACTGTGTCGCCCATGTTTGCCGGAGCTTTTCTGGTGATGCAGTGCGGCTTGCCATCGGTCTTAGGACAGGTGTCCGACGGTTCGTTGCTGTGTCTGTTGGTGCTTCTCGCCATTATTCCGCTCTTTTCGGTGTTTCAGCGTCCTCAGCGTACACGCAGCATCTATCTGGTGTTCTGTATCATAGCCTTCGGCACGCTCACCGATTACTCTTATCTGGCTTATCTTGTAGCCTTTCTCATAGGCTGCTTGCAGATGCAGTGTCTCTCATTCCGAGGCATATTTGCCATTCTTCTCGGAATGATCACTCCTATATGGATACTTGTGGGGCTCGGTTATATCAATCCTGCCGATTTCAAGTTGCCTGAATTTGTGAGTGTGTTTGAGGCTTTGAACGGTCATGAATTGCTGCGCATAATAGTGTATACAGCCATTACGTTGATAATAGGCTGTGTGCTCGGGGCATGGAATCTGATAAAAATCTACAGCTATAATTCGCGCACCAGGGCTTATAACGGTTTCTGGATGGTGCTCTCGATCACTACCGTGGCGTTGCTCTTCGTGGATTATTTCCATTGGTTCATTTATATCCCGATGCTTAATTGCTGCACGGCGGTGCAGATAGGGCACTTTTTCGCCATCAATCAGCTGAAGCGCGGTTACTTCCTCGTGGTGTGTTTCATACTGGTGTATGCCGGAATCTATATTTGGAATTTTGTGGTATGAATGTCATAATCGAAAAAAATATACCTTTTATACACGGGTGTCTTGACGATGTTGCCAATGTGAGCTATCTTGGCGCCGATGAGATCACACGCGAAGCGATGAGGGATGCCGATGCGCTTATCACGCGCACCCGCACCCGATGTGACGCTTCGCTGCTCGAAGGATCAAGGTGTAAGTTTATCGCCACCGCTACCATCGGCACTGACCACATCGACTTGGATTATTGCCGGAAGAATGGCATAACGGTTGCCAATGCGCCGGGGTGCAACGCTCCCGCAGTGGCTCAATACGTGTTTGCGTCCATCGCGTCATTGCTGAATAGCCGTGACGCGCGGTCTATGACAATAGGCATCGTAGGGGTGGGCAATGTGGGCAAGATCGTGGAGCAATGGTCGCGGCAGCTCGGATTCAGAGTGCTTCTTTGCGATCCTCCCCGCAGCGAGAGTGAAGGAGCTGACGGTTTTTGCGATTTCTCAACGGTGCTTGCTCAGTCAGATATAATCACGTTCCACACTCCATTGACACGTGCCGGTAAGTATCCCACCTATCATCTGCTTGATGCCGAGGCTGCAAAATCCATTGAGCGTTGTCCGGTCATCATTAATGCCGCCCGTGGAGAGGTGGTTGACAACCGCGCTCTTGTGAAGATGCTCGATGACGGGATAGTGGAGGCTGCTGTGATCGACTGCTGGGAAAATGAGCCGGATATATCCGGTGAACTGCTTGACAGAGCTGTGATCGCCACCCCCCACATAGCCGGATATTCGCGTGAGGGGAAAATACGCGCCACCCGGATGTCGCTCGACGCATTGTGCCGTCACTTCAATCTTGCGCCTGTGAAGCTAAAGGAATCAGTCCCGGCAGGGGCTTCCGCATCAGTCACATGGGATGCCGTGACCGAAAGCTATTCACCGCAGGTCGACACCGCGTCGCTTAAGCAGAATCCTGCGGCATTTGAATCACTCCGCAACACCTACGCCTACCGTCCCGAAGTGAAATAGGGTGGCGGTCTCAGCGGCGGAGGATTTGCCAGGGGAAGCGGTTCAGCTTGCGGACGAGTTCTTTTTCTTTGCCGCCGCAGTAGCGATCGCATATCGCGTGGAAACGCGGGGAATGGGACATTTCGCTCAGGTGCGCGAGTTCGTGACGCACGATGTATCCTCTGAGTTCTGACGTTAGAAACAGGCACATATAGCTGATGTGTATGTCGCCGCGCGCCGAGCATTTGCCCAGTGTTTTGAATCCGTTCATTATCGCCCATGAGCGAGGCGATACTCCGAGTTCGGCGGCAATTGCTTTGGCTTCGGGAATCAGTATCTCGGCAGCGACGTCGCGTGCTATGTTGCTCATGATGCGGGATATGGTTTGCTTTACATTCAGGTTGTCAAAGTCAAGCAGTGTCCCCACTTCGATATAGGCTTTGCGGTCTTTGACGGTGCCCCACACGTTGCGTGGTTGATGGGACTGCCGGCTTATCAAGAATGTGAACCCCGGTACTTCAATCACCTGGCTTTCGGCGAATGCCACCTCACGTTTTCGCGCAATTACGGCGCTTGCCATGCGGTTCACATAATCGGGGATTTCCTTGCGGTCTATGCTTTCGGGAAAAATGAATACGGCGACCCCGTTTTTCCATCGGGCGCTAATTTTCGATGTGTTTTTGCGGAACGTAATCTCGACGGGACCTATTTCATTATGTGTGAATTTCATCGCTTGTCGACTCCCCATAATAATTTGGATCTCAGTGTCTCAATGAACTGATGATCGCTGCGCTGGACTACTTTGGTCACAAACGGCGCTCTTCTCATTACCACTGTCGTGCCCTCTTCCATGGAGAATGACCGTCCGTCAAGGCTTATACGGTAGGATTCGCTTCGGGAGCGGGTGGTGACCGACAGTGTGCTTGTGTCGCTCACAACGAGAGGGCGCATGGTGAGGGAGTGGGCTGCGATAGGCGATATTATCCACACCGGAGCGAGTGGCGCCACAATGGGGCCTCCCACCGAGAGGTTATATCCGGTGGAGCCGGTGGGGGTGGATATGATCAGTCCGTCGGCGCGGTAATTAGCCACTTTCACGCCATCGATAAGGGCATCCATATCGACCATCGATGAGGTGTCGTTTTTCATTATCGCCACCTCATTCAAGGCGTATCGCGGATGCGGCTCCCCCCAGTCGGGGCTTGTGGCTTCTATCATGGTGCGCGGTTCGATGCGGTAGTGTCCCATGAATATGTCGTCGATCGACGACTCTATATTTTCAATCGATGCATCGGCAAGATATCCCAGATGCCCCGTGTTTATGCCTAATATGGGTATCTCCTTGTCGCCTATCCACTGGGCGGTGTGAAGGAATGTTCCGTCGCCGCCGATGCTCATTGCGAGCGCCGCTTCAAAGCGGTGATTTTTTATGGTTTCGTTTATGTGTGGAGGTTCCGGAAGAATGTGGCACAGATATTCATAGAATGAAGCTTCCATCTCGATGCACACGTTTCTCCGAGACAAAATCTTGAATAATCTGTCAATGCCGTCGATATATCTTTCCTGATATGTGTTGCCGAATACCGCGATTCTCATAATGTGTGTGGTTATATTTCCAGATAGCGCATGAATTCCCTTGCGCGTTCCATCATCTCGCTTGCCGGCAGTCCTGAGGGTGTTGCTATTTCAATCGTGTCATACCCGTATCTTGCGAGCGACTTAGCCACTGATTCACCCCGGCTGTGGTTCACACGCAGCATGACTGTGGTGAGGCTGTCGGGCTCGGTGCCGGCGGTCACGTTCAGGTTCAACAGATGGGCATCGGCATCCTCCACGGCATGAGCTATGGCTGATGCGCTGTATTGGCTTGGGGGGCAGGTTATGGTCAGCTCGGCGCTTTCATCCAGTTGAGGGAATAGTCCGGCAATAGCCTTAATCATGGCTGCATGGTCAATGACCCCTATAGGGGCTTCAGTCACATCATCGATTACAGTCACAACCTCTTCACCCGAAGCCATTCGTTCAAGAGCCATGGTCAAAGGCGCCGACGCGATTATGGGCTTTTTTTGCCCGCGAAAAGCCTTTTTATCCTCTTGAGGTGAGGTCAATCGGGTATTTTGTGGAAAAATGGCATCTTTTGCTGTCAAAACTTTTCGTTGTTTTATTATTTCTGATTACTTTTGCAGTTGCATTTGTTGTATACGGTTACAAATATAGGTATTTTTCCTCATATTAGCTGTAACATTTACATTATAACAACAATTTAGAAATTAAATTTGAGGTTTTTAATGATGACAAATTTAAGTGTTAACATTAACAAAATAGCGACATTGCGTAATGCGCGAGGCGAGAATGTGCCCAACGTCGAGCACGTTGCTGTGGATTGTGAATCTTTCGGAGCCAACGGGATTACAATCCATCCGCGTCCCGATGAGCGTCACATCCGTCATTCCGATGTGTTTGCCTTGCGTCCGCTGGTAAAGACTGAATTCAATATCGAGGGGTATCCCAGCCCTGACTTCATCGACTTGGTGCTGAAAGTAAAGCCCGAGCAGGTGACGCTGGTGCCTGACGCTCCTGATGCCATAACGTCAAATGCCGGTTGGGATGTCAAAGCTAACCATGCATTTTTGACGGAGATAGTTGACCGTTTCAAAGAGGCAGGAATCAGAACCTCGATATTTGTGGATCCCGATGAGGAAACCGTGAAGCTTGCCGCTTCCACCGGCGCTGACCGTGTGGAGCTTTATACGAAGCCTTACGCCGATAACTACAGCCGTAACGCCGAGGCAGCGATCGAACCTTATATCCGAGCCAGCCGCGCCGCTCATAACGCCGGCATCGGCGTTAATGCCGGTCATGACCTGAATCTTGAGAATCTCAAGTATTTCCATGCCAATATTCCTTATCTAAACGAGGTGTCGATAGGTCATGCTCTGATTGCCGACGCTCTGTATCTCGGTCTTAAGGAAGCTATCAGACAATACAAGGAGTGTCTTGTCTGACGTATTTTCTAATCTATCATTAATCACAATATGTCACTATTAAACATGATCTCCGCCCAGACAATCGAATCCTTAAGCGACACTGTCGCTGTGATGGAAAATGAAATGACCGCAGCTGCCGCCACCGTGCAGCCGGTAGAGCTGTCGGTGTGGGAACTATGCATAAAAGGCGGCTTCATCATGATTCCGCTTGCTCTTCTCCTCTTGATCAGCATTTATATATTCATCGAGCGTTATATCGTGATCTCGCGCGCCGACAAGCAGGACGCATCGTTCATGAAGCGCATAAAGGACTATATCCATGAAGGTGAGATAGAGAGCGCCAAGAATCTTTGTAAAAAGACCGATACTCCCTACAGCCGATTGATCCTTAAAGGCATCACCCGTATAGGCAGACCTATGAATGACGTGCTCGTGGCTATCGAGAATACCGGCAATCTTGAGATCGCCAACCTCGGCAAGGGATTGCCTTGGCTCGCCACTACCGCCGCCGGCGCCCCTATGCTCGGCTTCCTCGGCACCGTGGTGGGTATGGTTGAGGCGTTTTTCGCTCTCGCCAATGCCGGCTCTTCGGCAAATGTCACTGTGCTTGCCGGTGGTATCTATGAAGCTCTCGTGACCACTGTAGCCGGTCTTACGGTGGGTATCATCGCTCTGTTTGCCTATAATGCTCTTGTGGCGCGCATCAACGGTGTCATGAAGTTGCTTGAGGGCAAGACAATGGAATTTATGGATCTGCTCAATGAGCCTGCTTAATATTTATTGACGATGGCTTTACGACGTCCACATGACATGATGGCAATGTTTTCGATGGCATCGATGACCGATGTTATCTTCCTGTTGCTCATCTTTTTCATGATAACCTCGACTTTTGTGTTCCCTACGGCTCTTGAAGTTAATCTGCCTCAAAGTTCGGTACAGACCGCGCTTAAGCCCGGCACACGCGTTTACATCGACAAGGAGAGCAACCTGTTTGCGTCATTTGGCGATGAGGAGCCCACACCTATCCAAGGCGACGCTTTGCTCGCGTTTCTTCGGCTTGCCCAGCAGAATGAACCTGACGGTTTTATAGCCATCTATGCCGATGAAGAGGTGCCTTACGGCAAAATAGTGGAGGTGCTCGACATGGGTTCACGCAATAATCTGAAGATGGTGCTTGCCACCAAACCGGTTCAAACCCCGGTTGCCAAACCTCAGGAAACCTTATGACGCAATCCCAGAAAGACCATATAATTGCAGGTATTTCCACCGCAGTCATAGCCGTGCTGTTGCTGCTTGGTCTTACCATGCTTTATTATGAGGTCGATCCCGCAATGCTGGAGGACCGCACGTGGCCTCCCGTTGACTCAAGCGAGATTGTGTTTGGCGGCGAATTTGTGAAGCTTGGCGATATGCCGTTGCCGTCCAATCAGGAAAATTCATCACCGGCGCAGGAATCGGCTCCCGAAGAGCCTGCGGTGGAGGGGACTGACTTGGCAGATGCCGGAGCAAAAGAATCGGCTGCCGAGCAACTTGTATCGACTGAGACAGAATCGACCATGGAAGTCGACAAGAAGCCGGTGCCCGAGAAGACCGGACCTACCAAGGAGGAACTTGCTGAACAGCAACGCATAAAGAGACAGCGTGAGGAAGCTGAAAAGCAAGCCAAGATCAAGAACCGCATGAAGTCGGGGTTCAGCAGCAGTAAGAAAGGCTCGGGAACTCCCGGCGCTAAGAATGGCAATTCATCGACCGGAGCTTTATCAGGCGCTCCCGGACATACACTGAAGGGGCGCACCGCGCAGTCGTGGGGACGGCCCAAGAGCACTATGTCGGGTTCGGTACAGGTAAAGGTGAGGGTCAACCGCAAAGGCTATGTCGTGGGAAATCCGGAGATTGTGGGTGGCACGGCGCCTGCGGCGTCGAGTGCGGCTGTAAGGCAGAGCTGTATTGAGGCTTCGCGCAATTCCCGATTCTCGGTAAGTCTGGAGGCTCCCGCTGAGCAGGTGGGTATCATTACATGGAAATTTGAATAAAAAATCATTATAGATGAAGAAATATAACATAATAAACAATTCACTTGGCTGGCTGATGTTTGTCATCGCGGCAGTGACGTATCTGCTCACTCTTGAGCCTACCGCCAGCTTCTGGGATTGCCCCGAATTTATTTCCCAGGGTTACAAACTTGAAATCGGGCATCCGCCGGGCAACCCCATCTTTATGCTTGCCGCCCGTTTCTTCGTCAATTTCGCACCTGATGCGGCTCATGTGGCGCTTGCTGTCAACGCCATGTCGGCATTATTGAGCGCGGCGACCATTCTGTTGCTGTTCTGGACGGTGACCCATCTTGTGAGACGTCTTGTCGTGGCTGATGGCGCCACTGAGATTTCGCCGGCGCAGATGCTCGTGATTTTCGGATCGGGTATATGCGGTTCGTTGGTCTATACATGGAGCGACACATTCTGGTTTTCAGCTGTTGAAGGTGAGGTTTATGCGTTTTCGTCGTTCTGTACGGCGCTTGTGTTCTGGCTCATATTGAAGTGGGAGAACCGTGCTGATATGCCTCACAGCGACCGCTACCTGGTGTTGATTTCCTATGTCATAGGTATCTCTATCGCCGTTCACCTTCTTAACTTGTTGTGTATCCCGGCGATTGTATTGGTGTTCTATTATAAGAAATTTTCCAATCCCACCGCCAAGGGATCTTTGATGGCTCTCGGCGTGTCGTTTGTCATCGTAGGTCTTATTCTTTACGGTCTTGTTCCGGGCTTCATCGAGATAGCTCAATATTTCGAGTTGCTGTGTGTGAATGTGTTTGGAATGAGCTACAATACCGGCACACTTATCTATGCCATTCTGCTGCTGTGTGTGATGGGCTGGAGCATAAGCGAGCTTTATCGTCAGCGCAGCGCCTTGATGATCAAGATTTCGGTATTGTTGACGATAGTGCTGTCAGGAATGCCTTTTATCGGCGACAATCTGTGGATTCCGGTTGTTCTCATCGCGGCATTGTGCCTGTATCTGTTCCGGTTCATGAAGCGTGTTCCGGTGAGAATACTCAATGTTGTGGTGCTCAGCATATTTGTGATATTCATCGGCTATTCATCCTATGCATTGCTTTTGATACGTTCATCGGCTCATACTCCTATGAACCAGAACGCTCCCGACAATGTGTTTGCGCTCAGTTCCTATCTTAACCGCGAGCAGTATGGCGACCGTCCATTGTTCTACGGTCAGACATTCAACTCCGGAATTGTGTATCAGGTTGACGCGAGCGGACGTCCTCAGGCATTGAAGAAGACCGGAAAGACGCTGTATGGCAAAACTGTAAAGACATCTCCCGACCAGCCTGACCATTATGAGGTCATCGGCAATAAGACCGATTATGTGATGAATCCTGAGCTGAATATGCTATTCCCGAGAATGTATGACGGGAAGTATGCCGCTCAGTACAAGGAGTGGACCGGCATGACCGGCACCCCTGTGCAGGTCAATCCCTACCGTTCGCCTGACGGCAGTGTGTATCCGGCTGGCACCACCACCAAGATCAAGCCTACATTCCTCGAAAACCTTCAATATATGTTCAATTACCAGCTGAACCACATGTATTGGAGATACTTCATGTGGAATTTTGCCGGACGCCAGAACGATATTCAAGGAAACGGCGAGGTGACTCACGGCAACTGGATATCGGGAATACCTTTCATCGACAATATGCGTCTCGGCGATCAGTCGTTGCTTCCCGATGATCTTGGTAAGGGGAATAAAGGACATAATGTGTTCTTTATGCTTCCGTTGATATTGGGAATCATAGGACTTCTGTGGCAATCGTTCATATCCAAACGCGGTATAGAGCAATTCTGGGTTGTGGCGTTCCTGTTCTTCATGACCGGTATTGCCATTGTGCTTTATTTGAATCAGACCCCCAATCAGCCGCGTGAGCGTGACTATGCGTTTGCCGGATCCTTCTATGCGTTTGCCATCTGGGTGGGTATGGGTGTTGCCGGTATATGGCATCTCATCACTAAGTATGTTGCCGCCAAGAAGAAAGCTTCAGAGGGCAACAACTCTATCGTGGCGGCTGTTGTCGCAGCGGTAATAGGATTGCTTGTGCCGATTCAGATGGTGTCACAGACATGGGATGATCATGACCGCGCCGGGCGTTACACCACCCGTGATTTCGGTATGAACTATCTGTCGAGCCTTGAGCCTGATGCGATAATATTCACCAACGGTGACAACGATACATTCCCATTATGGTATGCTCAGGAGGTAGAGGGCTATCGCACTGATGTGAGGGTGGTTAATATGTCATATCTCACCACCGACTGGTATGTTGACCAGCAGAAGCTTCCTTCCTACGATGCTGATGCGATAGACATGCTTGCCACCTCCGATCTTTATGCCCATGACAAGCGTCAGTTCAACTACTTCCTGACTCCTGACACCACTAAGGTCAATGCCTTGGCGTCGTTGAAGGCGTTGTATTCCGATGATGCCAACAAGAATGACTGGGGGCTATATGAGGTCAAGTACCCCAATATGTATATCCCCGTCGACAAAGAGGCGTTGCTGAAATCAGGACGTATCACCGAGGAGGAGCTTCCTGCCGTTGCCGAATACATTGACGCGGATCAGCGCGAAGAGCCGGAAGGCGGATTGCGATTGAGCAATGTGATCGCTCTTGACATGCTTGCCACAAATGCCGCAAATGGCTGGAAACGTCCTATTTATTTCGCTATGACGGTGCCCGACAGCTACTATCTGAATCTTTCTAAATATATGCGTTCGACCGGTATGGCAAATGAGATCACTCCGTTCCTTAACAAGGACTATGATGATTATCACATTGCCGTTGACACTGACCGCGCTTACGACAATATCGTCAATAAATTCCGCTGGGGTGGAATCGATAAGGCTAAGTCGGCTGACGACATATATCTTGACGAGACCATACGCCGCATGGTCAACACCACGCGCACCTCTATGATTGATCTTGCCACGGCTCTGTATAATGAGGGCGCCATTGTAGAGATGTCGCTTGACAGTGACAGCGCTTCGATGGAGGCTTCAAAAGTAGCCGAACTTAAGGCTCTGGCTAAGGACCGTTACGCTAAAGCGCAGGAAGTGGTCGACTTGATGATGGAGAAACTTCCGCTCTACACATCGCCGCTAAGCGTTCCTATGGGCACGCAGTTGGTGAATGTCTACAGCCGTCTTGCCGCTGCCACCGGTGATGACAAGAATCATGAGCGTGCGATGGAGATACTGACCGACGAGATTGACCGCCACAAGCAGTATGTGCTCTATTTCCAGAGCTTGACTCCGGCTCAATTGTCGACACTGACGCTTACCGACAGATATATCTATGACACTTACTTCATCAACCTGTTGCAGACATACGCCGAACTTGGCGGTGATCTTCAGGAACTGATGAAGACTCTGCAAAGTGAAGGAGTGAACTTCTCAAGATATTTCCCGGGATCTCAGACACGCCAGTGATGAAGTGGCCTCATTTAAAATTCATTGAGCAGCCGCCGCTGTTGTATCGCATTCTTTTCCCGGAAGCGATATGGCGTATAAAGCGCAAGAAGCAGAAGGTGGTGTATCTCACATTTGACGACGGACCGATACCCGAGGTGACACCTTGGGTATTGGATCTGCTGGACTATTACAATATAAAAGCCACATTCTTTCTTGTGGGTGACAATGTGAAGCGTAATCCGCATCTGCTTGAGGAGATCAAGCGCCGCGGACACAGCTGGGGCAATCACACGATGAATCACCTGCAAGGATTCAAGGAGCGGTCGAGAGTGTATCTGCGCAATATCAAGATTGCCGATGATCTTATCGACAGTTCTTTGTATCGTCCGCCTCACGGGTTGATGCGCTGGGGGCAGGCTAAGGTCATAAAGGAGCATTTCAATATTGTGATGTATGATCTCGTGACTCGTGACTATTCCAAGAAGCTCACCGGCGAACAGGTGCTTAAGAATGTGAAGCGATTCGTGAGGAAAGGTTCTATAATCGTGTTTCACGACTCTTTGAAGGCGGAACGTAATCTGCGTTATGCTTTGCCCCGTGCGATTGAATGGCTGAAAGAGCAAGGCTATGAGTTTGCCCCTATCCCCATGTAGCGCTTCGATCCGGAATCATGCGGAAAGTCTTGGCGTGAGCGCTCTTGGCATCGCGGCAGCCATGCCTGTGCAGCGATATGCCGCTCAATCCTATAAGGAGTGGATTGGTGCGGGGTGTAATGCAGGAATGGGGTATCTTGACCGATATCATGATGTGCGTGAAGATCCGCGTCTTCTGCTTGAGGGGGCTAAGAGTGTCATCGTGTGCGCTTTCAACTATTATCCTTCCGTGTGCCGCGATAAAAGGTTGCCTGAATTTGCGCTTTACTCCTATGGTGCTGATTACCATGAGGTGGTTCGGGAACGTCTCTCACTGCTTGCGGCGATGATTCGCGGGGAGTTTGGCGGTGAAACGAGAGTGTGTGTCGACACGGCTCCCTTGCGTGAGCGTTATTGGGCTCAGATGGCAGGTGTCGGTTTCATCGGTAGAAACAATCAGCTCATAATACCCGGCAAGGGCTCCTATTTCTTTCTTGGCGAGATTCTGACCACGGTGGAATTTGTGCCTGACGAGCCGTGCCGGCTGTCGTGTGGCGACTGCATGGCTTGCGTTAAGAGCTGCCCGGGTAAGGCTATTATGCCGGATGGAAGGGTGGATGCCCGCAGGTGTCTTTCCTATCTCACTATCGAGCATAAAGGTGAATTTGACGCCCCGCTGAATCTTGGCAATCATCTCTATGGTTGTGACGAATGCCAATCGGTGTGTCCTCACAACCGTAATGCCGTGCCTACTGATATTGCCGAGTTTCAACCGTCGGAGGCGTTTATGGCTCTTGACAGGAACGCTATTGCCGGTCTTACTCCTGAAAAATTCAATTCCATATTCCGGCACTCAGCCGTCAAGAGGGCTAAACTTGCAGGGCTGTTGAGAAATTTGCGTCATCTTGATTCCTGACCATTATTTGTAAAAATTACGATATGATAAGGGCTGAAGAGATAATAGAGAGTTTGACCGACATGGCTGATGAGCGGCAGCGCGACGTGTTGATGAGGTTTTTCAAGACCGGCAAGGGGGAGTATGGCGAAGGGGATCGCTTCCTGGGGCTTAAGGTGCCGCAGACACGCAGTGTGGTGAAGGAGGCAAAATGCCGGGTGCCGCTCCATGAAATAGAGAAATTGCTCTATTCTGAGTGGCATGAGGCACGGTTGTGTGGATTTTTGCTTATAGTGGAGGAGATGAAGGCGGCGTTGCCGCGTCGCAAAGAGCCTGCCACTGCCGGGGCTGAGCGACGTGCCGAACTTGCCGGTTTCTTTCTGCGTCATGCACGCCAAGCCAATAATTGGGATCTTGTGGATCTGTCGTGCGAGTATATTCTTGGCTCCATGCTGCTATATCCGGGTGTTGACGGAGAAATGCCGCCGCGCGATATTCTTGACCGCTTGGCTGAGAGCGACAATCTGTGGGAGCAGCGCATATCGATTGTGACCACTTTGGAATTGGTGAGGGCACGGCAGTTTGACGACTCGTTGCGTATAGCCCGCAAATTGCTTCCTCACAAGCATGATCTCATCCATAAGGCTGTGGGCTGGGTGCTGCGTGAGGTGGGCAAGAAGGACCTCGACCTGCTGCGGGAATTTCTCGATGATAATTACCGCTCCTTGCCACGCACCACACTCCGCTATGCCATCGAGCGCATGGATCCCCCCGAACGCCTCCGCTGGCTAAAACGAGATAGAAAATAATAACTATAAATATAATTAACATGAAAAAACACTCTATGAATATGATTTTTGCAATCGTGATTTCGATCGTCACAATCCTGCTGTTGAACTATTGCAGCAGCAGAAGGAAAGCCGTGCAGAAGGTTCAGTTACCTGAGCCGGTAGCTGTTACAGATTCGGTATTTATCGGAGCTGAAGTTAATGATGGCAAACATTATGGTACGGCTGTAATCAATTCATCGCTTGCCGGATATGAACCTAAAGGAGCATATCCCTGGGAGTGCAGTGTGTGTATATATATCGAAAATATGACCGATGACAGGTTGCCGGTGGAGTCGGAATTTGAACCGTTGTATAAAACTGAAGATAAAATTGATTCACTCGTCAATGGCGATTTAAAACCTGTCAACGCGATATATGTAGGTCACACCTTGATTGACGGTACCATGCTCTGCCTGTGGCGTGTACGTGATGCTGAGGCGGCTTATAAAGCCATTACGGAATTTTCTAACAGCGAAAAGTATCTACGCCCATTCTCCTATGTCATCGAACATGATCCGCAATGGGAACGCACCTCAGTCCTCTACAAAGGCATAGGGCTCGAACTTTAAGCGTGCCCGGGTTTAGAAAGAATAGAGTCAATACAGGTTATTGCTCTATTATATGATTTTTTATCGGAGCAATATAGAAATATCCGTGCATGGGACTTTCCCCATGCACGGATATTTTATTGTATGATAAGTGGTTGTGGATCAGAAGTTGTAGCCGAGGGTGAATGACACGCGATTTTCGTGGAATTTGGTGTCGGACTCGTCCATCATGTTGCACATTCCGAGTGATCCGCTTACGCCAACGTAGAATTTCTGGTATGTTACGCCGGCTCCGATCCCCCAAAGCACGTCTACGCGCTTCATGCCGCCTTCATCACCATATAGGTCGCCGGACACATCGATGTTGCGTCCCGAGAGTTTCTCTTTTGCCGAGAATCCTATTTCAAGCTCCGGTCCGGTGAATATATGCACCTTTATTTCGGGGGTGAAGTCGAAGTGGTAGCCCGCCATCACCGGGATGCGCATACCGAATTTGCGTATGGAGCAGCCTGTGATATCTCCATCTACCAAATCAAAGTATTTGTCTTTCAACGAGTAGGTGTTGTAGTAAAGTTTTACTCCGGGCTCTACATAAAAGTTTGCCACAACGGGGATGTTGTAGATACCTCCGAACTCGATGCCGCCGCCGTTTTTGAATATTCCTACACCTATGCCGTCCTCAGAAACCTCGCCGGGGCAGGTCACTTCGCCGGCTACACGGATTCCGAAATAGGGGCGATTGTCAGGATTGTTAAGCACTGTGTCTTGGGCTGCCGCACTGCCTGTGATGGCTAAAGCCGCGATCATGGAAATAAAAAGTTTTTTCATACGATTAAAGTTTGAATTTCCGCAAATATAAGAAAACCCCGATAAATTGTCATTATCAACCACCGTAATTTTGCACCCCCATCACACATTATGTTATACTGCGGTTAAATTTTTTAGACCTCAATGTTTACGAATTTCTTGTTCGGTATTCCGTTCGGATTACCGAACACTTCTTGACTCTCAACTCTAACCTCTAACTTAAACGAGCCATTTGTCAATTCGAGGTGCGAACACATCAATATCCCTTATAGGAATACCGATCCGTCGCGCTTCGGTTTGCCATGACTTCATCGCCTCCTTGACTTCCGAGATAATTCTGGCGGCTTTATCTTTTGATAGCATATAGTCGTTGGCTGATTCCAAAAGGATATTCAGGTCGGATTCGTTGGTCGATCGATTTATCAAAAGGCTCTGGTTTTCTTGAAGCGTCGGATTGATGTCGTAGGCAGGTGAAAGTTCCCAACCTTTTCTTGTTAGCAGGAAGCCGTGGTTTCGGAAATGGTCGTCTGAGTTGCCGACAATGATATAGAATGCCACACGTTTGTAAAGCTCTTCAAGATTCTGCTCAACATTGCTTCCGTGCTGGATAATGAAATCGACAATGTCGGGATAGCCGAAGCCGGTAGAAGCATTGTCACCGTCTTCAAGTCCGAGCAATGTCAGCGCCGAAGCGAAGTGTATTCGCTTTCCTTCACCATTGCGGTCGAATCTCTTTGAGAGAAGCACGTGGTGATTTTCACCGTTAATAATTCTTGTTTCGGCTACATTCAAACCCGCTTTACGCCCCATGACATGGCAGAAATGCTCCCAAAGAGCAACATCATAATCGTCCTTTCGCGAGGGAAATTTTGCCACAGTCAATTTCCCATCCTCGTCAACGACTGTCGCCTTGGGTCTTGCGCCTCCGAGCGACGTACCGGGATGAAGAAGTTGCACAAGCCATTTCTTTGCCGGAAGTTGCTGCTTCTCCTCACTCTCCTCAATCTCATGTGCAGCGTGAATCAACTCTCTGACGCTCGTCAATGGTGGCACTCGCAAATTCAGGTCAACATTGATAAATTCCCCACCCTTGGTTTTGGTGAAACGGAATCCACCCACTCGCGAGGCGTCATCAATGCCCATAAGGTAGTCGAATGAAGTCAATCGTTTGACTGGTCGTTTCTCGTCTGCGGCGGCTATCTGTTCACGGCGATTAAGCAATGTACGCCCCCAACGGTCAGGCAGTGCATCGGAGAAGCAGGAGAATATGTCGCGCTCCGGACGGGTATATTGCACCCCCGGAAAATTCTGCAAGTCTTCGCTCAAAAAGATGTCACCATATTTGGCAAGCCACTCTTTATCATATGAGAAAGAATAAGTCTCATTGCCACGCACGGAGTCAAATGACAACTCACCCACTAAAGTTGGAGCAGCAAGCCAATCAAAATCAGCATATACAAATAGCCTGTCCATAATTATTCCTTTTTAGACGCACGTTGGCGATGTTTCAAAGAGAGGTCTTGCAGTGTACGGCCAAGAGTATCCTCTT
>CAJUTE010000002.1 GCA_910589555.1 uncultured Muribaculum sp.
CGTCACTACCGGTTTCGGGGATACGCATTCATTCCCCTTACGCTCCGAGGGCTCCCGACGGTCCGCCCTTCTTCACATACCTAAGCCTTAAGACAAATAAGGATTGCGGCAGTACTCTTGCGGTTCACACCGACAAGATCATTGCCGCATCCGCATATATTATTTCTTTTCGAGGAGAAGGGTGAGGGTGTTGAAGTTGGCAGCCGCGTCGATGATGGCGAGCATCTTGTCCCAGTGGGAGGATGGCATATCTACATTAGGTAGCTCGATAGTCACGTTCACCAGGAGTTTTCCGTCGGAAATCTTGGCGGTCGATGTGAAGCTGCCCGCTTCATTTACCACTTTTGAGTTCAATTTTGCCAACGATGACGCCGGGACTGTATAGCCTTGCGGCAACTCTATGGAAATGTTGGTGATATTGTCCTGCGGATAGGAGAGGAGTATGTTGTCGCCGGGGAGTCGTTTACGTTGCGAAGGCGCTATCTCAGGCTGTTTGCCTATGAGATTTCCTATGTTCAGGGTCAGGTTTCGTCCTGCCTTTTTCACGATACCATCCATTACATAGTCAACTGAATATGATATGGCGGAAGAGTCGGGACACATTCCTATGCCGGCGGCGATGACGTCATAGTCCTTGAACTCTTTGGGTGCCGAGCCATGATAGTCGGTGGTGAGTTCGCGTAATCTGTCGGCTTGCTCCTTTGACTGGTCGGCATCACGCTCCATTCTTGCCTGCTTGTCCTTCTTCTTCTCTTTTCGCAGCATCTGCGGGTCGGCAACCACTCCGTCGCGGTTCAGATATTCCAGATATGCGTTCAGGAGATTGTCGGAAGTGAGGATTGAACCGGCGGCATCTTTTGAAGCTCCGAAAGCATCCACGCGGCGGTTGATGTTCATGTCGGTGCCGTCGATTGAGGCTGTCACGGTCACGATGCGGCGGTTGTCGTAGGGTGAGTTCTGTGGCACGGTAAACCGGCGGTCTTCCGCTTCGCGTTCTTTTTTGGAGAGCTTGCGGTCATGGGCGAACATCGCCTGCTGTCCTTGGAGTGACGGCAGGATCTCGGATGAGGAATTGTAGCCACGGAATGCGTTGGAGTAAAATTGTTTGGTGTCGGGAAGATACACGAAATACCATACATCGGCATAATTCGTCAGGCTGTCGATTGACACGTGGTTGCGTGGCGCCACCACACCTTTGCGTATATTCTTTATGTCAGCTTGGCGGAATGCGGCATCCAGCTCGTTGACGAAATCGCCCGGATAATAACGGTATTTTCCGGTCATATAGCTGAACACAAGCAGATTGTAGATGTATTCGGCAGTCTGTGCCTGAGTCCATTCTCCATCCTTGAACTTTTTCTTTACCGTCTTCATTGGATTCCCTTTGACATCGGAGAGCTGTTTTTTTACTGACATTGTCATATCGGGAAAATTTTCCAACCGCTCGATGCGGTCGGCGATTACTGTGGTTGCGGCATCGGGATTTGCCTGCACACCGTCTTTACGGGCAAATTTCGGAGTGTATTGGTCAAAGCGGCGGTTGTAGATGAGCATTTCGATGTGTGGCGACTGTATTGCCGAGCTGTAGAGCATCTGCGGTTCCGCATCAAGGGGTTGAGATATTTCACCGGTGATGATGAAATCTTTGTCGGGACCCTGCTTTACCGAGAGTTCAGGTGCTCCGTTGCGCTGCCGGTACACGGTGGTCAGGTCATCGTCGATCTTGCAGTTTATCGTGTAGGAAAGCACCGGATAATCTTTTCTGAGCATTATGTCGATGGCTTCAGGCTGGATATTTTTCAATGCCGTGTGGGTGAAGAGGAATATGTCGAGTTTGTCGCCAACCTCAAGCCCCGGCACGGCAAGTTTCTGCCTGTCGGCATTGTTCTCTTTCTTTTGCTGCGACAGAATCACGAAATCATCGGTGGGCACTTCGACAATTTTTCCGTCAGGTTTTATGATGCGGACTCCGAGCACATATTTACGTTCATCTTTCTCTTGGAAAAACCAGTCGCTTGATCCTGCTTTCACGGGCATGTCATATTCGGAAAATTCTTCCAGCGCCGCCTTGTCATTGATGAGGACAAGAGTGCGCATATAGTCGTCCATGTTTATCAACGCCACTTTTTTCAGGGGAATCAAAGATGCATTGCGGTCAAATCCTATGCCTGTCTTTTTCTTGGCGGAAATATCTTTATGAGCCGCGAGCACCACCGCCGATTCATTTTTGTACTTTTCCGGGACTGCCGGAGGAGTGATGAATTGCGGAAGCGAATCAGCCCATACCTCGGCACGTACTCTTGCCGAGTACTCCTTATAATCTGATGCCTTATCAGCGAGCGCTTGCATTGAGCATACTGCTGTCAGAATGATGGAAATGATTGTTTTTTTCATATAAGAAACGTGTTAATGATTTGTTATAGAGAGTTCGATCTGATTTTTGCAGGCGTTTTCCCATTGCGCGAGGCTCTTGTTCCACCCGTCTATATCTTGGATGGCTATCATGGGATCGGTGATCTCCACACTCTTCCGCATGATGACGGTGTTGGCTGCCGGAGCTGAGAAATCACAAGAAAATACGGCATGAGGAGTTGTGGTGGAGAAGCTCTCGGGAAGATGGGTGAGCTTTACGCCGGGAGGTAATGTGAGGACGGATTCACGCACTATCCTGCCGCGTCCCGGCAAGCGATAGGGCGATTGCCGGTCATGATTGTCGATGCGGTCAAGCGACACGCCGTTCTGAGCATTCAGCTCAATGTATATCGCCTGTTCTGCGGTGGTGACAGCCTCGGAATTTTCGATCGGGGCTTCAATCACGGCTATACCTGATGATGGGCTGACTTGTTTTGTGAGCGACTCAACCGAAATGGAGCTGCGCCGCAGCGGCACAAGGTCTATCGCCATATTCTCGTCGATATATTTTTCGCCCTTGGCGCTGTAGATCGACAGATACGCTTCCTTGAAGTCGCCGCTCAGGGTGCGTGTCGCTGTTCCGTGAAGGCTTTTAAGATCAGGCGAGAGTGTGTAGTTGTAATTGACCGAGTCGGTGGCGGTAGCCGCAGGAGTGAGGCGCGGCACTCGTATCATCGTGTAATTTCCGTCGCTGTTTTCGGGCAGAAGGATTGCGTCCTTGCCTTGTATCGCCTCCGGGATGTGAGCGGCGGCAATGTATTCGTTGGTCGCGTCAAGATATAGCGTGTCGCCATTCTCGACAGCCACGCAGATGCTATGGTCGGTGGCGGCAAGCGACGGCGTCTCGGCGATGTTGAATCCTATATTGTTGGTGCCTATGACAGCGGCTTTTGCGTCAATCCCTTCGTGTTGCAGTAATGTTGCCAGGAGGAGAGCCATACCCTTGCAGTCGCCGTAGCGCTTCCGCAGCACCTCGGCGGGTGTGTCGGGGCGGTGTCCGCTTTCTCCCTCCTCATAAGCCACATAACGAATGTTTTTCTGTACCCATGAGTAGATTCTTTCGAGTTTCTGCCGAGGTGACAGTGAGTTGCCTTCGCTGCAATATACATTCTCTTTCAGAAATGTGTCGATCCCGGGTATGTCGGTGTCGACGCGGCTTATGTCGACGTGCCACCGGCAAAGGTCGTCGAGTGTGGGGAACCATCCTTTGATGAGAAGTATCGGGCGATAGAGAAACGGATTGGGCGTTCTGAATTCATCGGCGGCATTGATTGTGCCCTCAAGATTGTTGAGTTCATAGATGTACACGCGTGAACCGTCGGGCAGTTCTTCCATGCGGCGGCTTATTCCGGAGGAGCCGTCGGGAGTGAAATTGTGCTCCTCCACTGTTATGCCGGAATAATCGGGCGGAATGATTATCCGTGTCTCCTTGTGTTTGACGGGATATTGATTGGAGAGGTGGAGGAATGAGAACATTGCCGGATCGGTGACGGTGCGCTCAAATTGAACCTTGCTCTTTTTGCCGGGACCGTCGAGTTTCATGTCGAAATAGCACACGCGGTTGTCATCGTGAAACACATTGCGCGACGGAGCACTTTCATAACGCGCTTTTCCCTTGCCTGACGCTTTGTCAAGTTTCATGACATCATTGTAGAAAACCGCAGGCTGGATCTGTTCGCCGTAGCGGGTCGCTTCATAAATGTGTGAAATATGGTTTTTCACGCAGGCGGGATTATTGCCTTTGGGAGGGATGAATTGCCATGTTTCGGTACCGTCAATCAACATCACGTTGTCCTTGGGATGTGACATGGCGGTGAGATAAGCAAATGTCAGGATAACCCAAAAGCATCTCCGCCCTATTGACGCAGATGTTGCAAATTTCATGAGGAAATGTATTTGGTGGATATAATAAGTTGGTTTATATTTCTTTAGCTCTGAAAGAAATGGGGGGGGGTAGAAGAGAGGCTATAGTCATCGGCACAGGAGTATTAGGTGGTTATTCGCAAATATAATCAAAGATTTCGATTTAATGAAAAATATAAAGTAGAAAATGATGGCAAATTATTATCTTTGTGTATAATGTCACATAACGGTTTTACAAAAAAGGATCTTGATGAGCTAAGACGCTATTCGTTGAAATTGCGGCTTGCCGTTGTTGGAACTACTTGCTTTATAATCGCAGCAATGTGGTTGCTTTTCAAATATTATGCCGAGGTGAAAGAAAAGCATCGGCAGGAGGAAATTGCACGCTTTGAGGAAGACTCCCGCAGGATACAGTCGGAAATTGCTGAGCACGATAGACTCATCAGGCTTGAGAGGGAACGACAACTATATGTTGCAGAATCGATAAAGATTGCTAAAATGCCTATATACACCATTGCAGAAGTGCATGAATTGGTGAAATCAAAGACCCCGTCATATTCGTGGAAATATCTGTGGCGGAAGGATAATGACAATTGGATTGTGTGCTATATGCGGGAATATGGCGGAAAGCACCATTGGTTTATGCGTCGGTTTAATCCGACAATAAGGGAGTTTGACCGTGAAATTGAGGTGATGCCACAACAAATTGTAAGCCGAGACCTCAGCAATATTGATCGTCAAAAATACTGTGTGAAGGAAAAACCTCAAAACTATTTTATTGAAGATATATTCGGCAATTTGAGGTATCATGAAGATGGTTATTCGACAGAACTATGGAGACGCATAAAACATGGTTATAATATACCATCGACATCGCGTCCGCCTTCGGTAAAAAATCGGATTACCAGATATGACGACTACGAGGATTTTGACGATTATTATTACGACAATGAAGAAGATATACGGTTATACTATGGGAGATGAATGTCAATAAATTGCCCAGAATATAGTGAATGAAATTATGATGGCGGCAATGCAAAGGCGAATAACGATAGAGTTTCCTCTTTTAATATGTTCCATTGCTGATAATGTGCGCTCAAGCTCGTCGAGATTGATTTTTCTGACGTTTCTGCGATATCTGTTGGTGCTTGGTGATGGGCTACGGTAGCGATGGTGATGAGTAGGAATTAGATGCGCGTTATTTTGTAGAGGATAATGTTCTTCCTCCATGTGGATGTTTTCATCTGGCTCATCTAAATGCTCTTCGGATGAATAATGGTCTCCACTCAAGGTAGTCCCATCAGAGTAAGAATAATCCACCCACATATCGTGTGTGGGATTGCCGTTATATTCGCTAAAGTTGTCCATCAGTATATAAGTTGTTTAATAGAATCACACCAAGAAAGATAATTTCGATGAAACAATCTCTCAAAACCATATATTCCTGTATGATTAATACGAAGGTTACCTTGTGCTATTTTTTGTCGTTTATTTAATATTTCAGAGGCAAAGTATGCGAATACCTTATCAATGCAACCATCATATTGAACTGTATTAACCTTAATGACATACGTGCTTCTGGTTAAGTTTACATTTTCAAAGACAATTATTGTTATCCTAGGGGTAGATTTAATTGTGAAAATAAACGAATATTCAGTAACGTCAGCCCCGGATGCTGTCGTGCGTTGCTCGGTACAACACACGACCTTATACTCTTCAATCTGTAACGAACAAAGATAATCAAGATATTTGGATTTAAAATTCTTTATAATCGATTTTGTTTCTGATTTTGATATATCCCTACGCTGAACAGATTTTTTAGCCTCGCATTTTATTATGTCTGGCTGAGAAAGTCTTTGCTCTATTAATTTGATACATTCAGTAAGCGATAATGGAGATAAAACTTTGGTGATACGTCCATTTTTAGATTCAACATATATTGACGGCAATTGCTTAAATAAATATTGGGTTATATTTGAAAACACTCTTCTAGATTGTGCTGAATTGTAACGAAATGGCAAATGACCATTTGTGCCGTCAGGAAATTTCGGGTGGTATAGCCATATATAGCCATCCATGAAATGAAGATATCTTGGTGATAAGAAAAATGTTCCTGTTAGAGGTGGATTTGGACTAGGTTTGAAATGCGAGTCAAATGTCAATAAATCCAAATGGCGTAATATTTTATTAGCCTTGATTAATCCTGCTTTAACGAAAAAGATAGGATTGGAAACAATTCCGTCGTTAGTTAAGCGTTTAAGTAGGTTGTGAAGAGCCTTTTGAAGTTCAAAAATGCTATCGTTATCTGAAGTATCGTGAAAATCATGTCTATAAACAAAATATGCAAGTAGAATATGCCATCTATTTATGAGAGGAGAATTGTAAAATTCACGAATGAAATGATGTATATTATTGACTCCAAATACAGCCATTTCACTCCTAAAATCATTCAATTCAAAAACAGGTTCTCCAATATTGTATAAAAATTCTTCAAAATAACTAATTTCGGCATCTATAAGGTAGGGAATGTTGTAGATGCAACATTCTACTAATTCTTTTGTTTCTTTATCCGCAATATTTAGTTGCTGCTTAAGGAAATCAATGCCAAATGGTTTGAAATATGTTATCCAAAAAAATTGCATAAATATGTATGCATTTATGTCAATACTATATGCTCCAGGGTGATTTTTAGAGTAAACTTTAAATGGAACGGTTACTTTAGAGCTTTGATGTACTGATTTTAGGCTGTAAAAATTGTCAAACTTATTAATTCCCATAGTCAATTGTTAATGAAGAGTCCATGATAATTTAGGAATAAAGATTACGCAAGGCAGTCAAAAGGTGATTTGGAGCAGTCTGTAGTTTATATGTATAACGCAAAAGTTCTGTACGATATTAATTCAAAATCTAATTATGGTGTAATTTATAGGACCAAATATAATCAAATATTTCGATTTAATGAAAAATATTCCGGAAAATCGGGAAAATTGCGAATAGATGGATACAATATATATAATATGAAATATGGAATATGTATCCAAGTTTCCGTAAGGAAACATCAATCGGTAGCCGAGGGCCGAGCGTAGCGAGACCCTCGGAAGATGTGTCAGAGATTTGTGATTCTGAAAGAATCATCTTAATAAATTCGTCAATTCTGATATAATTTGGTATCTTTGTCTAAAATCAATTCTATGAGCTTTATACGACTCAATTACCACATTGTGTTTGCCACAAAACGACGCGAACCTACAATTGATCTTGCCAATGAGCGACGGGTATATGCGCTGCTGTTTTCAATAATGAAAAAATATGGAGCAACGGTTTTCCGAATAGGCGGAATGCCCGACCACGTTCATATCTGTGTGTCTATTCCGCCAACGATTGCGGTTTCAGATTTTGTCAAACACGTAAAGCGAGAGTCGAGCCTGGCGATTAAACAAAATTCAATATTGGCAAAATGGGACGGTTGGCAGAATGGTTCCGGGTGTTTTTCATATTCCAAAAATGATGTTGACAATATCGTTAATTATATCAAAGGTCAAAAGGAGCATCATAGGAAAAGATCGTTTATCGATGAATATCGTGCATGGTTGATTGAGAATGGCGTAAGCTCCGATGAGCCGTATTTTCCATGATTGTTTATTAAGATGAATCTTTCAGATTCATAAATTATATTGCATCATTCCGAGGGTCTCGCTACGCTCGGCCCTCGGCTACCGATTGATGAATCCATTCGGATTCGGATTTGTTTGTGAATTGTCTGTGTGTAAAGATATTGATGAATCCATTCGGATTCAGATTTGTTTGTGAATTGTCTGTGTGTGAAGATATGGATAAATCCATTCGGATTTTCGTGGTGTCTTTTGGGTTCATCGGGGTTGCTACGCTCGGGACACGGAAATCTACCCGGAATTCATTGTCACTGTTATTCTAATCATGAAACATTGCCGCGTCGTGGTGCAATCAAAAGGCTTTGTTGTGGGCGAACTGAGGAGGGGTGTGCGGCGTTTATTTATAAAGGTTTTTATGCTTTTATAAATTGCGACGGGATGATAGATTATATCGTTGAAATATTGAGGGATTATCCGGCAGTAGCGCTGTTTCTGACTGTCGGTGTAGGATTTTTGTTGGGGCGTTTACGCTATAAGTCTTTTACGCTCGGGAGCGTGACAGCGGTGCTCTTGGTGGGTGTTTTTGTGGGGCAGTTGCACATCCCTATGTCAGGACCGTTGAAGACGGTGTTTTTTATGATGTTCCTGTTTTCGGTGGGCTACAGTGTAGGGCCTCAGTTTTTCCGTGCTTTGCGAGGATCGGGATTGAAGCAGGCATTGTTTGCGGTGCTGATGAGCGGCTGCTGTTTCGGCGTCACGCTTGCCATATCGCTGTTGCTTTCTTATTCACCCGGTGTTGCTACGGGGCTGTTTTCCGGGTCTCAAACCTGTTCAGCCGTGCTCGGACTCGGTAGTGAGGCTATCTCCAAATTGCCGCTTGATGCAGGCGTGAAATCGCAGGAACTCAACATGATTCCGCTGTGTTATGCTGTGACTTACATTTTCGGCACATTTGGCACGGTGGTTATTCTCGGGTCATTCGGCCCGCGGTTGCTCGGCGGACTTGATAAGGTAAAACACGCCACCAAGATGCTTGAAAAGCAGATGAACGACACTTCATGGGAGAATGATCCTGCAAATATCACGGCGCTGCGTCCGGTGACCTATAGGGCTTATCGCGTGGAGAATGACTTTTTCAGGACCGGTAAGCCTGTGCATGAGGTGGAGGAGTATCTTGCCGGCGCCGGGGTGCCGGTGTTTGTCGATAGGGTGAGGAGCCGTGGCAAGATATTCAATGCCATGCGTCACCGTGTGATTAATTTGGGCGATGTGATCGTGCTGTGCGGTCGGCGTGAGTATATGGTCAATGACGGCGGGCTTGTCGGTCCGGAGGTGTCGGATGCCAAGCTGCTTAATTATCCTGTCAAGAGAGTGCCTGTTTTGGTCACCAAGGATGAAGTGATAGGCATGAAGCTGTCCAAACTCCTTGAGATGAGGTATATGCACGCGGTCAACATACGCAACATCAAACGTGACGGCAGAGAGGTGAATCCTGTCGACGATCCCACGGTGGAGAAGGGCGACATATTGACTCTTGTGGGTTCGCACACGGCGTTGACCAACGCGTCGTCGCATATAGGGCACATGGATATGCCGACGGTTGCGAGCGACCTCATGTTTGTGGGTCTTGCCATTTTCGTGGGAGGCGTCTTCGGCGCCATGACGTTGATGATAGGCAGCATCCCTGTGAGCTTCGGCACCAGCGGCGGAGCGCTCATCGCCGGTCTTGTATTTGGCTGGCTGAGGTCGAAGCGTCCCACCTACGGTCATATCCCCGACTCGGCGATATGGCTTATGAACAATCTTGGGCTCAACGTATTTGTAGCCACTATCGGCATAGAATCGGGACCCACCTTCGTGGAGGGTATCCGAGCCGTGGGACCCATGATTTTCGTTGCCGGTATTATCGCCACCACTCTGCCGGTTCTGTTTGGAGTGTGGATGGGGCATAAAGTGTTTAAGTTCAATCCTGCGATAACGCTGGGATGCTGTGCCGGGTCGCGCACGAGCACAGCGTCGCTCGGTGCCGTGCAGAACACTCTCGGAAGCACTGTTCCCGCGATAGGCTACACGGTGACCTACGCCGTGAGCAATCTTTTGCTCGTGGTGTGGGGCGTGGCTCTGGTGACTATTTTGACTTAGTGACGTTCTTATTTTTGCGGTTACGTGGAAATGTTGTATTTTTGTACTCAACTCAACTGCTGATGATAGAAAGGATAATTATCATAGAAAATGTGGATCCGGTAAGCTTTTACGGGGTCAATAACTGCAATATGCAGCTTATCCGCAATCTGTTTCCGAAATTGCGGATGGCAGCCCGCGGTCAGATAATAAAGGTGATAGGCGATCAAGAAGAAACCGCTGTTTTCGAAAAGAAAATAAAGGAGCTTGAGGAATACTGCGCCAAGTATAACAAGCTCACCGAGGATGTGATTCTTGACGTGGTAAAAGGAAAAGCGCCCAAGGAGATGCCGAAGGACAGCGTGATCATCTACGGTGTCAACGGCAAGCCCATCACCGCCCGTTCAGCCAATCAGCAATTGCTTGTTGACTCGGTCATCAAGAATGATCTCACATTTGCCCTTGGACCTGCCGGAACCGGAAAAACCTACATAGCTATAGCCCTTGCCGTCAGAGCGCTGAAAAACCGCGAGGTGCGCAAGATAATCCTGTCGCGTCCGGCGGTGGAAGCGGGCGAGAAGCTCGGATTTCTTCCCGGCGACATGAAGGACAAGATCGACCCCTATCTTCAGCCTCTTTATGATGCCCTTGAGGATATGATTCCGGCGGTGAAGCTGAAAGAATACATGGAAACCAACGTGATTCAGATAGCTCCGCTGGCGTTCATGCGCGGCCGCACTCTCAATGACGCGGTCATAGTGCTCGATGAGGCTCAGAACACCACTACTCACCAGATAAAGATGTTTCTGACGCGTCTTGGCATGAACGCCAAGATGATAATCACCGGCGACATCACCCAGATCGACCTTCCCCGCAGCACTGTTTCGGGGCTTGTGCAGGCGCTTAAGGTGCTTAAGGATGTGCCGGGAGTGGGCATGGTTGAGTTTGGCAAGAAGGATATAGTGCGCCACCAGCTTGTGCAGCGAATAGTTGAGGCATATCAGCAGTGGGATGACAGGCAGAAATTGACAGAAAACCAAAATAACAAGAACAACGAGAATGATTAAGACACTTACAAAAACCGAATTTAATTTTCCGGGACAGAAAAGCGTGTATCACGGAAAAGTGCGTGACGTGTATGACATCAACGACGATCTGATGGTGATGGTTGCTACTGACCGTATTTCGGCGTTTGACGTGATTTTGCCTAAGGGTATCCCTTACAAGGGTCAGGTGTTGAACCAGATTGCCGCCAAATTCCTTGACGCTACCGCCGACATCGTGCCCAACTGGAAGCTCGCCACTCCCGATCCGATGGTGACAGTGGGACTTAAGTGTGAGGGATTCCGCGTGGAGATGATCATACGCGGCTACCTTACCGGAAGCGCTTGGCGCGACTATCAGAACGGTGTGCGTGAGATATGCGGCGTGAAGCTCCCTGAAGGCATGAAGGAAAACGAGCGTTTCCCCGAGCCCATCATCACCCCCACCACCAAGGCAGAGGCAGGACATGACGAAAACATCTCCCGCGAGGAGATCATCGCACAGGGTATCGTCGATAAGGATGATTACGAGACCATGGAGCGTTACACCCGTATGCTTTTCCAGCGCGGTTCAGAGATCGCCGCTGAAAAGGGATTGATTCTCGTGGACACCAAATATGAATTTGGCAAACGTGACGGCAAGGTGTATCTGATTGACGAAATCCACACCCCCGACTCTTCACGTTATTTCTATGCCGACGGCTACGAGGAGCGTTTCGCCAAGGGCGAGCCCCAGCGTCAGCTCTCCAAGGAATTTGTGCGCCAGTGGCTTATTGAACATGACTTCATGGGCAAAGCCGGTCAGCAGGTTCCGGAGATGACCGATGAGTTCTGTGAGTCGGTAAGCGACCGCTATATCGAGCTTTACGAGCACATCACCGGCGAGAAATTCGTGAGAGGCGATGAGGGCGACCTCGCCAAGCGCATCGAAGAGAACGTGACAAAATATCTTGCATCACGCTAAATCATGGAAGTAAAAGCTGAAAAGATAAATCCCTACGATGACAGCCGTTGCAAGACGGAGCAGGTAAGAGAGATGTTTGACTCCATAGCTCCGGCTTACGACTTCATGAACAGGATGATGACTTTCGGCATCGATAAGTTGTGGAGGCTGCGCGCGGTCAATATGCTGCGGCGCAAGTCTCCACAGCATATTTTGGATGTGGCGACCGGTACCGGCGACCTCGCCATGCTCATGTTCAAGAAACTGCGTCCCGGACGCATCACCGGCATAGACCTCAGCCCCGGCATGATAGCCGTGGCAGAAAAGAAAGTGGCTGAAGCCGGACTTGACGGCGCCATCAGGTTCATGAACGAGGATTGCCTCGACCTGCCATTCGCCCCTGAGGTGTTTGACTGCATAACCGTAGCCTACGGGGTGCGGAATTTTGAGCATCTTGATCGCGGCTATGCCGAGATGTATCGTGTGATGCAACGTGGCGGCACGTTGTGTGTGATCGAGCTGTCGACGCCTCGCTCTCCGCTTGTCAAGCCGTTCTACAAATTTTATACCCGTCACATTATCCCTTGGGTGGGGAAAGCTGTGTCACGCGATGTGAGAGCTTACTCCTATCTTCCTGAAAGCATTGCCGCCGTTCCGCAGGGCGAAGAGATGTTGCAGCTCATCAGCGAAGCGGGATTCAAAAATTGCCGTTGCCGCCGTTTCACTTTCGGCACCTGCTCCGTGTATCTTGCCGAGAAATAGGCGAGATGCTTTTCCCGAAATTCGGATTATTCCGTTAAATTGCTTAAATTTGTATCGGATAATAAATTCTGCTATGTCACGTGCCCGAATATTCTCACTCATTATACTGGTGACCTGTGCTTTTGGCTCAGGTCGTATTTCCGCTCAGACACCCACTGAATCCCAGGCTGATCCTAAGTTGCTGGAGCTGCTTAATTCTCCGGCGCGAGAGTACACCGACGAGGAGATCGATGAGCTTAGCCGCGAGGATAATCCGTTTTTTGATTTTATCGGCGATGATGAGGCTGAGGTTGATTCATTGCCTCAATATACGCACCTGTCATTCATCAAACCGAGCCTGTTGCCGCGAGTGGCGTTCATGCCGATGGTATTTGACAAGGTGTTGTACCTCGACACATTTAATGTGCTTGATGATAAAGGCATCCTCGCTTCCGACATCCCTGAGACCGAGTGGCTGAAGCGTGTGGCGGAAAGCAACCGCCGTTACCGAGACATCAAGCAGTGGTATCTGGTGGCTTATCCTGAAAGGGTGAAATACAATATCAACACTCTTCCCGTGCCCCCGAAAACCTACAAGGCTACCGTTGATCCGTCGACTTCCAAAATCACGCTGAATGAAGTGATAGTCAATGTCGCCGAGTCAGACCTTAAGTCGGGCGTGGCGCCGGTGGAGGTTATACAGAAGCATTGGCTCCATGTGTTCAACGCGTCGGCGCAGTTCTCGCAGGCATACGTCAGCCCCAACTGGTATCAGGGTGGTGACAATAATGTTAACGCCATCGCCAACATGAAGTGGAGCGTGAAACTTAATCCGAAATTCCACCCCAATCTTATCGCTGAAGCCACCACGCAGTATAAGCTCGGCATCGCGAGCGCGCCCAATGACTCACTGCATAATTATGCCATCAGCCAGGACCTGCTGCAATTCAACGGTACGCTCGGGTTGCGCGCCGTCAACAATTGGTACTACTCAATGAACGCGGCGTTCAAGACGCAGTTCTTCAACAACTATAAGCCCAACACCCATAATATGAAAGCGGCGTTCATGTCGCCCGGCGAGCTCAATATCGGTCTCGGTATGACTTACAATTATAAGAATAAGCCTCGCCGCCTTAATCTTGATGTGTCGATAGCTCCGCTTTCTTATAACCTCAAGGTGTCGACGAGCCACCGTATTCCCGTGAAAAATTTCGGTATAAAGGAAGGTCACCGGTCAGTGAGCGAGGTCGGTAGCAATGCCGAGGTCAAGGTCAGCTGGGACATAATGTGGAACATCAATTACACTTCGCGTTTCTTCGTGTTCACCGATTATGATTATTTGCAGGGCGACTGGCAGAATACGGTCAATTTTTCAATCAACCGATACCTTTCAACCCAGATATTCGTGCATCTGCGCTATGATTCCAGCACGCCTAAGGATGACCAAAAGAGCTGGGGCCGCTGGCAGTTGAAGGAGATACTCAGTTTCGGTCTTCAATACCAGTTTAAGACCATCTAATCATCCACTGCTTCTCACATAATCTCTTCTCACTATGACTCGTCTCCTCTTTATTCTGATTCTTTTGTTGCCGCTCTGCGCGGTAAGGGCTGACGCCGCGTCGCCCGATGTGGAGCGCTATTCCGACATCGACAGTCTGAAGGCTGAGTTGTCGTCGCGCCCCCTGCACTTGATTGAGGGTATATGGCGTTTTCCTTATAACGGCGCCTTGGTGCTCATCGAGCGTGATGACCGGTCGCCGCGCTTTGACGATGCCGACACCTATCGCATGGTGGTGCTGCGTTCACCGTCGCGATCGCTTTTGCCGGGCACTGTGATGGGCACGCTTGCCGGCACATCGACCAAAGGCACCTATTCGGCTTCGCTGTTCACCGATTCCGACGGCGGATCGCGGTTGATGAAATCCAAGGCGTTCACGTTGACATTGAGCGGCGACAGCCGTCTCGTGTTCAAACGTAGAGGCAAGAAGCTTAATTTGCAGGTGTGGCGCATGATTCCCTATCTTTCGCGCTTGTATATCCGCACCACCGGCAGCGACGCCGGCAACGATGACGGTTGCGTAAAGGAGTATCCCATGCCTGTCGACGGACCCTTAGATCCTGTTTACCTATGAAAAGAGCTGTTGCTGCCATTTTGTTGGGCGCGCTTATAGGAATTGGCGCGCTTTATGCCGACACCCGCACCACTCGTGGCAAATTGAAAGCGGTGAGAGATAAAGACAATGTTGAGCTTAGGATTGAAAACGCCGACTCGCTGCCGGTGCTGCCTTGCGACAGTGTTTCGGTGTCGGGATATGACAAGGCTCTCAGGTCGGGGCGTGAAAGCTTTCGGGTGGCAAATCACTATCCACGCCGCGTGACCGGAATCGTGGTCGATATCGTGTATCGCCATGCCGGGGGCGGTGAGATGCTTCATGCCCGCAGGCTGAGGCTTGGCTGCGACATCCCTCCCGGAGAGACTCGTCAGCTCGAATGGAGCGCATGGGATAAACAGAACCGGTATTACTATCATGACACGCGAGTCACACCCCGCTCGGTGAAGGCAGTTCCATACGAAGTCGAGATTTATCCAAGAGAGGTGAAATTCAGCAGAGATAAGGATTGACGCCATATCATACCGGAGATGATAAGGTGCGTTACTTCGTGTAAAATGGATGAAAACTATCTTTAACGCAAACAATGTTTTATAACATTGAAAACTTTTTTGGTTTTTAGAAAAAGATGATTTATATTTGCACTGTAAAAACGATTCTGATATCACCATGGAAGAAACCGAAACTCTATACCGATTAGCAAATAACCATATTTCAGTGGACTGTGTCGTGGTTGGATTTGACGGCGAGGGTCTTTGTGTTCTGTTGGTGAAGCGTGACGGCATCGATGACAGCGGCGAATTTCATGGCATGAAGTTGCCCGGCAGCCTCATCTATGAGGATGAGGATCTTGATCAGGCAGCGGCGAGAGTGTTGTTTGAACTCACCGGGTTGAAGAATGTCAATCTCATGCAGTTCAAGACTTTCGGCTCGAAAAACCGCACCAAGGATCCGCGAGACGTGCTGTGGCTTGAGCGTGCCCAGGGCGCTCATGTTGAACGCATTGTCACAGTGGGCTATGTGGCTCTTGTGAAGATTGACCGAACCAATGAGAAGCAGCTTGTCAATTCAAGCGCGTTCTGGACACCGGTGTCGGAGATAGGCGATCTTGCATTTGACCACAATCTCATCGTCGCCGAGGCATTGTCCAATCTGCGCGGAGTCACCGACATGAATCCGTCGGTGCTTTTCGAGCTTCTTCCCCGCAAGTTTACCGCCACGCAGTTCAGGTCGCTTTATGAAATATTGCTCAACCACAGGGTTGACGCCCGCAATTTCCATAAAAAAATAGCATTGATGGACTACGTAGTGCCGCTTGAAGAGCGTCAGCAGGGCGTGGCTCACCGTGCTGCGAGATATTATAAATTTGACCGCAAAAAATATAACCGCAGTCGTCATTGAAAAAAGAACATCTAACCCGTAAACACAGATAAAATATGTATCTATTAGGTTATGACATAGGAAGTTCGTCGGTAAAGGCGAGTCTTGTGGATGTTGAGACAGGCAAGTGCGTGTCATCAGCGTTTTTCCCTAAAGTAGAAGCTGAGATCCTCTCAGTGAAACAAGGCTGGGCTGAACAGCGTCCCGGTCAGTGGTGGGAGCATCTCAAGCAGTCGACACAGTCGATTCTTGCAAAAGCTCAGATTGAACCATCGGATATCAAGGCTATCGGCATCTCTTATCAGATGCATGGCTTGGTGTGTATCGACAAGGACCGCAACGTGCTGCGTCCTGCCATTATATGGTGTGACTCCCGCGGAGTGCCCTACGGAGAGAAGGCATTCAGTGAACTTGGAGAGGAAAAGTGTCTGAGCCACATTCTTAATTCTCCCGGCAATTTCACCGCCACCAAGCTTGCTTGGGTCAAGGAGAACGAGCCTGAGCTTTTCGCCAAAATAGATAAGATATTGCTTCCGGGCGACTATATCGCCATGAAGCTCACTGACCGCGTGTGCACCACCATCTCGGGACTTTCCGAGGCGATGCTGTGGGATTTCAAAAATGAGAAACTCGCTGATATCGTGATGGAATATTTCGGATATAATCCTTCGATTATCCCGGAAATAGTGCCCACATTTGCCGTTCAGGGCTATGTGACCGCAGCTGCCGCTGCCGAACTGGGACTTGTGGAGGGTATTCCTGTCACTTACCGTGCCGGCGACCAGCCCAACAATGCGTTGTCATTGAACGTGTTCAACCCGGGTGAGATAGCATCTACCGCAGGCACCTCGGGTGTGGTGTATGGTGTGAACGGCGAGGTGAACTATGACAAGAAATCGCGTGTCAACACCTTTGCCCATGTGAATCACGGCGCCGGTCAAACCCGTCTCGGAGTCATGGCTTGCATCAGCGGCACCGGTATCCTCAATTCCTGGATAAAGCGCAACGTGGCTCCCGAAGGCATCAGCTATCCGGGCATGAATGACCTTGCGGCAGGCGTGCCTATCGGCAGCGAGGGGGTGACCATATTGCCGTTTGGCAACGGAGCGGAGCGAGTGTTGCAGAACCGCGAAATCGGCAGCTCGATTCATGGTGTCAACTTCCTCCGTCATGGAAAGCAGCATCTTGTGCGTGCCGCCCAGGAGGGTATCGTGTTCTCATTCCAGTATGGCATTGAGATCATGGAGTCGCTTGGCATGGATGTCAAGAAGATTCACGCCGGTCATGCCAATATGTTCCTCAGCCCCATATTCCGCGAGACACTCGCCGGAGTGAGCGGAGCCACCATTGAGCTTTTTGACACTGACGGCTCGGTGGGTGCTGCGAAGGGTGCCGGAATCGGCGCGGGCATATATGCCGACAATAATGAGGCATTCTCAACCCTCGACCGCATCGAGATCATAGAACCCAAGGTTTCCGACCGTCAGGCATACGCCGATGCATACGGCAGATGGAAGGAGATACTTGAATCAGAGATGAAATAAACAAATAAAAACAATACAGTTAATCTAAAACAAAGTTTACAATTATGGCAACTAAAGAGTATTTTCCCGGGATAGGAAAAATCAAGTTTGAAGGCAAAGAGAGCAAGAATCCTCTCGCATATCGTTACTATGACGCTGAGAAGGTGATTCTCGGCAAGAAAATGAAAGATTGGTTGAAGTTCGCTATGGCTTGGTGGCACACACTTTGCGCAGAAGGCGGCGACCAGTTCGGCGGCGGAACAAAGCAGTTCCCCTGGAACGAAGGCACTGACGCAGTGCAGATCGCAAAGCAGAAGGCTGACGCCGGCTTTGAGTTCATGCAGAAAATGGGCATCGAGTATTTCTGCTTCCACGATGTTGACCTCGTGAGCGAAGGCGCTTCTGTTGAGGAGTATGAGCACAATATGAAGGAAATCGTTGCTTACCTGAAGGAGAAGATGGCTGAGACCGGCATCAAGAATCTTTGGGGTACTGCAAATGTGTTTGGCAACGGCCGCTATATGAACGGTGCCGCTACCAACCCTGACTTTGACGTAGTGGCTCGCGCTGCCGTTCAGATCAAGAACGCAATCGACGCAACTATCGAACTCGGTGGTACCAACTACGTGTTCTGGGGCGGTCGCGAAGGTTACATGAGCCTTCTCAACACTGATCAGAAGCGTGAGAAAGAGCACTTGGCTATGATGTTGAAGCTCGCCCGCGACTATGCTCGTTCAAAAGGCTTCACCGGAACATTCCTTATCGAACCCAAGCCCATGGAGCCCTCAAAGCATCAGTATGACGTTGACAGCGAAACTGTGATCGGCTTCTTGAAGGCTCACGGTCTTGACAAGGACTTCAAGCTCAACATCGAGGTTAACCACGCTACACTCGCAGGTCACACATTCGAACATGAACTTGCTGTTGCAGTTGACAACAACATGCTCGGTTCTATCGACGCTAACCGCGGAGACTATCAGAATGGCTGGGACACTGACCAGTTCCCCATCGACAACTATGAGCTTACTCAGGCTATGATGCAGATCATCCGCAACGGCGGCCTCGGCAACGGCGGTACCAACTTCGACGCCAAGACCCGTCGTAACTCAACCGACCTTGAGGATATCTTCATCGCACACATCGCCGGTATGGATGCTATGGCACGTGCTCTTGAGAGCGCAGCCGCTCTTCTCGAAGAGTCGCCTTATAAGAAAATGCTTGCTGACCGCTACGCATCGTTCGATGCCGGCAAGGGTAAGGATTTCGAAGATGGCAAGCTCACCCTTGAAGAGGTTGCCGCTTACGGCAAGGAGGTTGGCGAACCCAAGCAGACCAGTGGCAAGCAAGAGCTTTATGAGGCAATTGTAGCCATGTACTGCTAATGGCGATGACAACATCCGACGAAATTTTATATAGATAATTGCAACTATGACGGGGCCCCGGACCGGGGTTCTGTCATAGTCGTATATTTTCTTAACCTTGAATACTAACCTATAAATCTTTACAAATATGGATTATCCTGAAAAGGGGAGCAAAAGCTATCTTTTTTCAATCGTCCTCGTGGCGGTGCTCGGCGGCTTGCTCTTCGGATATGACACGGCGGTCATCTCGGGCGCCGAGAAAGGACTGCAAGCTTTCTTCCTTGGAGCCAAGGACTTTGTTTACACTGATGTGATCCATGGCATCACATCGTCAAGCGCCCTTTTGGGGTGTATTTTGGGTAGCGCCCTGTCGGGCTTCTTCGCTCAGAACTACGGACGTAAGAAATCGTTGATCCTTGCCGGTGTATTCTTCTTCCTGTCGGCTCTCGGATCATATTATCCTGAATTCCTTTTCTTTGAACATGGCAAGCCCACCTACAGCTTGTTGTGGATGTTCAATTTCTATCGCATCATAGGCGGTATCGGTGTGGGTCTTGCATCGGCTATCTGCCCCATGTATATCGCCGAAGTGGCGCCGTCCAACATCCGAGGCACTCTCGTGTCCTGGAACCAGTTTGCGATCATCTTCGGTCAGTTGGTGGTTTATTTCGTAAACTTCCTTATACTTGGCGACCACACCAATCCTATCATTGAGAAAACAGCTGAAAACATCTATATCGTGGTTTCCGGTTCCGACGCCTGGACCATCATGACCGGCTGGCGCTATATGTTCGGAAGCGAGGCGTTTGTAGCCGGCGCGTTCACCATCCTTGTGTGCCTTGTTCCGGAATCTCCCCGTTACCTTGCTTTGGTTGGCAAGGATGAGAAGGCTCTCGGAGTGCTTGCCCGTATCAACGGAATCCAGAAAGCGCGTGAGATTCTTTCGGATATCAAGTCTACGGTCGATGTCAAGAGCGAGCGTCTGTTCTCATTCGGCGTCATGGTCATCTTTGTCGGCATCATGCTCTCAGTGTTCCAGCAGGCTGTGGGTATCAACGCCGTGCTTTACTATGCTCCGCGCATATTCGAGTCGATGAACATGGGCAATCCTATGGTTCAGACCATCATCATGGGTATCGTCAACATCTCATTCACGTTGGTTGCAATCTTCACAGTCGAGAAGCTCGGACGTAAGCCTCTGCTCATCTGGGGTTCGATCGGCATGGCTATCGGCGCCATCGGTGTTGCCGTGTCCAATCTTGTTACTGTCGCACCCATCGTTCCTGTTGTGTGCATCATGGTCTACTCGGCATCGTTCATGTTCTCGTGGGGCCCCATCTGCTGGGTGCTCATCTCGGAGATTTTCCCGAACACTATCCGTGGCGCTGCGGTGGCTATCGCTGTTGCGTTCCAGTGGATTTTCAACTTCATCGTGTCGAGCACATTCGTGCCTATGTACAATATGGAGTTGGGCGACATGGGAAGCCGTTTCGGACACATGTTCGCTTATGCCCTTTACGGAGTCATCTGTATCATCGCGGCGATCTTCGTCTATAAGCTTGTGCCTGAAACCAAGGGTAAGACTCTTGAGGACATGACAGCATTGTGGCGTAACCGCAGCAAGAAATAAAATTTACATATAGGATTGATTTTAATGGACCGGCCGGGATAATTGACCCGGTTGGTCCTGTTATTGAAACATATTGAGTATGAAGAAAACTTTTACACTATTTTTAATTGCGGCAGCCTCTTGCCTTGCAGCCAATGCCGAGGGGGAGATGACGGTCAATCTTAAGAGCGACCGTTCCTGCACGATGTCCAATGGCATAATCACGCTCAGCATCGATGCGAAAGGGTTGGCTAAAACCATGAAGCATCCCGCCAATGGCACCACCAACATCCTTGGAAGCAACGGAATTTATTTCGACTATACGGCAAATAAAAACCGCACTCTGAATGCCGGCAAGGCTGAGATAGTCAAGCAGACCGATGATTATATAGAGGTGCTCTATACCGCCGCTGCCAATAATGTTCTGCCGCTTTATAAACAGGGCTATATACTTCGCAAGGGCGAGAGTGGTGTATATACCTATGTCATCGTCAACGGAAATTCGGCTCACTTCGGTTCTAACGGCGTAGGCCCCGTAAAGGAGACGCGAGTGTGCACACGTCTTGCCTCGACATTCCTCGACGGTTATGTGGATGAGGTTATGCAGGGAAAGATTCCGTCAAACTCGGAAATGAGTGTGGCAGAAAAAACCGAAAACACCATCCAGGATGCCACCTACCGTATGGCTGACGGGTCGATTTACACCAAGTATAATTGGGCTCAGTTCATCGACAGCGACAATTTCCATGGATTGATGAATGGAAAAGTGGGTGTGTGGAACATTCCTGTGAGCTATGAATGGATCAACGGCGGCCCTATGCGTCAGGAACTGACAGTTCATGCCACAAGTAAGTCTCCGATCACAATTCAGATGCTTCAGGGTGAGCATCTGGGGGCTGCGTCACAGAATTATGCCGATGGCGACAGCCAGATATTCGGACCATTTTTTATCTATGTCAATTCGGGCGACACCCGCGATGAGATGATAGCCGACGCCCGCGCCAAAGCGAAAGAATTGCAGGCGCAGTGGCCCTTCAAGTGGTTTGAGAATGAGTATTATCCGTTGGATCGCGCCACAGTGTCAGGAAAGATTGATGTGACTACCGGTCAGGGCAACGAAGCTATTCAAGTGGTTCTTGCCGAACCCGGAAGCAATATTCTTTCACAGGGTGGAAAATATATCTTCTGGTCAAAGACCGATGCCGATGGCAATTTTGAAATAAAAAATGTGAGAAAGGGAGAGTATTCGCTCTATGCCTATGCCACCACCGGAACCATCACCGATGAGCTGGAGAAGAAAGATGTGGTTGTTGATGCCGAGGCTGTGGATCTTGGCACGATTGAGTGGACCCCAGAGACCTATGCCAATCTGTTGTGGAGCATCGGTGAGAACAACCGACGTGCCGACGGCTTTAACCGCAGTGATGATCCGAGAGCCTACGAGGCTCGTGACGGTGTTCCCGCCAACCTTGAGTATGTGATCGGGTCGAGCAATCCCGCTAAGGATTGGTATAATGCCCAGACCACCAATGGAGTGTGGACAGTGACATTTAACCTCGACAAAACATATTCGGGCAATGCCAAATTTACCGCTTCCATCGCCGGAGTTTCAAACTCGCCCAAGATTACTGTGGGCGTGAACGGCTCAAACAAGGGCTCATGGAGCCTGAAGGATGACGGCTCGTTGCGCCGAAGCGCTACCCAGGCTGGACGCCACCGCGTAGAGAGTGTCACCTTCCCCGCGTCGTCCTTGAAGGTGGGCGCCAATAAACTCACCTTGACGGCTTCAAGTTGCAAGAGCGGCACAGGAGTGCTGTATGATTGCATCAAGCTTGAGGCAGGTGAGCTTGTCACCTCGGGAATTGAGGCGGTTGAGAGTGAAGCCGGCGCTGCCACGTTTGAGGTGTTTACGGTTGGAGGTGTGAAGGTAGGTGACTTTGATTCTCTTGACGGATTGAACCTTGAGAAGGGAATCTATATCTATCGCAGCGGTTCCAAAACCGGTAAAATTATATTCTGACACGTTTTTAAGCGGCAATGCCGCGTGTGAAGAGGCTATCCGAGGTTTCGGGTGGCCTCTTTGCTATGGCGGCATGGATAATATTTAAGTGGTATGCTCGTTAATAAAAGAGTAAATTTACTATATTATAGACATAAATGAAGCGATTGTTACTGGGCGTTTATGCCTTGGTTTTCTCTGTGTCGCTGTGGGGTGGCGATCAATTGGCATCTTCGGAGTGTGGCGGTTTTTTCCGGTCGGATGAATCGTTGGATTCATCGCAGGTGGGAGAATTGAGGCTCAATGTGGGCGGCCTGTTGTTTTTTCGCGACAACGAGTTTTCCACCTCGGTTATGGATGGCTACACGTTGCCGGGTTTCAAACTATGTCCTACAGTGAGTTATATGCCCTCGCGTAATGTCAAGGCGGAGCTTGGTGTGAGTCTGACGCGTTTTTGGGGCACTGACCGGTATCCCAATATGGCTTATCGCGACATCGCTTCGTGGACCGGAGGGGAGCGTTCCGACGGATTTCACGTGGTGCCGTTTTTCAGAGTGCAGATGGCTACTGATTTCGGATTGCAGGTGGTGCTTGGAAGTATTTACGGCGGCGCCAACCACCGGTTGCTGATGCCGCTCTATGAACCGGAGCTTAACCTTACAGCCGATCCCGAAACCGGCGCGCAGGTGCTTTACAGCAATCGCTGGCTTGATGCCGATATGTGGGTCAACTGGGAGAGCTTCATATATCGTGGCGACACGCATCAGGAGGAGTTTGTGTTTGGCATTTCAAGCCGCATCAAGTATAACAGTGAGCGGTCGCGACTGCATTTCTACACGCCTGTGCAATTGCTCGCTCAGCACCGCGGCGGCGAGATTGACACCATTACTTCCCATTCGGTGCAGACGCTTATGAACGGCGCGGTGGGGTTTGGCGCTCGATGGAGCATAAATCACCGGCGAGTGAAAAGCGCGTCGTTGGAGCTTGATTATCTGGGATATTATCAGCAGGCGGGCGAGCTGTGGGCGTTTGACAACGGTAATGCTCTGTATCTGCATGGCAATCTGGATGTGTGGAATACCCGGTTTAAGCTCGGATATTTTTACGGCGATAAGTTCATATCGATGTTTGGCTATCCGCTGTTTGGCTGTGTGTCGACCAAGAATCCGGGCATGACCTACGACAAACCGTCGACGGTCTATGTGGGATTCGAATATGCCAAGGAGTTTGCTCCGGGCTTTTCGCTGGGTGTCAATGTGGACATCTACGAGCGTTCTTCCTGCTACGGCACTACCGGCGAAGGTGTGCGAGAAAAGATGAAGGGGAGCACCAGCTTTGCCGCCGGACTGTGCATGAAGATAAATCCGTCTTTTTTGCTTTATAAGAAGAAATAGCCCTCTTGGATTGGCAAATGACGGTGGAAATTGTTATATTTACACTGTTATTAATCTTTCTAAGATGAGATGAAAAAGAAACTTGTCATATCGACCGGCGCCGGAATGAGCGCCGAGAGCGGAATATCCACCTTCCGTGACAGTGGCGGACTTTGGGAGAAATATCCTGTGATGGAGGTTGCGAGCGCCGACGGATTTGCCCGCAATCCCAAGCTCGTGCATGAGTTTTACAATGCGCGCCGTCGCGATCTCCTCAAGGCTGAGCCAAATGCCGGACACCGTGGGCTTGTGAAGCTGGAGGAACAGTTTGACACATATATCATCACTCAGAACGTGGATGACCTCCATGAGCGAGCCGGAAGCCGAAATGTGCTTCATCTTCATGGTGAGTTGATGAAGGTGAGAGCCATAGATGATGAAACGAAGGTGTATAAGCTTACTCCGGAGGCGCTTGAGACGACTCCCGACACTGTCATAGACGGACATCGGGTGAGACCCCACATCGTGTTTTTCCAGGAGGCAGTGCCCAATATAGAGCCGGCTATCGATCTGGTGCAGGAGGCTGATGTGTTTGTGGTTATAGGCACGTCGCTCAATGTGTATCCTGCCGCAGGATTGCTGCATTACGTGCGTCGCGGAGTTCCGGTTTACTACATCGACCCTAATCCGGCGTCGGTGCCTGCCGGGGTTACAGTGCTGAAAATGGGCGCTTCCGAAGGGGTGGAAAAGCTTGCCGAGCTGCTGTCGGAACAAGCGTGAATTTGCAATTGTAAACAGAAATTAAGAAAAACAGTCTTGCGTGAAAGCCGGGCTGTTTTTCTGTGTTTATGGGCGGTAAATGAGTGTGATTCACGCAGAGTTACCGCTGTTTACGCGGAAATTGCGGCAATCGGTTTCCGTACACTGGTGATAGCGAGAAAAATGTTGATAAATTGATGAAATATTTTTAGGAATTTATTTATGTAAATTTGCAAAATTCGCTTAACTTTACAAGAAATTAACCCCAAGCACTCCCCACACAATGAATCAAGAGGTATATCATATTCCCGCTCTGCTTGTTCCTGTCATTCAAGGGCTTGATATAAAGCCTGATGGCTGCTATGTCGATGCGACTTTCGGTGGAGGCGGACACTCACGCGCCATTGTCTCCGAACTGTCGGAGCAAGGACATCTCTATGGGTTTGATCAGGATTCCGATGCGCGAGCCAATGCTATTGATGATCCTCGATTTACATTTGTATACGGAAATTTCCGTTTCATGCGTAATTTCTTGCGATACTACGGGGTTGATGCTGTCGACGGCATACTTGCCGATCTCGGTGTGTCATTTCATCATTTCGATGATCCGGAACGTGGTTTCTCGTTCCGAAGCGACGGTCCTCTTGACATGAGGATGAACCGCAATGCATCGCGGTCGGCTGCATGGGTGGTGAATAATTACACTGAAGAGCAGCTTGCCGATATGTTTTATCTCTACGGCGAACTGAAGAACGCACGTAAATTTGCATCGGTGCTGGTTAAAGCCCGCGGCAAGGCTCCGATCGAGACTACCGAGCAGCTTCTTGCTGCGGTAGCTCCGTTGATCAATCCCAAAAAGGAGAAGAAAGAGCTGGCACAGGTGTTTCAAGCGTTGAGGATTGTGGTCAACAATGAGATTGACGCTCTTCGCGACTTTCTTGTGCAGTCGCTTGAGTCCCTTAAGCCCGGCGGACGGCTTGCAGTGATAACTTATCATTCACTTGAGGACCGTCTTGTGAAGAACTTCATGCGCACCGGCAATCTTGAGGGGAAGGATGCCCGAGATTTTTATGGCAGAAATCTGTCGCCGTTCAAATTGTTGACGAGCAAGCCTGTTGTTGCCGACGATGATGAGGTGGAGCGCAATCCTCGCTCAAGAAGCGCCAAGTTGAGAATAGCTGAAAAATTATAGCAAGGAGAGATTATACCGATGGCACAAACCAACACAAAACAGAAGAAAAAAGATAATATACTGACACGCATCCTTTACGGACGCTTCCTGTCGGTAGACTTTTTCACACGCCATTGGAAAGCGATAGCTTTGGGAATGTTGATGGTGATGGCATATATCACCAACCGTTATCAGTGCCTTACACGCATGGAGGAGATACGCCGTCTTGAACAGCAGCTTGAGGTGGTGGAGACCGAACGTGTCAGGGAGCGCAGCACTTATATGAGCCGCATACGCGAGTCCTCGATGCAGGAACTTGTCGACACGATGCATCTGCATCTGAAAATTCAGGATCAGCCGCCGTTTAAACTTTCGAAAAACTGATTAATCACGATATGAAAAAAGAAAACCGCACACATATTCTGCTTCGTTACATTCTTGTGATCGGATTCATTCTCTTGTTTGCAGGATGGATTATCTGTCATTCGTTTGACAACACTGTCATGTCGGCAAACAAATGGAATGATAAAGCCATGTCGGAACTGTCGCGCGTGGTCGAGATTTCGCCCGAGCGTGGCAATATACTTTCCAACAACGGTCAGATTCTTGCAACCAATCTGAGTTTCTATCATGTGAGGATCGACTACCGCAGCGAGCGATTTCTTGAGGGACGCTATATTCTCGCTCTTGATTCGCTTGCCGATTCGCTCGCGTTGCACTTTCCCGTAAGGACGCGTGAAGAGTGGCTTACCCGCTTGAAAAAACCGCTCGAAAAGCCGAAAGAGAAGCGCTCAAGAGCTTATAAGATACTCTCCAACATATCTTATTCCGACTGGTTGCTTCTGCGCACATTCCCGTTTTTCAATATCAAGAACCCTAATAAGAACGGCTTGACCAAGGAGCGTGTTAACCGCAGGGTCAAGCCCTACGGCGCTATGGCGTCGCGTAGCGTGGGTGGCGTGGGCATAGATTCCATTACCGGAGAGACTCACGGTATATCGGGCTTGGAGCGCGCGTTGGACTCGCTGCTCTACGGAAAGCCCGGCGTGGCAAAGAAAGTGCCGTTGACCAAGGATATTGTCAACTGGACCGACGTGCCCCCTGTGCCCGGCTATGACATCCACACCACTATCGACATCGATATGCAGGACATAGTCGAGAATGAGCTTAACGATGTGTTGACCATGTGTGCCGCCGAATGGGGGGTGGCGGTGCTGATGGAGGTTTCCACCGGCAACATAAAGGCTATCTCCAACCTTGAACGCAATAAGGCTACCGGCGAATATATCGAGGGCATGAACCGCGCCGTGCTCGGCTATGAGCCGGGATCGGTGGTGAAGACCCTTTCGATGATGATAGCTCTGGAGGACGGCATCGTGAAGAATGTGGATGACGTTATTACCACAGGTCACGCTTTCGCTTACGCCGGAGGTCGTCCCATCACCGACTCCCACTCCACGGCATCGATGCCGGTGAAAGAGGTGATCGAGCGCTCGTCCAATATAGGCATGGCGAAAATAATAACTTCACGTTACGGCGAGAATCCGGGAGCGTTCTACACGCGCCTTAAGGAACTCGGCTTCTTGTCGCCGATGAATACCGGTATTGCCGGTGAGCGGCCTCCGCGCATCGACAGCGTGGCAAGCAACCGTGGCGGACGCATCGCGTTGTCGCGAATGTGTTACGGTTACACCACCGAGATTCCGCCGCTCTACACCCTGTCGATCTATAATGCCATCGCCAATGACGGCGTGTATGTCAAACCGCGTCTTGTGGACCGTCTTCATTCCGAGACTGTTGACTCGGTGCTGCCCATCGCCTACATGGGCACCGGCAAGGCTTGCTCGCCACGCACGGCACGGTTGATGCGCGAAATGCTCACTCAGGTGGTGTGGGGCGACCACGGCACCGGAAAGATGCTGCGCAATGACCGAGTGCGCATCGCCGGAAAGACCGGTACCTGCTACATGATTGAGAACGGAGCATACAATACCGGCAAAAAACGACTAGCTTTCTGCGGATTTTTCCCTGCCGACAAGCCATTGTACTCCTGCGTGGTGCTTACTTGCCGGCCCACTCAGAATATGTTTGGCGCGGCAAGTACCAGCGGCACTGTGCTGAAAAATATAGCCCTCAAGATGTATTCACGCGGTATGTTGAACAACAGTTCCGACTATCATCCCGAGGAGCCTAAGGTGACAAAGCCCACCATCTATGCAAGCACTCCCGGAGGAAAGGTGGAGCATCTGCGTCAAGGTCTTTCATTTACCGGCTACCGCTATTTCTCGCCTAAGAACTCAGGCAAGGGAATGCCCAATGTGGTAGGTTGCAGTCTCAGGGATGCCATAAACGCTCTTGAGAGCGCGGGCGTGGATGTCAAATTCACCGGTTCGGGATATGTGGTCGCACAGTCTATATCGCCCGGTACCGCGTTCTCGCCCGGCACCCGCATTACGTTGTCTTTAGCTCAATAGAAAAAATTTAAATCAAAAGATATGAAATCTCTTTCCAAACTCCTTTCCGCACTGATGATAGAAGAGGTCATCGGTCGTGAAGACAAGACAATCACCGATGTTGTCAGTGACTCACGAAAAGTAACCAAAGGCTCCTTGTTTGTAGCCGTTAGGGGCACCAATGTCGACGGGCATTCCTTTATCCCGTTGCTGCAATACAGTGGTGTCGCCGCTATAGTGTGTGAGGAGTTCCCTGAATTTCTGGAAACATCGATCACCTACATAAAAGTGTCAAATTCGGCTATCGCCCTTGGCTATCTCGCATCGGAATGGTATGACAATCCATCGCACAAGCTTAAGCTTGTGGGTGTTACCGGCACCAACGGCAAGACCACAACCGCCACGCTCATTTATGAGATGGCGCGCATGATGGGATATAAGGCGGGGCTATTGTCAACAGTGTGCAACTATATCGAGGATGAGGCTATACCTACCAATCAGACGACTCCCGATCCGCTCACCATCAACGCTTTGCTTCATCGCATGGTAGAGGCAGGTTGCAGCTATGCCTCGATGGAGGTGAGCTCTCACGCCGCCCATCAGCACCGTATCGCCGGGTTGCATTTCGCCGGAGGTGTGTTCACCAATCTCACCCGCGACCATCTTGATTATCACAAGACCGTGGAGGCTTATCTTGCTGCCAAGAAATCATTCTTCGACGGCTTGCCTTCATCGGCGTTTGCCCTGACCAATCTTGACGATAAGAGCGGTGAGGTGATGCTTCAGAATACCGACGCGCGCCGTTATACTTATTCATTGCGCACCCGTGCCGATTTTATGGGCAGGGTGGTGGAAAGTCGTCTCGACGGCACCTCTATGACTTTCAACGGCAGGGAGGTGGAGGTGCTTTTCACCGGTAAATTCAATGCCTATAACCTTACCGCAGTCTATGGCACGGCGATACTTCTCGGCTGGGAGCCTGAGCATGTGCTTGTCAATATGAGCCGTCTTGTGCCTGTTGCCGGACGTTTCCAGGCGTTCCATTCCCCCAAAGGCTATACGGCGATTGTGGACTATGCCCACACTCCCGACGCAGTGGTCAATGTGCTGCAGGCTATTCGTGAGATCGTAGGCACCCGCGGCTCGGTCATCACTGTGGTAGGCGCCGGAGGAAACCGCGATAAGGGCAAACGCCCGATAATGGCTAAGGAGGCTGCTCTGCGCAGTGACCGCCTGATCCTTACAAGCGACAATCCCCGCAACGAGGATCCTGCCGAAATTCTGCGTGACATGGAGGCGGGGCTTGATGTGGAGGGGCGTAAAAAGACTCTGAGCATAGTCGACCGCCGCGAGGCTATCCGCACCGCCGCCGCTCTGGCATCTTCAGGCGACGTGATTCTCATTGCCGGTAAGGGGCATGAGGATTATCAGGAGATAAACGGCGTGAAGCATCATTTCGATGACCGTGAAGTGGTCAAAGAGGTGATAGCGGCAGAACTCTAAAAAAGAAAAGCATAAGCAATACATCATGTTATATTATCTGTTTCAATATCTTGAATCCTTGAATTTTCCCGGAGCGCGTCTGATGGACTACATCACGTTCCGTTCCGGAGCTGCATTTGTACTGGCTTTATTTATCGCCATCGTGTTTGGTAAACGCATAATCGAGCGTCTGCAAATGATGCAGGTGGGCGAGATTATCCGCGACCTCGGGCTTGACGGGCAGATGAAAAAGACCGGCACTCCCACTATGGGCGGTGTGATTATTATTCTGTCAATTCTGGTGCCATGCCTGCTTGTGGGCAATCTCTCCAATGTCTACATGGCGCTGATGCTCGTGTCGACGGTGTGGCTCGGCACGCTCGGCTTTCTGGATGACTACATCAAGGTGGCGCGCCATGACAAGGACGGATTGAAAGGTAAGTTCAAGATTGTGGGACAGGTGGGGCTCGGTCTTATTGTAGGGTTGACCATGCTTTTCAGCCCGGCGATAGTGATGAGGCAGAATATCGAGCTTCCCACCAATGACCCTGATGAAACAGTAGTGGTGTATAGCGGCGTAGATGAGAAGGCTCCGCAGACTACCATCCCGTTTGTCAAAAACAATAACTTTGAATACAGCGACCTCACTCAATGGATGGGCAAGTATGCCACCACCGGCGGCTGGATTCTGTTTGTGCTCGTGGTTATATTTGTGGTCACCGCCACATCCAATGGTGCCAACCTCACCGACGGGCTTGACGGTCTTGCCACGGGAACGTCGGCAATAATAGGCATCGCGCTCGCCATCATGGCATATCTCGGCGGCAATATCATCTATTCTTCCTACTTGAATATAATGTATATTCCCGGATCGGAGGAGCTGGTGGTGTATATGGCGGCTTTCATCGGCGCGCTTATAGGCTTCCTGTGGTATAATGCCTATCCCGCTCAGGTGTTTATGGGCGACACCGGCAGCCTTACGTTGGGAGGTATCATCGCCGTGTTTGCGATTCTTATCCGCAAGGAACTTCTGCTGCCGGTGCTTTGCGCGATATTCTTCATCGAGGACCTCTCGGTGATTATTCAGGTGGCTTATTTCAAGGCGACCAAGAAGAAATATGGTGAAGGAAGGCGTGTGTTTAAGATGACACCGCTGCATCACCACTATCAGAAGGATGCGGTGAAGGAAGGATTTGTGCTGTTCAACACGCCCAAACACGGAATTCCGGAGCCGAAGATCGTGACCCGCTTCTGGATCATAGGCATTCTGCTGGCAACTATAACATTTGTAACACTAAAGATCAGATAATCAATATATGAAACGCATAGTCGTGTTAGGAGGCGGAGAAAGCGGCGTAGGAGCTGCCGTTCTCGCGAAAGACAAGGGGTTTGACGTGTTTTTGTCGGACTTCGGAACTATATCACCCAAGTACAGAGAGCAGCTTGAACGGGAAAATATCCCGTTTGAGGATGGCGGACACACTGATGCCCTTGTGCTTAACGCTGATGAAATCATAAAGAGCCCGGGAGTGGCGCCCACGACTCCCATAATGGTGAAAGTTTTGGAAAAGGGGATTCCGGTAATATCCGAGATTGAATTCGCCGGGCGTTATACCGATGCCAAAATGGTGTGCATAACCGGAAGCAACGGAAAGACCACCACCACGCTTCTCACTTACCATATACTCAAGAATGCCGGCATCAACGTGGGGCTTGCCGGAAATGTGGGCAAGAGCCTTGCATTGCAGGTGGCTCGCGAGCATCACGACGTGTATGTGATAGAATTGAGCAGCTTCCAGCTTGAGAATATGTATGACTTCAAGGCTAATATTGCCGTGATGCTCAATATCACTCCCGATCATCTTGACCGGTATGAGTACAAGATGCAGAACTATATCAACGCCAAGTTCAGAATAATCCGTAATCAGACTCCGGAAGACGCTTTCATATTCTGGCAGGATGATCCCGTGATACAAGCTCAGTTGCGCAGCATAAAGACCGAAGCCAAGCTGTATCCGTTCAGCGAGCATTATGAAGTGGGATGCGCGTCGTTTGTCGATGACGATGGTAATCTTATCATTGACACTCCCCGCACATCGTTGTCGATGCCTCGCGAGAAGCTGTCGCTGTCAGGGCTGCATAACCTGTTCAATTCGATGGCTGCCGGACTGTCAGCGTGTCTGCTCGATATAAAGAAGGATGATATAAGACGCTCGCTTGAAGATTTCGAGGGAGTCGAGCATCGTCTTGAGTATGTCGACACAATCGCCGGCGTGCGTTATATAAATGATTCCAAGGCGACAAATGTGAATTCATGCTGGTATGCCCTCGAAAGTATGCCCAAAGGTGTGGTGCTGATTCTCGGCGGCAAGGACAAGGGTAATGACTACTCGGAAATTGAACCTCTTGTGCGTGAGAAAGTGCGTGCTATAGTGTGTATGGGCAAGGACAATGCCAAGCTGATGGATTTCTTCTCGGGCAAGGTAGAGGCTATCTATGACACCCACTCACTGGATGAGGCGGTGGCAACTTGCGCCGAAGTGGCTAAGGAGGGTGAGACCGTGCTCCTGTCGCCATGCTGCGCGAGCTTCGACCTGTTCAAGAGTTATGAGGATCGTGGCGAACAGTTTAAGAATGCCGTTAAAAACATGAAACGATGAATGACAACGATATGATATTCGGCACCGCCGCTTCATCCTCGCGCGCCGGCACCGCCGCATCAAGCGGTGAGACGCCTGCTGCGGCAGCTGAACCGGTTGCGGAATACAGACATGAGGGTGATAAATCGATATGGGGCATATACGGATTTCTGTGCCTTGTGTCGATTATCGAGCTGTACAGCGCGTCGAGCCGCGAAGTGGCTTCGGCAGGCGTCTACGGACCGATTCTGCGCCATTGCCTGATGCTGCTTGCCGGTTTCGGCATAGTGTGGGGCTTGTCGAGAGTTCATTACAAATACTTTTTCGGACTTGCATGGCTTGTGGCTATTTTCAGTATCGGCTCCATGCTGTATGTGTCGATGTTTGGCGAGATCGTGAATGGCGCCCGTCGTCATTTCAGCCTGATGGGAATCACGATACAGCCGTCGGAGTTCATAAAGCTGTCGGCGGTGCTTGTGATAGCCAAGATCATGGCGCGTTCCCAAAAACCGAAAGGAGTGGGGGTCATAAACCGAGGCATATATATGTCGGCGGCGGTGGTGCTGCTGTTTGGCGCCCTGCTGTTCAAACAGGGCTTGACCAACACGCTCTTGCTCATGTCGATAAGTCTTGCGATGATGTTGATAGGCGGCACCGAGCTGAAGAAATTCTTTTTGGTGGTGGGTGTCTATATTCTCATTGGCGCCGGAGCAGTGTTTGCGAAAAGCATACTGAAAGATCATTTTGCGCAGCCGGTTGAGACTTCGCTCGTTGCTGAAGCTCCGGAAAATGTGGCTGAGCGCCACGGCACATGGAAAAACCGTCTTGACCGTTTCTTCTCCTCCACGCCCAAGTATGAAGAGGAGATCACGGCAACCAACCGCCAGGAGATGTACTCCTATATGGCGCAGGCTAATGGCGGATTCTTTGGAGTGATGCCCGGTAACTCGCGCGAGACAGCCCGACTGCCGCTTGCCTTCTCCGATTACATATATGCCATTATCCTTGAGGATATCGGCTTTCTCGGGGGCACCGCTCTGATGCTGCTCTATCTGGCGTTGCTTGTGCGAGCCGGAGTCATAGCGCGAAAGTGCCATCGTGCGTTTCCGGTGCTGCTTGTGGTGGGGCTTGCGGTGATGATAGTGATGCAGGCACTGTTCCACATGGCTATCACTACCGGCACATTCCCGGTGTCGGGACAGCCGTTGCCCTTGATTTCAAAGGGAGGAACGTCGATACTTGTCACATCGATAGCTTTCGGCATGATGCTCAGTGTTAGCCGCACTGCGGTGCAGAACGGTACCAAGCAGGAGGTGAAGGAGGAGCTCAGCTCTCTGCCTGAGGATATGCGAGCCAATAATCCCGTACAATTTTAAAATTCAGTAGAATGATGGATAAGAAACATTATAAAGTGCTTATAAGCGGAGGTGGCACTGGCGGACATATATTTCCCGCCTTGTCCATCGCCAATGCCCTTAAACGCCGTGATCCGGATACCGAAATCCTTTTCGTGGGCGCCGAAGGACGCATGGAGATGGAGCGTGTCCCGGCGGCAGGATATGAAATAATCGGGCTGCCGGTGAGCGGATTCAACCGCAAGAATCTGTTGAGCAATATAAGAGTGGTTTTCCGCTTGTTGAAAAGCATGTGGAAAGCGAAAAAAATATTGAAGAATTTCAAGCCCGACATCGCCATAGGCGTGGGCGGCTATGCGAGCGGACCCATGTTGAAGGAGGCTCAGAAGCATGGCATACCCACTCTTTTGCAAGAGCAGAACTCATACGCCGGTGTGACCAATAAATTGCTTGCCAAGAAATCGGCGGCGATATGTGTGGCTTATCCCGATATGCAACGGTTTTTCCCCGCCGACCGCATCAAGCTTGTGGGAAATCCCGTGCGCGACGGCATTCTGAACTGCTCGGTGTCATCGGAGGAGGCGCGCCGCCTGCTCGGCATCCCTGAACACAGAAAGCTGGTGCTCGTCATTGGCGGAAGCCTTGGCGCCCGCACTATAAACGAGAGCATCGAAAAGGCGTTTAACGCTATAGAGAAAGCCGGAGGCTATGTGTTGTGGCAGACCGGCAAGCTTTATTCAGCCGAGTGTAAGAAAGTGGCTGATAAATATAACAATGTGGTGAAGGCATTGCCGTTCATCTCGCAGATGGAGCTTGCCTATCGCGCGGCTGATGTAGTGGTATCGCGCGCGGGTGCGGGAACAATTTCCGAGTTACAATTGTTAGGTAAACCGTCGATACTTGTGCCGTCGCCGAATGTGGCTGAGGATCATCAGCGCAAAAATGCCGAAGCTCTTGTGGTGAATGACGCCGCCGTGATGATTCTGGATGCCGATGCGCCGCGTATGCTCGGCAAAGAGGTGGTGGCGCTGCTTAACAACGAGGATCGATGCCGCCAGCTGTCGGAGAATATAAGCCGCATGGCTTTGCATGGAGCTGATGAGAAGATTGTTGATACTGTTTATGAAATTCTTGGACGAGAAAAATGAAAAATAAAGTATATTTTGCAGGTGCCGGAGGCATAGGAATGGCTGCGTTGGAGCGCTATTTCCTGTCGCAAGGTAAACGTGTGGCAGGCTATGACCGCACACCGTCGGCGTTGACCGACGCGTTGCAGAAAGAGGGTGTGGAGATAGGGTTTGACGATAGCGCTGAGGCTATTCCTGCCGACTTCAAGGATTGTTCTGAGGAGGTGCAGGTTGTGTATACCCCGGCATTGCCCGCCGATCATCCGCAGCTCATATATTTCCGCGACAACGGGTATGAGGTGGTGAAGCGCGCCAAGGTGCTCGGCGACATCACCCGAAGCAGCAAAGGATTGTGTTTCGCAGGCACACACGGAAAGACCACCACATCGTCAATGGCGGCTCACATACTTCACAATTGCGCCGTGGGGTGTAATGCGTTTTTGGGTGGCATCCTGCGCAATTATGACAGCAATCTGCTGTTGAGCAACACGTCGCCATACGCTGTGATTGAGGCCGATGAGTATGACCGTTCGTTTCATCATCTGTCGCCCTACATTGCCGTTATCACCGCCACTGATCCCGATCACCTTGACATATACGGCACTGAGGAGGCTTATCTTGAGAGTTTTGCCATCTTCACCGAATTGATACGCCGCGAGGGAAAGCTGGTGATACATGAGGGGCTTAAGCTGAAGCCGCGTCAGCGGGATGGGGTGGAGGTTTACACCTACTCCAAGGAGTCGGGCGATTTCCATGCCGAGAATATACGCCATTCCGACGGCGAGATTGTTTTCGATTTTGTGGGTCCTGACGTGAGGATTGCCGACATTTCACTTGGGGTGCCTGTGGAAATAAATATCGAAAATGCCGTGGCGGCTCTTGCCGCGTGTCATCTTACAGGCGACATGGATGCCGAGAAAGCCCGTGAGGCAGTGGCTTCATTCATGGGACCGAAGCGACGCTTTGAGTTCTGGCTCAAGGAGAGCGATCCTGTCCGTGCCATTATTGATGACTATGCTCATCATCCCGATGAAATCAGGGCTTCCATCAATTCGGTTAAGGCTCTGTATCCGGGTCGTAAAGTGACTGTGGCATTCCAGCCGCATCTTTATTCCCGCACCCGCGATTTCGCACCTGAGTTTGCCGAGGCTCTCTCTCTTGCCGATGAGGTGATATTGCTCGATATCTATCCTGCCCGCGAGGAACCGATAGAGGGTGTGACTTCAAAAATCATATTTGACAGGCTTACTGTGGGTGATAAAGAAATGATTATTAAGCAGGATTTGATAAAAACGATAAAAAATCGTAACTTTGAAATCTTGTTGACGGTGGGCGCCGGCGATATATGCAATTATCTGCCCGAGATAGTCCGTGCCGTAAAGTGAACATAAGACAATGAAGATATTACGCGTCATATTATCCCTCGTGCTCTTGGCTTATATTGTAGTGGCTGTGTCATGGTCACGCAATCAGTCGGCGACGGAATTATGTCGCGGAATCGTGGTTGACCCCATCGAATCGCGTTTTGTCACCGCCAAGGAGATAACCCGTGAGCTGGGGAGCCTGCCTGAACAGTCGGCGAAGATGCGCATCCATCAGATCGATACTGACAGCATCGAGCGGATGCTCGCGTCGATTGACAATATCGAGCGGGTGAGGTGTATAGTCACCACCGACAACCGTATCCATGTCGAGGTTGATCCTCTGGAGCCGGTGGCGCGAATATTTGACCGCGACAGCTCCTACTACATAAACCGTGCCGGCAAGCGCATTTCGGCTACGGCGCGCTATCATTCCGACGTGCCCATCGTGTCGGGGGCGTTTACCAAGGAGTTTCCTCCCACCGAGGTGCTGCCGCTGGTGTCGTTTATCAACAATGATTCCACATGGTCCACGCTTATCACCCACATAAAGGCATACGACCGCCGCAATGTGATTCTCGTGCCTATGATTCATGGTCACGTGATAAATATAGGCGACATGGATAATCTTGGCGATAAATTTGACCGCCTGCGTCTCGCTTATAAAAAGATCCTTCCGGTGAAAGGATGGGATTTTTACGACACGCTGTCGGTGAAATGGCGCGGTCAAGTGGTAGCCACCCGACGAGTGAAAAGACTTCATCAAGCTATCAGCACCGTTGATATCGAAGCTGAGCAAGAATTGCCCGATATCGGTACGATGATGATCGATGAAAACAATTGATAATAAAAAAACATTTCGCATCATTATATAAATCATGGAACCTAAATACATAGCCGCACTTGAGATAGGAAGTTCGCACATAAGAGCCGCCGTGGGCTCGGTGGATGATTCCGGCATACTGACGCTTCTCGCCGTTGAGGAGGAAAATGCCGTGGATGTCGTGCGCTACGGCATCATCCAGAATGTCGATGAGTTGAGCAATCGCATCCGTCTTCTTATGCGCCGTCTTGAGAATCACAATGTGGTGTCGCCCCGCAAGATCAAGAGCCTTTATGTGTCGCTTGGTGGGCGTTCGATGATGACCACATCGCGTCAGGTGGTGCGTCAATATAATGATGAAACAGAAATCACCTCCAAGATTGTTGAACAGATCAAGGAGGAAGCTAAGGCTAACGGGCTGTCGGAGCGCACGGTAGTGGAAGTGTGTCCCCGAGGTTTTGTTGTGGATAATCTGGAATGCTACACTCCGGTAGGCACATTTGGCAAAAATATAGTTGCCGATATCAATCTCATCACTTGCAAACCGAAAATTCTCCGCAATATAGAGATCACCCTGAGCAAGCTCCAGAACATATCCATCAAGGCGAGCTATGTGCGTCAGCTTGCCATTGCCGACCTGGTGTTGTCGGCTGATGAACGTCAGCTCGGATGTATGCTTGTGGACTTTGGCGCCGAGACAACCACTGTGTCGGTATACAAGAACGGCACATTGCGTTATCTTGCCACATTGCCGCTCGGCTCTCGCAATATCACACGCGACATAATGGCTCTGCAATACACCGAGGAGCGTGCCGAGGAGATAAAGCGTGCCATAGGCGATGCTGTGAATGCCGAGCCTAATTACCATAAGCATGACTTTGACGGCGATCCTATAGAGGTCAACAATTTCATCCGCGCCCGTGCCGGAGAGATTGCCGTCAACATCATGGAGCAGGCTAAATATGCCGGCTATACATTGACTTCCGATCTCGCCGGTGGAATAATACTTGTGGGTGCCGGAACGAAGCTGAAGGGATTCACTGACCTGCTTGCGAAGCAGAGCGGTGTGAAGGCGCGTCTGGGAAGCATCCCCAACACGATACGCATCTCCGATCCGCGTTTGCAGGGATTTGAGATGATTGACATCGTGGCGCTTCTCAACAAGGTGGCTTCCGACAATCCTGAAGAGTGCATGGAGGCGGTGGTGCCGATTCATGAGACGGTGGAGATTGATCCGTTTGATGAAGGCCCCGGACCGCAGCCGGTGAAGGGTGACAACAAGAAAAACCGTGATACCGCTACCGAAGGAGGTCAGTCAGGATTCCGCTTGAAGATGTGGGAGAAGATACGCCGCATGGGTGAGAATATCTTCAATGACCCTGACGGAGAGTGATAGCGAGAAATGTGAAACAAGAAAATTCGACCCAAAATGGATACAGATAATATACCTGCTATGGATGCTGCCGGATTCTATCCCGGCAAGCCGATGGACACGATTATAAAAGTGGTTGGAGTAGGTGGCGGCGGTTGCAATGCCGTCGAGCACATGTATAAACAGAATATTGAGAATGTGTCATTTGTGATTCTCAACACCGACCGCCAGCAGCTTAATGCTTTGAGTGTGCCGCAGCGGGTGGAGATCGGAAACGGTCTCGGAGCCGGAAACAAGCCGGAGATAGCCCGTAATGCCGCTGAGGAGGCATCGGACCGCATTGCCGAACTTTTCGAGGATAACACGAAGATGGTGTTTATCACCGGAGGTATGGGCGGTGGCACCGGCACAGGCGCCGCTCCTGTCGTGGCAAGAATTGCCCGCGAAAAGGGCTTGCTGACGGTGGGAATCGTGACCATTCCATTTCTCTTTGAGGGTTTGAATAAGATTAAGAAGGCTCTTCTTGGCGTGGAGGAGATGGGAAAATATGTTGATGCGCTGTTGGTGATCAACAACCAGAGGCTCCCTGACATATATCCTGACTATAGCTTCGTCAACGCATTTGACAAGGCTGACGATACTCTCACCACTGCCGCGCGCAGCATATCGGAACTTATCACCAGCGAGGGTAGGATAAACCTCGACTTCAATGACGTCGACACGACGTTGCGCAACGGTGGAGCGTCGATCATCTCAACCGGTTATGGCGAGGGTGAAGGGCGTGTGACAAAAGCAATTGAAGATGCGTTGAAATCGCCGTTGTTGCGCGACACCGATATCATGACGTCTAAAAAATTGCTGTTCAACCTGTATTTCAACCCTGAGGCAGAGACTCCGCTCATGGCTGGGGAGACCGACGAGCTCACCACATTCATCAATGGAATTGATGAGGAGGTGGATGTGATATGGGGTGCGGCTTACGACAAGTCGCTCGGCGACAAGGTGAAGATCACGATTCTTGCCGCCGGATTCCAGCTGTCGGTAGAAAACGGCAAGAAGCCCACCACGGTTTCATTTGGCAAGGGTAAAAAGCAGGATCCGATTGACGAAATAGATATTACGAAAGATTACGGTCAAGAGGCGGCAAACAAGATTCGTGACGATAAAGTCAAGTCGCGTTTCATCGTGCTCACTCCTTCGCAGATGGATGACGATATGTTTATCGACGCGCTGGAGAAGAGCCCTACATTCAACCGTGACAAGAAGGTGTCAACCGAAATAAAGTCACTCGGAAAGAGCGCGCCGCAACCGGCGTCGGCACAAACTGAGGAGAACCGTCCTAACCAGCAACCGCGTCAAGGCAACGGTCCGGCAATACGCTTCGGTGCCGACTAAATTAAAGACAGTAATATACATATATATAAATACAGGCGACTCGCATTGAGCCGCCTGTGTGTTTATAGAGAGTGATGTTGTCATTTGGTTTTGTTGGAGACGCTGCCGCCTGATGATTTGTCGGTCTTGGCATTGCGTATCGATGACTTGATGCTCGCGCCTGATGATGCCGAGCAGGAGCCTTTTTGGACCTCCAGTTCCGAGGCTTTTATTGAACTGCCTGACGATGCGTCAAAATAAGCATAGGTGGCGTTCCCTCCGGCAATTGTAATGCCGGCTCCTGACGATGCGTCAGCCTCGACGGTTTCGGCAGAGAGTGTGCTGATTTTTATGTGAGCTCCCGATGAAGCTTCAAGTTCCATTTTGGTAGCTTTTATAGAGGCTATGGACACTGATGCGCCTGATGATGCCTCAATGTCGACAGGAGTGGAGAGTGACAAGGCTCCATCGACGATTATTGACCCTCCTGACGATGCTTCGAAATCGGAGATGTCAGGAGCGGCGATCCATATATTAGCGTGCTGTTCTTTTGAACGGTATCGGAAATTTTTGCCGTTTTCGATGCGCAGGCACAGGGTGCCATTCTTGGACCGCTTGATCTCAAGGGCTTCCAGCACATTTTCCGGTCCTTCGGCTCTGATAGGTTCGGCGGAAGCTGTCGGTGTGTAGTGAACGATGATGCCGCAAGCTGTGTCGATTCCCTTCAGGTCGGAGAAGTTATAATCGGCAGTCACTATGTTTTCAGACGGCTTTTCGCCATGAGAAAAGATGTGGTTGATGGAGGTTGAGGTGCATCCTGTGGCTGCGATGCCCACAATGATTGATGATAAAATGGTTTTAATGATCATAAGTATGGTTGTTTCTATGTTTTTGCCATTAGATGGCGTGAGTGCGCGAAAGGTTGCGCGGCATGGCAGCTATATACGGAAAAATTTAGTTAAATATAGTTAGATTTTTCCGGGGCGCTATGATAAGTGGAGGGCTTTTTGTAATTTTGTAAAGAGAGAATAACCTTAATTCAAGCTGATTTTGCCACTGATGAAAATATCAACAAGACTCTTCATATCAATAATGCTTGTGTTGTCGGCGTTGTCGGCACACTCACAGTCGTTGTTGCTGCCATTGCAGAATCAGCTTCCTCCTTTAATGCATGATGATCTTGCTTCGATCAACGCATGGAAGCCTGAAATGAAGATTATCCATCCCGTGTCTGCGGTTTCCGAAGATGATGCTCCGGAGTATGTGGATGACTTGCTTTCATTTGCCCGACAATTTACAGGATTGCGTTATCGTCGCGGAGGAAAGACTCCTAAAGGATTTGATTGCTCCGGATTTACCGGCTACGTATTCCGCCAGTTTGGCGTCAATCTCCATGCCGATTCACGGTCGCAGTATCTTCAGGGCGAGGCTGTAGCCGAAGGAGCCATGCAGCCCGGCGATCTGGTGTTCTTCTCCGGCAGGGCACGGTCGAAAACCCGTGTGGGACACGTGGGTATCGTCACTTCGGTTGATCCTGACAGCGGCACGTTCAAGTTTATCCATTCAGCAACATCTTCAGGCATTATAGAGAGCCATTCCGGCGAGCCATATTATAATAACCGCTACATCGGCGCCCGCCGGGTGGAGTGATGGGCGGTATATATGCAATTATACAAATTGCGGTAAAAATTTGAGTGCTCGCGAAAGGTTTCCTATCTTTGCGCTATGGAATGGCTTCAAAGCATATTTTGCATTCATTCGCCGCTACAGGCAGTAATTGTGCTTGCGGTGATCATCGCTCTTGGGCTCGGGCTTGGGAAGATTCACGTATTTGGTGTGTCGCTCGGTGTCACTTGGGTGTTTTTTGCCGGTATTCTTGCCGGACATCTTGGATTTTCAATTGACTCGTCAATGTTGCACTATGCCGAAAGTTTCGGTCTGGTGCTGTTTGTGTATGAGCTTGGCTTGAAAGTGGGTCCGGGCTTTTTCAGTTCATTCAGGAAAGGCGGTATAGAGCTTAATCTCCTCGGTATGGGAGTGGTTCTGCTTGGCACATTCCTGTCGGTAGGGCTTGCCTACGGGCTTGGTATCTCGATGAACGATATGGTGGGAATCCTTTCAGGAGCCACCACCAATACTCCTGCTCTTGGCGCCGCGCAGCAGGCTTTGGAGCAGATAGGGCTGTCGGCAAACGGAGCGGCTCTGAGTTGCGCCGTGACTTATCCTCTTGGAGTGGTGGGCGTGATTCTCGCATTGATTTTCGTGCGCAAGTGCTTTGTCAAGTCATCTGACATAGTCGATCACAGCAGTGAGCAGGACAATCACACCTATATAGGCACATTCCGCATACATAATCCGGCGATATTCGGCAAAAATATTCATGATGCCGCCGAACTTGTGGCGCCGAAGTTTGTCATCTCACGCTTGTGGCGTGATGGTGTTGTCACTATTCCCACTTCCGATACTCTTCTTGAAGAGAATGACCGCGTGCTGGTCATAACTAATGAGAAAGACGCGCCCGCGCTGACGGTGTTGTTCGGTGAACAGGAGAAAACCGACTGGAACAGTGAGGATATTGACTGGAATGCCATTGACAGCCGTTTGATATCGAAGCACATCATTGTGTCGCGTCCCGAGATAAACGGGCGCAAGCTCGGGTCGTTGAGGCTGCGCAACAATTACGGCATCAATATCTCGAGGGTGTTGCGCAGCGGCGTCACGCTCCTTGCCACTCCGCAGCTCGTGTTGCAACTTGGCGACAGACTGACTGTGGTCGGCGAGGCTAAGGCGATAGAGAATGTGGAAAAGGTGCTTGGAAATACTGTTGTGGCGCTTAAAGACCCGAATCTTGCTGCGATATTCATCGGCATAGTCCTCGGGTTGCTTCTCGGGTCTATCCCTATCGCCATTCCGGGCATTTCGACCCCTGTTAAGCTCGGTCTTGCCGGCGGTCCTATAGTGGTGGGAATTATCATAGGGCGTTTCGGACCTCAATTCCATCTTGTCACCTACACCACCCGCAGCGCCAACTTGATGCTGCGCGGTATCGGACTGTCGCTCTATCTTGCCTGTCTCGGGCTTGATGCGGGCGCCCATTTCCTTGACACGATAATGCGGTCCGACGGTCTGCTTTGGATTGCCACCGGATTTGTCATCACGGTAGTGCCCGTTTGCATCATGGCTATTGTGGCTATGAGATGGCGTAAACTCGACTTCGGTTCGGCTTGCGGTATGCTATGCGGCGCTATGGCTAATCCGATGGCGCTGACATACGCCAATGACACTCTGCCCGGCGATAATCCGGCAGTGAGCTATGCCACCGTTTATCCGCTCGCCATGTTCTCGCGAGTGGTAATCGCCCAGCTGCTTATTTTGGTATTTCTTTAGTCGGCTCAGGATTTGCCGGTGATGATGGCGCGGATGTCGTTGAGCTTGTTGAGCGCCGCCATAGGGGTGAGATTATTGATGTCGATGTTGATGATCTCATCGCGTATCTGGGTGAGCACCGGGTCGTCAAGCTGAAAGAATGACAGTTGCACGCCGCCGCGCTCATCGGCTACTTTCCCGAGATTTTTATTCATCGATTCCTGACGGTTGGCTGTTTCAAGATGCTTGAGCACCTCATTGGCTCGCGTCACGATTGATTGCGGCATTCCCGCAAGTTTTGCCACGTGAATACCGAAGCTGTGTTCGCTTCCTCCGGCGGCGAGTTTGCGCAGGAACACCACCTTGCCGTTTATCTCCTTGACCGACACATTGAAATTCTTCACCCTCGGGAAGCTCGCCTCCATGTCGTTCAGCTCATGGTAGTGGGTGGCAAACAGTGTCTTGGGGTGGAGCGCACTGTATTCATGGATATGCTCCACGATAGCCCAGGCTATTGAAATGCCGTCGTAGGTGGAAGTGCCTCTGCCGAGTTCGTCAAAGAGGATGAGGCTTCTCTCGCTCATGTTGTTGAGTATCGCCGCCGCCTCGTTCATCTCCACCATGAATGTCGATTCGCCGAGCGAAATGTTGTCACTGGCGCCCACACGTGTGAAAATCTTGTCGACGATGCCTATTTTTGCTGCATCGGCGGCGACGAAACATCCTATCTGCGCGAGCAGCACATTGAGCGCCGTCTGTCGCAGCAGAGCCGATTTACCCGACATATTCGGACCGGTGATCATCATGATCTGGGTGGAATTGTTGCCGAGCTTCACGCTGTTGGATATGTATGCTTCGCCCGGAGGCAGTTGCTTTTCAATCACGGGGTGACGTCCCTCGGTGATGGCAATGTCAAGCGAGTCATCGACTACGGGGCGGTTGTAGTGGTTTTCCATCGACACACGGGTGAATGCTGACAGCACGTCGAGCCGCGCCACCAATGATGCGTTGAGCTGTATTGCAGGGATGTACTCCGCCACACAGGCAACAAGTTCGGCATACAACCGGAATTCGATGGATGCTATTTTCTCCTCGGCTCCGAGTATTGTCTCCTCATATTCTTTAAGTTCCTGGGTGATGTAGCGTTCGGCATTCACGAGAGTCTGCTTTCTGATCCACTCCGCAGGAACTTTCGACTTGTGGGTGTTGGTGACTTCGATATAGTAGCCGAACACGTTGTTGTAACCTATTTTCAGGCTCGGTATGCCTGTAGCCACGCTTTCGCGTTCCTGAACGCTGCGCAGATAATCCTTGCCATTGCTTGAAATCTCTCGCAGGCGGTCGAGCTCTTCATCGACGCCGCTGCGTATTACGTTGCCCTTGTTCAGGGCTACGGGGGCATCCTCGACGATCTCGCGTTCGATGCGGTCGCGCAGCTGTTGGCAGGGGTTCAGTTGCTCGCCGATGGCTTTAAGCGCGTCAAGTCCGGCATTGGCGGCAAGTTGCTTTATGGGGCTTATCGCAGTCAAGGCGTTGCGCAGCTGAATAAGTTCACGAGGTGTGACACGCCCCACGGCGACTTTGGATATCACTCGCTCCATGTCGCCTATATGTTCGAGATTCTCTAACAGTTCCTCGCGTTGCTCAGGGTTGCGGAAGAAATATTCTACCACGTCAAGACGCTTGTTTATGGCGTTGACATCCTTGAGCGGGAAGAGTATCCACCGTCTCAGCAGTCGCGCTCCCATAGGGCTCACAGTGCGGTCTATGACGCTCAGAAGGCTTTTTCCGTCCTCGTTCATGCTGTCGATAAGTTCAAGGTTTCTCACGGTGAACTTGTCGAGTCGCACAAAGCGCTCCTCCTCGATGCGTTTTATGCGGTTGATGTGGCTTATCTGGGTGTGTTTCGTGATGTCGAGATAGTGTAGCACGGCTCCTGCGGCTACGATGGCGGCATGAAGCGCGTGGATGCCGAATCCCTTCAGATTGCGTGTCTCAAATTGACGCAGCAGTCGTTCATGGGCGGCGTCTTCGGTGAATATCCAGTCATCGAGCTCAAATGACAGCAGTTTGCTTGAGAAGGTTGCTTCAAGCAGCTTGCGGTTGCCGCGTTCGACAAGCACTTCCTTTGGCGAAAAGTTATTGAGCAGCTTCTCGATATAGTCGGCAGGACCCTCGGCAGTGAGAAATTCACCTGTGGAGATGTCGAGAAATGCTATCCCGATTATGCCTGATTTGGTGAAGTGGACGGCGGCAAGAAAATTGTTTTCCTTATGGTTGAGTACGTTGTCATTGACTGCGACACCGGGTGTCACCAACTCCGTTATGCCGCGTTTCACGAGTTTTTTTGTCAGTTTCGGATCCTCAAGCTGCTCGCATATCGCCACACGCTTGCCGGCTCTTACGAGCTTGGGCAGGTAGGAGTCGAGCGCGTGGTGGGGAAAACCGGCAAGCTCCACGTACTGCGCCACGCCGTTGGCGCGCCGCGTAAGTGTTATTCCGAGAATTTCCGAGGCAGCGATAGCGTCATCGGAAAAGGTTTCATAGAAGTCACCTACACGGAACAGCAATATCGCGTCGGGATGCTTCTGTTTCATCTCGATATATTGCTTCATGAGGGGAGTTTCAGCGATTTTCTTTGCCACGGCAGTCTTATTTTGGAGTTAAAACACTAATGTAAAGTTAGCGCTTCCGCCTGAGCCTTGCAAGTTACATTTTGAAAATCTGATGCCTGAGCTTGTGATTTTTTCTGCGGAATATAGCGTTAACGTATTTTAACTATATGGGGCATATCATACTGAAGAATGCCTTATTTAACTTAATTGACGGTGTGTAATTGGCAGAAGAACAAAACATTACCTTATGGTCATGCGGTGACTTAATGTATTTGTGACGCATTGATGTGCTTGTGATGAGCGATAAATATGCTGAATAACATGTTATTAACTCTGAAAAATTAATAAATTTGCACAAAGAATCGGATTGAGACATAATTTTAATCACATCTAAAGTGCCTTGAATTAACCATTTGTATATATTTTAATTTTTAAATCAAAAGTAGCATGAAAAAATCGATTACGAGGATGCTGTGGATCGTAGCAATGATGCTTGTTCCTGCCCTCAGCGCATGGGCGGATGCTGCCTATGTCGACATTCCCGGTACTCTTAAATGGACTGATATCACCTGTGTCGGTGGTTGTAAATGGGAAGGCGGAGGCGCCAACATCGGCTATATGCGTCATGGCGTGGGATTCACCATCAACATGAATGTGAAGGAGGCAGGTGTTTATGCTCTGTCATACGATGTGACCTGGTTTGCCAACAAGACTCATGTTGTGGCTGAAGTTATTGACGTAAACACTGACAAGGTGGAATATTCCACTTGGCTGAATGTGACAGGTGCCAAGCATTATGACCATAATCTGCTTATGACCACAGGATTGAAGCAGGTGAAATTCACATTTACCAATCCGAACATCGGAACTTCATGGCTCTACAATGTGCCGATGCCTAAGTTTGAGAAGGTAGGCGAGAAGGTAGCCATACTTCAGGATTTCATTCCCGAAGATGCTGAAACCGGAGAATTTGAGGGCTATGACTTCAACGTGAATCTGCCCGTAAGCTATACAAGCGAAAACTTTGTGTTCACGGCTCCGTCACTCAACGGTACTTTGGAGGTTACCGCCACTCAGGGTGAAACACCTGTCAAAGTCACTTCGCTTGGCAACGGTAAATATTCTATCCCCACTCCGGCTTCCGGCTCGGTATCGGTGATAGGGATTAAGCTTACGCCTGATGCCGGTGCGGTGGTTGACCGCACTGAGTTTTCTGTGCGTGTGTTCCACATCGGAGCCATTGGCATAAAGAGCCTTGTGATCGATGGTACTGACATGGACGCTGACTTCCTCGCAATGCTTAATAAGGATGGCGAAAAAACAGAGTTGACATTGCCCGACTATGTGCTCACCACTGTGCCTTCTTTGCAGGGTGAATATGTGCACGGCGACCAGTTTAAAGCTGATGGCAAGCTTGAAAATGGCGTGGTGAAGTTCAATTTCAAGGCTGAGACCGGTGGTCTTGCCAAGGAATTCATCCTTTCGTTCCCGACTTACAAGCCTTACACTCCTGCCGCCGATGACGAGACAGAGGTGATTAAGTTTGACGATAACCGTCCCTCAGGATCTGACTGGCACAATGACCTCTATTCGATAAGCGGTGTCAATGACGGATACCAGAGCTGGTTCAAAGGACGCTCGGGTGAACACACTCTCACCATCCCTGCTAATTACGAGGTGAAGCAATTGATCTTCCGTGACCTTAAAAACAATTATGCCGGCAATATCGCCAGCATTACCAATGTGAAGTCGGACGGCGCTACAATAGTGGCTCCGAGCTTCAGCGGATTCCAGCATGAGAATGTCAAGCTCGTAAACCTCGTGTATAACTTTGAGAATCATGTTGCCGGAACTCCTATAAGCTTCACTTATGAGGGCGGCGGACAGATGATGTGGTCATTCGAGCTTACTGTTGTAAAGAAAACTCTTTCAGGTGCTCCCAAACTCGAAAATCTTACGATTGTTGCTCCCGAGGGTACTAACCACTTTGTCGCAATCGCTAAATTTGACCGTGTGATTACCAAGGCTGTCGCTTCTGTAGGTTCAAAAACTATTCTTGGAACTGCCGGTTCGCCTACAGTCTACTTCCCCTTCACCGATCTTGACTATTCAAGCAAATACACTCTCACTATAGCCGCCGGCGACATTGTTGATGAGTATGGCAACAAGACCACCGAACCTATCACAAAAGAGGTTTCAATCGGCGCAAAAGCTGTCGTGGCTAAGGCTATGCCGGTAATCGTGTCGTCGGTCGATGAGTTGCGCGCTGCCGCTGCCGACATAAATGGTAAAGTGGTGTTCGTGCTTAATGGCGACTATAATCTTGGTTCTGACCCGATTGTCATCCGTGGTGAAAACTTCTCGGTAGTAGGTCAGAGCAAAGAGGGTGTCATTATTCACGGTAAGCTGGATGGAATTTCCAATCCTATTTTCTCAACTCGCTACAGTACCGACATTTATCTTCAGGACATCACTCTCCGCAATGATTTTGATTGGGATGTTAAGAGCCGTGGCGGTGTAGGCGTGGCGCTTGGCAGCGGAACCCGCGAAATTGCCTACAATATCTCGCTTCAGAGCCAGCAGGACACTCAGGTGACCAACGGCACCGACGGATACTATGAGAATTGCGATATCTACGGAGCTGTCGACTTCATCTGCGGTGGCGGAAACCAGTTCTATAAGAATTGCAACCTCGTCATCACCAATCCGGGTCACATCACAGCTCCGTCGACCGGAACAGGTCATGAATGGGGTTATGTGTTTGACGGTTGTGAGATCAGCCCCTATAGCGGCTCTTACGACTTCGCTCCCGATTCAAAGGGTAACACTTATAACCTCGGACGTCCTTGGCAAAACGAGCCGCGCGCCTACTTCCTGCGCACTAAGATGAACCTCAAGCCTAATGATGCCGGTTGGGGCTCGATGGGCAATCTGAATACCCACTTCTATGAATATGCCTCGGTAGACTCTAATGGCAATCCTCTGGATCTTTCTGTAAGAACCAACTCTCCCACACATGCCGGAACTCCTTACACTCCGGTGCTCACTGATGATGAGGCGGCTAAGTTCACCCTGACCAATGTCATAGGACTCAAGGAAAGCTTCGTGCCCACTGACTACACCAAGCAGCTCTCTGCCCCTGTAGCAATCGTGAAAGACGGAAAATTGAGCTGGGCTGATATGGACGATGCTCTCTATTATGTCATCACTAAGGATGGTGTATTTGTCGATGCTGTAATTGACGCATCTTATGCTCCTGCTGCTGATGGCGCTTACTGCATTCAGGCAGCAAATGCCCGTGGAGGTTTGAGCGGAATGTCGGCTCCTGTCAACTATACCCAGTCAGGCATTACCGACATTACTGTCGATGGAGAAGATGCCGACGTGCGATATTTCAACATTCAGGGTCAGCCTGTCGACGGCACGACCACCGGTGTTGTGGTACGCATCTCGAAGGATGCCAATGGCAAAATAAAAGCTGAAAAGATTATACGCTGATAGCGATTAGGTTTGTTTTTATATGGGAAGTGCCGGGAATCAGAAATCGATTCTCGGCACTTTTCCTTTCTCACCCAATGCCCTGTCATCGCATAGCAAAACCGCACACAAATAGAAAGACAATGCTTATGCACATACGATTCAGTATGGTATATTTTAGATTAAACGTCTGAAAGACAATGCTTATGAATAACCGCGGTACAGGACGCCGCAGGCGACCTGTGCCCGGAAAAACGCACACCTTGAATGCACTCTGAAAAGAGTGCCCCTGAATTGACACTTATCTTCTGCGACACCCCGTGTATGTCGCCGCCATGCGGCTTGTTCGGGAATGTGCATGGGATATGATTGTGTGCGGTTAAAAAAGGTAAAATTGTTAAAATCGTTGTTGATTCTGCAACTTTACCTCGGTTGCGGATGTTTTGTGTGTATATGCACTGAAAATTTAGAACTTACATACATAAAAAATACTTACTATTATGAACACAGCTCCATTACAAGGAATTAAAATTGTAGACTTCACTGAAGTCCAGTCAGGTCCGTCATGTACACAATTGTTAGCGTGGCTTGGCGCGGAAGTGATTAAAATCGAACGTCCGGGAGTGGGCGATGCTACACGTAAGGAATTGCAATTTGACCCCAATGAGCCGAGTTACTACTTCCTTCAGTTGAACAGTGATAAGAAGTCGCTTGCGCTTGATGCCAAGACCCCCGACGGCAAGGAGATTCTTACAAAACTTATCAAAGAAGCCGATATATTTATTGAAAATCTTCACCCGGGAGCCATGGATAAACTTGGCTTTAGCTGGGAGGTGGTTCACAAGTTGAATCCTAAATGTATCTACGGAACAATCAAGGGCTTCCCTGAATCATCTAAATATAAGGACTTGAAGGCTTATGAGCCTATCGCTCAGGTGACTGCCGCAGCAGCATCTACCACAGGATGGTATGAGGGCGAATATAACGTGCCTACTCAGTCAGGTGCCGCGCTTGGCGACTCAAACACCGGTATGCACCTTGCTATCGGTATTCTTGCCGCATTGGTTCAGCGTAACATCACCGGTGAAGGCAGCTTCGTATATCAGTCAATGCACAATGCTTGTCTTAACCTGTGTCGTATCAAGACTCGTGACCAGTTGACTCTGGATAAAATCGGCTATCTTACCCAGTTCCCGCAATATCCTAATGGTAAATTTGGAGACTGTGTTCCTCGTTCAGGTAATATCGAGGGTGGTGGCGTGCTTGGCTGGACCTACAAATGTAAGCCTGCCGGTGCCAATGATTCAGCTCTTGATGCCAACAATTATGTTTACGTCATCCTTCAACGTGGCGCAAAAGACTTTGAGCTCTTCTGTAATGCTGTCGGATTCCAGGATTGGCTTACCAACCCCGATTTCAACACTGCCGACGCTCGTGACCGCCACAAAGATGAAATTTACAAGCGTATCGGCGCATGGACTGCCGACAAGACCAAGTTTGAGGTTACCGAGATTCTCGGCAAGGCAGGCGTGCCGGTAGGACCGGTGCTTTCTACTAAGGAGATGATGTCCGACGAGTCGCTGTATGACGGCAACACCTTGGTTAAGATCAATCAGGGAGGCAACATCGGTGAGTTTGTCACTGTGGGTGTGCCATTCACCATCTCTAACTACCAGCCTACCTATGGACCGTGTCCTGCTTTGGGTGGCAACACTGAGGAGATTTTGACCTCACTTGGCTATACTGCCGAGCAGCAGGCTCAGTTCAAGGCTAACGGAACTACCGCGCCTATGCCAAAGGCAGCTCCGTCTAAATAAAGATATAGCAGTAGAAACAGATTTTTGATAAGGCTTGCAGGTTGCTGTGGCATCTTGATGGGTCACCGATCGGCAAGCCTTTTTCATAGACCCGGTAAATGTGTGAAATTTATAAAAAACAATAAAAATATGGCTAATACAACTTCAAATACGGCTCCTGTGCAGCCTCATTTTCCTGAGCAGGTGACCGGTATGTATATTCTTGCCGAAGCGTTGAAACGCGTTGGGCTTGACACTGTTTATGGACTTGTGGGTATTCCTGTCACAGAGACGGCATACGCCATGCAGAAAGTAGGGGTCAAGTATGTGGGATTCCGTTTCGAGCAGCAGGCAGGTATGGCTGCCGCAACCCACGGTTATCTTAGAAAATCGCCGGGGGTGCTCCTAACTGTGTCATCTCTCGGTTTTATGAACGGATTGACTGCTACTGCAAACGCCACTGTCAACTGCTATCCTATGATTCAGATTTCAGGCGCGAGCGATCCTACCATGGTCGACATGAAGATGGGTACCTACGAAGAGCTTGACCAGCTCAACACGGCACGTCCATTGGTTAAAGCCGCTTTCCGATGCAGCCATGCCAAGGATATTCCGAGTGCCGTGGCACGTGCCTACAGGGCTGCCGTCAGCGGTCGTCCCGGTGGCGTTTACATCGACATGACCACTCCCGCTCTTGCCGAAATCATGGATGCTTCCGAGGCTGAGAAACTATTCTTCGAACCTGTCGATGCTTATTCACCCGTAGCTCCCAACAAGGAGGCGGTCGATCGTGCTGTCGAGATTCTTGCGTCAGCCAAGAAGCCGGCGATACTGCTCGGAAAGGGTGCCGCTTACGCGCAGGTCGATGACAAAATAAAGAACCTGATTGAGAAATACAATATACCTTACCTGCCGATGTCAATGGCTAAGGGGCTTATGCCTGACAATGGTCCGCTGAGCGCCCTGTCATGCCGTTCGACCATAATGAAAGAGTCGGACGTGGTGATGGTCATAGGCGCGCGTCTTAACTGGATGCTTTCATTCGGCAGAGGCAAATGGAATCCGGCAATAAAGTTCATTCAGCTTGATGTCGAGCCTCAGGAGATCGATGTCAACGTGCCTATCGCAGCACCGGTGGTGGGTGATATGGGACTGTCGCTCGACGCTATTCTCGCCGGTCTTGCCGATAAGAAGATGAGCGCCGATCCTGCATGGGTATCTTCTCTTCAGGCTGAAAGCAAGGTGAAGAATGAAAAATTCGCGCAGCGCTTGAAAGATGCCGCAACCGTTTCGCCTATGAACCACTGGAGCGCGCTTAGCGCTGTCAAGCCTATCCTTGAAAGCAACCCGGATGTGATTCTGATCAATGAGGGTGCCAATACTCTTGACGATACACGTGATTCAATCGACATGTCGTTGCCGCGTCATCGTGTGGATTGCGCCACATGGGCTATCATGGGCATGGGCATGGGTTCAGCGATTGGAGCCGCCGTTGCCACCGGTAAATCGGTAGTGGCTATCGAGGGCGACTCGGCGTTCGGATTCTCAGGTATGGACTTCGGCACTATCTGCCGATTCAAACTTCCGGTGGCCGTGGTTATCTTCAATAATGGAGGTATATATAACAGCATTGGTGTCAACCCGAGCACTGATCCGGCTATCGAACATGATCCGGCGCCTACCACTCTTGACATTGCGGCTCGTTACGATAAGATGGGTGAGGTGTTTGGCGTGAAGAATGCCTACGTTACCACTCCGGCTGAATTGACAGCAGCGTTGACTGCCGCCATCGCCTCCAAGGAGCCTAACATCATAAATGTGCAGCTTGCCGCTGATGCCGGCAAGGAGAGCGGTCACATCGGCTACCTCAATCCTACTCCGCTGATTGACTATACCGTATAGCCATATCCTTCCTGTGCAGTTCCCCCTGGAAACAGGGGGGACGCCTTTTCAAACTATTATTAATCTCTAAAAAATAAGGATATGAATATTTCTCATGTCATTTTGTATGCCATCGTCCCTATTATCGTGGTGATGCTTGCGGGATATATTTCCGGAAAAAAGAAAATTTTCTCGGGCGACGATGCGAAGAAATTCAACAAGGTTGTGCTTGACTATGCATTGCCGGCAGCATTGTTCGTGTCAATTGTGCAGGCTACCCGTGAGGACCTTGTGAAAGATATTAAGTTGACCATTGTGTCGACAGTGGGTATCATGGCGTGTTTCATGATAGTCTATTTCGTGTTCAAAATGTTTAAGAAGAACACCGGAGCCGATGCCGCCGTCAGCGCGTTGATCAGCGGTTCGCCTACCATCGGATTCCTTGGGTTTGCCGTGCTGGAGCCTATCTTCGGAACATCTCCGTCGGTTGCGCTTGTAGTGGCTATCGTGGGAATCGTGGTGAACGCAATCGGTATTCCTGTGGGACTATCCCTGATGAACGCTTCTCTTGAAAAGCAGAATCCCGGCTCCACCAAGAAGCAGAGTGCGTGGCAGCCTGTGATCCATGCCCTTGAGCAGCCTGTTGCATGGGCTCCTATCCTCGCCGTGGTGTGGGTGCTTGTAGGTATTCCATGGCCGGCTTATCTGAGCCCGTCGTTTGACTTGATCGCAAAGGCTAATGCTTCAATGGCGGTATTCTCAGCAGGTATCACCCTTGCCGCTATCAAGTTTACCATCAACTGGCAGGCTGTGCTCGGTTCAATCATGAAGATGGTGATGATGCCGGCAGTGGTGCTCATCCTCGGTCTTCTGTTCCACATGGATCCGCTTAACCTGAAGATGCTTGTCGTTGCGGCTGCTCTTCCACCGGCATTCTCCGGCATTATCATTGCCGACGAGTATGACACTTATGTCGCTACCGGTACTTCATCGCTTACGTTGAGTGTGATACTGTTCATCGGATTCTGTCCGTTGTGGATATGGATCACTGAACTTTGCTTGCACTCATTCGCATAAACCACCTGTCTAAATATCTTCATGGGGATGCCCGGCACGATCCGCGCATCCCCATTGTTGTTACAGTTGAAGTTGTGTATAAATATCAGTATCGGTATTCTTTGGCGCGGGTTACTGTGCCGTCGGAATGATACTCGCACTTGATGACCAATCCGGTGGCTGATTCCGTGACTCTCATGCCCTGAATATTGTAATATTCGGTCCTTACGATTTCCGATGCGGCAGGTGTCTCTATCGTCTCTATGCCCGACACCTTCTCAGCCTGGAGTCTCACAGCTGCATGAACGGCATGGAACGCCTCCTTGGGGTTCATGGCGTCGTCGTAAAGCAGCGGCTTGTTGGCTCGCCAAGAGTCGGGATCGGAGATTCCCCATAGTGTCACGGCAGGACAGTTGGATTGTGAGAGAGCGGCATTGACAAGCGCGCCATACTCTTCAGCCTGGCGGCTTGCAGCATCGGGGGCTGTCGGGTCGAGCTGGGCTATGTCAAGTTCGGTGATGATCACTTCAAGTCCGAGGTCCCGGTAGCGGCGTATGTTGTCGGCAAGTTTGTCGGCTTTTACTTCGCCCACGGTAAGATGGCACTGTAGTCCCACTCCGTGCAGCGGAGCGCCGCTCTCCTTGAGTTTTTTGGCAAGGTTGAACAATGCCTCCGACTTCGGGTCGCCCATGAATTCCGAACCATACTCGTTGATGAACAGTTTGGCATCGGGATCCACCTCATGAGCCTTTTCGAGCGCCAGTTTCATGTATTCTTCTCCGATCACGGTTTGCCACACTGATTCGCGAAGCTTGTAGGAGTCGGGATTGTCACGCACCACGCTTTGGTCGTCGTCGAGCATCTCGTTGACCACATCCCACTCTTTCACTTTGCCTTTGAAATGCGCTCCCACATTTTCGATGTGGTTGTAAAGAATGGCTATGAGCTGGTCGCGGGTCCAGTTGTGATTGTTCTTGTAACCGTTGGACGACACCCAGTCGGGGCATTGTGAGTGCCATGCGAAAGCATGACCGCGCACATACATTCCTGTAGCTTCTGCGAAGTTCATGATAGCGTCGGCGTCGCCATAGTTGAAATAGCCTTGCGACGGTTCAGTGGCGTCAAATTTCATCTGGTTTTCTGCCACGATGGAATTGAACTGGTCAGCGATAGCCTTCACCTTGGGATTGTTTGCGTCAGAGAGGTCGTAACGCCAGTTTGACACGGCAACACCAATGCGTTTTCCTGCTTTGACGGCATATTCTTTAAGCGTGACGGGATCGTTCACGTCAGTGCTGTAATCTACGATGTATTCTGAATTGTCGCCGGTGTCCTCAGGTTTGATGACTATGGTCTGGTCGCCCTGTCCTGAATATTTCAGGGAGGTCACGGTGGCTGTCAGGGTGTAAACACCGTCGGCTTCAGCCTCTTCAACTTTCCAAGTGCACACTTTAGGATACTGCACACGGAATTGCCACTCTTTTTCATTAAGCGATTTCTTGCCTGTGGCGGTGATGAGCGTGAACTTGTCGCCCTCCTGAATGGTGTTTGTGTCGTCGGCAGCTATTTCAAGCACCGGCAGTTGATCGGAATCAAGAAGCCCGAGGGTCTTGTTGTAGTAGTTGAGGGCACCTGAGATGTCGAGGCGGTCAAATTCGGTGGCTGAGTTAACGCGGAAACGCAGACGTGCGGTGGGGCGCACACGCAGATCGGCTTTCGCGCCCGCCTTGAAGTCGGCGAGAGTCAGCGTTCCGGGCTTCTCCGTTCCGGGCTGCACGGTGCCATACACATCGGTCAGTCCGCCTATGTTTCCTGTGCCTGACAGAGTTCCGGCGGGATATACGGTCACGTTTGCCGACGAGCCGGTGGCTCCCGACAGCTTGCCTGAGCGGGCAGCATCGATGTCGTTGAGAATCAATACCGTGCCTTTCAATATGGCAAGTCCGCCGGAAATGTCGTTGGTGTTGCCGGTGATGGCGTATGTTCCGTCACCCTCTTTCACGATACCCACTTTCGACGATCCGGTAGGGGATATTTCGCCCTCCAGACGGGAGTCTTTGCCTGAACATCCCACGATGTAGTAAGTGCGTGAGTCGCTTTTGCTTTTATAATATCCCTGTATGCGGCTCCCTTTTTCGGTCACGAGAGTGCCTATGCGGTAGCCTGCCGCCGGGCTCTTGTTCTCCGAGGCGATAGTGGCGCCGTCGTGCAGAGTCACGCAGTTGTTTTCGAAAATGGGGGTGAAATCGCGTTTGTTGATCGACTCCTGCATATTGTCGGAATAGAATTTCTTTGATCCGGCAGCCATGATGAGTCCGTAGAATCCGCAGGTTGCATTGCACCCCTCGGGATAGGCGTATACGTGGATGTCACCGGTGTAGCCGCTCCAATCAGGGTAAGCTGCGCCTTTAGCCGAACCCAGGTAGCAGCGTTCGCCTGCCGAATGGATGTTGAGCGTCCCTTCGCCTATGATGGGCGAGGTCCAGTAGGTGTAGCGCGAGGTGTAGACATCGAGTGTGGTTCCTTGCGGTATGTTCAGCGGAGTGGAGCATTCGGTGTAGGAGTTTGATGTGCTCGCAGGATTGCAGATGTCAAGCTTGCCGTCATCGGGGGTGATGTAGTCGTCATAGCGACCTTTCAGGATCACGTTGTCGATGTAATAATCGGTCTTGTCGTTGTTGTATCCGAATCTGAGTTTTACGGCGTTGCTGCCGTCAGCCGGCACCTGTAGGGTGTATGTTTTCTTCATCCATGAACCGGGGTCGCCTTGCGCGGGATAGCCGTCGTCGGCATAAAGCTGGTCATCGCCATAAAATGCCTTGAATTGCAGCCACTGTCCACCCTCTGTGGCGGGATCGAAGTACACGTCAAAAATGAGATATTCATACTGCGATGTGAGCGCCACACCTCCGAGCGACTCGGGGAGTGTGAATTCCACAAACTCGTTCCACCCTTTATTGGGGATATGCAGAACTTTATTGGAGGAATTTTTCGGATCGGCGACTACGGTCGCGGTGGTTTGAACACCATCGCCGAAATTATTCCACATGGGGAAGGTTGCGCCTATCTCGCACCCTTCGAAATCTTGCACCGTGAATGGCGCTGCCAGTGCCGCTCCCGAGCAAAGGATAGCCGACATCATGGCTGACATTGTTTTCTTCATAATGGTATTATTTGTGTCAATTGACGCAAAGGTATGGAATAGACTTGTTAATAAGAATATGACACGCAGGCAGTTGACGGTAATGATACAAATTGGCAAACGTGCGCTACATTTCCGCAATCCTCTTTGCCAATATTTGCGCCCCGCGGTAGCTGGATGGTGACCTTCCGATGATGCGCTTGAAGGTGTTGGCAAAGTGAGACTGTGTGCAGAATCCCACGCGGAACGCCACTTGGGCTATGTCGAGGTCTTCGTTTTTGAGCAGTTCGCAGGCTTGTTTGATTCTCGCGTTGCGCAGGAATTCGCTCGGGCTCATGCCAAACAATTCTTTCATCTTTCGGTTGAGGTGAGCGCGGCTCATGCCCACTTCCTCACCGAGCTTTTCCACATTGAATGCCGAGTCGTTGAGATTTTTATTGATAATGTCCGTGATACGCTTTATGAGCTTCTCATCGTTGCCGGTCATCTCCGGCTGCCACATCTCTTCGGTGGTGTCGACAATATATTTTATCTTCTCCTGCTCTATTTTCTGCCGCTTCTTTTCTCTGTAATACAGCCAAGCGAGGAGCGGGATGGCGACTATGAGCAGGATGTAGATTATTTTGGCGGTGAGTGTGAGGTACCATGGCGCTGATACATGGATCATCACCTCGATCGGCTCTGACTCGAGAGTATACTCTTTTGCCTTCAGGTGGAGTGAATATCTGCCCGGAGCAAGATGCGGGAGGGTCACGCTACTTATGCCGGCAGGAAGCTGAGTCCAGGAATCATACATTCCGGGCATGCGCCACTGATAGGTGCGGCTGCCGCTACGCACGAAGTCGTCAACGGCAAGCCTGACGGTAAGATTGCCGTTGTCATGGCTGAGGTTGATTCTGTCGGGAGAGGGCAGATACCTCTTTCCATCGCTTCCGGCAGAGTTTTTAGTGATGCGTGTGCCGTCGATAAAGATTCCCGATATGTGAGGCTTGCACGGAACATGGGTGTCAGTAAGCCGTGAGGGGAGGAAAATGGCAATCCCTTTATTGCCGCTGAGAATCACCCTCTCGTCGTTGATTGTGGTGCAAGAGAATCCGAAGTCATCTATATTGCCTCCTATTTTATATGCGCTCACTTGGCGTGACGGATCTATCCGGGTTACATCGTCATGGGTGCCGATCCACGCATTGCCTGAATTGTCAAATGATATTGAGTAAAGATACATATCCGGAAGCCCGTCCTTGACTGACAGGTGCCGGTAGTACAATTCTTTCGCATCGATGATGAACAGTCCTTTGCTTGTCGCGCTCCACACATTTCCGTTTTTGTCCTCCGCTATCGATTTATGCGCTACCTTACATAGTTGAGGGTCGTCATGGCTCACATAGATGATCTTTTTGATGTTAGTGTCGTAAATTGCCAGTGAGCCATACATTCCAATCCAAAGCCGGTTGCCGGAATCACAAAACAATGAGGACACCCATATCAGGTTCTTGTTCCTGAGGTTCACCGCTTTGGTAGCTCCGGTTGCAGGATCGATCTCCGTAACGCCTCCTCCGAGAAGCCCGAAGTAGATTGTCCCGGTTGAGTCACAGGCTATGGAACTGCCACTGAATTTCCCCTCAGGGCGGAAAAGCAGTTTATCGTCTTGCAGGTCGGGAGATATCTTGTAAAGTCCCTTGTGGTCTACTCCCGCGAGTATTTCCCCATCCTTGTAGCGATACAGGGATGATATCGAGTTGGAATATCGGCGCATCGACAACAGTTTTCCCGACATATCGATATTCAGCAGCCGTCCGTCCGACAGTCCGCACCACAATGTTTTTCCGTCGGTTATTGTCAGGATGGGTCCCGGATGAAAATTTTCCACAATTTCATTGAGGGAAATATGTTCAAGGTCGGGTTCCTCAGCGGCAGCCATAAGGGCGCCGTAGTGCAGGATGCCTATCCAAAGATTCTCATCTGTATCCTCATATAGTGCCGAGATGGGGGTGTCGTGTTGGGTTGATGTGATTTTTAACTCGTTTGCCGGTTGCAGTTTGTCTCCGTTTTCTTTCAGTAAATATAGCCCGTCTTTCTCTGATGCGGCAATTATGCTCCCGTCCTTGCGTAGGGTCGCTGTGGTGAAGTCGGGGGTGGCATCGTCCACAACCCCTATGCTCCCTTTGAGACCTTGGGTCTCGTTCCATTTCAATGTATTTCCGGAGTTAAACACGAGAATGTCGTCGTTGGAATCGGATACGAGGAACCGTATGTGGTTGTCGGTGATTTTCTCCCGTTTTGAGGATCCGTTCTTGCCTATTGTCACCACTTTTCCGTCATGCGTGCCGCAGATGAGATTTTGTGATGGTGTCTCGACAATTGAATTTACATTGACTCCTTCAGGCAGCTCTATTCTCGTTGCCGATAATATCGAGTCGGACGGTGAAACTTTATATACGCCTATTCCTGCCGCCACGAAAGCCACAGTTCCGTCGGCGCATTCGCATAGGTCAGAGATGTAGCCGTTGAACTCAATGCCGGGCAGCGACACACGGGTGAAATCGTTGCTTTCGGGGATATACAGGTTCAGCCCCTCGCAAGTAGCCACCCACAGCCTTGAATGGCTGTCATAAAGCAGCTTGTTGACTCTGTTGTCGCTCAGGGTGTGTGGGTTGGAGTCATCGCATAGGAACGAGTCGAAGTTGGCTCCGTCAAAGCGTAAGAGTCCCGTCCCGGTACCGATCCACATAAAGCCGTCATCATCCTTGCAGAAATCGGTAAGCGTGGTTGTGGCGAGCTGCCTGTCGGTGAAGTGTCTTATTCGATGAGACGGTATGTTGGCGTTGACCGCTGACAGACTGTTGGCGATAGTCAGCAGGAGGAGAATGAGGAAGTCGCGCATTATCGTTTCTCCCAGATGAACAAGCGGTCCGACGGGCGTATCTTTTCCGATATTTTGATTGAGAAGTGGTCGCCCTTCACCGCTTTATCGACAGGCTTCAGGTCAACGCGTATCTCGTCGACGGTCATCAGAATGGCTCCGGTGGTAGGACCGGTAATGACGATCTCATCGCCGGTGTGCAGCTCTCCGCTCTCCATCAGGAACTCGGCAACACCGATATTGCTGAAATAGCGTATCCCCTTGGCGGCATAAACCTTGGTGCGTGTGGCTGACGAGCCATACTTTGCCGACCACTCTCCCAGGCGTTGCCCCAGGTAGTAGCCGTCCCAGAAACCACGGTTGAAAATAGTGGCAAGGCGGGCATCCCACTGTGCGATTTTTTCTTCGGTGAAGGTGCCGTCACACACGGCTGTGATCGCCTCATTGTAGCACTCTACCGCGATTTTCACATATTCCGGTCCTCTTGCCCTGCCTTCGATCTTGAACACTGACACTCCGGCATCAATCATCTTGTTGAGGAAATGGATTGTCTTGAGGTCTTTGGGCGACATGATGTATTTGTTCTCCACGGCAAGCTCCTCGCCGGTCTCGCGGTCGGTCACGGTATAGCCTCGGCGGCATATCTGTCCGCATGAGCCTCGATTGGCGCTGCGGTTCATCTCGTGGAGGCTCAGGTAGCATTTTCCCGACACCGCCATGCACAGCGCGCCGTGGCAGAACATCTCGATGCGTGCGGGTTCGCCGTGAGGTCCGCAGATGTTCTCCTCGCGGATGCGGCGTGATATCTCACCCACCTGGTCGAGATTGAGTTCGCGGGCAAGCACCATCACGTCAGCCCATTGCGAATAGAACTTGACAGCTTCGATATTGGTCACGTTGACCTGAGTCGAGATGTGCACCTCCACGCCGATGCTGCGGGCATACATTATGGCGGCTATGTCGCTTGCTATGATTGCCGACACTTGCGCCTCCTTGGCAGCGTTGACTATCGAGTGCAGTGTTTCCATGTCGGAATCATAGACTATCGTGTTGACGGTAAGATAGGTTTTGACTCCATGTTCACGACAGATGTCGGCGATCTTATGAAGATCGTCGACATTGAAATTATTAGCTGAGCGGGCTCGCATATTCAGCCCCTCTATTCCGAAGTACACGGCATCGGTACCGGCATTTATCGCGGCGTAAAGTGACTCGTATGAGCCTACGGGCGCCATTATTTCGAAGTCAGATCGTTTCATGTAGCAAAGTTAGCGAAAAATCATGACACTCCCCGAGTTCTTTTCCCGATACTTTCTTATGCCGGCAAAAGAGATGGTGCTTTAAGCTCTCTTTAAAGCATGTATTTCTTGCCTGCGATGATGTACATGCCACGGGTGAGGGGGAAGAGATTGGTGCCGGGCTTCACGCGCAGCATCTTGACTGTGGCTGTGCCGAGATTGTACAGCGGTATGATCTGCTCGATGCTTGACGTGATCACGATGCTGCCATTCTTAGGCGTCACCATGATCGATTTTTTGGAAGCCGCGCCATGCAGGTTGTTATCCTTGTTGATTAAGTCTATTCCTGAGATGTCGCTGTCGAAGCCCACATTGACATCGGGGTTGGGTGTTTCCCAATCCCCCTCGGTCACATCTACTTTAGTGTCGTCGTCATAGTTGAAATCATCCGCGAAGCTCAGTGCCGGACTCATCAGAAATATGAATAGGAAAAATATGTTACGCATATCGATCTGTCTTTTTTAGCAGGTTATTTGAATACTTTAATTCCGTTCATCAACGGTTGTAGGGGAGAGAAGTGACATCGGTGCGGTTAGGCACGGGAAGTTTGCCCTCTCGTCCCAGCTGGACGAATATCTTCGCGCAAAGCACCGTCCATTTGTCGCCGTAGGTCATGTTGGAGCTGTGGTTGTAGCCAAGGCAATGACCGTATTCGTGAAACATTGCCTGTCTTGCATAGTTGTGGGGATTGGCGTTGGGGGCGGTAGCGTCATGATACACGCCGGTATAGCAATAGTCGGCAAGACCGTAGGTCTGTCCGCCGCCGAGACCGCCCACTCCCACTACGCGTCCCAGTTGCAAGCCGCCGTGAGTGCGGATTTTGTTGCGGAGGGCATCGAGGTTGATAGCGTTGCCTCCATTATCTTTCAGGATGCCGTCATACGTGTCGAGCTCGGCGCTGAATTCCGGCGAGGCAAACATGAATGCCATGTTAAGAGCGAGCGCCACGCCATGACGGCACAGCATCGGATCCATGTGGCGCCAATTGGCATGGCCGTTGTCGGCTCCGAACTTGCTGAATCTGATATACCACCGTGAATCGATTGTCGAGATCTTCTTCATGAATTCGTCGTCGGTCTCGAATTTTATCTCCACATCCCCCGCCTTCAGGTCGGGTTGTGCCGGGATTCTGATGTTTCTGCCCGACTCTGTTTTGAATACGCTCTCTTTCGTCACTACCGGAAGTTCAAATGATGCATCGATAAATGCCGGAATCAATTCGAAATAGGCGAGGTCCACCCACTCGCTGCTGATGTTTCTGAAACGGCAATATACTTTTACGTTTTTTACATCAATGGGTGAGTAGAACTTCACGCCGAGTGTGCCGGCGGCTGATATCTGCATCTGGAGCGGCGCGTTGACGTAGAATGAGCGTAAAGAATTGTTGTAGAACAATTCCCGTGGCTCGTCGGACATGAACATGGTGTCGGTGTCAAATCGCCATAATTGGTCCTTGGTTACATATAATCGTCCCGACTCGCTTTCAGGGTGCCGGTACTGGAGCTCAATTCGCGACACTTTCCCTTTCTGGAGGTTCAATCCGCTGAATGTGTAGCGGGTGTGGAAATCCTCGCCACCTTCGATCGACGACACTACATCGACCCAGCCGCTCACCGGTTTTTCTGTGGGGAAAGTGGTGAATGTGAAGTTTCCTGACGCATCGGTGATGTCAAAGTCAGCGATTTTAGTGATGCCTGAATATCCTCCGTCGGCATTGAGTGATGAGGGAACATCTTCGGCTATCGACACGCTGACATTTTTTATATGCCGCCACAGTGACGGATTTTCAATCTTGAACGATACATCGACTTTAGCCACGGCAAGATCAAGCTCGACCTGCTCGTTTATGGGTGACTGGTCGAAGCCGATGGCGAAATCAAGCTTCTTGTAATAATAGATGCTGTTCACCGGGCTGTTGTCGCTTTTGTTGACAAGCCACGCTTCCGATGTTTCTGCGGGTGACTGAGCGTCGATCGGCTCACTGCTTGAACCGAGGAACATTATTGAATACCGTCCGCTTTTCAAGCCTTCGAGGGTCAGTTGGCTGAAATCATCCTCAAGGCGGCAATAGTGATGGTCGATGATGTTGCCGTTTCCGTCGGCAAGGAGATATTTCAAGTCATATATCCCTTCAGGCGCAGTGGCGCCCTCCTCGCCGGATTCCGGCTCCTCATCGTTGTCAGCTCGTGAAGTGACGCTTATTCCGTAGCGGTTGTGAACATTTATCTGAAATGTTGCCGAGCCGGTGCTGTCCACATCGGGGTTGTTGGACTCCGAATCGCATGACGTCAGCATGATGCTTGCCGCAAGCCATAGTATATGAGTTCTTTTCATTGCAGTTGAGTCATTTGGATATACACATAGTGTTGCTGTCGGTTAGTCCTTGATGCCTCTCACAGGGCAGAATCCGTCATAATTCCATTTGCTTTCCGACAGCTGGGCGCCATCTTCGCCGTTCACGTTTTTCCAGTCGATGAGCCACACGCAGCGGTCGTTGGAAACCCAGTAGGTCACGCGGTTCTCATATTTGAAGCCGCCGTTGCCGGGCACTTCATTTTTGTTGTTTGCCTTGTTGGAGCATATCGGCACAAACAGTTTGTTGCCGGAGTCAAGTGACTCAAAGAGCACGTAGCGCATTTTGAAATTCTGTTTGTTCACATTCGCGCTTGGTGTCGAAAGCGTTCCCGGAAGGGTCACGACGGTAGCCTTTATGCGTTCGCCGGTGCGGCACACATATTCCGAGGGGATGGTGGTGCCGGCAGGAATCAGGTCTTCCCACTCAGCGAACGAAGCCACGTGATAGCCCTCGGGAAGCGGCATATTCTGCGGCTTGGTCCAGGGTATGTGTTCGGCGCGTAGGGCTGCGTCGGTGGGGAGCGGATTGGCGGCGGGATCGTTGGATGTCCAGGGTGAGAACGGGTTTGATCTGCCATACTGGAAGAAGTTTCCTACCGACTCGGCGAAGCGCTGTTTATACATCTCCTCCACGCTGTCAAGTCCGTCGAGAATATATATCTGGTCTTCAAGATCGGATGAGGTGGCATTGAAGCACATCCATTCATGTCCGGCTATCTTCACCGTCTCTATCTGATAAGGCGACGGCTCCACTCTTACTTCGACGAAATCGTAGCTTTGCGACAGCAGTGCGTTGCGCAGGTGCATGACCACTGAATAGCCGAGTCGTCCTTTGCCTTGCGGCTCCACATTTATGTTGAATGATGACACATATCCCTTGTCGAGTGTGACGAGCGGGTTTTCGGTGATGCTTGTGGCGGCTGTAAGTCCGTCGGTTGAGGAGAGGTTTATTTTGGTTTCGCCACGGAAAGCGAGTTTCAGTCCGTTCACACCGCTTGCAGGCACGGTCACCACGCGTTTTTCATAATCCACGGTCACTCCGGCGGGAATCACCGAGTATTCGGGATCGATGCCCATGCCGTTGCCTACCTCGGCTCCGGCACCTAAAGTGTCGCCTGCCTCCCAGTCATTCACCTTGAATGTGGTTTCTACCTTTGAGCCTGCGTTTACCACTTGAAGTGTATATACCTTGTTGCGCTCCACACGCGGCAACGAGGTGGTCATGTCCATAGGTATTTCGCCGTATGAGCCGCGTATTCTCACATTCACCGGCTTGGCGCTCTCGAACAGAGTGAACAGTCCCTTTTCCACGCCCTTGAACGGGGTGTCAAAGTGGTGAGAGAAGCTCACGGTGGGGCATTCAGCCACATTTTCGCCGGGGAAAACGAATGTTGCCGAGGGGATGTTCTCGATGATTATATCATTTACGTTTATATTGGGGTCAACTTCATTGACAAGGTCGATGCGGGCAACTGACCGCGTCATTTCTACAGTCAGATTTCCGGCGGCATATACATCATCATTCAGCGTGGCGCTCCCCGACAGGAACAGAGGCGCGGAGTTTGCTCCATTGCCGCAATGAGCAATAATCCCTGAGAAGTCGGTCACGGTGGTTTTGCCTTCTGCGTCAAGGGCTATTCCTGAAGTGGTGAATATCATGCCATCGCCCACCTCTTTTATCTTGACCGGATCGTTTTGCGGATCATTTGCGTGAAGAGTCTTCACCAGATTCTCGCCACGGAATATGTAAAGATCCACATCGTTCAGGTGATCTTCTGTGGCGCTTTCTCCGCTGCGGGAAAAGGTCAGGACAACATCGGTGTTGTCGGAAGTCTCGGGCTCGGTAGATCGGTCAGAGCAAGATGCCATGCCGATCAAGCTTAATGCAGCGGCTATGCCTGCAAATTTTTGCGGGTAAAAGTTGGTCATAAAAGATATATATGTAAAATTAAATTGCACTTTAAAAATCCCATCCTCAGTCGTATGTGTACTGTCGACGACTCTCTTTTTATCTAAATGAATGTTTCGATTCGGAAAAATTTGGCTGCGAAATTATAAAAAGATTGCGACAACTCCAAATTTGGGCTCAGTGGATATACTGACTGCCGTTTTTGTTGTCGGATGTAAATGAATTTATTACCTTTGTCGGTATGATAGTCCGGCTTAGTGCCGGGTGTCATGTAACATGAACATAATTATGAAGATGATAAATAGATCAATGATCTTGTCGGTGGCTGTGTCAGTGTTGCTTGTGGCTTGCGGCAGATCGTATAATACCGAGCTTTACCAAGAAATAAAATCGGTCGACAAGATGGTGTTTGCCACCATGAGCATCACCAAGGTGCCGAGGCTCGTGGATAGGGGTGATTTATGGAAGTTGGAATGGGGAAAACGCATCGCCGCCTACTCTTATAACACATATCTGCGCGCTTACATCGACTTGTCGGAATTGCAGAAGGATGACTTGATATTTGACGAAAAAGCCAAGACCGTTGAAGTGATGTTGCCCCCGGTTGTCACCGAGATTGCCGGCAGAGACATGGAGATGAAGAAGATATATGAGAATTTCACCGGAATGCGTTCATTGAAAATTTCCGAAGAGGAGCTTGCCGCAATGAAGGAGAAAGCCAATGCCTCGTTGCTTGAAGAACTTGACAGGAACCCCATGTTTAAAAAGCAGCTTGTTGATGAGGCTAAACGCAAGGCAAGGAGGTATTTTGAAGAGATTTTCCTCGATAACGGCTATGCCGCAAGCATCGATTTCAAGGCTGAGTGAATTTTTATTGACGATATCTGATTATGACTGAAAATAATACAAGAAAGAATAAGCTCTTCACCGGCATTCTGCTTAAAACGGCGGTATTATGCCTGGTGGTGATGGCTGCGATATTTGTCGTGAAGGCGCTTCTCCCGAAAGAGAATGACGATATATCGGTCGACAAGGGGCGCATTGCAGGAATAGAGACCATGGTGCAGCTTTGCGCTATTGATTTTTATAACGAAGTGCCGGTGTGCGACACCATTTATCCGAAAGTGTTTTTCGCCATCCAGAAGCAACGCGGAAGAATCTCGTTTGATCTCGAGAATCTGCAGGTGGATGCCGAAGGCGATACTGTCAAGATCGTTCTGCCGCCGGAAGTGATTGAGGTGTTTGAAGCGACCGACAAGGATTCGTGGCAACCTGTCGATTCAAGGGATCTGCGATGGTACAACCGCTGGGCTGAGGCTACTCCGCAGGAATGGAACCGGGTGAAAGCAAGAGTGAAGGCTCGTTCCAAAAGGGCGCTCTATGAAAACGGGACCGTGGCTAACGCCCGCTTGGAAGGCGCCCGCAATCTTGAGGCGCTCATGAGCAATGTGTATCGAAAACCCGTGAAAGTGTATGACCCAACGCCGCAAGGCGCTTACTTTAAACCTTCTAAAAAATATAAGTTATGAAATATAGATATCTTAGAGTCGCTCCGTTTTATGCTCCCGCTGCATTGCTTTTTGTTATCAGTATCATCTGTTTCTTTTTTTATAATGATTTGCGATGGGAGGTTTTTCAAGGCAGTCGTTGGCAGGAAGGGATGATGTTTTGTTTGACCATGATTTTTACCGCTTTGCCGCGTAAAGCTCAAAATAGATACACGGCGCCGGTGTTTGTTGCGGTGATGTGGCTCGTTCACTATATGACAGGCAATCTGTCATATATGGCGGAATTTAGGATATTCTCCGTGGTAAAGCTGCTTGTGGGGGTCGTGGTGGCTGTGCAAATGTACCGACTTGCCGCAGTAGTGTTTGATGAAGTCCGGGACTATAGGTGGCTTGTGCTGGGGGGTATTGCCGTCATGGCGTCGGTTGTTTTCGTAGGATGGGATGATGATATTCTCTTCCATAATAGATATCCCTCTACTACTATTAAGACCTATTATATCCATTATCTCATGGGTGTGGTGGCATTGTTTGCCGGAATATTGGAATTCCTGATTGTGAGATTGGACGGCTGGTTTTGTAGGTATGGCGCAGATGACGTAGATGACGATTAAAAGCCGGGAACAAGTTGTGTCAGGCATCAGAATCTTATCACCATCTCCACGACAGCTTTGTCTCGTTCTCCCTGCACCCCCTCGGCGTTGTGGCGATACAGGTATTTCTCGTAGTTCACGCGTATATCGGCAAATACTTTTGCTCGGAAGTAGGTGAGGGTAGTGCCGAGGGTGACGCGGTTTCTGCCGGCATCCTCCACATGGCGGGTCATGCCGTCGACACGACCTTGAAATGACATCTGGTTGAATATGCCGGCTTGTACGGGCATGGCATAGTTGGCAAACAGATTGTAGGCATGGCAAGCCTTGTAGGCGTTGTTGGTGAAGTGTTCGTGCATATATTCCCCCTCCACTGTCCAGCGGTCGTGGCTCCAGCCTATTGAGCCGTCGATGAGGTTGGCTCTCACGTCATTGGCCATCACGCTTTGAACTCCGGCTACGGCTTTTATCTCGCCCTTTTTGAATATCACCTGCCCGGCGGCGGTCACTTTTTTGTTCCACGTCTCATGATCGCCTATGGTTGTGGGGTTGAACACTCCGGCTTCAACAGTGAAAAAGGAGAAAGCGCAGCTCGCTTTGGCGCCCACGGCACGGTAGTTGCACACTTGCTTGCCGATGAATGAGCGGTTGGCGAAATAATAGTTGTGGGGAGCGCGGAAAGGATCCACGCCAAATGGCATTCTGAACTGTCCTGCCTGCAATGCGGCTCCGCCGCCGAGTTCTATGCGGCCCCATGCGTCAAGAATCTTCATTTTCCCGCGGTCACACAAGTCGGTGTTGAGAAAATAGCTGATTTCCGGCACGATATTGCCCGCAAGCGACAAGCGCGCGTTTCTCACCTGGAAGCGGCTTTCTCCCTCTTGGGTCTCAATCTCCCAGCGTGTGCGGATGGTGCCGTTCACTTTAGGAGCGTATGAAAATGCGTCGGTGCTGTCATCGGCGATTGCGGGAACGGATAATAACAGAGTCAGAAATGAGAAAATGATGGGCTTGAGTGGATTCATAAACTGCACTTATTGGTGGAAAGCTGTAACTTTCCGCAAAGTTACAAAACCTCTCAATCACTCGCAACTCAGTGCTTTTTATTTCGCTTAGGATAAAAATATTGATATTTTCTGCTCAAAATGCAATGAAATATTTGTTTATCTCGGAAAAATGATGCATCTTTGCAGCAGTTTAATTTCAATTTGATAATTATGGCATTGATAATACCTCCGCGTTACAAGCAAAAACTGCTTCCTGAAACCACTGAAATCGCTATCAAAACTATAAAAGAAGGGTTTCAGACCGAATTGGCGTCGGCTCTCAACCTGCGTCGTGTCACTGCGCCTCTGTTTGTCCTTTCAGGCACCGGTATAAATGACGACCTTAACGGCGTGGAGCATGCCGTAAGCTTTCCTATTGATGCTATGGGCGGAGCGCGTGCCGAAGTGGTGCACTCCCTCGCGAAATGGAAAAGAATGAAGCTCGGAACCTACGGAATCGCGCCCGGCTACGGTCTTTACACCGACATGAACGCCATACGCACATTCGAGGATCTTGACAATCTTCATTCGCTCTATGTTGACCAGTGGGACTGGGAAAAGACCATCAATGAGAGCGACCGCAATCTCGACTATCTGAAGGAAACGGCATCAAAGATATATGATGTGGTGCGTGAGATCGAACGTCGCATCTACAAGCAATTCCCCCACATCACGCCGGTGCTCCCGGAGAAGATGACATTCATCCATTCCGAGGAGCTGCTGCGGCGCTACCCCGACCTCACATCCAAGGAGCGTGAGGCAAAGGTGGCTAAAGAGTATGGCGCCGTGTTCATCATCGGAATCGGCGACAATCTTAGCAACGGCGAGCCGCATGACGGACGTGCCCCTGACTATGACGATTGGATCACTGAGAACTCCGACGGCTTCACCGGTCTTAACGGCGACATCGTGCTTTGGAATCATGTGCTCGACTGCCCGTTTGAGCTCTCATCCATGGGTATCCGCGTGAGCCCCGAATCGCTGAAGCGCCAGTTGGAGCAGAGAGGATGCCCCGAACGGTCGTCGCTCAATTTCCACAAGGCGTTGCTTGCCGGCGAGCTTCCTTACTCCATCGGCGGTGGCATAGGGCAGAGCCGTCTATGTATGTTCCTATTGCAGAAAGCCCACATCGGCGAGGTGCAGGCGTCTATATGGCCTGAGCAGCAGATTGCCGATTGTCATGCGGCAGGCATAACATTGCTTTGATGACAGGCTGATGAAACGCATTCTCTTTTTGCTGATTGCCGCTGTCGTGGCATCGGCAGGATATGCCGCCGGTTTTGATTCGGTGTTTGCCGACCGCACTCTCAGGGTCGACTACGTGTTTACCGGATTTCCGCAAGATGACTCAATGCGCTGCGTGACCTCAGTGGCTTCTGTTTCCTCCTTGCCGCATTGGGCGGGGCGTCGTCACAATCTTGACAAGCTCCCCCTTAAAGGCAACGGAAATGTGACCATGACATCACTTGCGGGCGATACGCTTTACCGCACGTCATTCTCTTCGCTTTTCAGCGAGTGGCTGGCGTTGAATGATAGCCGCCCCTCATCCTTTGAGCATTCCGTGCTCATGCCCTTCCCTAAGGACAGCGTCAATGTCATTCTTTCGCTCACCGATGCGCGGCATCGAGAGATATCACGGTGCAGCTTCATCGTCGATCCTGCCGATGAACTTATAGCCGCAAAAGGCAAGTCGCACATCACGCCCCACCGTTACATTCATCGCGGAGCCGTTCTCGAAAGGGCGGTCGATGTGGCTATCCTTGCCGAGGGCTACACTGCGGAAGAGATGGACTCGTTCTACCGTCATGCCGAGGTGGCTGTTGAGGCGATTTTTTCACACGAGCCGTTCAAGTCGATGAAGGACCGGTTCAACTTTGTGGCTGTCGCCGCGCCGTCGCTCGACAGCGGGGTGAGTGTGCCGCGTCTCGCCGACTGGAAGTCAACGGCGGTATCATCACATTTCAGCACATTCCATTCCGACCGCTATCTCACCACCGGGAGCATCTTCGCCCTCAACGACCTGCTTGCAGGAATACCCTATGAGCATATCATAGTCCTTGCCAACACCGATGAGTATGGCGGAGGCGGCATTTACAACTCCTATACATTGACCGCAGCCCGACATCCGTTGTTCCGCCCGGTCGTGGTCCATGAGTTCGGGCACAGCTTCGGAGGTCTTGCCGACGAATATTTCTACGAGCAGGATGTCATGACCGACACCTATCCTCTCGATGTCGAACCGTGGGAACCCAACATCACCACCCTCGTCGATTTCGACAGCAAGTGGAAGTCTTTGATTCCGCAAGGAGTGCCGCAGCCCACATCGCCGGAGGATGCCGTAAAATATCCCGTCGGGCTTTACGAGGGTGGGGGATACTCATTCAAGGGCATATACCGTCCTGCCCACGAGTGCCGTATGCGCAACAACACCTATCCCACCTTCTGTCCCGCCTGCCGCGCCGCCCTCACCGCCCTCATCGACTTCTACACCCTCTCGCACTGATCACCCTCCAGGGAGTTTAGTGTAAAATGCGGGCGGTTTTTTGCTCTTTACAAAAGAATGAGCTATTTTTGTGAAATATATGACAAAAGTTATGAGTAGCATGAAGTTCCGTTCGGTCTCGCTCAAAAATTATAAATGTTTCGATGACGTTGCATTGAATTTTGAGCGGAAGGATTCCTCAATATATCAATGGACCATATTGTTGGGCAACAACAATACCGGAAAAACCAATCTGCTTAGGGCTGTCGCCAATCTCAGACCGGTCGGTCTTAACATCAAGGATAGAAATGATTGCGTTCCGGCTGGATTCCTTGGTAAAAACAGGAAAGGAAGTGAGCTGTTGGTAAGCTGTGCTACTACAGAACGCTCATTGAAGAGATGGAATTATACTGACAGTTCAGCTTCGGCATGGGGGCAGTTTGGTGAAAAACCGTTACATATATTTGCTTACGGTGTCACTCGTTACCCGTCAAACACAAGTTTGTCGGAAAGTCAGGTCGGTCCTTGTGACACTCTTTTCCACACCGACAAGCGATTGGTGAATATCGAGGAATGGCTTATGCAGCTTGACTATGCGTCAAAAAACAATAACGTCAATGCCGCTTCCCGTCTTGTCAAGATAAAGGAGCTTATAAACGGGACGCTGTTCCCTGAAATATTGGATTTCAAGTTTGAAAGTTCCGATTCGCTGCATAATTATGTGCTGTTCAAAACCAAGGACGGGTGGTTTCGATATAACGAGCTCGGATTTGGTTATCAGTCTTCGCTGTCATGGATTATCGATTTGAGCAAGAGGCTTTTTGAAGCTTATCCGGAGTCAGAAAATCCGTTGGCTGAGAGTGCGGTGGTTCTGATTGATGAGATTGACCTTCACCTTCATCCGCGTTGGCAGCGCGACATCGTGGGCTACTTGTCAAAGGCTTTTCCCGGCATTCAGTTCATAGCTTCCACCCATAGTCCGTCGGTTCTTCAGTCTATGTCGGATGTGAATCTATATGTAATGACTCGCAAAGATGGAAAGGTGATGGTTAAGCGCTCGCCTCTCACTGATTTCAACGGCTGGTCGGTTGAAGAGATTTTACGTGATGTCATGGATATGAACGATGATATTTACTCTGATGCCTATCAGGAGTACATGAGATTGTTTGATGCCGGACTTGACCAAGCTGATAGAGATAAAGCTAAGGCGGCTTATTCGGAACTGTTGAAAATACTACATCCGGATAATCCGTTGAGAAGAATGCTTGAGATTCAATATAAGATGCTTATAAAATGATTAAACTTACTCTCCCCGATAAGCCTAAGGAACTAACGTCTGAGGTTGAAAAGCGTCTTACCGATGAATTTAAAAGTAATCCAAAAAAGACCGTATGGAAGCAGGATTACATTGAGACGGCTTTGTTGAATATGTCCCATGGGAAATGCGCTTATTCTGAGAAAAAGCTGAATCAAGGAAGTGTCTATCTTGAGATAGAGCATTTTCGCCACAAGGATCTCTATAAAGACGATGTGGTGAAATGGGGTAATCTTTTGCCTGCGTGTAAAAAGTGTAATACTACCAAGGGTGCTTGGGATGTTGAGGAGCATCCAATAGTCAATCCGCTTGTCGATACCCCTAAAAATCATCTTTTTGTCAGGGGATTCCGGTTCTATAAGCATGATGATAAAGGACAAGATACGATAATGGCGGTAGCATTGAATGACCGCACACATTTTGTGAATCCTCGTGGTGAGATGGCGATAAGAATTGTGGACGAAATAGAAAGTACATTTAATCATCTGAAAGAACTCGTTTCTCCGCATCACCGTCGAATTGCAGCTCAGAAGATCAAGTCTTTGATGGAGGAATGCGGTCCTGAATACGAATATTCTGCCGTGATTTCGACCTATTTGTTATATGAATGGGCGATATTCCCTGAGATGGAGAGCTATCTCAGGGAATCGGGATTATGGGATGATGAATTTGATAAGATAAAGGCAGCATTGGAAGAGATAGCTATGCCTGGTTAGCGTTTCCTCATAACGATGGCGACAAGGGCGATGCCGATGAGGATGCCGGTGGCGTAGCGTCCTATGGTGGTGAGGGTTGATTGGCTGCGGGTGGGCGCCTTCTCGACCTCGACGATTGTTGTCACGGTGTCGGTGGTGCACACTGTCAGCGTGTCGCGTTCTGTGCGTGTGCGGTACACTGTCCTCACCCGTGTCTCCCTCACCGTGTCGGCGACAGTCGCTATGTGGATGCTGTCGCCTATGTAGATGGTGTCGGTTGTGGCTGAGCGTTCATTCCTCACGTCGCTGTGCCATGTAGGGGCGGCGACAGGTATCTGCCGGGTGCATCCGGCGGCTGCCATTATAGCCATAAGGGGGAGTATTATTCCGGTTTTCATGTCGACAGGTGTTGGAGCACGCTGTTACGGCGTGCGATGAATGATTCAAATGATTCAAAGAGGTCTGCCAGGGCGGTAAGCGAATTTTCACGCTGGCTGTCATAATAGGATGCCGCTTTAGCCGATGTCGGAGCGCTCCCTTTCAGCGCGCCGCCCACGCCTGATATCTCCTCGATCAGTTTCAGCTGTTGTTCCACCATGCCGTTGATGCCAAGGTCGGCGGTCGACGACACCACCTGCTGCGGACCCGGCAGCCCCGGAATAGCCCTGTATATCACCACTCCGTCGGGAGCCGCCCAGTTCTGTGCCGTGTCGCTGAGAGTCATGTGAGGCGATTTCTGGTTGTCGGGGAATAGGAGCACCCCCTTTGCGGCGGTCGACAGCACCCTGTCATTGAGTGTCAGCAGGCGGTTGATGTTGCGCTGATGCTCTATCAGATCCTCTACAAATGAATGTACCTCGCCGTCGATAAGCGGATAGAACTTGTAGATGTAAGGATGGCTCTCGGCGGTGTATTCGTCGATCACCTCTCCCGATGGGGCGAGAAACCGGCAGTGCCATTCGCCGGTCATATCCCAGCGGGTTTTTATCTCCGGATGCTTCATTTTCGCGCGGCGCTTGTTTTCGGCGTTTATCCATTGGGATTCATGCAGCCCTGCGTGATAGAACCGTCCTGAACGGGGATCGTGGCATCTGAGACGCTCGCGTGTCTCGAAACTCCATATCTCGATCACCCTCTGCCTCCCTTGCGGAGCGCTGAGAAATGACACCGAGTCGTTCATCGATTCCCCGAGCATGGCGCTTGCCGAGTAATCGGCTCTTGCCCCGAGGTTCTCATAAATCCGTTTTATGCGGGCGGCTTTCTGGCGGTTGCCGTGGCTGTGGCGCATCAATATCTGGCGCAGGGTCATGTCATGCAGCTCGCCCAGAAAGTCAGTTTGTCCGTCATGACACATGTCGATGAAGAAGCGTGTGGGGTTCACTTGCTCCGCATGGATCGTGCCGCCGCTCTCGTCGACATGGCGCGACACCCTGTGGATGGCGCATCCTGAGATGAGAAATTCCTCAAATGTGCGGGCGTCCAGTTCGCGGTATTCCTTCGCCACGTCATCGCTGTTTCGGGTCCTGTAGCACCCCACTACAGTCTTCACAAGCTGGCGTATTATATTGTTGGTCGCCGGATGGTGGTTGATTCTCAGCAGCAGTTCCCGTTCCGGGATAGGGATGCCGGCATTGTCTATGACCATGTCGCCCCACTGGTCGCCGAATGTGTAGCGCTTGAATCTGAGGCGGCGGCTTCTCAAATACGCCCCTCGGTTCCATATCTCTTTTGCGTGATTAAGATGGTTCATGGTATTAAAAAATTTGATTGTTAAGGTGTGATTGTTGCCAGTGCGGCGGAATCGAGGGCATACACTCCGGGCACATCCACCACCGCTGTCAGCGACAGCAATTTTCCGGCGGCGGGATAAAGGTCGATGCGGTTGCCGCTCACCACAGCCACCGGCGATTCGGCGGTGCCTTGGGTGTAGGGCGATTGTTGCAGCCGGGCTATCCTTCCTGTGAGGTCGGCGGTGATGACCGCAGCCCCGCTCCATCCCTCCATCTCTATTCCCGCGACTCTGAGAGTCCCCTCGGGCAGTGTCACATATCCGTTCCCTTCAGGAGTGACAGTCACCTTGCATTTGTCGGCTATCTCTATCGGGTTGAGCATATCCATTCTCCCGTTGTGCAGAAGCTGTCGGTACCAGTCCTCCATGCGAGCCTTCAGGATATTCTCAGCGTCGATGCCGTCGATGCGTTCCATCGTGTAGTCGGCGGCGGTGTTTTCCGGGAAGAACCGCAACTGCCACTCATGCAGCAGTTGCGATTCGCTCAATATCAGTTTCATGGTATCAGATGTAAAAATTATCCTTCACCGCCTTCACCGCCTTCATCACCGTCATCGCCACCGCCTGTCGTGGGTGGTGTCACCGGTGTTTCCGGCACATTCTGCTTTTCCACGGCGACTATGCGCAGATGGGCTCCCGGATATCTAAGCACCAGACACGATGCTTCGGTGAGCACCACCGCCTCTGAATTGCGCTGACCCGATTTCAGCAAGTCGATGGGCATAGCCTTGAACGGGATGTGGGTGTACTTCTGAAGATACTCCGGGTCGATCACCATTGCGTCGTCCTCATGCCCGCAGGCGTCAAAGATTTCGCTCAGCACCACATAAAGTCTTCCGAACTTCGTGTGTATCTCCGTGAAGTCGATGCCCCAGCGGGTCACGGTCTCGGTGGCGCCTATCTCCTTCACGCTGTCGAGGGTGCTGAGGGCTTCGATGAATCCCGAGCCGCCGATGAGTATCTTGCGTGAAGAGCCCGCATTGCCCGTGAATGCCTGGCGCGAGAGCCTCACCATGTCGGTGCTGCTGAAGCTTCCTCGGGTGTAGCGGAATTCATTGTCGGTCTGGTTCCATATACCCTGCGTCATGAACACGGCACCCTCCGAAGGACCCTTCTCAAAGCGGTGCATGGTGCCGAACAGGAAATTCTTCTCCATCCCCAGCCTCATGTCTATGAGCGCCACCTCCTGCTGGTCGGTAAGGGTCCAGCCCACCTCTTTCGATGATTGACGCTGAAGCATCGACTGTTCAACTTGGGCTTTAAAAATTTGGCAGAAATTTTTTTGCTTCACCGGCATAGCCTGAGCATGAGTGGTTTGCACATCCATCTCCGCTGCCGCTCGCCCCATTCTCACCACTTTGCTTCCGGCAAAAATGTAGATCGTGTCAGCGCTGCTTTCAAGCCCGATGGGCTTTACATTCAGCGAGCCGTCGACGCTGTTCACGTAGAACATTATCCCCTTCCTGCCTCCACATTCCGCTTCGGGAATAAGCACGGTGTCAGTGTCGCTGAAGCAATTTGGGTTGTTCACCTGGAGCTTCACCTCTGCGGCTGAAGAGCTTGCCGTTATGTCCCTCGCCACCTCGGTCTGGCTCGGCGTAGTGTCCACCGAGTAATATTCCGTCACCATGCTCTTGCTGTGGCGGGCTTTGCCCATGCGGGATATCTGGTCGATAGGTGTCGACATAGGGCGTATCTTCACGATGCGGCTGTCAATCTCGTTGGTGAGCAAGTCGGCGCTCACCTGTTCTGAGATGTTGGTTGTGATAGGTGCGTTGAGCACGTGGGCGCCTCCGTTGGCGCCGGTTGTGATAACTGGTTTCATAGTCATTAAAAATTAAAATGTGTAAATAGAAAAAATGAATTAAATTGTGAACTGCTGTGTTTGATCCCCGTCACTCCGCATCCCAGATGCTCCTGCGGGCTTCAGGGAAAAAGTCGGGGGTAGGGGAGAGGTCGTCACCGCCCGTCGACGGCGATGACTGCGACGGCGGCAGCTGCTCATACAGTGCCGGAGCATTCAGCCGCTGCTCAGCCGCCTCGTTCAATCCCCTCAGATAGCCGCGCTGCTCAGCCTCTTGCAGCATCGTGTCATCAGCCTGCCGCCCGAAATATTTGTCGGCAGCCGCCGTCGCGTCGTTTCCCGCAAGAATATACACCAAAAAATGTCCTGCCCTCACATCGCGCTCCACGATAGCGTTGAGCGACACCGACTCCTGCGGTCTTTCCATTGCCTGTGTTTCCATAGTTGATGTTTCCATAATGATTACGTGTTTAAAACTTGATGATGCAAAGTTAAGCCACGCCAATCCCGAAAATACCCACTTTTTATCCCACCCCCTAAAAAAAATTTAAACTCCTTAAGCTCGTTAAAGTCCTGAATGACCTTATTAAAATCTAAAACCCTCAATTAACATTGTTAACGCCCGCCTTTCTCTGAACAATCAACACCCTGAAGGCGTAATATTGATAACTGTCATAAAATTTTTTCACTTTTTTAGTAAAACTTCATAAAAAATAATTATATTTGCACCGTTACTTGCTGCAACGAGCTTTTTTGAGAGTTTTTGCCGCTGAGTGATTTTTGAAGATAGTTAACGAATAATTTAAGTACCAAGAGATTGATTGGCGAGAGTGCCTCAGTGGAAGTATAAGGATGCTTCTGTGGGATATTCGCGCAACCTCATTCACCTGTCGCTTCGATTATAACCGATTTAAAGAATTTTTGAGTTAAATATAAATTGTAAAACTAAACAAACTCTTGCATGAAGAACATTTGTTTTCTAATGTCCCGGAAAGCATGGATCGTCTCTGTGATGCTCCTTTGCCTTTCTTTCCCGGCGTTGGCGCAGAAGATTACCGTGAGCGGTACTGTCGTTGACAAGTCCGGTGAGCCCCTGATTGGAGCGAGTGTCATGGCGAAAGGTACCTCTTCAGGTACTGCCACCGACTTTGACGGTAACTACCGCATCGACACCGAGTCCAATGCCGTGCTGGTATTCTCCTACGTCGGTTACGACACTAAGGAAGTGCCTGTAAACGGTCAGTCAACAATCAACGTGACTCTTGATGAGAACGCCGTGATGCTCAACGAAGTTGTGGCTATCGGTTACGGTACTGTAAAGAAAAGCGATGCCACCGGTTCGGTAGGCGTTGTGAAGCCAAGCGAAATCCAGGCAGGTCTTGCCACTTCAGCCCAGGATCTTCTCGTGGGTCGAAGCCCCGGTGTGGTTGTTACCACAAGCGGTGGTCAGCCTGAAGGCGGTGCCAACATCCAGATTCGTGGTGGCGCATCTCTGTCAGCTTCCAATGAGCCCCTTATCGTGATCGACGGTGTGCCTATGGACACTAAGGGAACTCTCGGTTCTTCCAACCCCATGTCGCTCGTCAACCCCGAGAACATCGAGTCAATGACTATCCTTAAGGATGCCTCTGCTACAGCTATTTACGGTAGCCGTGCATCTAACGGTGTCATCATCATCACTACCAAGAAAGGTTCTTCAGGCAAGCCCCAGGTGAACTTCGCCGCCAATATGTACATCAACACTCCGCGCAACTACGTGGATATGATGGACGCAGGCGAATTCTCACGCTTCATCATCGACCGTTATGGCGAAGGCTCTTCTCAAGCTAAGGCGCTCGGCACTGCCAACACCGACTGGCAGAAGAAGGTGCTCCGCACAACCGTGTCAAGCGACTACAACCTCAGCGTCGGAGGTACTTATAAGTTCCTCCCTTACCGAGTATCGGTAAGTTATACCAATAATAATGGTATTATCCGTACCACTAAGATGGACCGCACCACAGTCGGTATCAATCTTTCTCCGAAATTCTTCGACGGACTGCTCTCTATCAACGCCAACGTGCGCGGAGCTTACCTCAAGAACCGCTACCACAAGGCTGAAGCTCTCGGCAACGCCGTAGGTTTCAACCCCACTCTTCCCGTTCACAATCCTGACGGAAACGTGTTCAACAACTACACCACTTATGTAGGCACAGGTGTTGCAGGTCCCAACTCCAAGGGTGACGCCATCAACACTCTTAAAGCGCTCAACCCCGTTTCGTTGCTCAACGACTACCGCTCGATTTCCGACGTATATCAGAGCATCGGTAACATCCAGTTTGACCTCGCTATGCCGTTCCTCCGCGACTTGCACGCCAACTTGAACCTCGGTTACGACATCAGCAAGTCAAATGTTGACAATAACACATTTGCCAACTCTCCCCAGGCTTGGAAAGACGGCGCTGACCTCCCTTACATCAAGGGCACCAATGCTGAAGGCAAGGAAGTTGACATTCTCGTAGCTCCCGGCGATATCGCAGGCGCCGACTACTTCATCAAGAACACCAAGACAGGTGCCGGCAAGTACAGCCACGAGCATCAGGTGAAGGCTAACCTTCTTCTTGACTTCTACCTCAACTACAAGCATGATTTCGAGCAGGCTCACTCTAACCTCGATGTGACAGCCGGTTATTCTTGGCAGTCATTCCGCTGGCAGGGCAACAGCTACTCCAACATCAACTCAGGCGAGTATGAAGGATTCCAGGCTTATCCGTTGTCAAAGTATCGCAATGACCTCGCGCTTGTGTCATTCTTCGGTCGTGTCAACTACACTTTCATGGGCAAATATCTTGCCACTGTGACTGTGCGTGGTGACGGTACTTCTCGTTTCTCAAAGGATCACCGTTGGGGTACATTCCCATCAGTAGCTCTCGGATGGCGCATCATCGACGAGGACTTCATGGAACCAACACGCAGCATCCTCAGCGACCTTAAGCTCCGTCTCGGTTGGGGTGTCACCGGTCAGCAGGACATAGGCGACAACTTCTTCCCCTATCTTCCTATCTACACTGTGGGTAACAACGGTAACGCCACTCCCAACACCACCGCTTACCCGAGCCTCCGCCCCGGAAGCAACGGTTTCATCAACGTGATCAAGCCCAACGGCTACAACTCCGATCTTAAATGGGAGGAGACAACCACATGGAACGCCGGTCTTGACTTCGCATTCCTCAACAACCGCATCACCGGTAGCTTCGACTTCTACAAGCGTAAGACTAAAGACCTTCTCACTTGGGCTACTGTCGCAGCAGGTTCTAACTTGACCAACGCCATGAACACCAATATCGGTGACCTTGAGAACACCGGTATCGAGTTCAACATCAGCGCCCGCCCCGTAGTGACTCAGGACTTCACTTGGACCACTGACTTCAACATCTCTTGGAACAAGAACAAGATCACCAAGCTCATCGCAGGCGACGACCCCGACTACTATATCGCTACAGGCGGCATCTCAGCCGGTACAGGTACCAACATCCAGGCTCATAAAGTGGGACACTCGGCTTACAGCTTCTACGTTTACCAGCAGGTTTACGACAAGAACGGCGACCCCATCGAAGGCGCTTACGTTGACCGCAACGGCGACGGACAGATCACTGAAGCCGATAAATACATGTACCACAGCCGCGACCCGAAAGTGGTATTCTCTTGGAACAATACTTTCAACTATAAGAACTGGGATTTCGGTATCGTGCTCCGCGCCAACATCGGCAACTGGGTTTACAACGATTTCGAAGCTTCCAACACTTCAATCTCATCTACTGCATCAGCTCCTCTGAGCAACTTGATGAGCGGTCGCTTCCTCTTCCAGGATCTCGGCGTGCAGGGTGTGCAGAGCGACTACTTCGTGCGCAATGCAAGCTTCCTCCGCTGCGACAACATCACCGTCGGCTACACCTGGCCTTCACTCTTGAACGACAACCTCCGTCTGCGCCTTTACGGAGCAGTGCAGAATCCGTTCGTGATCACCAAGTACAATGGTCTTGATCCCGAGGTATTCTCAGGTATCGACCGCGAGGTTTACCCCCGTCCTGTGACTGTGTCATTCGGTATTGTAGCTCAGTTCTAACCCATTAAGATTATACTACAATGATTATAAATAAATTGAAATCCCTATCTGTTGCTTGCGCGGCAACATTGGCTTTGGGTGTGTCGGTCACTTCGTGTGTAGATGATCTTGACATTAAACCCAAGGATCCGAGCAGCCTTACTGACCTTACCTCAGGCGACCAATACTATCAGTTCCTCGCCCAGGTTTACGGCGGTCTCGTGCTCTCAGGCGTGAACGGTGGTTCTGACATCACAGTGGACGACCCCGGTGCAGGTGTTTACACCCGTCAGTTGTGGAACCTTCAGGAACTTTGCACCGATGAGGCTTTCATCGGTAAGAACTGGAACGATGCCGGTCTTGACGAGCTCGACTATGCAACATGGTCATCCGACAACCACTGGTTGTATGAAGCCATGTCGCGTTTCACCTTCCAGGTGAACATCTGCAACGAGTTCCTTCGTGAGATTGACAAAGCCGCTTCAGTGAAAGATCCGGTTTCCGACGAGGAGATCGCCCGCATGAAGTGTGAGGCGCGCACTCTCCGCGCTCTGTCCTACTATCACATCATGGACTGCTTCGGCGTAGGTCCTTACGTGACTGAGGATCACACCATCGGTACCGTGCCCCCCACCATGACTCGTGAGGAGATGTTCCCTCTCGTGGTTGAGGATTTGAAAGAAGCCGTAAAGGGTCTTCCCCTTGCCGCCGATCAGGTTTACGGACGTGTGTCGCGCGAAGCCGGCTATATGCTTCTCGCCAAGCTTTATCTTAACGCAGGTGTCTACACCGGAACCCCCATGTGGAGTGAATGCGCCGAGGCTTGCAAGGAGATTCTGAAAACCAACAACACTCTTGCTCCCACCTATAAGTATCTTTTCTGCGGCAGCAACGACAAGTATGTGGGCACAGGCGAAATCCTTTGGGGTATTCCTCAGGACAACTCCTACACTCAGAGCTACGGTGGTACCACTTACCTCGGTATGGGCGCCTACAACGTGAGCATCAGCGAGGACTTGCAGAAGCGTCTCGGCATCAGCGGAACAGGCTGGGGTGGACCCCGCGTGCGTCCCGAACTTGCCAATATGCTTGCCAAGGCTGATGCGCGCTATCTGTTCTACACCGACGGTCTTTCAAATGACTTGACCAACATCGGCGACTGGGAACTCCCCGGCGGATCAGGATATATGTGTATCAAGTATGTCTACACCAACGAGGATGACTACGAGAACACTTCCGGCAGCGTGAGCCTCAACACATTCAACAATGCCGACTGGCCTCTCTTCCGTCTTGCCGACACATTCCTCATGCTTGCCGAGTGTCAGCTCAACGGCGTTGAGTGCAACGGTCAGCACTATTTCGACGAGGTGCGTGGACGTGCAGGTCTTGATCCCGAGGTTCTCACCAAGGATAATCTTCTTGACGAGCGTTGCCGCGAGCTTTACTGGGAAGGACACCGCCGCAGCGACCTTATCCGCTTCGGCAAGTTCACCGGCAGCAACTATGTGTGGAGCTGGAAGGGCGGTATCGAAGCCGGTCAGGGCATCGACGCTCACCGCAATCTTTATGCTGTCCCCACTCAGTATGTCAACACCCTCGGTCAAAACACCGGTTATTAATGTGTAATTGAAGAATCAACTTTAATACTAAAAGTATCTGATTTATGAAAAAAATATTAATGCTATTTGCCACCCTTCTGAGTGTTGCAGCATTCACCGGATGTTCTGACGACGAGGATCCCAAGGCAAAGCAGCCCACCGATAAAAATTTCTTGAACGTGCCGCCGCTGTCGCAGCAGACCTACGACCTGAAGAATGCAGGCACCGTGCAGCTCACTTGCTCTCAGCCCGACTATGGTGTGGGTACCAACCCCACCTACGCAGTGCAGGTGTCATTGAGCGAGGATTTCGCTACGATGCCCACCGGTCCCGAGGTGTTTGACCCCGCCAATGCCATGCCATACTGCGAGCTTCCTTACACTACCACCAACACCAAGCTCGAAGTGCCGGCTAAGGATATCGCCAACGGTATCAGCTCTATTTTCGGTTACACCGACATCAGCCAGTATGAAGGTCGCACCGCCTACAGTGGTCCCATCTATCTGCGCGTGCGCTCTTATTTCCCGAAGCTCGACGGTGAACTCGCCGAATACTATTCTATCGAGTCCAATCCCGTGAAGCTCACCGATGTCATCAGCTACCCGACAGTGCGTCAGCCCGCTTGGCTTTACCTCGTAGGTCGTCCCGGTCAGGCGTCGGATCAATGGTTGGCACCAACAGAAGATAATGCTAATTTCTATGAGAACTGGATGCTTTATGAGCCTGACAACGGCATCGGCAAAGATGTGTACTACGGTACATTCTTCATCCCCGACGGTCAGTTCATATTCCGTTTCTATACAGCTCTCGGAAGCTGGGATGAGAACTCATGGGGAGCGCAGAAGGATGACAATGCTGTGGACATCGCATTTGAGGATGGTGTTTACGACGGTCCTATCGTGGAAGGTAAGGGTTCATTCCAGGTTCCCGGCTGGACAGCAAACTGGGTTAAGTTAACTGTCAACCTCAAGGCTAAGTCAGTGACATTTGAGATTGTCGACGATCCCGCCAATGCTCAATAAATAAGAATTTATAAACGCGTAATTCTTTAGAATAATGAAATTCAAATTTAATATAGCTATTTTCGCGGCTCTCGCTATCTCGCTCGCCGCGTGCAGCGATGACGAATTTACCGGCACTCCGCAGGTGACCCCTGCCGAGCCTACAATGCCTGCCGACGGCATCACCGGTGCCGACGCTGTCGCCAACGGCGGTTCGGTCGACCTTAACAACGGCGCTCCGCGTCTCATCAACATCACTGACCTGAAGGATTTCCCTTCAGGCAGTGAACTCCAGGTGGTGATGAAGGTTGCCAAGGACCAGTCTATGGCAGGCGCCAAGAATGTGGTGCTCGAAACCACCCCGGGTGTTGACGGTGCAGTTTATTCATGCAATGCTCCGGCTGTGGCGTTCAACGACACCATCAAGGCTGTCTTCGGCAAGAACCCCTCGCCCAAGGCTGTATATGTGAACTACACCGCCTACGCTGTTGACGGAACCTCGACAGTGCTTCTCGGCGCCATCGGCGCGGCTCAGTCACTTGTTGTGACTCCGCTTGCTCTTGACTATGTGGTTGAGGATGAGTATTACCTTGTGAACACTCTCAATAACACTACCATCAAGTTGAACCACTCCAATAAGGATGTGTACGACGATCCCAAATTCTCTGTCATCTTCAAGGTTGAGCAGGATGGTTTCGCATGGAAGATCGCTCCCAAGTCGGCGCTCAACTCGCTTGGCGACGCTTCCAAGCTTTACGGAAATGCCGAAGCTGATGCCTCGGTTCAGAGTGGAGCTTTGGCTCTCGGCGCTCAGGCTGGTAATGTCGAAGAGGTGGGTCCCTATCAGTTTGAAATAAACATGGAGACTCTTGAATTCACTTACAAGACTGCTTATTCAGCTCTTTACGTGATGGGTGCCGCTCAGTCATGGACAGGTGCCAACGCCGTTCAGATGACCACAAAGGATTATGAGAAGTATGGAGCATTTGTTCCGGTTGATGGAGAATTCAAGATGCTGACCACTCCTGACTGGACCAAGCCTGAAATAGGCGGTTGCACATTCGCATTGGATCCGAAGGACAACCTTTACAAAGCTGATGCTGAAATGAGCATGACCGGCACAGGCAATATGAGCGGTCTTGACAAGGGTGTATGGGCTATCGTGTTTGATATTACCGCCAAAGGCGGAGAAGAAGATCCGAATCTCACCGCATATCCTGTGACTTCGCTCGAATTCATCGGCGATGCTACCGGCGGTTGGGGCGATGCTGATGTTCAGGCTCTTCAGCCGGCATCTACCGATGGCGTTGCCACTATCTGGACCGGCAATATCACCTTCAGCGGAAGCGGTGAATATAAGGTTCGCGCCAACCACGGTTGGGCTTACAGCCTCGGTGGCGCTGCCGACCAGCTCATCTGGGACGGAAGCAACATCAAGTCGCCGGCTGCGGGCACCTACAAAGTGACCCTCAACCTGAACGATCCCGTCGTTCATTTGCAGCTCGACCCGATTAACTGATACACAAGGGAAATAAATTGGAATTATAATTCCAAATTGTGATTAGATTTTAGACAGGTGACCCCGGTGCGTGAGCATCGGGGCATTTTTTTGCGCAATTAGCCCAATTAGCCCAATTAAGACCAATTAGTCGTTTCCGATAGGAAACATCAATCGGTAGCCGAGGGCCGAGCGTTAGCGAGACCCTCGGAAATGGCGAAAAAATTAAATGAATCTGAAAGATTCATCTATATATCAAGACGATTCTTTCAGAATCGAAATAAAAATAATCCCCTTTCCGAGGGTCTCGCTAACGCTCGGCCCTCGGCTACCGATTGATGAATCCTTACGGATTCTCAAATTGGTCCAATTAGCCCAATTAGCCCAATTAGCCCAATTAGTCCCATTAGTCCCATTAGCCCAATTTGGCTTATTGGAAAAAATTTGTATCTTTGCGTTATGATGAATAAACGCAATCTTATTACGATATTTGCGGGGGCGGCAGCTGCTTCCGCAATGGCTTGCACAAGCCTTATAGCGACTCCCGGCGCGACTGCCGACAATAGTGTGATGATCACGTATGCCGCCGACTCCCACAGTCTTTACGGCGAGCTGTATTCCAAGCCTGCCGCAGTGCATCCCAAGGGTGCGATGCGCAAGGTGCATGACTGGGACACGGGCGTGTATTTGGGTGAGATTCCGGAACCGCGCAACACTTACGCCACCATCGGTAACATGAATGAGCACGGGCTTGCCATCAGCGAGAGCACGTGGGGCGGCAGAGAAGAGCTTGTGGACACGACCGGAGTGATCGACTACGGCTCGCTGATATATATAACTCTTGAACGCGCCAAGACCGCCCGCGAGGCTATAAAGGTGATGACCGACCTTGTTGCCGAGCATGGCTATTGCAGCAGCGGCGAGTCGTTTTCGATAGCCGACGGTAAGGAGGCTTGGATCATGGAGATGATAGGCAAGGGGGGCAAGAGCAAGGGCGCCGTGTGGGTTGCCCGCCGCATTCCCGACGGAATGATTTCGGGTCATGCCAACCATTCCCGCATCCACACTTTCCCGCTGAATGATCCAGAGACGCTTTATTCGCCCGACGTGATCTCGTTTGCCCGTAGTCAGGGCTATTTCGACGGCAAGGATGAGGACTTTGATTTCTCGAAGGCTTACGCCGTGACCGATTTCGGCGCTTTGCGCGGCTGCGATGCCCGCGTGTGGAGCTTCTTCACCCACAATGCCGAGGGTATGGATGAGTATCTTCCCTGGATCAATGAGGCTGCCGACCCGATCATGCCGCTTTGGGTTAAGCCGTCCAAGCCGCTTAGTGTGCGCGATATGCAGTGGGCTATGCGTGACCATTTCGAGGACACGCCGTTTGACATGACCAAGGATGTGGGCGCGGGTCCGTTCAAGGTGCCTTACCGCTGGCGTCCGATGGGCTTCACCGTCGACAGCGTGAACTATACCCACGAGCGTGCCATCGCCACACAGCAGACGGCGTTTACTTTCGTGGCGCAGTTGCGCGATGAGGTGCCGGCGTCGATGAAGGGTGTGCTGTGGTTTGGCGTTGACGATACGAACACCTGCGTGTATGTGCCGGTGTACAGTTGTGTTACCAAGGTGCCTTACTGCTATGCTCCGGGCAACGGCGATATGCTCACACTGTCGTGGGACGCTGCTTTCTGGGTGCATAACTATGTGGCTAACCAGGCTTATAACCGCTATTCGCAGATGATACCCGACATACGCCGTGTGCAGAACGCTCTTGAGGACTCGATGGAGATAGCCGTGAAGGAGACCGAGGCGCGGGTGATGTCGCTTCCCGAGACTCATCAGCGCATGGAGCTCGCGGCGTTGACCGACCGCTGGGCTAATCACTCGACCCGCGAGTTCAAGAAGCTGGGCGACTATCTGTTTGTGAAGTTCCTCGATGGAAATATCAAGCGCGAGACCGAGCCGGGTGTGTTCCAGCGCACCGAGCAGGGACACTGCGCGTCGCCTCAGTTCGGCGGTTACGACGAGCGTTATTTCCGCTCGATAGTTGAGGATGCCGGCGACAGATTGAAGGAAAAGGAGATAAATTTCAAGTAAAGACCATGCCACGTACAGCTGAAGATATGCCCGGGGTGACGCTTCTCGGTAACACCGCGACGCGTTATCCCGACCAATATGCCCCTGAAGTGCTTGAGACATTTGACAACAAGCATCCTGAGAATGAGTATCTTGTGACATTCACCTGTCCTGAGTTCACATCGCTCTGCCCGAAGACGGGTCAACCCGATTTTGCCAAGATCATCATCAATTATATTCCACGCGAGAAGATGGTTGAGAGCAAGAGTTTGAAGCTTTATCTGTTCAGCTTCCGCAATCATGGCGATTTTCATGAGGATTGCGTGAATATCATCATGAAGGATCTTGTGAAGCTGATGGACCCGAAGTATCTTGAGGTGATAGGGCTGTTCACTCCCCGCGGCGGAATATCGATATATCCGTTTGCGAATTATGGCGACGCCGGGCATCAGGATCTTGTGAAGGCAAGGATGCTCGCCGCGTTCCGCAATGACTTTTAAGGACGATAAGGTCGATAAGGCTTATTTTTGGAGGCGGAAGTGGCGCGGGGCTCGCTTGGTGTAGAAGCTGTGGCGCGAGAATAGGGTGACTGTGGCGTAGGATATTGCCGCGGTTATCAGCACCGGGAAGAACAGCACGTAGGCTCCGGTCATCTCTACGGTGAGGAATATCGCCATGAGCGGGGCGCGTATCGCTCCCGCCATGACTCCCGCCATGCCGAGGAATGCGAATTTTCCGGAAGGGATGTTGAGCCCGAAAGCCATGTTGGCTATTTCCGCAAACAGATATCCGGCGAATGCTCCGGCAAATAGTGTTGGCGCGAAGTCGCCACCCACGCCGCCGCTGCTGTTGGTGGACGACGTGGCGAAGCATTTGCTTAGCATCACCCCAGCCGCCATCAGGGCTATGACCCATGTTTTGTCGGCATCGGCAGCCCAGAAGCTGCCGTTGAGCATCGAAGCCGCGTCGCCGTTTATGATTTTCCCGATTGTGGCGTAGCCTTCGCCGTACAGAGCCGGGAATGTGAATATGAGAATTGATATTATCGCTCCGCCGGCGATGTTTTTGACCCAGGGATTTTTCAGCTTTGCGAAGAATCCCTCCATTTTTTCCATGATGGTGGAGTAGTAGGCTGAATATATGCCGCAGAATAGCCCGAGCGCTACCACGAAGAGCAGGAGCTCATTGTCGATGGGGGTGTAGTGCAGGTAGTCGAGGTCGATGGTGAACCCCGACAGCACGTAGGCGGTCATGGCGGCGGTTATGCACGCCACAATCAGTGCTATGACCGAGAGGGTGGTCAGCTCGAGTTTCAGCACCTCGAGAGTGAAGAGGACTCCGCCTATGGGAGCCTTGAATATTCCGGCGATGCCCGCTCCGGCGCCGCACCCTATGAGAATCATGAGCATCTGCGGCGACATCTTGAACCAGCGTCCTATGTTGCTGCCTATCGCGGCTCCTGTGTAGGCTATAGGATCCTCGGCGCCTGCCGAACCTCCAAATCCGATGGTGATGGAGCTTGCCACGATGGATGAGTACATGAGGTTGCCTTTAAGGGCGTAGTTGCGCGCCGAGAGGTCGTGCTGCAAGTGAGCCGTGCCGTTGGCGATGTTTTCGCGCAGGATGTAGCGAGTGAAAATTCCGGTGAGGAGTATTCCGGCTATCGGCAGGAGAAGCAGTATGTAATTGGGGCTGTCGATTGAGAATGACGACGTGAGGGTGGAGCTTATGAGCATTATGATGTGTTTCAGCAGGTAGGCTCCGGCTCCGGAGAGCAATCCCACCACCACGGCAAGAATGAGCAGAAACGATTTTTCGGTGAAATGGTGTTTTTTCCATCCCACTACCGCTTCCATAGGTGAATGCCTGTGCGCTTGCCGGTTGCCCTCGTTGTCTTTCTTCATCGCTTCAAATAAGAATTGTAATCATAAAAATAGAACACGGTGGAGATTGAAAAGTTTTTGTCAAGCTAATCCGATGTTCTAAAAGAAAAGTGTTAAAATATTTGGAGATTTGCTATACAATGTCTACATTTGTGGTGAAAAGAAAATTAAAAAGTTTAGCAAAGTTGCTTGTTGAATATCATTTTGTCTTTTATGGGAAGTTATTGTATGAATAATTATATTTCTAAAGATTATGACATTAAAAGGTAGAAAGATTAAGGTAGGATGGCTTGTTGCTTTTATCATCATGTTTGCCGTCAGTGTTTCAGGTTTGTTTGTAAGTCCCCGAGAGGGTTTGTATGAGATGCCCAATGACCATCTTTTCGCAAATGTCGCTTGGATGATAACCGCCACGATTTTTGTGTTGATGATGACACCGGGTCTCTCATTTTTTTATGGAGGCATGGTCAGGGCAAAGAATGTGATTTCGACGATGTTGCAGAGTTTCATTGTGATGGGTTTCATCAGTGTCATCTGGGTTCTGTTTGGCTTCGGGCTTGCTTTTGGAAATGATATCGGTCATATAATAGGCAATCCTTTGGATTTTCTGATGTTTGACGGTGTTGGTATGGATAATGTGGTTAACCGTCAGGAATCGGCTCTGTCAGAGATAGGTATTGCCACGACCACTATTCCGCTTGCGTTGTTTGCCCTGTTTCAGATGAAATTTGCTATCATCACCCCGTCGTTGATTACCGGATCGTTTGCCGAGCGTGTTCGTTTTTCGGGCTATCTGTTGTTCATGGTTCTGTGGGTTGTGCTCGTGTATTGTCCGCTTGCCCATTGCACGTGGCATCCCGAGGGTTTGTTCGGGATGCTTGATGTGCATGATTATGCCGGCGGAATAGTGGTCCATGCCGCCTCGGGCGTAGCAGCTCTTGCCGGAGCCATATTTCTTGGCAAGAGGACCTCGTCGGATGATGCGGCAAAGCCAGCCAATGTGCCATTTGTGCTGCTTGGCGCCGCAATGCTGTGGCTTGGATGGTTTGGATTCAACGGTGGCAGTTCGCTTGCCGCCGATGGTGTAGCTGTGCTCGCCTTTCTCAACACCAACACAGCTGCGGCTACGGCGATGGTGACCTGGGTGGTTTTTGATGCTCTTCGCGGTCGTAAGCCATCGGCAATGGGTGCGGCTATCGGAGCGGTTGTAGGACTGGTCGCCATTACCCCATGTGCCGGTTGGGTGACAGTGGGGCAGAGCATCTTTATCTCATTTGTCATCACGTTGTGCTGTAATGTGGCAGTGTCATGGAAGGGCTATTCGCAGATGCTTGACGACGCTCTCGACGTGTTTCCCACGCATGGACTCGGAGGTATTCTCGGTACCGTTGCCACGGGAATCTTTGCATACGGTTTCTTTGCAAAAGGTAATCCTGATATCATCTCCCGCTCCGAGTTTTTATGGAATCATATATTGGTACTTCTGATAGTCGCGATTTACACCTTTGTGGTCAGCTACAGTCTTTATTGGCTCACCAACAAGATTGTGCCGTTGAGAGTGTCGCGTCATAATGAAGAGATCGGGCTTGACCGTTCACAGCACGGTGAGGAGTATGCCGTAGAGACCGGCACGGGTATTGCAGAGGATGTGCCGAGCGATGCCGAGTGGTTTAGCGGCATGGAGTGACATTGTCAGTTCTTTATGATATAAGCCGCCCCGGTTGCAATGAGTGCAGCCGGGGCGTTGTTATACAGGTCAGAGGGAGTCGTAGGACGGGGAGAAGGTGTCGCCGCGCGAGATGTCGCCGGTGGAGAGTCCTTTCTTGAGCCAACGCATACGCTGGTCGGAGCGTCCGTGGTTGAATGATTCCGGGACGGCATATCCTTGAGCCTGCTTCTGTAGATAGTCGTCGCCAATGACCGATGCTGTGGTGATCGCTTCCTCAAGGTCGCCATCCTCCAGCGAGCGGAAAATGCGGTTTTCATGATAGCCCCATACCCCGGCGAGGAAGTCGGCTTGCAGTTCGATGCGCACGCTTGTGCGGTTGGCTTCGGATTGCGACTGCTGCGCCATGAGTGAATGCGCTTTGTCGAGAGTGCCGAGCAGATGCTGCACATGGTGCCCTACCTCATGTGCGATCACGTAAGCGTAGGCGAAGTCGCCGTCGGCACCGAGATTCTGCCGCATCTGGCTGAAGAATGACAGGTCGATGTATAGTTTTTCGTCGGCAGAGCAGTAGAAGGGTCCGGTCTGCGCTGTGGCGTTTCCGCAACCGCTCTGCACCGATCCGGTGAATAAGACAAGTGTTGGCGGGCGGTAGGTGGCGCCCATTTCATTGAACACCTCGGTCCACACATCTTCGGTGGATGCGAGCACCTGGCGGGAAAATTCGGCAAGTTCTTCCTCCTGTTGTGTCGGGACATATTCGGTGGATTCTCCACCGCCCATTATTCCGGCGCCTCCGGTGAGCACACTGAGCGGGTTGCCGCCCATGATCCACGTGATAATACCTAAAACGATTAATCCTCCGATGCCCATGCTTCCGGCTTTTAGCGGGAATGCTCCGCGTCGTCCGCGTCGGTCATCTACGTTTGAACTTTGGCGACGTCCGTCCAGTCTCATAATAATTGTGTTTAGAGTTATTGCTTATTTATTTTAACGATGGAGGAGAGGGAAAGGTTGAATTTTTTTTAGAGTCGAGAGTCGTGAATCGTGAGTTGAGAGTCGTGAATTGAGAATGGAGAATTGAGAGTTGAGAGTTGAGAATTTAAAATGGAGAATGGAGCTGCGTTGCTGCTCCATTCTCCATTTTTTTAATTCAGGGCTTTAAGGTCGATGAGGTCGTTAAGGTCGTTAAGGACTTTAAGGTCATTAAGGACTCACGACTCTCAATTCACGACTCTCAATTCACGACTCTCAATTCTCGATTCTCGAGTCTACTTATCGTAGTCGTTGCCGACTTTTTCTTGTACGGCGGCGTCAACCACGGCTATGGTGGTGAGGTTTACGATGTCGCGCACTGCGCTGTCGACGTTGATGAAGTGAACCGGCTTGTTCAATCCCATCTGAATCGGTCCTATGACCTCGCCCACTCCCATTGACAGGAGCATTTTGTAGGCTGTGTTTGCCGAGCTGAGGTTGGGGAATATGAGAGTGTTTACGTCCTTGTCCTTGATGCGGTTGAATGGATAGTTGGTGTCGCGCATCTTCTTGTTGAGAGCGTAGTCGATCTGCATTTCACCGTCGACGGGAAGTTCCGGGTAGGTTTCATGCAATCGTGCAACCACATTGTGGACTATGCGCGATCCATGCAGCTTGCTTCCGCCGAAGTTGGAGTAGGATACGAGCGCCATGACGGGATCGTGGGCGAAGTATTCCACCGAGTTGCGGGCAAGACGTGCGATGTCGAACAGGGTGTCCTCGTCGGGGTGGCTGTTGATCGACGTGTCGGCGATGAAGTATACGCCACGTTGAGTTTGCAGGATGTGCATCGACGCGAAATGGTTGTAAGTGGGGCGTATTCCGATCACTTCCTTGGCAATTTCGGTAGGACGCAGGTTGCCTGAGTATGTTCCGGCGATCATGGCGTCGGCTTCTCCGCATTCCACGAGCATCATGCCGAAGTAGTTGCGGTCGAACATGAGCTCGAGAGCTGCGGGATAGGTCATGCCCTCGCGTTCAAGCTTCTTGGCAAATTTTGCGGCAAACTTCGCGCGACGGTCGGCTTCGCGGTCGTGACGCAGATTTATTATTTCGATTCCGTCGATGTTTATTCCAAGACGGTTGGCGCGCTTCTCGATCATCTCTTCGTTGCCGAGGAGCACCGGAGTGCATATACCCTCCTGATGAGCATTGACGGCAGCACGGAGCATATTGTCGGTGTTTGCTTCGGGGAATACCACGCGCTTGGGGTTCTGGCGTGCTGTGTCGCTCAAGCGGCGCATGAGCTGGTCGTCATATCCCATGAGTTTGCGCAGCTTCTCGTTGTAGGCGTCCCAGTCGGTGATGGGTCGAGTGGCAACGCCTGACTCCATTGCTCCGCGAGCCACGGCGGGAGCCACGCAGGTGATGAGTCGCGGGTCGAGGGGCTTGGGCAGGATGTAGTCTTTTCCGAAGTGGAGGTTGCTCATGCCATAGGCAGCGTTCACAACCGACGGCACCGGCTCGCGGGTGAGAGCGGCGATCGCCTTTACGGCAGCGAGCTTCATCTCCTCGTTTATCGCTGTGGCGCCGCAGTCGAGCGCGCCGCGGAATATGTAGGGGAATCCGAGCACATTGTTGATCTGGTTGGGGTAGTCGGAACGTCCGGTAGCGAAGATAAGGTCGGGACGTGAGCTGATGGCTGTGTCGTAGGCAATCTCCGGGTCGGGGTTTGCGAGGGCAAACACGATGGGGTTGGGCGCCATTGACTGTACCATTTCGGCTGTCACAACATCCTTGACCGATAGTCCCAGGAACACGTCGGCATCTACCATCGCCTCTTTCAGGGTGGTTATGTCGCGAGAAGTGGCAAACTGCGCTTTCTGCGGGTTGAGGTCGGCGCGCTTGGTGTTGATGACTCCGCGAGAGTCGCACATCACTACGTTTTCGGGCTTGATGCCGAGCGCGATGTAGAGCTTGGTGCAGCTTACGGCGGCAGCTCCGGCGCCGTTCACAACGAGACGTGCGTCCTCGATTTTCTTGCCCTGTATTTCCAGCGCGTTAAGAAGTCCGGCACCTGAAATGATGGCTGTTCCGTGCTGGTCGTCGTGCATCACCGGAATGTCGCACTCCTCCTTGAGGCGCTGCTCGATTTCGAAGCATTCGGGCGCTTTGATGTCCTCAAGGTTGATGCCTCCGAAAGTTGGGGCGATGGCTTTCACGATCTCAATGAATTTCTTGGGGTCCTTCTCGTTGACTTCGATGTCGAAGCAGTCAAGCCCGGCGAAAATCTTGAACAGGAGCGCCTTTCCTTCCATTACGGGCTTTCCTGCGAGAGCTCCTATGTCGCCCAGTCCCAGCACAGCTGTGCCGTTGCTGATTACAGCCACGAGATTGCCCTTGTTGGTATATTCGTATGCGTCCTGCGGCTTCTGTTCTATTTCGAGACAGGGGTAGGCAACACCCGGAGAATATGCAAGAGCAAGGTCTTGTTGAGTTGAATATGGCACGGTGGGCACTACTTCAATTTTGCCCGGTTTTCCCTCGCGATGGTAGTCGAGGGCCATTTCTTTAGTTACTTTTGACATTTTGTTCTACTGTTGTTAGAATATCCGCAAATTTAAGAAAAATAATCTAAAATGTAGTCGGTTGGCTGAATTTAGTTGCAGAATTCTTTATTTGGCGGTTCTTTGTTGAATATTTATTAGTCGAATTAGTCGAATGGGGCCAATTGGGCTAATTGGACTAATTGGACTAATTGGTTCAACAAAAATGGGCGCGTGGAGTTTAAGCCGCGCGCCCCGAGGGAAATGTATGAGTCAGATGGTGAAGTGGTTATTGCACAATGTAGTTGAAATACATTGTTGAGTAGCCGCCACCGCTGTTGCTGGATGAGATTGAGTTGATGCGGTTATTGGCGTCGAGCGAGTAGGTGATATTGTAAACATCGGTCTCGTTATATTCCGGATCCTCTTTGTCGATATACTTGTAGGTGAGCTTGGTGGGGAGCTGAGCTGAAGCGTTGCCCAGATAGCCGGCAGTGGCAAATATGTAGGCGATGGGGCTGTACATAGCCATTCCCGCTCCAAGGTGGGGAGTCACGATGTTGTAAGCGTTGTCAGGAGCAGCCGAGTAGTCGAAAGTGTAAGAGTTGGAACCTTCGGGATCATCCACAACAGAGCTGATGAGGTTGTCGCCTGAATAGGTGTATTTTACTTTCGCTTTGTCTTTTTCTTTGTATTTGCCCTCGTCTTCGTTATATCCTTCGTAGGTTCCGGCAATACTCATGGTGCTGATGCGTCCGGCATTGTTGTAATCTACTGAAATGTCAAATGAGGTTTTTTCCCACCAGTCGCCTTTGCGGCCTTCCTCGCTGCTTGTCTCGTAGTATGCCACGATGAAGCCGTCGGAGTTGAACTTGAAGTTGGTAGCCTCCCATTTTTCGTAGTCGTAAGTGTTGTCGACAGCAAAGATTCTCACGAGCTTGCGTCCTGTGGATGCTGCGGCGCGAGATCCTTCGTATTCAAACTTATAGGTGGTGCCATTGTAGGTGGCGTCCTTTATAGATCCGTCGGCGTTGTAGCTGATTGATGCCGAGCCTTGGATGTCGGATACGCGCACACCGTCGACTACCGATGAGGGGATGGGCATGTCTACGGGAGTTCCTGACGAGGGTCCGTCGTTGTCATCGTCGTCGCTTGAGCATGATACTGCAGAGAATCCCAATGCTACAGTGAGGATGGGATAGATAAGAAATTTTTTGTTCATTGTTGTTATTGAATTAGGTATTTTACATAGTAATGCGGAGAACCTATTGTGTCAGACACTCCGCATTGGCGTATTAATCTGATAGCTTAGAAGTTATATCCTACAGAGATTGCGAAATTGTTGTATTTTGCGTTGAGGTCTTCGTGGCAGTCGGTGAGTCCGAACTGATACTGAAGTCCAACGAAGAACTTGCTGAAAGTGTAGCCTGCGCCAACGCCAAGACCCATCTGGAAGCGTTTTCCTTCGATTCCGCCGTCTTCGTAATCTTTGAAAGCGTCGCCGCCTACACCGAAGTCAAGATAGGGACCGAAGTTTACCTGAAGCTGAGAAGCTTCGGCGAAGTTCAAGCGGTAAGATGCATAGATGGGAATTTCGATGAAGTTGGCAGAGAAATCCTTGGCACCCTTGCCGGTATAGAAGATACCTGAATTTACAGAGAAGCTGTTTACGATGTTCCAGTCTGCTGAAATTCCGGCGTGGAAATTGGCTTTTGATTTGGCATCGACATCATCTCCGCTCATGTCGGCGATGTTAAGACCTGCACGTACGCCGAGAGTGAATTTCTTTTCGGCAGTTTCTCCGTCCCAGAAAGTCTGTGCTGATGCACCAAGTGTGCAAATTGCAGCGATAGTAGCAATGAAAAACTTTTTCATAAAATTAAGAATTTAGTGAATATAAAAAAGATTGGTTTCGCTAATTAAGAAATCGGTTATTGTGTTGATTGAACTTAAATTTTGGCAAATGTAGTGAAAGTTGGGGTAATTACCCCCCCCGTAAGTTAAATGATGTTAAAATAATGTGTTATGAGGCTTGATTTAAGATTTAATAGGGTGCGTTGTCGAAGTCGAGCAGCAGTTGGCGCCAGTTGCCTGAATCACGTTTTATCGTCGTTTCATGCGGTGAGTGAGGATTGGACACGGTGAGCCCCATCAGCCTCACGGGATGCGCCGCGTAGTCGACTCCGGCGATCAGGGTGTCGGCAAACGGGCGTATCAGCTCCAGTGTGTTGAAGTTGAAGTCTTTTGTTATGCTGCGTGTGATTTGGGAAAAGTCATGGAACTTTACTTTCAGGGTGAGTGTTGTGCCGAGAAATTGCTTTCGTGAAAGCCGCCCCATCAATTCATTGGCGAGGTCGGTGAGCGCTTCGTCGATTTCCTCGGGCGACGATAGGTCGTGGTCGTAGGTGCATTCGCAGCCTATGGACTTTCTTATGCGTTGGGTTTCCACGGGTCGGTCGTCGATGCCTCGCGAGAAGTCGTAGTATATCTTTCCCACTTTGCCAAACTCCCTGATGAGCAGGTCGATGGGCCAGTTTCGCAGGTCGGCTCCGGTGTGTATGCCGAGCGAGTGCATTTTCTGAGCTGTCTTAGGACCCACGCCCCAGAAATATTCAATGGGGATGCGCGCTATGAAGTCGAGCGCCTGTGAGGGGTGGATGGTGCATAATCCGTCGGGCTTGCGGTAGTCGGAGGCTATCTTGGCGAGAAACTTGTTGTAGGATATCCCTGCCGACGCAATAAGATTCAGCCGCTCTTTTATCTTCGCTTTTATCTCCCGCGCTATGTCGACGCCCAGTTCTATGCCCGGCTTGTTGACCGTGACGTCGAGAAACGCCTCGTCGAGCGATATCGGCTCGATGATGTCAGTGTATTCATGGAATATCTCATGGATCTGCGCCGACACCTCTTTATAATGGTTCATTCTGCCGTTGACGAATATCAGTTCGGGGCAGAGCCTTTTGGCTTTTTGCGACGACATAGCCGATTTCACTCCGAAACGCCGCGCCTCATAGCTTGAAGCAGCCACCACGCCACGCGCGTCGGCATGACCCACCGCCACGGGCTTTCCGCGCAGTTCGGGGTTGTCGCGCTGCTCTACCGAGGCGTAAAAAGCATCCATGTCTATGTGTATGATCTTTCTGAGCTCCATCGCGATGCAAATTTACGGCTTTTTCACCCGCGTGGATGGCGGCGAAGAGTTAAAAAACGGGATTTTAAGATTTTTTTGAGAAAGTTTTGACCGGTTTATGTACGTATATTCAAGAAAAAACTTAAATTTGCGAAAAATTATAGGCAGTTGGGGATGGTATTGTGCCCTTCAATCTAATATAATTGTTTTGTAGGAAGTGGTATAAACTTGTATTCCTATTCTGAAATTTTTATAAAGAGTCAACAAATAAATTTTTTTACAGCTTAAACAGTTAATTAACGCCGCGAGGCAGTAACAACAACAGCACTTTAATTCAGGTAATCATGGACACCAGCGAAGAAAAGAAACCAAGACGTCCCCGCATCGGGGAAAACCGCATCGCCGCATCTTCAGCGGGCGAGGGTTCGTTCAGTAATGCAGAGCGTACAGCTACACCGGGAGATGACGCGTCTTCCGACGCTCCACGCCGAGAGTACTCATCCTATGACCGTCCTTATCAGCCGCGTCCCTACACGCAGAGAGGATATAACAACGGCAGATCGGGATATAACAACCAAGGCGGCTACAACAACAACCGCCAGCAGGGTGGATATAACCGTTACAACAATAATCAGGGCGGCTATCAGCCACGCCAGTACCAGCAGTCACAGCCGGTGGAGGGCGCTGAAAATGCTTCGTCAGATGCTTCTGCATCGGAAAATGCCGCATCGACAGGATATAACAACCAGGGCGGATATAACAATAACCGTCAGGGCGGATATAACAACAACCGCTACAACAACAACCGTCAGCAGGGTGGTTATAACAATTATCAGCAGGGCGGCTACAATAATAACCGTCAGCAGGGCGGCTACAACAACAACCGCCAGGGTGGATATAACAACCGTCAGCAGGGCAACCGTCAGCAGGGATTCCAGCGTCCGGGCAAGAGCTTCGTGCCGCGTCCCAAGCGCATCGAATATGAAATGCCGATACCCGATCCCAACGAACAGATCCGCCTTAACAAGTTCATGGCTAATGCCGGAATATGTTCACGCCGTGAAGCTGATGAATTCATCACTCAGGGTCTTGTGAAGGTGAACGGCGAGGTTGTGACCGAGCTCGGAACCAAGATCTCTCACAGCGACGTAGTCGAATATGATGAAAAGGTGGTGACACTTGAAAGCAAGTGCTACATCCTTCTCAACAAGCCGAAGGATTGCGTGACTACAAGCGATGACCCCAACGGACGCACTACAGTGATGGATCTTGTGAAGGGCGCTTGCAACGAACGCATTTACCCTGTGGGACGTCTTGACCGCAACACTACCGGAGTGCTTCTGCTCACCAATGACGGTGATCTCGCATCGAAGCTCACTCATCCGAAGTATGTGAAGAAGAAAATATATCATGTGTGGACCGACAAAGATATCTCGGAAGATGATATGCAGGCTATCGCCGACGGCATCGAGCTTGAGGACGGACCTATCCATGCCGATGCTATCAGCTATGCTACCGAGACCGACCGCAATCAAGCCGGAATCGAGATCCACTCAGGACGTAACCGTATCGTAAGACGTATTTTCGAGAGCCTTGGCTATCATGTGACCAAGCTTGACCGTGTGTATTTCGCCGGACTCACCAAGAAGAATCTGCCTCGCGGAAGATGGCGCTACCTCACTCAGGAGGAGGTTAATTTCTTGAAAATGGGTTCTTTCGAATAAAAAAGAGTCTTGGTATCATAACAAAATAAAAGGAAATGAAACGTACCAAAATAAAAGATTTATTCATCTCTCCCGAGCTTCTCGGTAAAGAAGTGTGTGTGATGGGCTGGGTGCGTACGCGCCGCGGCAACAAGCACGTGCAGTTTGTGGCTTTGAACGATGGTTCGTCGGTCAAGAATGTGCAGATTGTGTTTGACCTTGAGAAATTCTCGGAAGAGGAGCTTAAGGCTATCACCACCGGTTCTTCGCTGAAGGTCGATGGTATTCTGGTGGAATCGATGGGTAAAGGTCAGTCGGTGGAAGTTCAGGCAAACAAGCTTGAGATTTTCGGATCAGCCGACCCCAATCTCTATCCTCTCCAGAAGAAGGGCCACACCCTTGAATTCCTTCGCGAGAAGGCTCACTTGCGCCCCCGTACCAACACTTTCGGGGCTGTCCTGCGAGTGCGCAGCGCATTGGCATTTGCCATCCACAAGTTCTTCCAGGAGAGAGGATATTTCTATCTCAACACTCCGCTCATCACGGCAAGCGACTGTGAGGGTGCCGGAGCAATGTTTCAGGTGACCACTCTCGACCTGAACAATCTTCCCCGCCTTGAGGACGGAAAGGTCGATTTCTCAGCCGATTTCTTTGGCAAGCCCACTGCATTGACAGTGTCGGGCCAGCTTGAAGGCGAGCTCGGTGCCACTGCTCTCGGCGCCATCTACACATTCGGTCCCACATTCCGCGCCGAGAACTCCAACACTCCGCGCCACTTGTCGGAATTCTGGATGATTGAGCCTGAGGTGGCGTTCTTTGACATCACCGACAACATGGATCTTGCCGAGGAATTCATAAAATATTGTATCAGATATGCGCTTGACAATTGTCCTGACGATATCGCTTTCCTTGCTGAGCACTATGATCCGGAGCTCGTGGAGAGATTGAAATTTGTGGTCGACAATGAATTTGTGCGTCTCACCTATACCGAGGGCGTGAAGATCCTTGAAGAATCAGGACATAAATTTGAATTCCCGGTTTACTGGGGCGCCGATCTTCAGAGCGAGCATGAACGCTTCCTCGTGGAAGAGCACTTCAAGAAGCCGGTGATCCTCACTGATTACCCCAAGGAGATCAAGGCATTCTACATGAAGCTTAACGAAGATGGTAAGACCGTGCGCGCCATGGATGTTCTCTTCCCGAAAATCGGCGAAATCATCGGCGGTTCAGAGCGTGAAGAGAGCTATGAGAAGCTTGAGTCGCGCATAAACGAGCTCGGCATACCGATGAAGGATATGTGGTGGTATCTTGACACCCGCCGTTTCGGAACCGTGCCTCATGCCGGTTTCGGACTCGGATTTGAACGCCTTGTGCTGTTTGTGACAGGCATGACCAATATCCGCGACGTGATACCGTTCCCCCGCACTCCCAACAATGCGGAATTCTAAATACTCATACAACAAAGGCGGCACCACGGTGCCGCCTTTGTTCGTTATTGGGGCTAATGGGACCAATTGGGCTAATTGGTCTTATTGGACTGATGGGGTTAATTGAGGGGGTGGCGCAATAAATCGCGGAATTTAGGGTTATATACAATATAATTATTGTTTTTCCCACGATGACAATCAAGCATTATTACATAGTTCTGGGGCTTGTATTGGCAAGTTTCTCAAGCGTTGCCGCCCAAAATAAGAATGAATTCAACCCGGTTCAAACCGGTGTTACATCGCTTTCGATCGCTCCTGATGCCCGAGGCGCGTCGATGGGCGATCTTGGCGCCGCCACCGATCCCGACGTGAACTCACAGTTCTGGAATCCGTCAAAATACGCATTTGCCTACAGCGGCGGAGGAGTGTCGCTCAGCTACACCCCGTGGTTGCGCAAAATCGTGAACGACATATTCCTTGCCAATCTTTCAGGCTACTGGAAGCTCGGTCAGGATGACAATCAGGCGGTGAGTGCGTCGCTCAGGTATTTCTCGCTTGGCGAGGTCAACACGAGCACCGACCTTGGCGGACAGTCTATCAACCCCTATGAGATGTCGATCGATGTGGGATATTCCCGCAAGCTTTCCGAGAAATTCTCCATGGGAGTGGTGCTGCGCTACATTTATTCGGCGTTGGGATTCTCGCCTTCCAACTCAGGCGACCAGATGTCGGGCGCATCGGCTTTCTCCGCCGATCTCTCGGGTTACTACACCACTTATCCCATCATAGGCAGAAACGAGTGCCAGTGGTCATGGGGATGGAACATATCCAATATCGGTTCGAAGGTGAGCTATAACGATGGGGAGAGCCCGGCGTTCTTGCCCACCAATCTGCGTATAGGAACTTCGTTTATGTTTCCGCTTGCCGACTATCACAATCTTGCGCTGTCGCTTGACTTGAACAAGCTGTTGGTGCCCACCAAGCCGCGTCAAAGCGATTATGCCGACACCCCCGAGGGGCAGCAGGAATATCTTGACGCTGAGGAGGAGTGGGAAAATATGTCGCCCATCACCGGTATTTTCAAGTCGTTCAGCGACGCTCCCGGAGGCTTCAAGGAGGAGCTGAGGGAAATCACCTGGTCGCTCGGCGCTGAGTATAGCTATAACCAGCAGTTTTTCCTGCGCGCAGGATACTATTATGAGAATGAGTTCAAAGGCGGCAGAAAATATTTCGCTCTCGGCGCCGGCTTTTCTCTCAATGTGCTGCGTCTTGACGCTTCTTATATGATGGCTGCGGCACAGACCTCTCCGCTTGACCAGACATTGAGGTTCACCCTGTCGTTTGACATGGACGGAATCAGGGAAATGTTTGGACGAAGATAACATTTCAGGCGCCACGTGTGTTTATCGATAAGAGGATTTTGTCACACTGCTTAAACAACCTCTCTAAAGATTCATATTATGGAAATTTCATCGATAAGAGTCGGTAACGGTTTTGATGTTCATCGGCTTGTTGAGGAACGTGAGCTGTGGCTCGGTGGAGTTAAAGTGCCTTACCATCTGGGGCTTTTGGGGCATAGCGATGCCGATGTGGCTCTTCATGCGCTGAGCGATGCTCTTCTGGGAGCTGCGGCGTTGCGCGACATAGGCTATCATTTTCCCGACACCGACCCGCGCTTCAAGGGCGCCGATTCGCGCGTGCTTCTGCGGCGCGTGAGGGAGATACTTCAGGAGAAGGGCTACAAAGTGGGTAATGTCGACCTGACCATCATGGCGCAGGCTCCAAAGCTGCTTGACCATATCCCCGTGATGAGGGAGCGCATAGCAGCCGATCTCATGATCGACCTCGATGCGGTGTCGGTGAAAGCCACCACCACCGAAAAACTCGGATTTACAGGCAGGGGAGAGGGTATTGCCGCCCTTGCCACCGCTCTAATCTTCAAGTGATGAAAAGGGGTGCCATCGCCTTGCTGTCGGTCGTTCTGACGGCATTTTGCTCCACCGCGCAGACGCAGCTTATAAAATATGGCGATTTTGAAAATTGGGTCACACGCAATATCAAGGAGTCCAAGATAATAGGTGGCAAGCTCAGGCAGGTTTATGAGATTGCCCCGACGGCAGTGATCGACAAGACCGCTCCCTATCATAACATGGGTGGCTCTCAGTGGGCAACCTCCAATGTCTATGCCGACGTGATGGGCGTTGTGAAGACGAGCAACACGGTTTATCCCGACAATAATCCCGCCGGCGGCAAATGCTGCAAGATGATGACTGAGATCGAGACTGTCAAGGTGCTCGGGATGCTTGACTTGAAGGTGCTTGTCGCCGGATCGATATATCTGGGTTATAATCTTGAGCCGATACGCAATACGAGCAAGCCCTATTCCAAAATGGAGATGGGAATCCCTTTTACGAAGCGTCCCAAGGCTCTGCAATATGATTACAGGGTGTTTGTGCCTGCCGACGCGCAACGCATAAGGGCTACAGGCACCTCTACACGCACTCTTCCGGGCAGCGACTATGCCGAGGTGTATATTCTCCTCCAGAGGCGTTGGGAGGATAAGGACGGAAACATCTACGCCAAGCGTGTGGGGACCGGGCGCGAACGCTTCGGCAAAACCACGCCGTGGGTTGCCGGACATCAGCTTAAGGTGCATTACGGCGATATGTCATCGCACAAGGATTACACTGACTACATGGGACTTATCCCCGAAAGCCGCTATTACTACGCCAAGAATTCCAAGGGGAAGATGGTGCCGGTGAAGGAGGTGGGCTGGGACGACCCGTCGGCAACACCCACACATCTGCTTGTCATGGCGTCGTCGGGGTGCGGAGTAGCCTACGAAGGCACCCCCGGAATGACGTTGTGGATTGACAATATATCGCTTGTGTATTAAAATTATAGCTGCAAGTTTCGGCTAAAAGGAAAAAAAACACTATATTTGCACGCTGAAATAACGTGCAATTATATTTAATAACTTAATATCATATCACTAACAACACATGCAAAGCAAAGGTACTACCGGAAGTGTAATCTCCGGTGTGATAGCAATCTTCTTGGTGCTCGTGTGTCTGTTTTACCTCTCGTTTAGCTGGGTAACAAGCCGTTACGAGAAGAAAGCAGAGTCTTACGCATTGGTTGTCGCTAACGGCGATGCCAATTCCGACGCTTACCAGAAGGCTTACAAAAGTTACATCGATTCAATCGGTAAAGAGGAAGTTTATCCCGTATTTGGCTACACCTTCAACCAGGTGCAGAAGATGGGTGTGGGTCTCGGACTTGACCTAAAGGGAGGTATGAACGTGATTCTCCAGGTATCCGTTCCCGACATTTTGCGTTCAATGGCTAACGCTGAAGACAATAAAACTTTCAACCGTGTTATCGCCGCAACTGACTCGGTAGTGAAGAAAACCAAGACAAGCGACTATGTTGCCGCTTTCTTCAAAGAATATCAGCGTATCGACCCGACAGCCGACATGGCTGTGGTGTTCAAGAATATCGCCAAGCGTGGTGAAGACCGCGCTCAGGTTGAGGCTCAGGTGAAGCAGGAGGTAAAGGACCGTGTGTCAAGCTCTACCAACGTGCTCCGCAACCGTATCGACCAGTTTGGCGTTGTGGCTCCGAATATCCAGGAACTTGAAAAGGATGGTCAGATCCTTCTCGAACTTCCGGGTGTGAAAGAGCATGACCGTGTGCGTGAGCTTCTCAAGGCTTCGGCTAACTTGGAATTCTACGAAGTGTACACTCTCGATGAAATCCAGTCACAGTTGATGGCTCTTGAAACCGCTCTCCGTGGCGATTCTGCCGGTGTGGCAAAGACATTCTTCGGATATTTCGACGGCAGCGGCTATCAGGGCAGCCCGGTAATCGGTATGGCTACTCAGCGTCACCGCGAAGTCATCGACTCAATCCTCGGCACTACAACCGCAGCGCGCATCCTTCCGTCCAACCTTAAACTTCGTTGGGAAGTGAAGCCTCAGGAGGTGCAGTACACCGACACTGCCACCAACGCTGTGCGCAAGGCTGAACTTTACACATTGATCGCCCTTAAGTCCAACAATGGCAAGCCCGCTCTTGCCGGCGACGTTGTGGTATCGGCAACAAGCGACTTCGACAATATGTCAGGTAACTATGTGTCGATGGACATGAACAGCGAGGGCGCCAAGGCATGGGCTCGCGTGACTCAGAACAACCTCGGCAAGCCGGTGGCTATCGTGCTTGATGAACACGTATATTCTTATCCGCGCATCAACAGCGTGATCGAGGGCGGACGTTCGCAGATCACCGGTAACTTCTCGGTAGAAGATGCCAAGGACCTTGCCAACGTGCTCAAGTCAGGTAAGATGGCGGCTAAGGTCGACATCGTAAGCGACACCGTGATCGGTCCGTCGCTCGGTAAGCAGGCTATCCATGACGGATTCCTGTCATTTGTCATCGCTCTCGTGCTCCTCATGATCTTCATGATGGCTGTCTACGGTTTCATCCCGGGTCTTATCGCCAACATGGGTCTTGTGTGCAACCTCTTCTTCACCATGGGTATCCTCGCATCGTTCCAGGCAGTGCTTACCCTTTCGGGTATCGCCGGTATCGTGCTTGCCCTCGGTATGGCGGTTGACGCCAACGTGCTCATCTTCGAGCGTACCAAAGAGGAGCTTCGTGCAGGAAAGAACATCCATCAGGCTATCGCCGACGGTTACAGCAACGCTTTCTCTGCAATCTTCGACTCTAACTTGACTTCAATCATCACCGCAGTGATCCTGCTTCTTTACGGAACCGGACCTATCAAGGGATTTGCCACCACGCTTATCATCGGTATCGTCTGCTCGTTCTTCACCGCAGTGTTCTTGACACGTCTTGTGTTCATCGCATTCGGAAAGACCAAACCGTTCCTCAACCTTACCTTCACCACCAAGTTTGCCGGACACATGTTCCAGAATGCCAAGTTTGACTTCTTGAGCAAGCGTAAGGTGTCGTTCGGAGTGTGCGGAATCTTCGCGCTGATTGTTGTCGTTTCATTGTTTGCTCGCGGCATGAACCAGGGTATCGACTTCTCAGGAGGTCGCAACTATATCGTTCAATTCGATCATCCGGTGAAGACTGCCGAACTTCAGAGCAAGCTTGCTCCGAGCTTCCCCAACTCATCACTTTCAGTGATCACCATTGACAATGACACCAAGGTGCGTATCTCTACCAACTATAAGATTGAAGAGGAAACTGACGGCGTTGATGCCGAGATCACCAAGATCCTTTACGATGGATTGAGCTCGGAACTTGGCGGAATGTCGCTTGAAGACTTCTCTACCACCAATGAGAATGTGGGTATCCAGAGCTCGCAGAAGGTAGGACCTACCATCGCAGCCGACATGAAGAAGGACGCATATATCGCAGTCATCCTTTCATTGATCGCGATGTTCCTTTACATCCTTCTCCGTTTCCACAATGTGGCATTCTCAGTGGGCGCTCTTGCCGCTGTAGCGTTTACCGCATTCACCATCATCGGTTTCTACTCACTGTTCTGGGGCGTGCTTCCGTTCTCAATGGAGATCGACCAGTCGTTCATTGCGGCTATCCTTACAGTGATCGGTTACCAGATCAACGATACCGTGGTTGTGTTTGACCGTGTGCGTGAGAACATCCAGCTTAACCCCAAGATGAATTTCTACAACACTGTCAACCAGTCAATCAACAGTACATTGGGACGTACCATCATGACTTCGGCTTCTACACTGCTTGTGTTGCTCTGTATCTTCATCCTCGGTGGTGAATCAATCCGCAGCTTCACATTCGCAATGCTCTTCGGTGTCATCACAGGTACTCTCGCAACTATCTTTGTTGCAGCTCCGGTTGCTTATCTTACCGACAAGCGCCGCGCAGCCAAGAAATAATAAAACATCCATATATCAAGTGAAGAGGGTCGCCATGCAGGTGACCCTCTTCCGTTTTATTGGGGCTTTGTTTGAAAATTGGGCGATTCTGAGTATCTTTGTGGCATGGAAGAAAAGGATAAGAAACCCTTGGTGGGAATGACGCTCGATGATTTTGCCGCTGTGGCTGAGGAGTGCCGTTTGCCGCGATTTGCCGCGAAGCAGATCGCCGACTGGATTTATGTGAAACGTGTGGATTCGATCGACGCAATGACCAATCTGTCGATAAAAGGGCGTGAGCAGCTCAAATCGCGTTACCGCATAGGGCTTGTCGCTCCCAAGGAGTCGGCTCGCTCTAAGGACGGCACTGTGAAATATCTGTTTGACGGTCGAGGCGGGCGTGACATCGAGGCGGTGTATATCCCTGACCGTGACCGTGCCACCCTGTGCGTGTCGTCGCAAGCCGGCTGTCGCATGGGTTGCCGCTTCTGCATGACAGGACGGCAAGGCTTCCATGGCAATCTTGACGCTTACGACATTCTTAACCAGATTCTCGCTATACCGGAGAGCCTGTCGCTCACCAATATCGTGTTCATGGGCATGGGAGAGCCTATGGATAATCTTCCTGCCGTGTTGAAGGCGATTGAGATTCTCACCGCTCCGTGGGGGCTTGCGTGGAGTCCCAAGCGCATCACCGTTTCATCCATAGGCAAGCTCGATTCACTCAAAGAGCTTCTTGACAAGACCAAAGTCCATGTGGCTATCAGCGTGCACTCGCCTGTCGCCGTGCAACGCGAGTCGTTGATGCCGGTCGAGAAGGCTTATCCGCTGAAAAGCGTGATTGAGCTGCTGCGCGGTTATGATTTCTCCAAGCAGCGCCGCCTGTCGGTGGAATATATCATGTGGCGCGGCGTGAACGACAATCTCCGCTCGGCGCAGTCGCTCGCTCGCTTGCTCAAGGGACTTGACTGCCGGGTGAACCTTATACGTTTCCATGCCATTCCCGACACCCCGCTTGAAACAGCCGACGATGCCACGATGGTGGCGTTCCGCGACCGTTTGAACGAACTTGGCATAACCGCTACCATCAGGACTTCACGCGGCGAGGATATAGCTGCGGCGTGCGGGATGCTCGCCGGCAAAAACAATGATGCCGCGATATGAAAATTAACCACATAAGAGTCAGCAATTTCAAGAACATCGCGGAAGCCGACCTCGACTTTTCGCCAAAGGTGAACTGTTTTCTCGGCAATAACGGCATGGGGAAGAGCAATCTTCTCGACTCCATCTATTACATGAGCTTTTGCAAAAGCTTTTCCGGCATGACCGACACGATGCTCATAAAGCGCGATGAGGAGTTTTCGATGATCGACGCCACCTATAGCCGGCGTGGAGTGGAGGAGCATCTGCAGTTTGGCATAACACGCGGACACCGCAAGAGCCTCAAACGCGGCGGCAAGCCCTATCAGCGCCTGTCGCAACACATCGGGGCGTTTCCGCTCGTGCTGTCGTCGCCCCACGACATAGACCTCATAAGGGGAACCGGCGAGGAGCGCCGCCGTTGGCTCGACATGATAATCTCGCAAGCCGATGCCGTGTATCTTGACGAGCTCATACGCTACAACCGTTGTCTCGAACAGCGCAACAAGCTGCTGCGCGACCATGTTGCCGACCCTTCACTATACATAGCTTTGGAGATCCAGATGGATCGCGCCGCTGAATACATCACTTCGTGTCGTGAGCGTTATGTGGGGGAGATTGCCGGGATTTTCAACCGCTATTATGCCGACATAGCCGGCGAGGGCGAGTCGGTGACGCTTGCATATCATCGTGGCACCGATGTGCCTGAAATGCCACTGCTGGAGCTTCTGGAACGCAACCGGCACCGCGACGAGATCATAGGTCACACCACGGTGGGTCCGCATCGCGACGACATAGAGATGCTGATCGACGGGATGCCCATGAGGCGTGTCGCGTCGCAAGGGCAGTGCAAGACGTATGTCATCACGCTGCGTCTTGCCCAGTATGAATTTCTGCGAGGCATAAGCGGCATGATGCCGTTGCTGCTGCTCGACGACATTTTTGACAAACTCGACGCCTCAAGAGTGGAGAAGATCATGGAGATTGTGACTCACGATGATTTCGGGCAGATTTTCGTGACCGACACCAACCGATTGCATCTCGATGAGATCATGCGTCGCACCCGCGGCGACTACAGGATGTGGCTCGTTGACAGCGGGCGCTTAACCCCCATAGAATAGCCATGAAGAAAACAGAACCCAAGCTGCTCGGCGACATCATCCGCGAAAGCCTTCAACGCGACGGAATCGCGACGCGTTTCGATGAACAGCGCGCCGCATATCTGTGGGGTGATATCGTGGGACCCGGTGTGAACCGCTACACCACACGCCGCTACATTGATCGCGGGGTTCTTCATGTGTATATCTCGTCGTCGGCGTTGAAACAGGAGCTTGCGTTCATGCGCGGAGCCATCATTAAAGCCCTCAATGAAGCCGTTGGCGCCCCTGTTATAAAGGATATTATGCTGCATTGAGCATATATTCCATTACTTTTTCCCTAAATATATTTAATTTTTTATCCGGTGGTGCATATTTGTGTAACACAATGCAATTAAATCCGATAATTTTTGCATATCTTTGCGAAATGGAATATTGTGTTCCTATTTGCTATCAGGAGCAAATTAGTAATTTGTGTATAACAGCTTAAATTAAACCAATGAAGTGTAATATTGTCACTTTCTTGCCGATCGCCATCGTTTTAGTGTCATCACTCGTAGCTCCGGGTGAGATGTCGGCAAAGAAAAAGGCGACACCTCTTCCTAAAGTGGAGTTGAAGGGTGCCGCGAAGGATAGTGCCGATTTTCACAAAAATCTCGGCGAGTGCAAGGCGTATAAGGGGATGTTCAACGCTTACGTTGATAAAAAAGGTAAACTCACCTTTGAAATTCCTGACAGCGCGTTTAACCACACTTATCTTCTCGTGAACCGCGTCAACAGCCTTTCGCGCACTGATGATTATGTGGCGGGTCAGATGGCGACATCTCCGCTGCTCATCAACTTTACCCGTGACGATAATACCGTATACATGAATCTTATCCCTTCCACCAATGTGGTGGAGGATGACGATCCCATCAAAGCATCCTACGAGCGTAATTTCCTCAATCCGGTGCTCAAAGGGTTCAAGATTGCCCATAAGGAAGCCGGCAAGGTGTTCATTGATGTCACATCATTCTTTGCCGGAAACGAGAAGGTGATATCTCCCATCAAGGACTCCAATCCGCTGTTGAAGATGCTTGGCGGAAAGGATGGCATCAAAGGCACATTCTATGCCGACGGTTCTTCAGTGACTTCCGTGAAGTCATTCCCTGAAAATGTGGAGATCGAGAGCCGCCTCGCCTATACCACCCCAACAGCAACGCTTCCTTACACCGTGGTAATGTCGCGTTCCATCGTTAGACTTCCCGACGATCCCATGCCTGTGCGTCTTCATGACAAGCGTGTGGGCTACTTCACTGAGTTGAAGAATCTCTATTCGTCGAAGCTCGATGGAAACAAGAATTATGAAATCATCAACCGTCATCGCCTTGAACCGCGCGATGAGGACCGCGAGGCTTATTTCGCAGGAAAACTCGTGGAGCCTAAAAAGAAGATAGTGTTCTATGTTGACTCGGCATTCCCCGAAAAATGGCGCGGAGCCGTGAAGGAGGGTATCGAATACTGGAACACCGCCTTTGAGGCTGCCGGATTCAAGAATGCCATCGAGGCTCGCGACTATCCGAAGAATGACCCCGACTTCGATCCTGACGACATCCGCTATTCATGCGTGCGCTATTGCGTGACCCCCACCGCCAACGCAATGGGTCCCTCCTATACCGATCCCCGCACCGGTGAGATTCTTGGCGCCGACGTGATATGGTATCACAACATCCTTCGTCTCGTCCACAACTGGCGTTTCGCACAGACTGCCGCCGTGGATCCCCGCGTGCGCACCCAAGTGTTTGCCGATTCAGTGATGTATGAGTCGCTCACCTACGTTGCCGCCCATGAGATAGGCCACTGTCTCGGACTTATGCACAACATGGGTGCATCCCATGCTTTCACTCTTGACAATCTCCGCGACCCGGCGTTCACCCAGAAGCACGGCACCACGCCGAGTATCATGGACTATGCCCGCAACAACTACGTGGCTCAGCCCGGCGACCTTGAACGCGGTGTGCGTCTCACTCCTCCTCCGGTGGGCGTTTACGACATCTATGCCATCAACTGGGGTTACCGTCTTATCCCGGGTGTCAAGACTCCGGATGATGAGAAAGCCACCCTCGACCGCTGGATACGCGAGAAGGCGGGTGACAAGATGTATGAATTCGGCGCCCAGCAGTTCATGGGGCTTGTCGATCCCACCGATCAGACCGAAGACCTCGGTAACGACCATGTGGCGGCAGGTGACATGGCTATCTCCAACATGAAGATAATTATGGACAATTTCGAGGACTGGGCAGGCGACAAGGGGGAGACCTACGAACCTCTCGAAGAGACCTACAAGGCTCTCGTCAGCCAGTACCTGCGTCATGTGGGACACGTCTATCCCTACATAGGCGGTGTCGAGTTCAAGGAGATACGTCAAGGCATGAACGACGGCAACGCCCGCAACTTCATCCCCAAGGATAAGCAAAAAAAGGCTATGAACTGGCTTCTTGACCAGGCTCGCACTTGCGACTGGCTCGCGCCCAAGGATCTCCTTGCTAAGTGGGAGGAGCCCTACGAATGGAAAACCAAGATGCAGCGCAACATTGTGGCTTGCCTTTATTTCGCCACCAATCTCCAGCGCATCAAGGAGAGCGGCGAGGCTGACCCCAAGAACAACTATAAGCTCGACGACTATATCAACGACGCTTTCCGCGGCATTTTCGACGCTACCTACAAGGGCAAGGCGTTGAACGCCACCGAACGCAATCTTCAGGCTATGGCTATCGACGTTTACACACTTTACTCCGGTTTGCAGCCCAAGGAATCGAAGAGCAGCTCCAAGTCGGTGTCGATCATGGATGAATTTGCCATGACAATCGCCGACAACACCATGCCCGCTCTTCCGTGCAGCATGGCACCCTCGGTTTGTGCCGACGATCACCGTTCATTCTTCCGCATCCTCATGGCTCAGCCATCGCTCCCCGCCATCGAGCTTCGCCCGTTGATGGCTGCGCAGCTTCGCAAGGTGCTCGCTCTCTACAAGTCAAAGCGCGCCACCACGACCGATGCCACCACACGTGACTTCTACGACTATCAGATTCACGTGATCAATAAGACACTTACCAATAAATAAACCAATATGAAGTATTTCCTGTTATCCATAATTCTTGCAATCTCCTCGTTGGATGGCTGGGCACAGGCGGCTGACACGCGCTTGTTGCAAGGCACTGTCTTTGACGAGACAGGCGAGCCGCTTATCGGCGCCACTGTCAAGGAGGAGGGGACAGTCAACGCGACTGCCACCAATATTGAAGGAAAGTACACATTGAAGCTTCCTGCCGGCAAGGCAGTGAAGCTCTCGATAACCTACGTGGGCTATACTCCGGCTATGGTCGAGGTGGCTCCGTCGCAGAACAACATCAAGACCACGCTTTCTGTCAGCGCCAACAACATTGACGAGATTGTGGTGATTGGTTACGGCGCGGCAAAGAAAAGCTCGCTCACATCATCGGTCGAGGTAATCTCGGGCGATGAGCTTATCCGCATCCCGGCGATGAATGTCGACGAGACTCTTGCCGGACAGGTTGCCGGCGTGGGCGTAATGAGCATTACGGGTGACCCTGCATCTCCGAAAGAGGCTGCGATTAGCATCCGTGGCAATAAGGAGCCGCTGCTTGTGATAGATGGAGTGCCGCGTCTCGGCACCTACACTTCCGATGGCGAGATGCGACTCAGCGACTTGAACCCCGACGATATCGAGAGCATCTCGATTCTGAAGGACGCGGCTGCAGCCGCCGTTTACGGCGCACGCGCCGCAAACGGTGTGATCCTTGTACAAACCAAGCGCGGCAACAACGAGGGTCGTGCCCGCGTGAACTTCCGCGGACAGTATAACCTCCAGGAAGCCACTTATCTGCCTAAATTCCTCGACGCATATAAGTTTGCCGAACTTTACAACCGTGCGGTTGAGGCTGACGGTACCGATGTGTACAAGCCCTACGACTTGTCGCTGATAGGCTCCAACCCCAATGTGTATGGCAATGAGAATATGCTCGACCACCTTGACAAGTGGGGTCACTCGCAGCGCTACTCGCTGTCAATCTCCGGTGGTGTCAAGGCAATCAAATACTATATTTCGGGCGGTTATACCAATGCCAAGGGACTTTATGCCAATGTGAGCCGTGACCGTTACAACTACTCGGTGAAACTCGATGCAGAGATTTTCAAGGGCTTGACAGCTCAGGTCGATTTGAGCGGAACCGTGTCAGCAAACAAGACTCCGAGTTACTCAACTATTGATGCTGCATATAGCTTCTCGCCGCTCCAGGTGCTTCGGTTCACCGACGGCAATCTTGCGAGCCTTGACGGTGCTAACCCGCTTATCAATGTCTATGGTATGGGCGGATATCAGAAGATCGATACCGATATGCACACTCTCAATGCCATCCTTCGCTATCAGATTCCCGGCATTGACGGTCTGCAAGTGTACGTAAAAGGTACCATGGACATGAATCACTTGAACACTACCAAGTTCAGCAAGCCTGTTCCTTTGTACATATATGATGAGGCTACCGGAACCACTTCGGTTGACCCGAAAACGGTGTATCCTAAAGCCAAAATCACTATGTCGGATTATCATCAAAATGTCAACAATAAGCTGATCGAGGCAGGTATCAATTACAACCACACATTTGGTGGCAAGCACGATGTGTCGGCAATGGCGGTTGTAAACTATCAGGATGCCCGCAACAAGCAGCTCACCGGCGAGAATAATAATATGCCCGGAGCATTCCCGGAAGTGATAGGAAATGCCACGTCTAATGTGCGCATTTCAGGAAATGAATTCTATAGCGAGCGTGCTTCAATCGTGGGTCGTGCCACCTACGGTTTCGATTCCCGCTATTTTGCCGAATTCAGCTTCCGTGTCGACGGATCAACTCGTTTCCATCCCGACAACCGCTGGGGCTTCTTCCCCACAGTTTCGGCATCATGGGTGCTCTCCAATGAGCATTTCTTCAAGAATATAGTTTCAGCCGATGTGCTTTCATTTGCCAAGGTGCGCGGTTCATTCGGTATCCTCGGCGACGACGGCGGTATTGATGATTTCAGCTATCTTCGTCAGTATATGTTTGCCCCCGGATCCGGTTATCAGATTGGTGGTAACTATGCTCCCGGTATCGTCAATAATACGGGTACTTACCCCAATCCCGACCTTGAATGGGGTAAATCAAAAGACTATAACCTCGGTCTTGACCTCGGTTTCTGGAATAACCGCTTCTCGGTGACCGGTGAAATATTCCGTCGTTACCGCACCAATATGGTTGTTGATGCTCCCGCTTATCTGTTCCCGCCCTCCGTGGGGATCGGCGGTACCGTTCCGTCGGTCAACATCGGCGAGGTGCGTTACCAAGGATGGGATATTTCATTCAAGCATCTCAACACGGTAGGAAACTTCAAGTATCACGTGACACTGAATATGTCGCGCACCACCGATAAAGTGCTCGATTGGGGTGATGAATCGGCTTATCTGCCTAATCTGCGCAGAAAGGGTAAGCCATATTCAGTAATTGCCATGTACAAGTCTGCGGGCTTGTTCCAGAGCTATGAAGAGATTGCAGAATGGCCTGATCAGGATGGCATGGGCAATGCGTCTCTTGCTCCCGGCGACATTAAGTATCTTGATCTTGACGGAGATAACGTCATTACTGCGAATGACCGCGAATATGTAAAATCGTCATCGCGTCCTGACCTGAATTTCGGTATAGGTATCGGTGCGGAGTGGAAAGGTATCTACTTCAATGCCCAGTTCCAGGGTGTGACCGGCTACAACCAGTTGATTAACGAGCTATACACCCTTGAAAGCAAAACTTTGCAGCGTTTCCAGGATTATCACTATACGGATAGCTGGACCCCTGAGAATCCCAATGCCAAGTATCCGAGAATCAAATTTGCGTCATCGACCGACAATAACCGCAAGCAGAGCGATTTCTGGGTACAGAAATGTGATTTCGTGCGTCTGAAGGCGTTGACAGTGGGCTATCGTTTCCCGTCGAAGCTGCTTCGCAAGGCTCGCATCTCCACGCTCGATGTAGCTCTTCAGGGTGGTAACCTCTTTACCATCTCATCTTTGGACAACAATATGGATCCCGAATCGCTTCGCGGTTATCCATTGGCTCGTACTTACGGACTCACCGTTAATTTCGGCTTCTAATACTAACCCTAATCTACGAAACAGACAATGAAATTTTTGAAATATATAGTTCCATCCCTGATGCTCTCGATAGGGTTGTCATCGTGTGACGACATATTCCGTGACGCGCCCAATGACAAACTGTCGCCCGATGTGATATGGGAGAACGAGATTCTGCTCAATGGATATGTACTTCCGTGGTACAATGGCATGGACAACGGCTTCTCGACCTTGGTGACTACCCTTATGGCGGGACTCGGCAGCGAGTATGAGCCGTGGTATGGCGATCAGCTCACTGTGGGCAAACGCAGCTGGTATCAGACCGACTATGGCAACATCCTGAAGAGCCAGCAGTCAATGATGACCACTCGCGGACGTACAAAGTGGATAAGCGCTTACACCGAGATCTCTTCAATCAACACTCTTCTTGAGAATGAGAACAAGCTGGTGCCCGACATCCGCGACCGTGTGCTCGGCGAGGCTCATTTCTTCCGTGCTTATTTCTATTACAAACTGTTGAGAATGTATGGCGGCACACTGTTGATCGATCACGTGTTTGATCCCCTTAAGAAAGCCGAGAAATTCCCTCGCGCTTCCTACGAGGAGATGGTGCGTTTCATCGCCGATGAGGCAGAAAAGGCATCATGGTTGCTGCCGGCAAAGTATAATGACGATCAGGCGGGTCGTGCCACTCGCGGAGCGGCGTTGATGCTTAAGGCTAAGACATTCTTATGGGTTGCCGGAGCACATTTTCAGAATCAGGAGAAGTCCTATCTCGGATTTCCCGACGACCGCTCGATGGAGATGCTTGACTCAGCGGCTGCCAACTATGACCGCGTGATGGCTCTCAACGTGTATGATCTCGTGCAGATACCCGCCGGTGACCGCCAGTCGATAGTCGACGCTTACCGTAACATATTCCTTACCAAGAATACAATTGAGTCAATTCTTGAGGTGCAGCACGCCGATGACGGCGATTTCCACATGGCTAACGGTCACAAGCTCGACCGCGATGCTGCACCGCCATCCGCAGGAGGAACCACAGCGGCTTACAATCCCACACAGAACCACGTGGATGAGTACCGCATGGCTAACGGCAAGCGTATAAATGAAGCCGGATCGGGCTATGACAGGAATAATCCTTACGATAACCGCGATGTGCGCTTCTACGCCAATGTGCTCTATGACGGTGCTGAATGGCGCGGCAATATCATGGATCTCCACTATGAGACTGTCGACGGCGCGGAGGTTGCAGGAACCGATCTTACTATCTACGGTTCATCCAATGAGTCGGGAGTGACCCGCACCGGCTACTATATGGCTAAGTTCCTCAATCAGCGTCAGGTGATTGACAATGACCAGACATACGCAAGTTCGCAGAACTGCATACTGTGGCGTTATGCCGAGCTGCTTCTCGATTATGCCGAGATTGATTTCAAGAAGGGTCGTGTCAATGATGCTCTCGCCAAGGTCAACATGATACGCGAGCGTGTTCATGAACCGGCGTTGACTTCGGTAACATGGGATGACATCACCAACGAGCGCCGCGTGGAGCTTGCCTTTGAGAAGGAGACTTACTGGGATGCGCTCCGCTATAATGAGGCTGAACGGCGCATGACCGGCACCTACAATCCGCTATATGGAGTGAAGATAGTGTATGATGCCAACGGAAACAAGAAAATCACCAATCCGGTGGTGAATGGACGTAATACGTCGGTGCGCTATTTCCGTGCACGTCAGTATTATTATCCTATTCCTTGGGATGATATCCGCTATCATGAGATAGATCAGAATCCTGAATGGGTTGAGATGTAATAGATTATTAGTTGAATTAAATAAGGTAGAATTATGAAGAAATTTTTATTAGCCGTGGCTGCTCTTGCCGCAGTTTCAAGTGTTTCGGCACAGGAAATATATAATTATTTTGATGCCGCCGATGTGGATGCTGACGGCTGGCTGTGGTTTGACACTCAGGAAAAAATTGACAAATATGTAGGTTTTCCCAGTATGAGCGGGAATCCTAAAGTAATGTTGATGGCTGATGATATAACCGATTCATGGGCAGAACCTACGTGTGACCCCAATGTCGTTGGATATAATGCTGAAGGAGAGCAGGGAGGAGAAGGCTCAAAGAAAGGCGGAATCATTCTTCCGCCTGCGACAGATATGGCGAGCATAAATGGAGGTGGCATTTATATGTTTCTTCCTGATTGTGCGGAATTTCATGCCGTGCTTTCTTCAGAAAGCACATTGTGGAGCATGTTTTGCGGCGGAGGACTTGGAGAGGTAGAGAGAGTCGACTTTATTCGCACTAACTTTACGTTGCCTCCTTTTATGAAGTTCTCAAACGATAATTATGTAGAATGGCGTAATATTCAGGATTCAGACAATAAGAAGAACTTTATAATAAAGCAATCTAAGGGCACTAAAGTTACTGCTGCAATTTTGGCTTGCGTGGCTAAGCCGGTTATCGTCCACGGCATCAAGGTAATGACCTATACCAAGGCTTCTAACAGCGAAGCCGGTATTGACGATGTGCTTGGCGGCTCGGCTCTGTCGCTGTCATTCAACGGCAATGCAGTAAATGCTACCGAGGCTGCCGATATGAGCGTTTACTCAGTGTCAGGAGCCAAGGTTGCCGAGGCTCACGGCACCACTTTCGCTCTTGACAATCTCGCTCCCGGAGCATACGTGGTGAAAGCTGTTTCGGCTAACGGAACCGCTACAATCAAAGTTGTACGCTAATATGCTATTGATATGAGACAGACAGTTCTGTCACTGTTGCTGTTAGCAACCCTACCCGCGTTTGCCGTCGACAAGATGGCAAACGTGGTTTGTTTTGTAAAGTTTGCCGATCAGGCTGACAATGAGTGGAACCACGACTTCGACTACTATGAGACGATGTTCAACGATGCTTCGGAGGGTGCCAATTCTGTTCGCAATTATTTCCATGACATGAGTTATGGAAAGATGGAGTGGACCTCTACCATAGTGCGCACGGTTTATGTGGATACTCGCAATCGCACACAGCTGTGCAAAAAATCGGACGCGGCTCCCGACGGCTATACTAATTCAGTGATAGCATCACAATTCCTTGAACCGGCATTTGTTGCCGATGTGTGCAAGGGTATTGAGGCTGCGCTGCCCGATGACATTGAGCTTGATTACGATGGTGACGGCGAGGTGGACAACCTGACGCTTATCATCAACGGCAACTCGGAGCTTGGCTCTTCGCATCTGCTGTGGCCTTCCAACAACCGTGCCACATTTTCCACCGCGAAATTGAAAGGAAAGAAGGTGGGTAACTATCTGAAAGTGTTTGACGGCGCCAACGGCTACACGTCGCTGCGACCCAATCAGATCAACACCGGTGTGCTGTGTCATGAGATGACCCATTCGCTTGATGCATTCGACCTCTATGCCTCGGGGTCGAAGAATCCGGTGGGTGTGTGGGACTTGATGAGCGACAATCAGACCATTCCGCAAGGTTTCACCGTATATATGCGTAAAAATTATGGCGGCTGGATTCCCGAAGTGAAGCAGTTGCGCGAGCCGGGTGTGTATACCGTGGCGCCGATTGATTCAAAGACTGCGGAGAATGTGGCTTATAAGATCACCACATCCTACGCTTCTCCCGAGTATTTCATGGTGGAATACCGCAGCAAGGAGAGCTTGTGGGACAAGAGTCTGCCTAACGACGGGCTTCTGGTGTATCGCGTGAATGAGACTGCGGAAAATGGAAACCTGAGCACACCATACGAGGTGTATGTGTTCCGTCCCGGCGGCTCCACAACAGCCAACGGCACTATCGCCAACGCTCCACTGGGAGGATCGACCGGACGTGTTTCGTTTGGCGCTTCCGGTGATGCCGACTATCCATTCTATTCCGACGGCAAGCGTGCCGATTTCTCGATCACCGATGTCAAGAAGGTGGATGGAGGAATGCAGTTCGCGTTGTCGTTTGACGTTGCGTCGATCGAGGATTCATTTGCCGATGGCGAGAGCCTTGTTTATGACGCCGCTTCCGGAGAGCTGACAGCCACCGGAGCCGTGTCGGTCGAGATTTATTCTGTATCCGGCATGAGGGTGGTGTCGCTGCGTGACGCCGCTCCTGGGCTTTATGTGGCTCGCGCCGTGTTCCCCTCGGGTAATGTGAAAACGCTGAAGTTCCGCAAGGACTGACACTTTACGATAATAACAATCTGCCAAATCAGTCCAATAAGTCTAATTAGTCTAATTGGACTGATTTGTTTTTGCTGTTGCGGTGAAATTCGATTATATTTGCGTGGTTATTTTTCACACGGTATAATTTTTTATGATGGTTGCTGGAAAGAAGAGGATACTTATAGTTGACGATGAGGAGACGCTGAGACTTGGGCTCCGCGAGTATCTCGAGCTTGAGGGATATGAGGTGGATGCGGCGGCAAGCGCTGAGGAGGCTCTCACTCTCGACTTGTCAAGATATAATCTTATTTTGCTCGATATAATGATGGGCAAGATGAGCGGAATTGAATTAGCCGAAAAGTTAAAGAACGAGCCTGCCACCGCCGATATTCCCATCATATTCCTTACCGCAAAAGGAGAAGCCGATGATATGGTCGCCGGGTTGAAGCTCGGTGCCGATGACTATGTGACTAAACCTTATTCGGTGAAGGTGCTCGTTGCCAGGATAGAGGCTGTGCTGCGCCGCACCTCGCCTAAAGCTGCCGGGGGAGTGGTGTGCCGTCGCGATTCATTGACTTGCACAGTCGATGGCAATCAGGTTAAGTTGCCGCGCAAAGAGTTTGAGCTGCTTGCGTTGCTGCTTGAAAATCCCGGAAGGATATTTTCGCGCGAGGAGCTGCTGAAGCGTATATGGAGCGATGAGGTGGTGGTCATCGACCGGTCGGTAGATGTACATATAACTCGGCTTAGGAGCAAAATAGCGCCATACGGCAATCATATAGTCACACGTTCAGGCTACGGCTATGGCTGGCAGGATTAAGACCTCGTTTCATGCCCGGGTGCTTGTGGCGTTGCTTGCCATGTGCGGAGTGCTTGTGGGCACGTTCATAGTGTTTCAATATATGCGTGAGAAGCAGTTCAAGACTGAAATGCTTAACGCGCAATTGCAGATATACAACAACGGCATTCTCGACAATCTGGAGAGCGGCGAGAGCATTTATTCGATCGTGGCGCGCACTGATAAGCCTGTCGACGGGCTGAGGATGACGCTTGTGGATGCCGATGGTAATGTGGTATATGACAATAACGACAGCACCCCTTTCCCGGCGGCTAACCATAACAACCGCCCTGAAGTGATGAAAGCCCGTGAAGAGGGTGTGGGATATGTGGTGGAACGGTGGTCGGAGAGCGATGAGACCGACTATTTTTATTCGGCTACGCTTGGCGACGACGGGATGGTGATGCGCTCGGCGGTGCCGTATGATCATTCGCTGAAGACGGTGCTCAGCGCCGACGTGACATTCCTGTGGATCATGCTTGCCATAACCGCGGTGGTGTGCATAGTGGGATATTTCGTGACACGCAATATATCGAAGAGCATCACGAGACTCAATAATTTTGCCGAGAAAGCCGAGCGCGGGGAGCGTATATTTGATGATGACGCGTTTCCTCACGACGAGCTCGGAAGCATAGCAAGCCATATAGTGAGGCTCTATGTGCAGCGCGACCGCCAACACAAGGAGCTTGTGAGGCAGGAGCGCGAGAAGATTGCGATGAAGAAGCGTCTCACCGATAATATCAACCATGAGCTTAAGACCCCCGCCGCATCGATTCTGGTGTGTGCCGATCTGCTTCGCGACCATCCCGAACTTCCTGAAGCGAAACGCATGGAGTTCATGGACCGGATTCACTCCAACGCCCGGCGGCTGAGTTTGCTGCTGAATGATGTGTCGACATTGACAAGGATGGATGAGGGTGCGGAAGAGATCACAAAGGAGCCGGTCGACCTGTCGCAGCTTGTCAAGGATGTGGTTGATGACGAGCGTGTGCGCACCACGATGGAGATAACTATTGATGTGCCGCCGTTGAAGATTGAGGGCAACCGCCAATTACTTGAATCCATTTTCCGGAATCTTATCGGCAATGCCATAGCCTATAGCGGCGGCACTAAAATTGAAGTGAGGGCTGACAGTGACGGAAATTTTGTGGTGAAGGATGACGGCACGGGTATTCCTGAGGTGCATCTCGAGCACATATTTGAACGCTTTTACCGTATCGACAAGGGGCGGTCGCGTGAGGCGGGGGGCACCGGACTGGGGCTCGCCATCGTGAAAAACGCCGTGGCAATGCATGGCGGCGACATCAAGGCTGTCAATGACCACGGGCTGCGCTTTGACTTCAAGCTTAAGACTTAAGCCTAATTGACATTCTGTTAATAAAAACGCAACAAAAAATAAATATTCCCGCAACATAATTTACCGAAATTTGTGGAAAACGAATTATAGGTAAATTATATGGATATATTGTTTTTAGGTATTGTCATCTTCCTGTTTCTGCTCGCTGTGTTTGACCTGTCGGTGGGTGTCAGCAATGATGCGGTGAATTTCCTTTCATCGGCTGTCGGCTCGAAGGCGGCATCGTTCAAGAGGGTCATGATTGTCGCGGCGATAGGCGTGTTTATCGGCGCGGCGATGAGCAATGGCATGATGGACGTGGCGCGGCATGGCATTTTTCATCCTGAGAATCTGTCGTTCTATGATGTTATAGCGATATTCATGGCTGTGATGGTCACTGACATCATATTGCTTGATGTGTTTAACTCGCTCGGTATGCCCACGTCCACCACGGTGTCGATGGTGTTTGAGCTTCTTGGCGCATCGTTTGTGGTGGCTCTTTTCAAGATCGCCGCTCCCGAGAGCACTCTTGCCGTGGGCGATCTTATCAATACTGAGAAAGCGCTGTCGGTGATTTTGGGTATCTTCCTGTCGGTGGCTATAGCGTTTGTGTTTGGAACGGTGGTGCAGTTTTTGACGCGATTGATTTTCACGTTTGAATACAAGAGCCGGTTGAAATGGAAGGTGGGATTGTTTGGCGGTGTGGCGTGTACCGCCATTATCTATTTCATGCTGCTTAAGGGGATTAAGGATCTTACCATCATGACCCCCGAGCTCAAGGCATGGATCAACGACAACACGATGTTGATACTTGCTGTGTCGTTGGTGTCGTTCACCGTGCTGATGCAGCTGCTCCACTTCCTGAAGGTAAACGTGTTTAAGGTAGTGGTGTTGCTCGGCACCTTCTCGCTCGCCATGGCATTTGCGGGCAATGACCTTGTGAACTTCGTGGGAGTTCCGCTCACGTCGCTCGCATCCTATCAGGATTATGCCGCCAATGGAGGCGGCGACCTCCACGGATTCATGATGGGGAGCCTTAACGGACCTGCGCAGACACCGTTTTACTTCCTTATCGGCGCCGGCATGATCATGGTGGTGTCGCTCGCCACATCGAAGAAGGCGCGCCAGGTGACTCAGACCACCGTTGGGCTCAGCGCCCAGAATCAGGGCGACGAGATGTTTGGCTCGTCACGCATCAGCCGATCGCTCGTGAGGGGCGCTCTCAACATATTCTCATGGGTGAGCGACCACACTCCTGAGGGTGTTAAGCGTCGGCTCGCCATGCGGTTTGACACCTCGCGTCAGCAGAATGAGGACGGTGCGGCATTTGACCTCGTGCGCGGATCGGTCAACCTCATGCTTGCCGGTATGCTTATCGCGTGGGGTACGTCGATGAAGCTTCCTCTCTCCACCACCTTTGTCACCTTCATGGTGGCGATGGGAACGTCGCTTGCCGACCGTGCGTGGGGCAGGGAGAGCGCCGTGTTCCGCATCACCGGCGTCATCTCGGTGATAGGCGGATGGTTCATCACTGCCGGCGTGGCGTTCATAGGCGCCGGAATGGTGGTGTGTCTCATGCATCTCGGAGGAGTGCCCGTGATGATAGCTGGTGGCGTGATAGCCTTGACGCTGCTAATAAGGAGCAACATACGCTTCAATAAAAAGAAAAAAGAGGAGACGAGCGACACGCTTTTCCAAACTATTCTCTCGACTGAAAATCAGACTGAGGTGTGGAATCTGTTGAGGATATATATAAATGAGAAGGAAAGAATGTTTCTTAATTTCGGCGCGGCGGTGTATGCCGACGTGATAAGCGGTTTTGCCGATGACAACGGCAAGATGCTGTCAAAAGCCGAAAAGGCGTTGGTGACCGAGAAGGATGTGCTCAAAGGTCAGCGGCGTAAACTCACTTTGTGCCTGCGGCGAGTGACACCGCAGGTGGCTATGGAGAAGAGCGCGTGGTTTCATCTGAGCAATAATATGGCGATGTCGATCACCTATAATCTGCGACGCATAAATGAGGTGTGCAAGGAGCACGTGGATAATAACTTCAAGCCTCTTCCTGCGGAATATCACAGCACGCTGGATGAGATAAAGAACAGGGTGGTGGAACTGTTTGTGGAGTCGGAAGCGGCTATCGACGAGAGCAACCCCGAGGTGATAGATGAGTTGCGCCGCCGTTGCGAGACCATAAAGCAGGAACTCTCGCGGCATTCACGTGAAGTGTATGAACACCTCCAGAACGGTGACCCCTCCGACATGACCGTGGCATACGTGTACCTGAATCTTCTTCAGGAGAGCCGTGAGCTTGTGACAGCGTTGAGAAAGATGCTCCGCGCTTCGGGAAAACTGAATCTTGCGCCTTCTCACTACCGCAGTTTTTCATATACGACAAATTGACCAATAATTGATGAAAATTGACTGAAAAAAGAGCACCGGGCAAAAACCTTTTATAGCTTTATTAAGTTATATTTGCATAGGAAATTATCAATAACCAAAACGAGGGTATCACTATGCACTTTTCATTAACAGGAATTTTGCTCGGAGCGGCAGTGTTTGTAACTGCTTCATCGACACCTTGCCATTCACAGTCCATAGCCGGTGATGGTGTGGTGTCGCTTGATTCTTGCCGGGCGATGGCTGTGCGCAACAACAAGCAGATGCGCATAGCCGCTGAGCGCATCAAGGCAGCCGGCTACCAGAAGAAGGAGGCGTTTGCTGCGTATCTGCCCGCAATAGACTTTGCCGGAGGCTACACATATAATCAGAAAAGCATATCGGTGTTTGATTCCGACCAGTATCTTCCGGTCAAGACATTTGACGGCAACGGATATGCGTTCAATCTTGTGACCGGTCCTGACGGCACCCCCATAAAGGGGCCGGGCGGGCAGTATGTGCCCAAAGAGGTGGCTTGGCTCCCGAAAGATGCGTTGTCCTACGACATACACAATGTGTTCTTCGGCGCCGTCACTCTCACCCAGCCGGTGTATATGGGCGGCAAGATTGTGGCAATGAACAAGATCACCAAGTATGCCGAAGAGCTCGCCCGCTCGCTCCATGCAAGCGGCGCCGAGGATGTGATATATGCCGTCGACGCTGCTTACTGGCAGGTGGTGTCGCTTGAGGCAAAGCGTCAGCTCGCGGTGAGCTACGTGGCGCTTCTTGACACTCTCCATCGTCAGGTGAAGGCTATGGTCGATGTTGGTGTCGCCACCAAAGCCGATCAATTAAGCGTGGATGTGAAGCTGAACTCGGCTAATGTGGACCTTACCAAGGTGGAGAACGGGCTTGTGCTGTCGCGCATGGCTCTTGCCGAATTGTGCGGGCTTCCTGTTGACACTGAGATGAGGCTTGCCGACGAGGGTAGCCCTGAGGTCGACATGACACCCGTAGCCACGAACTACGACATGAAGGATGTGTATGTGAACCGTCCCGATCTTCATGCGTTGGAGATGGGGCGTAAGATCACCCACGAGCAGAGCAAGGTGGCGTTGTCATCGATGCTCCCCAATCTTGCGGTTGTGGGCGCCTACTCATTTTCCAATCCCAATATGTTCAACGGTTTCGAAAAGCGGTTTAACGGTGCGTTCTCCATCGGAGCGGTGCTGAAAATCCCGTTGTGGCACTGGGGCGGCAATTATAATAAGTATCGTGCCGCAAAGACTCAGACCACGATCATGGATCTTCAGATCGAGGATGCCAAGGAGCTTATCAATCTTCAGGTGAGCCAGGCGGCGTTCAAGACCAATGAGGCGATGAAAACCTATATCGCCACCCGCTCCAACATAGCGAGCGCCGACGAGAATCTGCGCAGCGCCCAGCTCGCATTCAAGGAGGGTGTAGCCACATCCGACAATGTCATGGAGGCGCAGACTGCATGGCTAAAGGCTCACTCGGAAAATGTGGATGCGGAAATCGACGTGAACCTGTGCCGCGTGTATCTGTCGAAGGTTCTCGGAACTATGGATTATAACTATACTGTAAAAGAATAAAAAAACACCTCATCATGGCAAACATAGAAAAAACTTCATCCAATCAGGTCACGGTAAAAAAGGACACCGCCCTGATAGCAACACTTGTAATCGTGGTTGTGGCTGTGGCGCTGATAGCCCTTATCGGATTCCTCTTCTTGAAACCGGCTCCTCAGATTGTCGAGGGGCAGGCTGAAGCTACATCGATAAAAATTTCGGGCAAGCTGCCGGGCAGAGTAATGGAGATTTTTGTGGAGGAAGGGCAGAATGTGAAAGCGGGCGACACGCTCATTCACATCCACTCATCGCTCGCCGACGCAAAGCTGTATCAAGCCGAGGCGATGAAGACCGCTACCGCCGCGCAAAACAAGAAGATCGATGCCGGAACACGCAAGCAGATCGTGCAGAGCGCGCATGATGTGTGGCAACAGGCTGTCGCCGCACGCACCATCGCTGAGAAGACATATAACCGCATGGAGGCGCTTTTCAAGCAGGATGTGATTTCAGCGCAGAAGCGTGATGAGGCTAAGGCTGCCTACGATGCCGCCGTTGCCGGAGAAAGCGCGGCAAAGAGCCAGTATATGATGGTTAAGGAGGGCGCCCAGCGTGAGGACAAGGAGAGCGCGCAGGCGCTTGTGGATGCCGCAAAGGGTGGCATCATGGAGGTTGAGGCGCTTCTTCAGGACCAATATCTGACGGCTCCCGCCGACGGACAGATCGACGTGATATATCCTCATGAGGGTGAACTCGTGTCGCTCGGCGCTCCGCTCATGAGTCTGCTTAAGATAAGCGATAAGTGGGTAACCTTCAATGTGCGTGAGGAGAAACTCAACAATCTTCCCATAGGCAAGAAGATTGACATCATGATTCCCGCGCTTGACAAGAAGAAGATTCAAGCCGAGGTCTACTATGTGCGCGACATGGGCACCTACGCTACATGGCGCTCCACCAAAGCTACAGGAGAATGGGACAGCCGCACTTTCCAGGTGAAAGCGCGTCCGCTCGAGGATGTTCCGGAGCTTCGTCCCGGTATGTCGATAATATATCTTGACGGAAATGAATAAGAACTCAGGCATAGTAAAGGCGTTGACTGATGGTGTGCGGCAGCTCGCCAGCCGTCCCATCTATGTGCTGATGATGGTGTTTGTGCCGTTGCTCTCCACATTTTTCTTTGTGGATCTGATGGAGGAGGGCATTCCGGAGAAGTGTCCTGCCGCAGTGGTGGATCTTGACGACACTCCGGTGTCGCGCAATGTGATCCGCAATCTCGGGGCATCGCAGCTCACCGACATCCGCTATAAGCCGTCGAGCTATGCCGAGGCAATGGATCTGGTCAAGGAGGGTAAGATTTTTGGCTTTTTCATGATTCCGCGAGGATTTCAGGAGGATGCCGTGAGCGGTAGGGAAACCACCATCACTTATTACTCCAATATGGCATATTTCGTTCCGGGTACGCTGTCGTTCAAGGCGTTCAAGCAGACTGCGGTCACCACTTCGGGTGGCATCGCCATGACCACGCTTGTGAGTTCGGGTATAAACCAGTCGCTTGTGAGCAGCCTTCTTCAGCCTGTTACCATTCAGGAGCATTGCATAGGCAATCCGTGGCTTAACTATTCGATTTATCTGTCCAACTCGTTTCTGCCGTGCCTTCTTGAGCTTATAATCTTCCAGATCACCGCATTTTCGGTGTTGCAGGAGATCAAACGCGGCACTTCGATACGCTGGCTTCAGGATGCGGGGGGCTCCATCGTGCTTGCCTGCTTCGGAAAGCTTGCTCCTCAGTTTGTGATATTCTCTCTTGTGGGTCTTGCCATGCAGGGCATCCTTTACGGGTTCTGCGGCTTCCCGATGAACGGCAGCGTCAGCGCCATGATTGCCGCCATGCTGCTTCTTGTCGCATCAAGCCAGGCATTCGCTCTGTTTATCGCCGCTACCATCCCCAATCTGAGGTTTTCGCTCTCTATCCTTTCGTTGACGGGGATATTGGCGTTTTCGATCGCCGCATTCTCGTTTCCGGTCGAGGACATGTATCCTGCAGTGGGCATCTTCTCCTATTTGCTCCCTATAAGATATTATTTCTTGATTTATATCAACATAGCTCTTAACGGCTATGAGTTATTCTATTGCCGGTGGGATTTCATCGCGATGATTCTTTTCCTTCTGCTTCCTTTTGCGATGCTGTGGAAGTTACGTCGTTACAGCGCTCATCCGGTATATATTCCATAAAGATTTCATTATGATAGGACGCTGGTTTAGAACTTTGATTTCGGAATGGGGGACTTGTCTCCGTCACATTTTCCATGATGAGGGTGTGATGCTGTTTTTCATAGCCCTGCCGCTGAGTTATCCGATTGTCTATACGCTGATATATAATCCGGAGGTGGTGAAGAATGTGCCGCTGGCGATCGTTGACAACAGCCGCACCTCTGACAGCCGCGAGCTGGTGAGGATGATTGATGCCGATGAGTATACCGGAGTCTATGGTTATGCCGTGGATCTCAACGAAGCGCGGCAATGGATGAAGGAACGCAAGGTCTACGGCATCCTTGAGATTCCGCATGACTATGCCAACCGCATCGGTCGTGCCGAGCAGGCTGTGCTGCCGCTGTACTGCGACATGAGCCTGTTGTTGCGTTACCGCAGCATTCTGTTTGCCATGACTGATATTCAGCTTGCGTTAGGCGCCGACATTCGCACCAACACCATCAACGGTTCTCCGGTGGCTTTCCCGGCGCAGGCTGTGGGCGCGACAGTCGACACGGAATCGTTTTTTCTGGGTAACCCCACGCAAGGTTTTGCCTCGTTTGTCATGATCGGCATTGTGGTGCTTATTCTTCAGCAGAGCATCGTGCTTGGCATGATGATGCTCGGCGGTGGCGCCAATGAGCGTCGCCGGCTCAACTGTGGAGTGGATCCCGACGAGCCTTCAGGACCGATGTCGGCAATCGTTCTTGCCCGCACGCTGTGCATGGCTGTCATCTATCTGCCGCTTATGGTGTATATACTCCATGTCGTGCCTGAAATGTTCAGTTTGCCGCATTACGGAAGCGCATGGCAGTATCTTCCTTTCATGTTCCCGCTCGTGCTTGCGTCGGGTTTCATGGGGCAGATGTTCAGTCCGCTTGTCACTGAGCGAGAAAGCGCCTTTTTGGTGTGGGTGTTCACCTCGGTTCTGTTCCTGTTCCTGTCGGGGTTGACCTGGCCGCGTTCCGCCATGTCCGACGGTTGGTATCTGTTTGGCAGCCTTGTGCCGGCAACATGGGGTGTTGACGGATTTGTTCAAATCAACAGCAATTCAGCCACATTAAGCCAGGTGCTGCCCAATTATCTTACCATGTGGGGGCTGACGATAGCTTACTATGTTATAGCCGTGGCAGTGGGCTGCCGCCATAGAGTGCGTGCCCTCCGCCACTATCAGGTCCCCTCCGAGCCGTAAAATGCGATTACGTGGAATCGGCTTATTTTTTTGCGGGTTTCAGCGGAATTATGAATAGGAATCTTGCACCGTCGGTGTAGGTGGGGTCGACCTTCACTGTCCCTTTGAGGATTTCGGCTATCAGGCGGCATATATGCAGCCCGAGTCCTGTTCCGCTTGAATATTGGTTCAGTTTGACGAAGCGATCGAAGATAACTTCCTGCTTGTTTTCGGGGATGCCTATTCCCGTGTCGGTAACCGATATCACTACGTTTGATTTCTCGTCGTCGACTTTGTAGGAGAGTGTTATGCTTCCTGACTCGGTGAATTTTGCGGCGTTGTTCAGGAAGTTGGTTATCACTTGCTCCACTCTCACACGGTCAGTGTATATGACCAAATCGTCTTTAGGCGCGTCGAAATACATCTTGACGTTTTTCGACGCTTTTCTTGCCATTGTTGTGGTGGTGTTGATGCATATCTCGTTTAGCGATTCAGGACGATAGGTCACTTTCATTTCCCCGGTCTCAAGCTGCGATATGTCGATTATGTCGGTTATGACGGTGTGCAGGATGTCATTGTTTTCCGCAATTATATTGGTGTATTTCTCCATCTCCTCACGCTTCTTTTCCGGCATCGAGTCGGCAATGAGTTGTGAGAATCCTACAATTGCGTTGAGCGGAGTGAGAATCTCGTGGCGCATATTCTGGATGAATTGCGTCTTGAGGCGGTTGGCGTTTTCGGCTTCATCGCGTGATGCAGTTATCTCTTCCTGAGCGGCGAGCAATGATTGTTTTTCGGCTTTCAGTTTCTTTTCCGATTTTATCAGCGCGCGTGACAGCTTTTTCTGGCGGTAGTACATTCTGGTCACGGAGATGAGGAACACGATGAGCAATAATGCCACGATGCTTGCTCCGATGATGATGTTGCGGTTTGTAGCCTCGATCATGGCAATGTTTTCGTTCTGAAGCTCCATAGACTTGCGTCGCAGCGATTCCACGTCATAGAGTATCTGCAATTCCTGAGTTTTTGATTCCGATTCGGTGTCGATAAGCTCTTCAAGATAATCGCTGTACCCTTCCAGTGACTTGAGGAGAGTGTGGGTGTCGCCGGTGGCTCGTGACGCTGTGATCAGGTATTTCAGGTAGAACTGTCGGTAGCGTTGGTCGCGCATCGCTTCGGGATGACGCTTCAGAATAGGCAATGCCTTGTCATATTCTTTTTTCGACATGAGGTAGAATATGTGGGCTCTTTCGGTCATTTTCAAGTCCTGCATCACATCGGGGTTCCGGTGGGCGAGTTCAAGAATTCTCGAATAGTTTTCCTCGATTTCATTCTGAGGCATATCTTCGAAGTTGTTGAGCAGACGCAGGCGGCACACGTATTCGCTTGTGTCATAGTTCTTGTATATGCGACCGGCGCTGCGGTATTTTGTTTTCAGCCGGTCGATTATGTCGAGGATAGCCTTGTTGGCTTCGATCGCTTTCTTGCGGTCGTTTTTCATCGTAGCCAATATAGCCTGTCGGTTGAAGAACATATTTCTCAGCGAGCCTCCTTCGCTGTGGGGCATCTCCTGAATGAGCGTTTCCAGCTCGTTAAGATACTTGACATACATATCGCCTTCGGTCATGTAGCTCAGACACAGACACAGGGAGTACAGCTTCTCTATGCGTGAATATATGTCGTGGTCGGTATTGGTGCGATAGTCGTTTATAAGATTCTGCACTATTTCGCGGCGTTTCGCGGCGTCGACCGATTTTATGCGGTAGGATAGCCCGAGCAATTTTATGAACAGAGCGGTTTCTTTCTGATCCTCGGATTCGGGTAATTCACGCGCCTCTTTCTCGAAGATCCGCAGCATAGAGTCGGAGGTGAGAAACAGGTTGGCATTGTTTCTTAATATGTCAAGCTGTATGGCTTCGTTTTTAGTGCGTTTGGCAATGTCGGAGAGTTGTTGCGAGAATTCGTACTTTTGCGCTCTTGGCGACACGTCATAGAGATTGTACAGCAGCTTTATGCTGTCGTCGACAGTGGTGGCTCGTGAAAGCTCGATTTCCAGACTGTCTTTTATCGAATATTTTATAGGCGAGGCAAATGCCTGTGTTCCCTGAATGGCAAGCGAACACAATAGAGTTGAAATTAAGCCTGATATTATCCTCAATGTATAGTGCATAAAAATGTGATGAAATGATTGGTACGCTATACTATGTTAAGCACGTCTTTACAAATATACTCCTTTATTGATTAACCCACACGCATGGTGTGGGTAATTTAACGGTATTGTAATCATGTCGCCACACTCGCCATGAAAAAAGTTACGGGGTTTGGGCGCGCTTGCGATTCCCAAACCCCGTTATGAGGATGATGATGGCGGCTTATCAGCGGAGAGTTCCGTTTTCAGCTTCCTGTACCATCTGCTTGCTTGCGGTCACGTATATTTCGACACGTCGGTTCTGAGCTCTTCCTTCAGGAGTGGCGTTGGAAGCCACATATCCAGCCATCGGAATTCCCTGGGCGGTGCAACGTGAGGGAGCTATGCCTGAATTTACAAGGTAGGCAAGGACGGCATCGGCACGTCCGGTAGAAACTCTCTGGTTCACAGCCTCGGTACCGGTGTTGTCGGTGAAACCGTAGATCTGTACGTCGGTCAATGGGTTGTCGCGCAGTGAAACCACGAAGTTGGACAGTTCGCTTTTAGCTGAGGTGCTGAGGGTAGTGCCGTTGGTGGGGAATAGGATTCCGCCGGGGAAGGTGACCTTGATCGCCTGCAAGCCGTTCTGGTCGGTGGTTTCTTCCACTGTTGCCTGTGGCAAAGACTGGGCAAGCTCTTTCTGCTGGTTGTCCATCTTCTTTCCGATAAGGGCTCCTGCTCCTGCTCCTACGCCTGCTCCGATCGCGCTGCCGATTGCCGCACCTTTACCGCCGCCTATAAGAGCGCCAAGTCCGGCACCGAGCGCGGCACCGCCGCCGCCACCTATGAGGGCGCCTTTCCCGGTATTGTTCATTGTAGAACAACTTGATGATAATAGCATGCCGAGTGAAAGAATTACGGCGCCTGTGATTTTAAGAAGTTTCATATTCAAAAATTTTAAGTTAATGATTAAATCTTTTGCAAAGTTAATAAAATCATCTTCATTTAAATATTAATACAAGGTAAATGGAAAAAATGTTTTTAAGGTGTGAAAATTTTCCATTAAATTTGCAAAGGGTTATTACTTAATTGCCATGAGTAAAATGAGAAGCAGGGAATCAAATAATGTGTGGTATCATCTTGGCGCGATTCTGACAATGATCGCGTGGGGTGTGTCGTTTGTATCGACAAAGGTGTTGCTTGATAATGGCTTGCAGCCCACCGAAGTGTATGTCTACCGCACATTGCTTGCCTACGTGATCATATTGGCGATAAATCATTCCCGCCTGTTCTCCAATTCACTGCGCGACGAGCTGCTGTTTGTGGTGTGTGGATTGTGTGCCGGCTCGCTGTACTATATCGCTGAGAACACGGCTCTTGAATATACGCTTGTGTCCAATGTGTCGCTGATTGTGACATTGGCGCCGCTGATCACCACTCTTCTTGTGGGAGCTATATATAAGAATGAGCGTCCCGGGAGGAATGTGCTCATAGGGTCGCTCATCGCTTTTGTGGGTGTGGGCTTTGTCATCTTCAACAGCAGTTTTGAGCTGAATGTGAAGCCTTTGGGTGACTTGCTCGCGTTGGGAGCGGCTTTTTCGTGGTCGGTATATTCATTGGTGTTGAGGAAGCTGAGCGCCCTCTATGGGGTTATGTTCATATCGCGCAAGACATTCTTCTACGGTATGCTCACGGCTATACCGTTTCTGCTGGGGCAGCCGGGGCACACGCCGCTGTCGGTGTTTGCGCAGGTTGATGTGATACTGAACCTTGTGTTTCTCGGAGTGTTCTGCTCGATGCTCGCATTTGTGATATGGGCTTGGGTCAATAAGGGTCTCGGCGCCATAAAGGCAAGCAACTATCTTTATTTCCAGCCTATAGTCACGTTGATAGCGTCGGCTCTGTTGCTCGGCGAGGTTGTGTCGATAGTGGGCTATACCGGCTGCGCGTTGATTCTTGCAGGTGTGTGGTTCAGCGACCGGTACGGTAAGAAGTACCGTTGATTCCGGCTGATAGCGGGTCGCCGGCGTGTGATGTGGCGCTATTGAGGGAGCGAAATGTTATTTTATTCAAAAAATCCCGATTTTCATTATAAATAGCGTAACTTTACAGCTCATAACAACCCATTATGCTTTTTAAGCCGGTCATGAAATTCATAAGACATATATTTTTGTTTCTGGCATTGTGCATGAGCTATGCTGGAAATCTTCACGGTCAGATTAACACGGAGCAGGTGTTGCGGATAGGGCAGAACTCGCTTTATCTGGAGGACTATGTGCTGTCGATTCAATATTTCAATCAGATTATCGCGGTGAAGCCCTACTGGGCGCAGCCTTATTTTTACCGAGCCATAGCCAAACTCAGTCTTGACGATTACCGTGGTGCGGAGGAGGATGCGTCGCTCGCCATAGAGCGCAATCCGTTTATTTCCGGCGCATACGAGGTGAGGGGAGTGGCTCTTCAGAATATGGGCAGGCAGCGTGAGGCTATCGCCGACTATGACCGTGCTCTCGAACAGCTCCCCCACAGCCGCAACATACTTCTCAACAAGGCACTCGCTCAGGAGGATGTCGAGGATTATGCCGGCGCTGACAGCACGTATGCCACGCTTTTGAGGATCTATCCTAAATTTGACACCGGATATGTGGGACGTGCGAAGCTCCATCTGGCACAGGGAGACACAGTGGCGGCTCTCGCCGATATTGACACGGCGCTTTCCATCAACAAGAACTCGACCAATGCCTACTCCTTGCGTTCCGACATCGCCATCAAGTCGAAGAAAGATTATGAATCGGCGCTTGCCGATATGAACGAGGCGATAAAGTTGCAGCCGCAGTTTGCCGGATATTTCATCAACAGGGCGTTTCTGCGTTATAATCTTAATGATTACTTCGGGGCTATGGCTGACTATGATTACGCCATTCAGCTTGAGCCGCTTAATGCCACGGCTCTCTTCAACCGAGGATTGCTTAGAGCCGAGGTGCATGACAACAATAAGGCTATCGACGATTTTACGCAGGTGCTGAATCTTGACCGCAATAACTATCATGCGCTGTATAACCGTGCCATACTCTACAAGGAGATTGCCGACTACCGTTCATCAATAGCTGATCTTGACCGGGTCATAGACGAGTTCCCTGATTTTTCGGGAGCATATTTTCTGCGTTCCGAGAATCTGCGTCTGCTTGGCGATTATAACCGTGCCGAGAAGGACTACCGCAAGTCGATCGCGTTGTCGAAGAAACCGGTGACTGCCGATGATGGCAATTCGGCGTCGGAAAATCAGGCTGCGGCTGTCGAAGAGTCGGAGGATGTGGCAGCCATGTTCACTTCATTGCAGACTATTGACGACAATTCAGATATCAAGGAGGGGTATCAGACCCCCGGCATAAAGGGCAGAGTGCAGGATCGACGCTCGATGGTTGAGCTTGAACCTCCGTTCACACTCAGCTACTATGTGACCACTACTGAAATAAAGGAGACCCCCTATTATATAAAGGAGGTGGATGATCTTAACGCCACACGCGCCCTGCGATTCCTGTTGATGGTGGCTAACCGTGAGCCGCAACTGTCGGAAGAGGATGCCATAAACCGCCATTTTGCATCGATAGAGTATTATAACTCCTATATCTCCACCCACACTCCACGTGCCGTTGACTACTTTGGCAGAGCGATGGACTACTACACGCTGCGCAACTATCAGGCTGCGCTTGCCGATCTTAACCGAGCCATCGAGCTGACTCCTGATTTCGCGATCGCTTATCTTCTCCGGGCTAATGTGCGCCGTCTTAACGCCGAGGCGTCGAGAGCGGTGGAGGGTAATGGCGATGCGTCGGCTGCGGCATTGGGGCAGGCGGCGATGAAGATGGTCAATGCCGAAGCTCTCGAAGATATCGACAAGGTTATCGAGCTGTCGCCGCGTATGTCTTTCGCGTGGTACAATAAAGGCACGTTGCTTGCGGCGGCGGGTGACTATACCTCGGCGATAAGCGCGTTTAACAAAGCGATAGAGCTGAAGCCTGATTTTGGTGAGGCATACTATAACCGAGGGTATATTTACTTGAATATGGGCAATCGCAATGCCGGCATGGCTGACTTGAGCAAAGCGGGCGAGCTGGGCATAGTGCCGAGCTATAATCTGCTGAAACGCATGACGCGATGACGCGGCATGATGCGTGTCTTTGGCGCGATTGTGTTCTTTGGTGGTATTGCGGCAAAAAAAATCTTGCCATTTAGAGTAAAATTTAGTAAGTTTGCTAAAATTATTAACCTATCTATAAAACTATGTCACCTGAAGAACTCAAGACGCTCCAAGAGCGTGGCATCTCTCCTGAAGTATTTGAATCCCAAATACGCCGATTTGCAACCGGTTTCCCCTATCTGAAAATCATAGATTCGGCACGTGTTGGCAACGGCATCACCAGCCTTAATGACGAAGAACAGCAGAAAGCAGTGGACCGGTGGTCGGAATTTCTTGCTGACGGCGGTCAAGTATATAAATTTGTGCCGGCATCAGGGGCTGCATCACGAATGTTCAAGGCTCTGTTTGAATTTTTAGACGGTGATTCCGACTCGCCTAAGGCAGGAAGCCCTGTTGAGCAGTTCATAGCCCAATTGCATAATTTCGCTTTCTATGACGAGCTCAACGAAGTGAGCAAGAAACTTTACAATGCCGACCTTGACACATTGGTGAATGACGGCAGAAACAAGGACATTGTGGCTGCATTGCTTGGCAAAGACGGATTGAACTACGGAAATCTGCCTAAGGGCTTGCTGAAGTTCCATTCCTATGCCGATGGTTCACGCACTCCGCTTGAAGAGCATCTTGTGGAAGGCGCCCAGACTGCGACTAACAGTGCGGGTGTGGTAAATCTGCATTTCACCGTGTCGCCTGAGCATCGCGCGTTGTTTGAGAAAAAAATTGCTGAAGCCCTTCCTGCGATGGAGAAACGATTCGGCGTCAAGTATAACATCAGCCTTTCAGAGCAGAAGAAATCCACTGATACCGTGGCTGTGAATCCTGACAACACTCCGTTCATCGACAACGGCAAGATTCTGTTCCGTCCCGGTGGCCACGGCGCGTTGATTGAGAATCTCAATGACATCGATTCGGCTGTGGTGTTCATCAAGAATATCGACAATGTTGTGCCCGACTCACAGCGTGAGGTCACTATCGCATATAAGAGAGTGATTGCCGGCTATCTTATTGAGATCCATGACAAGATTGAGAAGTATCTGGGCATGATCAACACCGGCAAGTACACAATCGATGACGTGAGGGAGATGATCTCGTTCATGCATAATGTGCTTAACATCAGAGACGAGAAGATGAAGCATCTTGAGGATGCCGATCTGGTGCTTTACATAAAGAGCAAGCTCAACCGCCCCTTGAGAGTGTGTGGAATGGTGCGCAACGAGGGTGAACCCGGCGGCGGTCCGTTTATCACGGTGAATTCCGACGGTTCCTCTTCGCCACAGATTCTTGAAAGCACCCAGATTGATCCCGCCAACGACCAATACAAGGAGATGGTGAGCAAAGCCACCCACTTTAATCCGGTTGACCTTGTGTGCTACATCAAGGATGTGGATGGCAAGAAATTCAACCTCACTTCCTATGTGGATCCCGATACCGGATTTATCTCCTCGAAATCGAAGAGCGGCAAGGAGCTTCGCGCCCTTGAGCTTCCGGGATTGTGGAACGGTGCCATGAGCGACTGGAACACAGCGTTTGTCGAGGTGCCGATTGCCACTTTCAACCCTGTTAAAACGGTCAATGACCTTCTTCGCAAGGCGCATCAAAGCTGATAAACATTCATAGCTGCCGGAGTGTTATATAATCATGAAAAAGAAAGATATAGTACTGAAACTCTGGCGAGAATGTTTTGATGACAGCGACCAGTTCGTCGATATGTTTTTTTCAAGAGTTTATCGTGATGAAGATGCTCTTGTGCTTGATAAAGACGGCAGAGTCGTGAGCTCAATGTTATTGCAGCGTTACTCCATGAATTTTCACGGGGTGACGCTGCCTGTCAGTTATATATGCGGCGCCGCCACGGCTCCCGAGATGCGTGCCCACGGGTACATGGCTGAACTGCTTTCCGAGGGGCTCAATGAATCTTATCGGCGCGGTGATGCGTTCAGCACGCTGATCCCGGCATCGGGATGGCTGTTCAAGTATTATGAGAAAGCCGGTTTTTCGCCGGTGTTCTACACTTGTGTGGAGCATTTCACGTCGGCTCATCCGTTCCGTCATTGCGGAGTCTATAACGCCTACACCGATATCGGCTCGGAGGAGGCATACCGCTTTTTCAACACTATGATGGAGGCGAGACCGTGTTGCGTGCAGCATACCCGCGAACAGTATCATGACATAGTCATGGATAATTCGGTCGACGGGGGTAGCGTGCTGGCTGTCTCTGACGTTGACGGCGTGATTGCGGCTATGGCATTTGCCGTTCCTGATGATGGTGAGGTGACCGTGAAAGAACTGCTTGCCGTCGGTGACGATGCTGCCAACGGCGTGCTGTCGCTCGTCAAGGAAACTTTCGGGGATATGCCTATGAGTGTGTGGCGTTATTTCTCGCCCGGTGTTGAGTCGAGTGTCAGAGGCATGGCTCGTGTGGTCAATGTGGGCTTGGTGTTGTCGACATTGGCTCAATCCCATCCGGAGCTGAAGCTTTCCGTGAGGGTTCATGACAGAGTGATTCCGGAAAATTGCCACATATATGTGGTGAAGGATTGCCGCTGCATGGTGGATGACAGTCGCGATGCGGAATCTCTTGACTATGACGTGGACGTGGAGGTGCTCACCTCGATACTGTTCGGGAATGAGGTCACAGAGAAAATACTTGAATTTCCTGCCGTAAGGCCTTATATAAGCTTAATGTTGGATTAAATGAAAATGAAAAAGATTTTAATTGCGGCGGCGTTGTTTATTGCCGATGCCAATGTAGCGGCTGTAGCCGCTGATAATGTCACAGAGATCAATCAGGATGAATTTGTGAGCAAAATATATGATTACCGCACTGACTCGGTGGCAAAATCGATGGCGTTGCCGGCGGTTGTCGATTTCTGGGCGCCATGGTGCGCTCCGTGCCTGCGGCTTGCTCCGATCATTGACGAACTCGCAGAAAAATATGCCGGAAAGGTGAATTTCTATAAGATGAATATCGATGACAACCAGCAGTTGGCACGTGATCTCGGAATATCATCAATACCACTTGTGGTGCTGTTCCCCAATGATGGAACACCCATCAAGGGAATGATGGGTGTCCAGCCTAAGGATTTTATCGAAGGCATGATCAATGAATCGCTGCTTCACCAAAAGTGAAGTGGCTGATCAGGCGGAGAGAACGATATTGTTCTCTTCGGCTATGCGTCTCATGTTCATAAGCGCGTAGCGCATACGCCCGAGCGCAGTGTTAATGCTGACTCCGGTAGCATCGGCGATCTCCTTGAAGCTCATGTCGTTGTAGTATCTCATCAATACCACTTCGCGTTGAGGAGCCGGGAGAGCGTCGATTATTTTTCTTACATCGGCACGGATCTGGTCGTTGACCAGCAGATCTTCGATGTTTTCTTCGCAGAGGTCGCGGCGGTTGAGGAGATTTGTGGTCTCGTCGTCGGTGGACACGCTGTTCTCTGATTTTTCCTGGCGGTAAAAATCGATGATAAGGTTATGAGCTATGCGGGTAAGCCAAGCTCCGAACTTACCGTTTTCGATGTATCTGCCCTGTTTCAGGGTCATTATTATCTTAATGAATGTATCTTGAAAAATGTCATTGGCTATCTCTTCGTTTTTCACTATGCGCAATATGTAAGAGTATAGTTTAGCCTGATGACGTTGCAGCAATGTGTCAAATGCGGCGTTATTTCCATCGATATACATTCTCACCAACTGCTCGTCGGTGAGTGTTTTCATTATGTGCATTACTTTTAAAGATTATTGTTTAGAGTAATGTCAATACGATAGGCTATAGATTGTTAAGTTATAAAATAGATTGATTTATCGGTTGCAAATATAGGAACTTATAATTTAATACCAAAATGAATTAATTTATTTTAGCGATTTTAGCGCAATAAACGGGCGATTTGTGAGTTGCAGGTCTTGGCGATAACAACTGTTTCGATTTATTCAAATTTGTTTGCGTAATTTCGACGGGCGATATAATAAAACGGCAAAGCATTACGTTTTAAAATTGTATTGATAATGCAAAATAAGTAGCCTATGGATGAAAATTCTACTCCGTCACGTATAGAGCCTAAAAATACCGCTACGGTTCACACCCCGGCATCCCAACCCGACAAACGCACTATTGCCATCATCAAGCAGTTTGCGCGCTGCTACAATGTGTCGGCAGCCCTTCCTGTGGCAATCAACTCCTTGATACTTAATTAGGAGGCTTGCCGCAGTCTCAGGTACGCCGCTTCGATTGGTTGGTGTTAAACGACCGCGTATCAAGCTGAAGCATACTTAGATAGCCTGCTTTTTTCGGGTGGGTTGATATTTGCGCAAATGAACGAAAAACATTATCTTTGCGTTGTTCGATAAAGTTAATGTTGATATCGGATAATAGAAAGATAAAATTCAGCCGTTCAATTTCGGACGGTTTAAATTAAAATATTATGATTCCCTCAATTCCCAACCCACTTATGACGCGCGAGGATGTGACTAATTTCCGTCGCGAAATTGCTCGGCGTATGCGAGGGGAGTTTACGCCTCAGGAACGGATGCGTTATGTCCGTGCAGAAAATGCCTACAAAGCCGTGATCAAAAATAATGGAGGTAAAAACCCGATACTCGGCTAGCGGACTGTCTTTTATGGGGTGTATTGTGAGTCGATGAGGGCTGTGGGGGAGTTGTAGAACTCGGGGGAGAGCAACCATTGCAGCGTTTTTTCCGGATGCCGCTTGCGGTAGGATTCGACAATTTTATATCCGATGTATCGTGCGGCGCGTCCCGGAGCATCAGGATGCAGTATTGATGTTGCCGGTGCCGGTCTTGTCATGCGATCGGCTATCGCCGGATCCATGGAGAAAAGCATCTCCCGGTCAATCAGAGCGTTCCACATCGGTTTCTCATTTTCCGACAGCCACTTCCATGCATCGGAGTCATATCCCATGCTTTCCGCTATGTCATTTCCGGGAACTACGTCGTTCACGGCTGCGAGTACGGCACCTTCATAAAGTGTACGGTTTAGCAGAGTGGATTCATTGCCGGAAATAAATGGGAAACGATCGGAGATCAATGCCTCGGCTACATCGTATGGCAGGTGGCGAGGGGTTTTGACGGTGCGTTGATATGGCTCGAAATAGCTGTAAGCCCCGTAGTCGCTTCCGAGGTAGTGGTTTAGTCCGAGCAGTAGCGCCCCGTCGGTAAGTATCACCGATTGATTATAGGTTGAGATGACTCCTATGATTCTTTTCCATTTGACTTCGGGCAGCTTCTCGCTGAATGAGGTTTTCATTTCCCCCAATATTGTTTCCAGGGAGTCGGTCATGGTCAATCGTTCATTCACGTCTTTTCCGAACATAGTCAAGGCGTTGCTTCGTGAATATGCTTCAATGACAGAATCGGCGTTCACGGTGTCGCCTTTTGTGATGAATAGCGTGGCATCGGGATATTTATTGCGGAATGCGGCTCGGTCGGCGGCATCCATCGCGTTATAGCGGGCAACGATTGAGTCAAACCGTTCGATTTCGGCTTTATCGGCTTGTGGCTTTTCCGTGCATCCGGCAAATATAATGGCTGTTATGTAAAGAGGAAGGAGCGGCTTCATAGTGAACCTCGGAGTAATGTAAAGTGCTTGTGAGATAGATTTTCTATCGCATATTGTGGTTCAAAGTTAGTAATAATTGTATAAAATCGTGACTGTTTTGGCAAAAATTGCTAATTTTGCGGTACTAAAGCCTCTATATGGGTAGGAATCTACATTTAATATTTTCAGCGGTTTTCATCGTGTTTGCCGGTCTTCTTGCGTCGGGCAAAGACTTTGTGGTGGTCATTGACGCCGGTCACGGTGGTCATGATTTCGGCGCCATAGGCAAGAAAACCAATGAGAAGAGCATCAACCTGGGTGTGGCTCTGAAGCTTGGCGACATGATAAAAAAGAGCCATAAGGATGTGAAGGTGGTGTATACCCGCAGCGGCGATTACTTCAAAGAGCTTCAGGAGCGTGCCGATATCGCCAATAAGGCGAATGCCGACCTGTTTATATCGATACATACTAATTCGGTCGACAAGAAGAACCGTAACCGCACAAAGATAAACGGCGCTGCCACTTATACGCTCGGGCTTCACAAGAGCGCCGCCAATCTTGAGGTGGCGAAACGAGAGAACTCGGTGATCATGCTTGAGGATGACTACTCGGCGCGTTATTGTGGGTTTGATCCTAATTCTACCGAGTCCTACATAATATTCGAGCTGAGCCAGAATAAGCATCTGGACCAAAGTATAGATTTTGCCGGAAAGGTGCAGAAAGAGATGGTGAGAATAGCCGGACGCAAGAACAACGGAGTGCGTCAGGCAGGATTTCTTGTGCTTGCGCGCACGAGTATGCCGGCGGTGCTTATTGAGCTGGATTTTATATGCAATCCTGAATCGGAGCGTTTCTTAGGTTCATCGTCAGGGCAAACTAAATTTGCCAAAGCGATATGCTCGGCATTTAATTCCTATAAGACTGCCTATGACCATGCGTCGGGGAAGCCCGGGGCGGTGTCGCCGGCGGTTCCGGAAGAATCTGTTGACGCTCATGAAGAGTGTGACGACAGTTACAATGACGCTGACGAGCCGACGTCGCCGATAGTTTATAAAATCCAGTTTCTGTCGACCGATAAAAAGCTGAAAGCCGGTTGCCGGGAGTTCAAAGGACTCAAGAAAGTGGATTTTTATAAGGACGGCAGGATGTATAAATACACCGTAGGAAGTTATAACAACCGCAATTCCGCCCAAGTGGAGCTGCGTAAAATAAGAAAGATACATTCAGAAGCGTTTATAATAGAGACCCGCGACGGAGTGAGAATAAAATAAGAATCAGAAAAAAGAATAAAAGATGAAATACTCAAAAGAATTGACTATCGGAGTTTCGGTGTTGGTTGCCGGAATATTGTTGTTTTTTGGTATCAACTACCTTAAAGGTATAAATATCTTCAGGGCTTCCAACTACTACTATGCCTCTTACACCAATGTTGCCGGACTGTCGGTATCGGCTCCTGTCACTCTTAACGGCTTAAAAGTGGGCGAAGTGAGGGAGGTTGCATACGAATATGACAATCCCGGTCATGTGTCGGTGGAGATGTCGCTTGATAAAAACATCAAGGTGCCCTCGGGAAGTAAGGCTGTGATTGAAAGTGATATTCTGGGTACGGCTACCATTGTCCTTAAGTTTTCGGATAATGCCGAGTCGCACACTGTCGGTGACCGCCTGATAGGAGAGACCGCTCCGTCAATGCTTGACGGTATTTCCTCGACGCTCGCTCCTGCTGCTGAATCGATATTGCCGAAGGTTGACTCTCTGTTGAGTTCGGTCAACCGTCTGGTGAGCGACAGCGCCCTGCTTGCTTCGGTAAAGCGTCTTGACGCTATCACAGCCAATCTGGAAGCCACCACGCTTTATCTTAATCGCACACTTTCCACGATGCCCGCAACAATGAAGACCGTGAATGGTGTTGCCGTAAATCTTGATTCCATCACTTCTGACCTTGCAGTGGTGTCGGAGGAGCTGAAGGCGCTTCCGTTGAAGCAGACTGTTGACAACGTGAACGCGATTACATCCAATGTGAATGATATAACGACTAAAATCAACCGCCCCGACAATACGCTCGGTTTGCTTCTCAACGATCGCCAACTTTATGACAGAGTTAATGGAGTTGCCGGAAGTCTTGACTCCATAATGATTGAGCTTAAGCAGAATCCGAAGAAGTATATCCCCTCGATCAAGGTATTTTGATGGAAAAACATTATTTGGAATCATTCTAAATAGTTGATAACTTTTTCCGGAAAGTGTTCCACGGCGGTAAGTATTGAAATTTATAGGCAATAATGGCGTTTCACGCGAAACGCCATTATTGCCTATAATATTGTTGCTTGGGTTAATATGGTGAAAATCAACGGAATGATTATTTTATGCGGCTCTGAAAGCTGATTTGAAAACAGAAATTCGTAATTGCTTGTGTTTTAGGTATATTGCGGTGAAATCTTAATTTCCAAATTTTTTTCTAATTGTTTTTGAAAAAAAAGTTGGGGAAATTTGCATTGTAAAAGCTTAACCCCTAATCGTTTTATGAATCCCGATCATCAGCAACTGTGGGGAAATTGTCTTAAAATATTCAGAGACAATCTCACCATCGAACAATATAACTCATGGTTTGAGCCCATCATTCCTCTTAGCTTTGACGGCAAAGAGTTGTGGCTCGGCGTGCCTACAAACTTCTTTGTAGAACAACTTGAGGAGCGTTATTTCCCGCTGTTGAAGCGCACGTTGTGCCGTGTATATGGAAATGGGGTGCAGCTTTTCTACAAATTCAATGTGGTAGGCTCGGATCCGGGTTCGTCGATGGCTATCGCCAGCGCGGAGCCAACTACAGCGTTGAAGCCCATAGGTGGCAATCCGTTCATTCAGCATCCGGTCATTGATGATCTTGACTCGCATCTGAATCCCAAGAACACTTTCAACAACTATTGCCCGGGAAATTCCAATAAGATTGCCCGATCGATTGGCGAGGCAATTGCGTCAGACCCTAAGTGCAAGACGTTCAACCCGCTGTTCCTGTTCGGTCCCACCGGAGTTGGAAAGACTCACCTTGTGCAAGCTATCGGTATCGGCATCAAGGAGCGTGATCCCAAAGCACGCGTCCTCTACCTGTCGGCACGACTGTTTGAAAGCCAGTATACGGCAGCCGCCACTTCCAAGCCGAGCCGCGTGAATGAGTTCATCAACTTCTATCAATCGATTGATGTGCTCATCATCGACGACATTCAGGACTTGATGCACAAACCGGCTACTCAGACAGCGTTCTTCCACATCTTCAACCACTTGTTCCTGAACCAGCGCCAGATTATCATGTCGAGCGATTGCGCCCCTTCGATGATGAAGGATATGCACGAGCGCCTTTTGTCGCGATTCAAGTGCGGCATGACCTGCGAGCTGGAGAAGCCTGACTTTGATCTTCGCCGTGCGGTGCTTGCGCGTAAAGCGTCGCAGGAGGGTCTTGAGGTGCCTGCCGATGTGCTCGACTATATCGCGTCCAATGTGTCGGACAGCATCCGTGAGCTTGAAGGTATAATGGTGTCACTTGTCACCCATGCCACCATCCTTAACTGTGAGATAAGCGTGGAGCTTGCCCATAGAGTGCTCGGCAATGCCGTGAAGCTGCACAAGAAGGTCATAAACTTCGAGATGATAGCACAGAGTGTGAGCGACTATTATAATGTGGATCAGGACGCTATATTTGCGAAAAGCCGCAAGAGGGAGATTTCTGATGCCCGCCAGATGGTTATGTTCCTTGCTCGAAGAGATGCGAAGATGCCTGTCACTGCGATCGGCACCCGTCTTTCCCGTACCCACGCCACCGTGCTCCACGCTTGCCGCAACATCGAGGAGCGCCTGTCGCTTGAATCCAAGCTCCGTACTGATTTGGAAAAAATAGAATCCATGCTGAAAAAATAGATTCCTTAAAAGGAGATTATCGTTCTTTAACCCCGGTGTGCAAGTATGTTGCACACCGGGGTTTATACTTTTGCATAAAACTTTTAGGATTAAGCTTTATGGGAACGATAAACACTACCGATATTATTTTTGCAACTGTCATTCAGCATGGCAGACAGATAGGCACCTTCAGATTGAGCGGAATCTCATCGATAACCGATATAATCAAGAGCGTGAGAAACATAGCCGCGAGAGTACCCGGGCTTGTCACTCTGCAGCTGCGCAACGGCACTCAGGGGTGGACTCACCGCCACCCATGTATAATTTTTTGAGGGTCAGGAAACTTTTATGTACCTTTGTCAGTCTAATAGGGTGTATCACGCACCTCTGTGATCTTGTAGAATATAACCAACATAATCATAGCAATGAAAAAATTCGCAAATCGATTTTTGGCGATGCTATTCGCCGTCATGCTCGGAGTTCCGGTGGTAGGAGCCCAGCAGCAGATGCCACCTATACCAGTGGATCAGAATGTGAGGATCGGTAAGCTCGACAATGGACTTACCTACTATATCCGTCATAATGAGTATCCGAAAGGTCTTGCCGATTTCTATATAGCTCAGAAAGTGGGTGCTATTCAGGAAGAGGACAACCAGCGCGGTCTCGCCCATTTCCTGGAGCACATGTGCTTTAACGGAACAAAAAATTTCCCGGGCAACACCTTGATCTCATGGCTTGAATCGGTGGGTGTGAAGTTCGGACATAACCTCAATGCCTATACTTCGGTCGACGAGACGGTGTATAATATCAGCCAGGTGCCTGTGGCGCGTGAGTCGGTGACCGACAGTTGCCTTCTTATCCTGCATGACTGGGCAAACGAGCTCCTTCTTGAGGATAAGGAGATCGACAAGGAGCGTGGAGTGATACATGAGGAATGGCGCAGCCGCAATGTGGGTTCGCAGCGCATAATCGAGCAGTTGCTGCCGGTGCTGTATCCTCACGACAAGTATGCTTACCGTATGCCTATCGGCACGATGGAGATCGTCGACAACTTCCCTTATCAGGATCTTCGCGATTACTATGAAAAATGGTATCGTCCCGACTTGCAGGCGATTCTTGTGGTGGGCGACATAAATGTGGACAGCATCGAAAGCAAGATAAAGACGATGTTCTCCGACATAGAGATGCCTGAGAATGCCGCCGAGCGCGTCTACTATCCGGTAGCAGACAATGCCGAGACTATTTTCGCTATAGGCAAGGATAAGGAGATGCCCAACACAATGGTCAATATTCTCTTCAAGCATGATGCTACTCCTGACTCCGAAAAGACCAATATGGACTATCTTATTGAGGATTACGCCTTGTCGATGATTGTGTCGATGCTCAATGAGCGTTATCAGGAGATCGCCTCCAAGCCCGATGCTCCATTTGCTGCCGCTCAAAGCGGATATGGCAATTTCTTGATTTCCAAGACTAAGGATGCGTTTGAGCTTCTCGGAGTGCCTAAGGGGCATGACGTGATGCCTGCATTTGAGGCTATTTACCGCGAGGCTCTACGTGCGAAGAGGGGTGGATTTACCGCTTCTGAGTATGACCGTGTGCGTCAGGAGTATCTATCTCGACTTGAAAAGGCTTATAACAACCGCGCCACAACGTCATCCACGGCTCTTGTCGAAGGTTATGTGCGTCACTTCCTTGACAATGAACCTATTCCCGGCATTGAGAATGAATATCAGATAATGTCGATGCTTGCCAATTCGGTTCCGGTTGAGGCGTTGAACATGATTACCCGCGAGTTGATGGGCGACAGCAATGTGGTGGTGCTCGGTATGTTCCCTGACAATGCCGAAACCCCTGTGCCCACCAAGGAGCAGCTTGCTGAGGCAATGAAGCGTGTTGAAGGTGAGAATATCGAAGGCTATGTGGATGCCGTGAAGAGCGAGCCTCTTATCCCGCAGCTTCCTGCGCCCGGAAAGATTGTGTCGACTTCGACCGACAAGCAGTTTGGAGCTGAGGTGTGGACTCTGTCCAATGGCGTAAAGGTGGTTGTGAAGCCCACTGATTTCAAGGAGAATGAAGTGTTGTTTGCTGCACGCGCGCTTGGCGGAGTATCGGAATACGGACCGGAATATGATGTGGATCTCCGTTATATGCCTTACGCTATGGGACAATCCGGTCTTGGCTCCTACACTGCCAATGACCTTCAGAAATATCTTTCAGGAAAGCAGGCTTCGGTAGACTTCAGTGTGGATTCATACGTGCGTGATGTCACCGGCTCGTCGGTCACCAAAGACCTGCCTACCCTTATGGAACTTATTTACATGACTTTCACCGATTTTGAAATCAGTGAAGAGGATTATGCATCGGCACGCAGCACTTATTCGGGTATCCTGCGTAACAAAGAGAATACTCCGCAATTTGTCTTCTCCAAGAAACTCAGCGAGTTCCTGTATAATTCGCCCCGTTTCTATCCTGTTGATGTCAACACCGTTGAGCAAGCCGACCGTGGTCGCATACTTGACATAATCCACACTCAGCTTGCCAATGCAGCCGACTACACATTCTATTTCGTAGGAAAATTTGAAGTGGATTCATTGCGTCCGTTGGTAGAGCAGTATATAGCCACTCTTCCTGCTAAAGCCGATGCCAAGCGGGAGATCAAATATACCGGACTCGGACTTAATCTCGGAGCTGCTACCGAGCAAACTTCCACCCCGATGGATGTGCCTCAGACTTATGCCGGCGTGTTCTTGCTCGGTGATATGCCTTATTCATCGGCAAATGCCAAGATAGCGTCTATCGCCGGTCAGATCCTCACTGCGCGGTTGCTTGAGAAGGTGCGTGAGGATGAAGGTGCCACTTACTCAATTTCGGCGAGCGGATCGCTTTCTCGTATTGGCGAGACTCCGGCAATGTTCCAGAGCGTGTTCCCGATGAAGCCGGAGATGAAGGACAAGGTGCTGGCTATTGTAGCTGATGAGTTTGACGCGATGGCAAAGGAGGTGAAGCCAGAGGAGCTTGCCAAGGTGAAGGAGTTCATGGTTAAAAACGCTACCCGCAATCTTAAGGAGAACGGAAGCTGGCTCAGCGCCATGAAGAGCTATCAACTTAAACCTGTCGACGGATTCTCCAACGCTATCGAGGAGATCAATGCCATCACGGCTGACGATGTGACCCGGTTCATGGGTGAGCTTCTGAAGCAGAACAATTACAGAGTGTTTGTCATGGATCCCGAAGAGAAGAAATAATAGGGAGCGAGATAAACGATAACTTTATGCAATGGGGTGTGCCGGTCGTTGGCATGCCCTATTTTTTTTTGTATCCGGCAGTGATAAAATATTTCCTTGATATTGAGTGAATTTACCGAAATTTATGTATTTTTGTGCAAATAAATCTTAATACCAGCTGAATTGATAAATTGAGTAATTAACCATAAATCTAAAATTCAATTATGCGAAAAATTTTTACAACTACGCTCATGCTGATGGTCATGCTGTTTACAAGCGTGTCGTCGCGTGCAGCAGAGGCTGATGGCGGTCATGTGACCACTGTCCGCTCCTGGGATTTCACTCAGGGCAAAAATCACGCAAGTGAAGTGACTGACTGCGAGTATTGGAGCGCGTCAAGCAAGGGTCGCTACGGACTTGCCAAGGCTCTTGAAAATCAGGAGCTGCCTTCTAATAACGGTGGTGCGTTGACCGGTCTTGAAGGTGTGTATTTCACGATTTCTTCAGGCGCTGTTTACGGTATATCCCAGAATTTCTGCCTTCAGAATGGCAAGATGACAGTACGCATCCCCGGTTGCGGACGAAATGATGAGATCATACTCGATTTTGCGGGTGCGGGCGCTGATGCGACTGTAACATCCGAAAATTTAACTGACGCTACTCTTACTATGCCTAAAAGCGTAAGTAAGCAGTGTGACGATTCGAAAGTGTCAACCCGCGTTAAAGAGGATGGCGAAGTTGTGCTTGAAATGAGCTGCGGCAAGGGTTTCCGTCTTTATGGCATCACTGTCAATCCATACATTCCTAAAGAACGTCATTTCACCGACTTTAAGATCGACTTCACTTCCGATCCTTATACCGTGGTGGTTCCCGCCGATGGTGTGCTTCCTGACGGTGTTACCGTGACCGGAACATGGCATGACGCGCAGCATGGCTACAACTCATCGACAGTGGTCGTTCCTGTGGATGGAGCAGTCAAGATCACTCTTGGCAATTGCACATACAACGGACATGGTGCCACGATTAAAAACGGCGATGCCGTGCTTGCCGAACTTCCTTGCTCGGGTGATTGCAAAGGCGTTACCACCTGGACATATAACAGCGATGATGCTGCGGTGCTTACCATAATCACTCCCTCTTATTGCCCGTCACTGTCGGTTGAGGCTTGTGACCTTATTCCCGATGTAGAGGTTTCTTACTTCAATACCGACGGAAGCCTTATCGGCAAGGATGTGATTCCCGGTGGAACCGCGCTCACATATAAATATGGTGTGAACGACGTTACAGTTCCTGAAGGTCAGGCTTTCCGCGGATGGTTTGCATCGACCAAGTCGACTGCCGTGAAGGTTGCCGAGGGCACATCATTGCAGAACAATACGGATCTTTACGCCCGTGCTACAAAGATTGAAGAGCCGACCTCGACATCACGATTCGTATATGACCTCACTAAGCCTTATTTCTATGTAGAGGATCATGAGGCTATTGAGATAGAGGGTAACTATTATAATAATCACGGTTGGGTGATAAAGAATGGCGGTACTGTGAAGGTGAAAGTTGCCGGCAAGAGCTACATTACTGTAGGTTGCTGCGCTTATTCGGCTGAATCTACTGCTGTTGTAACTGACGAGGCAGGCAAGACGGTGGCTGAGTTCCCGGTGAAAGCCGAAAGCGACGGTGCCGAGCAGACATTCCAGTATGACGGCAATGCCGGATGGTTGACTATCACTTTCCCCAAGGGCTCTTATACCCACAGCGTGACTGTTGACAATGTGGTTGACTTTGTGTCATTCAACGAAGCTACAGGTTATTATGAAATTCCTGCCGGCGATGTGTCGAGCTTCCTTCTTGCCTTGAAGGCTGCCGCAGCACAGGATGGCGCGAAGATTTTCTTGCCCAACGGAACTTATGACCTTGGCACTGCAACCCTGACCACTATCGCCGGAAAGAATATCTCAATCATCGGAGAGTCGACAAAGGGTACTGTGATATTGAATTATCCTCCTCTAGATGCTGAGGGCATCAGTGTTACAGCCACGCTTTTGAACCGCTCACAGGATCTTTATCTGCAAGACCTCACGCTGCGCAACGCTATGCCGTTTGATGGCAAGGCTGCCGCCGGTCGCGCCGTTACTCTTGAGGATCGCGGAGGCAACACTATCTGCAAGAACGTGAGCCTGGAGTCTTATCAGGATACTTACTATAGCCACAACAGCAATTCTTACTTCTATTTTGAGGATGGCGAGATTCATGGTGTGGTTGACTACGTGTGTGGCGGTGGCGATGTTTATTTCAACCGCGTTAAGTTTGTCAACGAAGCTGTGAAGAATACCACTATCGCTGCTCCTAACAATGCGAAGAAATATGGTTATGTGATGAACAATTGCACCATCGAGACTCTTTGCTCTCAGTTCAATTTCGGACGTTCATGGGGCGCATATTCAGGTCTTGCATGGCTCAACACCACAATTAATCAGCCATCCAAGATCGCTTCTTCCCGCTTTACAATCGCAGGTATGAATTGCGCCGCTGATAAGTTTGTGGAATATAACACTATGGATGCTTCCGGCAATGTGATTTCTCCTGCATCAAGCGTGAAGAATTTCACCCATGCCTCAGGCAACAAGGAGTATGAGACTATCCTCACCGCCGAACAGGCTGCCGAGTATGCTATCGACAAGGTGTTCCCTGACTGGAAGCCGGAAGAGATTGCCGCTCAGTCGCTCTACCAGGAGAATGAAGAGCTTGCAGGTAATGTCTATCTCGTTGATGGAAAGATTTATGCAGGCTCTCTGCCCGAAGGAACCGGCATTAAGGTGCGTAAGGCAAATGCCCGTGGCGGTTTCGGTCCGGAGGTGACTGTTGACTACTCAGCCGGCATCGATGACGTGACCGTGAACGCCGGAAGTGTAGTCAGCACAGAATACTACAACCTCCAGGGTGTGCGTGTCGATGCATTATACGAAGGTGTGGTTGTTAAGGTCGACACTCTTGACAATGGAAAGAAAATTGCCGCAAAGGTGATCAAATAGGCCGATTTTCCTGAAAAATCATGTCGTGGGGCTGCGTCATAATGTCGCGGTCCCGCTCTTTTGTGTCTAATTAGACCAATTAGGCTAATTAGACTAATAAGACTGATTAGGCTGGTGTCTTTCTGATGAAAAGTGAAAGAAAAAAAATCGGAAGTGCTTGTGTGAATGGATAAAAAGTCGTACCTTTGCACACCGATTATGTCCAAATTAATGAACTGACTAACCTTAGATTATGCTTTTGGCCGAGCACAGTCTTGAGAAGTGGTCATTTAGTAAACTATTAATCAAACATTTAACGTGGATACTTTAAGTTACAAAACTCTTACTCCCAACGAGCAGCACTGCAACCGTGAGTGGTTGGTAATCGACGCTGCCGATCAGCCTCTGGGTCGTCTTTGCTCAGTAGTAGCATACATCCTTAGAGGCAAGAACAAGCCCACCTACAGCCCGTTTGTAGAATGTGGTGACAATGTAATCATCATCAATGCCGACAAGGTGCGCCTTACCGGCAAGAAGTGGTTTGACCGCGAATATCTTTCTTACACCGGCTATCCCGGCGGACAGCGTGTCGCTACTCCCGAGATCATGATGAAGAAGTCATTCAACAAGCATCTTAAGCCCGGTTACCATCCTTTGTTCATCAAGGTGGTTAAAGGAATGCTTCCCAAGAACCGTCTTGGCCGTCGCATCATCGAGAATATGCATGTATATAACGGATCAGAGCATCCCCATGCCGCTCAGAATCCTAAAGTAATTGACATCAACAAAATTAAATAAGCAGTATGGAACAGGTAAATGCAGTTGGCCGTCGTAAGGCAGCAGTCGCTCGTGTAATCGTAGGCGAGGGCACCGGCGTTATCACCATCAACAAACGCCCCTTGGAAGTATATTTCCCCTCTTCCATCCTTCAATACATAGTAAAACAGCCTCTTAACACTCTTGATGCAGTGTCAAAGTATGACATCCGCGTTAATCTTGACGGAGGCGGTTATAAAGGACAGGCTGAAGCTCTTCGTCTTGCCATCGCCCGCGCATTGGTAAAGATCAACCCCGAAGACAAGCACGCTCTTCGTGTTGAAGGCTTCATGACTCGTGACCCCCGTAGCGTTGAACGTAAGAAACCGGGTCGTCCGAAAGCTCGTAAGCGTTTCCAATTCTCAAAGCGTTAATATCCCGTATGCTATCATCCTTCGGGATGGTCATAATCGATATATCGTGTTTAGTATCTAAATCCGTGAGATGGACACGTTCCCTACCTGCGGATTGTAAAAATCAGAAGAACGTAAACAACTTTTTAAAACAATGTCAACACCTAAATTTGACCAATTATTAGAAGCAGGTTGCCATTTCGGTCACCTTAAAAGGAAATGGAATCCTGCCATGGCTCCTTACATTTTCATGGAGCGCAACGGTATCCACATCATAGACCTCTATAAGACTGCCGCTAAAGTTGAAGAGGCTGCAGCAGCTCTTAAGAGCATCGCAAAATCAGGCAAAAAAGTTCTTTTTGTCGCTACTAAGAAGCAGGCTAAGCAAGTTATCGCTGACAAGGCATCTTCAGTTAATATGCCTTACGTGATCGAACGCTGGCCGGGTGGTATGCTTACCAACTTCCCCACTATCCGCAAGGCAGTGAAGAAGATGGCAGCTATCGACAAGATGACTAAGGACGGTACTTTTGACAACCTTTCAAAGCGTGAGAAACTTCAGATTTCTCGTCAGCGCGCAAAACTCGAGAAGAACCTCGGTTCTATCGCTGACCTCAGCCGCCTTCCGTCAGCACTTTTCGTAGTTGACGTTTTGAAGGAGCGTATCGCCGTAGCTGAGGCTAACCGCCTTGGTATCCCTGTGTTCGCAATGGTCGACACTAACTCTGATCCTACTAACATCGACTTCGTTATCCCTGCAAACGATGACGCTTCAAAGTCTATCGAACTCATCCTTGACACTGTAGTTTCTGCTATGGCTGAAGGTCTTGAGGAACGTAAGGCTGAAAAGGTTGACGCTCCTGCTGATAACGATGAAGAGGCTCCCGCTCACCGTGGCGGCCGTCGTCGCGTTCGCCGCAACGATGAGGCATCTGAAGCTCCCGCAGCCGAGGCTCCCGCTGAAGAAGTGAAAGAGGACTAATATTATTAATTGAATAAAAAATTACAACCGATATGGCAGTAACAATGGCAGAAATCAGCAAGCTCCGCGCTCTTACAAGCGCCGGCTTGATGGACTGCAAAAAAGCTCTCGCCGAAGCTAACGGCGATATGGACGCTGCTGTTGAGATCCTCCGCAAGAAGGGTCAGGCAGTTGCAGCCAAGCGTGAAGACCGCGAAGCATCGGAAGGTTGCGTACTTTCAAAGAACGAAGGCGATTTCGCTGCTATCGTAGCTTTGAAGTGTGAAACTGACTTCGTTGCTAAGAATGCCGGTTTCGTGGCTCTTACCCAGAAGATTCTTGACGCAGCCGTAGCTGCAAAAGCTAAGTCTATGGACGACGTTAAGGCTCTTGTTATCGACGGTCAGACTGTAGAGGCTCTTATCGTTGAAGAAGTGGGCAAGACCGGTGAGAAGATGGAACTTGGCGCATACGAGTGCATCGAAGCTCCTTCTACCACCTCCTACAATCACCTTGGCAACAAGCTTGCTACTATCGCAGGTTTCAACCAGGAGAATGTTGACTATCAGGTAGGCCGCGACGTGGCTATGCAGGTAGCTTCAATGAATCCGGTTGCCGTTGACCGTAACAGCGTTCCTCAGTCAGTTATTGACTCTGAGTACAATGTTGCAGTTGACAAGACCAAAGAGGAGCAAGTTAAGAAAGCTGTAGAGGCTGCTCTTAAGAAAGCCGGTATCAATCCTAACCTGGTTGACAGCGAAGCTCACATCGAGTCAAACATCAACAAGGGCTGGCTCACTGAAGAGGAGGCTGACAAGGCTCGCAAGATTGCAAAGGAAACCGCTGAGGCTAAGGCTGCAAATCTTCCCGCTCAGATGATCGAGAACATCGCTCAAGGTCGTCTTAACAAGTTCTTCAAGGAATCTTGCTTGATGGAGCAGGAATTCGTTAAGGAACCTGATTTGACTATCGAGAAGTATCTCGAAAAAGCATCTAACGGTTTGACAGTAGTTGCATTCAAGCGTGTAAACTTGAATCAGGACTAATCTCCACACCTTAGAAGTCATAACTTTTATAATAGGAATCTCCCGCATGGCAATTGCCGTGCGGGAGATTCTGTTTTTTGTAAGAAAGTGTGTGTGTGTAAGGCGAAACTTGAAATGTGCTCCGTCGGGTGAACTTATCCCCCTCGATGCTCGTTTAATTGGTAGTGTTATGCTTTATGAGGGCTCACTGTATAAATTACGATTTCTAATCTCAGGTTTCGACTATGGTATCCTTTCCTCCAATCAGATCATTGATGTGCATGCTCGCCATAGCGATTGCCATGCCTTCGTGTGTGTATGATTATGAGGGTGATTGCGAGGGTGATTACTTTATGCGGCTTACGATTTTGAATCATTGGTCGGTCACTCCCGAGGTGTTTCCTGAGGGGATGGCTTATTTCTTTTTCCCAAAGAACGGCGGCGAGCCGTGGCGGTTTGATATTCCGGGAGCCGATGGGGGAGAGGTTAAGGTGCCCAATGAGGCATACCGATTTGTGGCGCTCAATGATGATTTCAGGTCGGTGTTGCTCAAGGATGACGATAGTTATGAGAAGATGGAGGTGACCACTGTTGCCGGCAACCTGTTTGACGGAGCCGGCGATGCTGTCGCGGCATCGGAATCGCTGCCGGCACGCTCGGGCGAACTTGACAGTCAAGAGGTGAGAATGTGCCCCGATATGATGTGGAGCGACGCCATGCCATCGGTTGTGGTGGGGCTTGATGATCTTGCTTACACGGTGCGTCACATTCCTGATGGCGATGAAGAGATGATGAAGTCCCGTGGCATGATTCTGCCTACTATCATGCATCCTATTGTAAGCACTTATCATTTCACTATATCGAATGTCGTCAACCTTAACGGCGTCAAAAGGGTGTGTGGCGCCATGAGCGGACTGGCGGCTTCGGTCAATCTTGCCGGGTACCGTCATTCTTCCGAGGCGGTCACGGTGCCTGTAGGGGTGCGCCGAGTGGATGACACCACGCTTGGCGGCGAGTTTTTGACATTCGGATTGCCTTCGGCTGCGGAAGTGAAAACTGTGTTGAGCCTGTTTGTGTGGCTGAGTGACGGTCGGCGCATCAATTATGAATTTGATGTGACGGGACAGACTGCTACGGCGCCTGACCCCATGAATGTGTGGATCCGTCTTGATGGGCTGGAGCTCCCGGAGTCGGAACCGTCATCGGGCGCATTTGATGTGAGTGTCGACACATGGAATACGATTGTGATAAACATATATGGTTGAAGATATGTTATTTATATGAATGACATGATTTCCGGAGGAGGGAGTTGACAACTGTGATAACAACAATAAACACTATATTAATATGAAAGTACGAAATTTAGCCAAAGGGATGGCGTATTCGATGTTTGCCATTATGCTTTCATCCTGTTCTTCCAACGAAGAGTCATCACAGGACCCTGTTGATCCTTCGGTGATAAGATTCAACGCTATAGCCACGCGTTCTTCGCGAGCCGCAGTGACGACAACTGCAAATATCAAAGAGTTTGCCGTGACAGCATATACCGATGGCAAGATGCTTATGGATAATGTGCTTGTCACGCGTAACGGTTCGGAGTGGACCTATTCGCCCACGGCTTACTGGCCCGACACTCCGGTCAACTTCTATGCCATAAGCCCCGATATATCCAATTCGGCTGATATCGAAGGAGCGAGCACGGGCACGGCAAGCATAAGCTCGTATAAAAATCCGGGAAATGTCGACCTGCTCTATGCTGTGAACATGGGTGAGATTCAGAGAGGCGCGCCGGTCAACATTAATTTCCGCCACGCATTGTCGAAAGTGAATGTCACTTTGTCAAGTTCCAATTCGACAATCACGGTGAAAATAAATAAGGTGATGATAGGCAATGTATATACCAAGGGTTCGTTCTTCTATCCTCGTGCTACCACATTGCCGGGAGGTGATGCTGCCGGTTACTGGCACAATCAGTCGGAGTTGGATAACATTCAGCTGTTTGCTGCTACGGGCACCTCAGGCAACTTGGCTCTCACCCCTGAGGCGACCGATCTCGGTGAACTCAATCTCGGAGGCAATCCTGACTTCTTCATCCCGCAGGAGCTGGGCAGACTGGCTTATGATGCCGGGAATAAAGCTTTCTCCGGATCATATATCGCAGTGGATTGTGAGATATTTGACAAAGCCACCGGCGGTAAACTTTTCCCGGGATCCCACACCCCCTCTTATCTGTTGGTTGGCACTACAGGTTGCGGCCGCATAATGTATCCGGTGACCGGCGGAAGCGTGACCGAGTGGAACCCCGGCTGCTCATATATCTATAACATCACCATTGACAATCCTTCGGTGTTGTTTGACGGTATTGAGTTCGGAGTCACCGTCGATGAGTTTGTCGACGGCATCGCCGAGGAGACCCCCGCAGTCTAATCAAGATTAGACAAAATATTATGTAGCAAAGCCCTGCTGCCGGTTAAGGCAACGGGGCTTTGCTGTTGAAAGAAAGATATGTGAGAGTGTTAGCGTATGATTACTTTGCGGCTGTGTGATCGCTTTCCGGCTTCCTGGACAAGGACTATGTATAGCCCCTCGTTGAGCGGCGCGCTCTCCACGAAGTCGGCAGATGATGCATTGAGCGATTGGATGTGCTTGCCGTCGGTGGAGTATATGGCGATTGACGCGTTGGCGTTTGCCTTCACTTTGATGCTGTTGCCGTCGGTCTCTATGCGCGGCTCATCAGTGTTTATTGTCGCCGAAGTTATGCCTGACGTTGATTTTCTGGCGGCTTTCTGCGCGTCATAAAGAGATGCCGGTTGCAGTCCGGGCTGATGTACGCCGGTGCGGTTCACGTTTTCGGTGTATCCGGTTACGTAGATGTAGCCTGCGTCGTCCTTGGTGTAATAGCGGCGTATGCCCTTCTTGGCGGTGCAGCCGATGGCGTAGTTCTGTCCGGTGGGTTCCTTGTCGAGATAGATGCCGCCGTCCTTCACGTCGCAGTTCCAGAACACGCTGTGGGTTCCTCCCCAGCCATGAGCGGTGCCCATGTTGTTGCGCAGGTACATGCCGATTTTCCAGCTTGAGCTTACGGTGCCCACCTCCTGCCAATTGTCAAAGAGGATGCCTTGCGAGAGCATACGGTGGCCTTCGGCGGTAGCCTGTGAGTTTTCCGAGCGGAAATCCTTCACGACGATGCCGCTCACGGTGGCGCAGCCGTTGGAGAGGTAGTGGTGGCGTCCGGCACGTGCATAGCAGTCCTTGAACAGGATAAGCTGTGAGCGGTGGTAAGTCTCGAAATTATACCATGTGCCTCCGGTCTTGTAGCCCGACGGGTCGATCGAGTAGCAGTCCTCCACAGTGCTTCGTGTGGTTGAGGTAATCTTTATGCCCGCATGGTTGAATCCGGTCATTGACACGCCCTTCACCCACGAATTTTCGACTGAGCACATATAGATGCAGTCCTGCTCCAATACCTTCTTCGAGCTGCTCGGTGTTCTTTCAAAAGAAAGATGCATATTCTCTATTCCGAGATTGTGGAGTATGGTTTCCTGATTGGGGATTTTGTAGATATATGATTGGGCGTATTTTTTGTCGAGGGTGTAATATACCGGAGCGTCGACCTCGATGGTGTTGCCCTCGATGTTGGTGATGTAGCGGTGATAGGATATGTCGATGTTTGAAGCTTTCCAGTTGTGCTTCTCCACAGTTGTGCGTTGGGTGTTTCCGCCATACAGCATTGCCTCAAGCCACGACTCGGAGGTGGGGAATTTGATGCAGATAAGGTCGCCCACGCTGTAGGCGCTTGCGTCTTCCACTTGGAATGACCGGTCGCCCGGCATAACCTTCTCGTTGACGATGTTGACCTTGGCGTCACCGTTGCCGTTGCCCCAGTTGTGTCCCGATGTCGACGGTCCCATCACGATGAGTTTGCGTTCCTTGTCCTTGGCGTTTCGGGCGTATAGCACGGTGGAATCGGCGTCGGAATATAGGTTTCCTTCGCCGCGCATGATCACGCCGTCATATTTCAGGTTGATAGTGCCGTCGATGTTGTAGAATCCTGCGGTCAGGTATACGATGCCCCTGAAGCCGTTTGCGTCGGGTGAGAATGCTCCCGCTTTGTCGATGGCTTCCTGGATGTGCTTTGTGTTGTCGGCATTTGGGTCGGCGAGCGGGCTTATCATGACGGTTCGTTCCGGCATATCCACCACGGGAATATCCTGTCCGTTTTTATATCCCGCCTGGCTGAAATCGGGCAGAACAAAACCCCATTTGTCTTTGTGATAGGTCAAGGCTCCCGATTGATCCTGAGTGAGCAGAGCCGATTGCCAAGTTTCTTGAGCGTTTAAGGAGCCGCCTAATATGAGGCTCCCGATGCATAATGATACAAGTTTTGAATTCATACAAGATAATTATTAAAAAATGTGATGCACAAAGAAAAGCATAATGCATCTATTTATCTTGTATTATTGTACCGTATCTTTACAAAATCAGCCCTAAAGTCACTTGGCAGGCTTAAAATTCAGTATAGCTTCGGCATATCGTTTGCCGAGTTCCAGTTGTGCGTCGCGGCAAAAATGCGGATCTTTTTCGTTGTCGGGGTATAAGCGTTCAAGTCCTTCGCTGCTCACTTTTGCACAGTTAGGCACGAGCCTGCAAACCTCCGTGAGCACCGAATCATTGAACAGCTTGATTTTCTCGGGGGCTTCCCAGCCCCATCTGCCTATCTCGCCCACTACGATCGGCACATCGGCGACATTCAACTCATTCCTGAGATGAGACGCGATTTCGGCAAATTTTTCAGCATATTCAGGTGTCGATCGTTCTACATCGGTCTCCCCCTGATGCCATAGTATGCCACACAGCTTTCCATGCGTCAACGCTTCCTTTGCCCTGCTCTCGGCTTTTTCGAGATAGCGGTCGGTGTCGTTGTCGGGGAGCCATGACATGATTGAGCTACCGCCACGGGCATTGACTACGAGCAGGATTTTGTTGCCGGTCTTTTGGTGCATGATCTCGCCAAATGATACTCCGGGGCCTATCTGCTGCATCTTCATCGCTTTTCTGATTGTGGAATATCGGTTGAGAGGAGCCTTTGCCGGTTCAGGCTCCCCGGCGGCGTTCAGAAGCCACACTCCGGGAATCATGGCAGAGTCGGCGGCGATCATTGTGGCGCGTCCTGCCATGTTGGATTGACCTATGAGGAGATATACGTCGTAGATGTCGTCATGCGGTTCTTTGGCGTTGGATGTGGTTGTCAAGATGGCGATTATCGCCATGAATGACAGGTGTTTCAGAAAGTGGCGGACTGGATTTTGCATAATTTTTCGGATAATTGTCGGGCGCAAATCTAACACATATAATTGAATCGGGCAACTGCCACGATTATATTTCGACGGCATCGAGTGTCAAAAACAGCTTTAGGTTGCAATTTATAATGATAATTGCTAAATTTGTAGCCTAAAATTGCTTAACCCGGTTGATAATGGAAAATAATGCTAAAAAACCGGCAGGACTGATTGCCGGAATTATCCTACTTGCACTGTTGCTCGTGATAGCGATTGTGGCGTTTGTGTTCACAACCAAGTCTATGAATAAGAAAGTTGAGGAGGCAACGCTTGCCAACGAGCAGTTGCAGCTCACCAACGAACAGTTGCAACTTGCCCAGGAGTATCAGGTGCTTAATACCGAGTTTGCCCAATATGAGAATCAGTCGCAGCTTCTTGCGAGCGATTCGCTGGTCACTAAATATGCAGCAGCCAAGAGCAAGGTCGAGAAACTGCTTCAGGAGTTGAATTCCGAAAAGAAGAAGAGCGCCCAGCGCATCAAGCAGTTGCAGGATGAGATAGGCACATTGAAGAATATTCTCCGCCATTATGTGACCCAGATCGATTCTTTGGGAAAAGAGAATGCCGGTCTACGTGCTGAAAATGAGCAGATGCGTGAGCGCAATCAGCAGCTCTCGACACGTGTGGCAAATGAAACCAAGCGCAATGAGGCATTGTCGGAAAGAATGACCCTTGCCGAGAAACTCAATGTGACCGGTGTGACCCTCACCCCGCTTAAGAAAAACGGCAAGACAGAGAAGAACGTGACCAAAGCGCGTCAGCTCGATGTGTCGTTCACCATTCCTCAGAACAATTCCACTCCGGTGGGTGAAAAGGTCATCTATCTGCGCATAGTCAGCCCTGAAGGCTCGCTGCTCGGCAACGGTGGCTCATTCAGCTTTGAAGGTGGCAACGTACAGTGCACAGCTAAAAAAATCATCGAATATGCCGGCGAGGAGATTCCCGGAATCCACATTTACTGGGATGTCAACACAACACTGACTCCGGGTGAATACATCGTGGAGCTGTTTGCCGATAATTTCCGATTGACTTCACGCCGCTTCACATTGCGGAAATAGCGTCATGATCACTGCTTATTGGGAATATTTCATTCAGCAGGTCAACTCTATTGAGGTAAACACTGTCTCTTCGATATTCAAGCTGTCGCTTAGCCTGTTGCTTGGATGCCTTGTGGGTTTTGAACGTAAACGCAAGGGGCAGATAGCGGGTGTGCGCACATTTGCTCTCATCTCGATGGGCGCCACCTTGGCGATGATTCTTTCCATCTATGTGCCGCAGGAGTATCTCGGACTTAAGAACGGCGACCCCGGACGTATAGCGGCGCAGGTGGTCACCGGAATAGGTTTCCTCGGCGCCGGCGCCATTATCCAGATGAAAGGTTCGGTGCGCGGGCTTACTACCGCTGCCGGAATATGGATCATAGCCGCCATAGGCATGGCTGTGGGAGTGGGGCTCTATTCGTTGTCATTGGCGGCTACGGCTCTCGTGCTGGTGGTGCTGCTGTTTGTGGAGCGTCTGGAGCATCATATTAATGCCGGAGCAGAATCACGCATCATAAGAATACGCCTGTCGGTGATTGCCGAGGATATCGACGGTTACCGCGAGGTGCTGAAGAATCATCGGGTTCATCTGACCAATGTCTATGTGGAATATGATTATGATGAGCCTGTGACGCGTCTTAATCTCGTGGTCTTGATAAGGGAGCATACCAATTATATGAAATTATTCGCTGATTTGAGGCAGGTGAAGCCCACGGTGGCGATTTCGCTCGCCAATCAGGTCAGCATCAGTTGACGTGAAACGATGTCTGAAATACAAGTTGAAAATTTAGTCTCCGATTTAGCATTCATTCTTATTCTCGGTGCATTTGTCACCGTTCTCTTCAAGTGGCTTAAGCAGCCGGTTGTGCTCGGCTACATAGTCGCCGGATTCCTTGCCAGCCCTCATTTCGAATATCTTCCTTCGGTCACCACCGAGAGCAATATCGAGTTCTGGGCGCAGCTTGGCATCGTGGTGCTGTTGTTCTCTCTGGGACTTGAGTTCAGCTTTAAGAAGCTCCTGAATGTGGGCGGTTCGGCAGTGGTCACCGCGTTGATCATAGTCACCGGCATGATGGCATCGGGCTTTGCCATAGGGCACTTTCTGCATTTTTCCAACATGAACAGCCTGTTTCTGGGGGGAATGCTCTCAATGTCGTCCACCACTATCATTATAAAGGCGTTTACCGATCTGGGGCTGCGACAGAAGAAGTTTGCCTCATTGGTGTTTGCCGTGCTTATCGTCGAGGACCTTTTCGCCGTGCTCATGATGGTTATCCTCTCGTCGATTGCTATAAACAAGAGTGTTGAGGGTAGCGAGATGCTGTTCAGCATCAGCAAGCTTGTGTTCTTTCTGGTGATATGGTTTTTGGTGGGGGTGTATGTACTTCCGTCGTTGCTCAATTCAATACGCCGTTATCTGAATAATGAGACTCTTCTCATCATCAGCCTCGGGCTCTGTTTCGGCATGGCTGTGTTCTCGGTATATTGCGGATTCTCGCTCGCTCTCGGAGCATTTGTCATGGGTTCGATTATCGCCGGAATAAGTTATGCGGAACGCATAGAGGATGTGGTGACTCCGGTCAAGGACCTTTTTGGCGCCGTGTTCTTCATCTCGGTGGGTATGATGGTGAATCCGGGTGTCATAGTGGAATACTGGTCGCCGATATTGATATTGTCATGCGTGGTGATTGTGGGCATGATTATCTTCGGCACTTTCGGAATGCTCATCACCGGACAGTCGCTCCGCATAGCGATGGAGTCGGGCTTCTCGCTCACGCAGATCGGTGAATTCGCGTTCATCATCGCTTCGTTGGGAATGTCGCTCGGGGTGCTTGACGACAATATCTATCCTATCGTTGTCGCCGTTTCGGTTATAACCACCTTCACCACCCCTTACTTTATCCGTCTTGCCGATCCTGCATATAATCTTGTGGAGCGTCATCTTCCCGCCCGTCTGCATTTCCTGATCGAGCGCTACAGCGGTCAGGCAAGCGCCGAGAGCGAGACACGTGCATTGTGGCTGTCGGTGCTCAAGCGCTATATATGGCGCATCGTGCTCTATTCGATTGTCATAATCGCGGTGATATTGATATGCACACGCATCCTGCTTCCATGGCTCCTTGAAGTCTCTCCTGAATGGGGACGAGCCATCTGTAGCATCACGGCTCTTCTGCTCATGTCGCCGTTTCTTCTGGCTCTTGCCATCCCGGCGTCGAAGCGCACCGAGCGTGAGCGTCTTCGTGCGGCAAACGCGCATTTCGATGTGCCGTTGATTGTGATGACCATCTTCAGGTTGCTGCTGGCTCTCGGTTTTATCGTGTATACTCTCAGTGTCATTCACTCCATGAGAGTGGGCTGGGTGGTAGGTTTCTTTATCTTTGTGACTCTGCTCGGAACATGGTCGGGCAGATTGAAGAAGCAGACACGCATGATAGAATCGCGCTTTTTCGACAATCTCAACGAGCGTGAACTGCGCCGCAGCGGTAAAAACAATAACCTTGTGAGCGATATGCACCTCGCCTATATACGTGTGGGCTATTCTTCGCCATTTGTCGGACAGAAGCTGATTGACTCCGATGTGCGCCGCCGCTACGGGGTGAATGTGGCGAGCATTCAGCGTGGCGGTGAGATCATAGCCGTGCCTAACGGAAATGAACGATTGTTTCCGGGTGATGTCATCGGCGTGATAGGTACCGACGAGCAGATAGAGCAATTGCTTCCGGTGGTGGAAAAAGAGGATGCGGCGCCCGAAAATCAGGTTGCCGACATGAAGCTCACGAGCATTCATCTGTCGGAGACCTCGCCGCTCATCGGGAAGACTTCGGCAACATCGCAGATAAGGGACAAGTACAAGGCTCTGCTTGTGGCGATACAGCACACTGACGGCACTTACGATCATCCCACCGGCAGCACCGTGTTCAATGTCGATGATGTGCTGTGGATGGTAGGTGACCCTAAAATATTGAGAACTCTTAAGTAAACAACAGCTATTTCTGAATCATGTGGATTGTTTTGGCAATTGTGTCGGGGTTGTGCCTCGGCTTTTATGACATATTCAAAAAGATATCGGTCGACGGCAATAATGTGCTTGTGGTCCTGTTTCTGAACACCGTGTTCAGCGTCATGCTCATGTCGCCGGTGTTATTCATGTGTCTTGAATCGGGAAGCATAGGGCTTGGCAATACATGGCACGGGCATTTTGAGATAATAATCAAGTCGTTTATCGTTCTGTCGTCATGGCTGCTCGGTTACTTTGGCTTGAAGCATCTGCCGCTCACCATAGCCGGACCTATCAACGCGTCGCGTCCGGTGATAGTGCTTGTGGGCGCGCTCATCATATTTCATGAGCAGCTTAACTGGATGCAGTGGGTGGGTATCCTGTTGGGTTTCTGGTCGCTGTTTTTCATAAGCCGTGTGGGTGGCAAGGAGGGATTCTCATTCGCCCATTCGCGATGGTTGTGGTTCAGTATCGGAGCTACGGTGATGGGAGCTGTCAGCGCTCTGTATGACAAATATCTGTTGAAAACCTACGAACCTCTTGAGGTGCAGGCGTGGTATTCGTTCTATCAGATGATAATTATGGGGGTGACGATAGGTATAATACTCTATTTCTGCAAAGAGCGCACACCCTTCAAGTGGAAATGGGCGATACCGCTTATCTCGCTGTTTCTCACCATTGCTGACATAGCATATTTCTATTCGCTGTCAATCGACGGCTCGATGATTGCCGTGGTGTCGATGATACGCCGCGGATCGGTTATCGTTTCGTTCTTCTACGGGGTGATAGCTTTGCATGAGAAGCATATACGCCTGAAGTTGATAGATCTCGGAGTGCTGCTTGTGGGGCTTGTGTTCCTCGTGCTAGGAAGTTGACCGGGCTTTCAGTCCTCGCATGACAGCCTGGCGAAATGATGGCTTGCGCAACACTCGTGGAGCGAACGGTCGATGATTATGTGGCGGTTTGCCATCTCGGCGATGGTCGACATTTCATGTGACACGAGCACGAAAGTAGTGCTTGGCATAAGGCTCTCGATTATCTCATACATCTTTTTTTCATAATGCTTGTCGAGATAGCTTAGCGGCTCGTCGAGCACCAGCATCTGGGGGCGGGATATTATCGCTCTTCCGAAAAGTGTGCGTTGAAGTTGTCCTCCCGATATTTCCCCGATTATGCTGTCGGCATGGTCGGCAAGTCCGAGCAGTTCCACAGTCTCGGCGAGACGCGTCTCTTTTTCTTGCTTTGTGAGGTTTTTTACTGCCATCAATCCAAGGTTTATCACCTCCTTCACGGTGATGGGAAACCGGTGGTCGATCAGGTTTTTCTGTGGGAGATATCCTATAGGTTGCCGGTCGGTGGGGGAGGTGAAGCTGTAGTTCACGCTTCCTGCCGTGGGCTTGAGCAGTTTGAGCAATATTCTCAATAAAGTAGTCTTGCCGCCGCCGTTTGGTCCGGTCACGGCAAGGAAATCACCCTGTTTTATTTCGAGGTCTATGTCTTTGAGAATGGCTCTCCGGTCATACCTCATTGACACGTGTTGCAGAGTTATCAGACTATTGTTGTGAGAAAGCATCGGCGATGACGGTTATTTCTTCTTCCCAGTTATAGTTGAGCGGATTGATGTTGACGAGGGTTGCTCCGATCTGCTCATTTGCTACGGTAGCTTGACGCGAGTCCACATCTTTTTGGAAAAACAGCACCTTGGCTCCTGCCTCTTTTGCCTGATCGATTGCCGTCTGCATCATCGTGATTGACGCTTCCTTTCCTTCCGGGCTTAACGATATCTGTCGCAAGCCGTAATCTCGGGCAAAGTAGCTGAGCGACGGGTGCCACACGATGAATGCTTCTCCGCGGTGGGTGTCAAGGCGTTCTTTTATGGAGTTGTCGAGGCTGTCGAGCGACTGCAGCAGTTTCTTGAAATTCTTGGTGTAGGTGTCCTTGTTGGAAGGGTCGATCTCCACCAATCCGTTATACATGTTGGATGCTATCTTTTTTGCGTTTTTGACCGAAGTCCATGTGTGGGGATCTATCTCCAAGTCACCGGCGTGCCCCGAATGGGTGCCGGTGATGAGCGCTATGCCTGTCGAGCTGTCGATGATCTTCAGGTTGGGCTTGTTTTTGGTGACTTTGGTTATTATGGCGCTTTCAAAGGGTATGTTGCCGATACGGAAATATGCCGTGCTGTTTTCGAGGTTCAGCAGATGGGTGAGGCTCGGGTCATAGGATTCGGGATTCGCTCCGTTGCTGAGGAGGCATTTCACATCCCATTTGTCGCCGGCAATCTTTTCGAGGAGGTATTTCTGGGGCTGGATGCTCACTGTAATCACCGGTTTTCCTTCCACTGAGCTTCCGCAACCGTAGAGAAAGCTCAAAGCCCATAATGCGGGCAATATCGTGTAGATGAGTATATATTTGAATTTTGGCATAGTAATAACTGTTTTGCGAATGGATGCAAATATATGTAAAAACAAATCAAAAGCCAATCAGTTGACTCCTTTTTTATGATAAACAACATCCCAAAGCTGTTTTGCCGCATTTCCCGGCTCGATATCGCCGGTGGTCATGAGCGTGAGCGGAACTTCGGGCAGTCCGTCGGCGTAAGGAGGCTGAAGATAGTCAAACTCTTCGCGTGGCGTGAACCCGAGTTTTGAATAGAACCCTATGCGTCGGCGTGCAATGTCGCCGGTCTCTTTCGGCTCGACTTCAAGCACATAGCTTGCCGGCATCATTTCCATCAATGCTCGCAATGCGTTTTGCCCGGTTCCGTTGCCGCGCCTGTCGTGTCTTACGGCGAAATGCTCAATGTAATTCATGCCTTGCAGCGTCCACACTGTTATGAATCCTATCAATGTCGCGCCGTCCATTATGGCGAAAGCTTTGAACTGCCCATTCCCCCCGTTGAGGAAGCCGTTCATCTGTTCCCACGGGCGTCGCTCCTCCTCAGGAAATGACATGAAGTATATTTCCCGGAAGCGTGATATGTTTTCTTCCGTAGGGTTAAAGGCTTCTATATGCGGCATGGAATTGTTCATTGTAGCTTGCGATGTTAAAATATGGTGTAAAATTAGGCATAATTCTTGACGTATTAATGATTTTATTCGTAATTTTGTAATACTAAAACAGAATATAATTCATATCACATAAATTCTTAAAAGATTATATGGCTAAACCACAATTAGACACTCTTGATTATAAGATTCTTAAGATGCTTTCAGTTAATGGCCGCAAGCCTTTCCTTGAAATCGCCCGTGAATGTGGAGTATCAGGAGCAGCGATACATCAGCGCATTCAGAAATTGATGGCTCTCGGTGTTCTTAAAGGCACGGAATGTCTTATCAATCCGTCGGCTGTGGGTTATGACACCTGCGCGTATATCGGATTCTTTTTGAAGGATCCCTCACAATTTGATGAGGTAGTGGAAAAGCTTAAGGCTATTCCCGAGGTAGTGGAAGTGCACTATACCACCGGACAGTATGACTTGTTCATAAAGCTGTTTGCCCGCAACAACGACCATCTGCTGCACATCATCCATGAACAGTTGCAAGGTCTCGGACTGGCGAGAACGGAATCCTTGATATCATTCAAAGAGGTGTTCCGCCGTCAACTGCCGGTATCGGAAGATAATTAATCAATGCATTTTATCACTTCGGGGAGTTATGCCCCGAAGTTTTTTTATAAATATCAACTTGTATTTTTTATGAAATTGAAAAAATTGACCGCAATCGCTGTCGGCGCTTTGTGCGTGATGTCGCCGTCGTTTTCATCGGCACAGGAGATGAACGAGATGTGGGGCGCCGGAGATGTAGTTAAAGTGAACGGCGATTCAATCGAGCGAGGCAAGCTCTTTGACTGGGGCAATTACGCCATGTTTATCCACTGGGGGCTTTATTCCCATCTTGGCAACAAGTGGAAAGGGAAGACGCATTATGGCATAGGCGAATGGATCATGGACCGGCGTATGGCTAATTGCGATAAGATTGAATATCGTGCCGCCGCCAAGTCGTTTAACCCCGTGAATTTTGATGCGAGAAAAATAGCGGCTCTTGCCAAGGATGCCGGAATGAAGTATATAATCATCACCAGCAAGCATCATGAGGGTTTCTCAATGTTTGGCACTAAAGCTGATAAATTCAATATTGTTGACGCGACTCCTTTCGGACGCGACCCGATGAAGGAACTGGCTGAGGCGTGTAAGGAATATGGACTCGGGTTCGGATTCTATTATTCGCATAATCAGGACTGGACTACTCCGGGCGCAAGCGGTGGACCGGCAGTCGACATGGATGGGAATCCAAAGAACTTTACCGATTATTTTTATTCAAAATGTCTTCCTCAGGTCGAGGAGATAACCAAGAATTACGGCGATATAGAGCTGGTGTGGTTTGACACTCCCGGAAATATGCCCAAGGAATATGCTCAACAATTGGTCGATGTGGTTCACCGCAATCAGCCTCATGCGCTGGTGTCGGGGCGCGTGGGATATAATCTCGGTGACTATCGCACTCTCGGCGACATGGAGGTGCCGCTTGAGAATGTGGATGGAATGTGGGAAAGCGTGGACGTGACCAATGATTCGTGGGCTTACGCGTGGTATGACAACAACTGGAAGTCGCCGAAGCAGATACTCGAATATCTCATTTCCACGATTGCCCGTGGCGGAACATATATGCTTAATGTGGGGCCCGACGGTAACGGTGACATTCCGGAATATGCCGCTCAGGCGTTGCGCTCGTCGGGAAAATGGATCGCCGCCCATCCTCAGGTCATTTATGGCGCGGGGGCTTCTCCGTGGAAACACGCATTGCCGTGGGGCGATGTGGTGCGACAGGGCAACAAGCTGTATCTTGCCGTTTATAAGTGGCCCACCACCGGAAAACTGTATCTGCCCGGACTTAAAAATGATGTGGCTGCCGCCGCTGTGGTGAATGGCGATAAGCGGGAAAAGGTGAAAGCGGTGAAGGAGAATGGCTGGACTGTGGTGCAGGTGCCTTTCCGACAGCCCGACAAGTTGGTGAGCATTGTGGAGCTGACTGTGAAGGGCGATGAGATTGATGTGGATCCTTCATTTGCCGCCGATCCCGAGCTTGGCACCGGTGAACTGTCGGTGATATTTGCCGATAAAACCGACTGCTCGATGTATAAATCGGCATGGATGGAGAAGTTCGGCGAGTGGAAGCACGCGCAGTGTGTCAAGGACCTCAATACCGGAGGAAAGCTGACATGGACTTTCGACGTGAAAGAGCCCACGGTGTTTCAGGTGGAGATGAAAGTGCGAGGCGACGGGCCGGCGGTGTGGAAGTTTGAGAACGCCGAAGGCAATTTCGTGCAGAATCGCCAACGGGCTTCGGGAATCTTCTGCAACCGTCCTATAGGATGGCTGAAATTTGACAATCCGGGGCGTCACACCTTGACGCTCACAATGCCCGAAGGGGGACAGCCGACCGACGTGACCTCCATCACCCTTACTCCCGTGTCGCTGGATTAAGTGTGACGCGCCCTTGAAATAATTGCGGTAGTTTCCAAATCATATTGACGATATTTTGCGTTACATTATTATATAGAATTTAAAATATAGATTATGAACATGGATTATACTTCCATACTGCTTAATGCCATTTCATGGGCGAGAGAGGCGGGTGCCGTGCATCTCCGCTATTTCAGAGGCAATGAACTGTCGATACAGTCAAAATTGAATGACAGTGACATTGTGACTGCTGCCGACAAAGCTGCTGAAAAACTGCTGCTCGATCATATACGCTCCGTTTATCCCGACCATTCCATTCTTTCGGAGGAATCGGGAGCCGATGAGCAGTCGGGTGAGTTCCGGTGGGTGATCGACCCGCTCGACGGCACTACCAATTTCAGCCAGGGATTGCCGCTGTTCTGTGTGTCGATAGGCATAGAGCATAACGGCGAGACGGTGGCGGGGGTGGTTTACGCTCCTTATATGGATGAACTGTTTCATGCCGTGAAGGGTGAGGGTGCGATGCTCAACGGCAATCCGATAAAGGTGTCGGGAAAGACGCGGCTTGACCATAGCGTGGTGTCAACGGGTTTTCCTGTCGACAAGGATGTCAACCCTGATAACAATCTTGACAATGTGGCTCGTGTGATGCCTTGTGTGAGAGGATTGCGTCGTCTCGGTTCAGCTGCTGTCGACATCTGTTATTGCGCGGCAGGATTTCTTGACGGGTATTGGGAGATGAATCTTCATGAATGGGATGTCAATGCTGCGTTGCTGATTCTTGCCGAGGCAGGAGGAAAAGCCGAGTCGTTCAGGGATGACCGCAATGTGTCGATAGTCGCCGGAACACCCGAGATACAGCGTCAGCTCATGGCGAAGATCTGCTCTTGACATATAGATAAGATTTATGAAAAACGCCGGCAAGGGGTGATGACAGCTCCTTGCCGGCGATACTTTTGTCGGCAGGTGGATGTTTTTCCTTGCCGCCGGCTTATAAAGTCGTGGAAATTTCGTAATTTTGGCACGGTAAAAAGAAAAACTGAATTCATGGAGAAAGTTATATTGACCGGCGACCGTCCTACCGGTAAATTGCATTTAGGACATTTCGTAGGCTCGCTCAAGCGCAGAGTTGAGTTGCAGAACTCGGGCGAGTTCGATAAGATATTCGTGATGATCGCCGACGCTCAGGCGTTGACCGACAATGCTGACAACCCCGAGAAGGTGCGTCAGAATGTCATTGAGGTGGCGTTGGACTACCTGTCGGTGGGCATCGACCCGGCTAAGACTACTATTTTCATCCAGTCGCAGGTGCCTGAATTGACCGAATTGGCGTTTTACTACATGAATCTTGTGTCGGTGGCGCGCGTGCAGCGTAATCCCACTGTCAAGACCGAGATCAAGATGCGCAATTTCGAGCAGAGCATTCCGGTGGGATTTTTCTGCTATCCGGTGAGCCAGGCTTCTGACATCACAGCGTTCAAGGCTACGGTTGTTCCTGTAGGGGAGGATCAGGCTCCTATGATCGAGCTTACCCGCGAGATTGTGACACGCTTCAACCACATCTATGGCGACACTCTCGCCATGCCGGAAATCATGCTTCCGGAAAATCAGGTGTGTATGCGCCTTCCCGGCACCGACGGTCAGGCTAAGATGAGCAAATCGCTCGGAAACTGCATTTACCTGAGCGACACCGCTAAGGAGGTGGCTAAGAAGGTGAAGAGCATGTACACCGACCCGCAGCATCTCAACATCTCCGATCCCGGACATCTTGAGGGTAACTGTCCGTTCATATATCTTGACGCGTTCAGCAACGACGGGCATTTTGAAAAATATCTGCCTGAATATAAGAATCTTCAGGAGCTTAAAGACCATTACACCCGTGGCGGTCTTGGCGACGGCACTGTGAAGAAGTTCCTTATCAACGTGCTTGAGGAGACGCTCGCTCCGATACGCGAACGCCGCAAGGAGTGGGAGCAGAACATCCCGGCTGTATACGACATCCTGAAAGAGGGTTCGGAAAAGGCTCGTGAGGTTGCCGCAAAGACACTCGATGAGGTGCGTGCAGCGATGAAGATCAATTATTTCGATGATCTCGACCTCGTGAAGGAGCAGTCAAAGAAATACGGAAACTGACTCATAAATTGATTTGATATAAGAGAGCGAGGGCACGCCGATATGATTCAGGCGCGCCCTCGCTATTTTTGTAGTGGCTTGTCTATGCTTCGGTTTCGTCTTTGACGGCGTGCTCGTTGTCGAGCTCAGCGTCATACCATGTCGAGTACATGAGATAGTTTTTGGCTATCTTCTGGTTGATTTCCTTGCTTTGCGCAGGGTCGACCATCTTGATGAATTTTGCGGGAGCGCCGCCCCACAGTTCGTTGGGACCTATCTGTGTGCGTGACAGCACCACGCTTCCGGCAGCCACGAGGGCGCCTTCGCCTACAACGGCGTCGTCCATCACTACGGCTCCCATCCCCACGAGCGCGAAGTCGTGGATTTTAGCTCCGTGTATGGTGACATTATGCCCGATTGACACGTCGTTGCCTATCTCTATTGTCGATTTCTGATACAGGGTGTGGAGCACCGAGCCGTCCTGGATGTTGACGCGGTTGCCGATGCGTATCGAGTTGACGTCGCCGCGCAATACGGTGTTGAACCACACGCTGCAGTCGTCGCCCATCACAACGTCGCCTATGATGGTGGCGTTGTCGGCGAGGTAGCAGTTTTTACCTATCTGAGGAGTGAATCCTCTAACTTTTTTTATTAAAGCCATTATGTTTTAGTAATTATTAGTGTTTAGTCGAAGTTATAGGGGTTTTTCATAACAGGCTCGGTTTTGCGGGCAAGCCATTGGGCGGCGTCGGCGCTCAGATGAGGCGACAGGGTGTCGTAGACATGCTTGTGGTAGTCGTTGAGCCACTTTATCTGCGCGTCGGTCATCATCGAGGTGTCGACGAGATTTGTGTCGAAGGGGAACAGTGTGACGGTCTCGAAGCGGAGGAAGTTGCCGCCGTCGGGAGTGGAGAGCGCCGGAACGGTCAATACGAGATTTTCGCTGCGGATGCCGTATTTTCCGGTCACGTAGAGTCCCGGTTCATTGGATGTGAGCATTCCCGGCTGAAGCGCCACGGGGTTTTCTTGCAGGCGTATGCTCTGCGGACCTTCGTGCACGTTGAGGAAGTGTCCCACCCCGTGGCCTGTGCCGTGAAGGAATGTTTTGCCCTCTTGCCACAGATATCTGCGGGCGAGCACGTCGAGCTGCGCTCCTCTTGTGCCTTCGGGGAACAGCGCAGAGGCGAGGTCGATGTGCCCCATGAGCACGAGTGTGAAGTCGTGGCATTCCTCGGGTGTGGGTGAGCCGAGCGATATTGTGCGGGTTATGTCGGTTGTTCCGTCGAGATATTGCGCGCCTGAGTCGATGAGCAGCAGTCCCTCCGGCGCAAGTGTGGCGTCAGACTCTTCGTCGGGTTCGTAATGAACTATGGCTCCATGCTCACGGTAGCCTGCGATGGTGCCGAAACTGTCGTCGAAATATAGCGGCTGGAGGGAGCGGTGACGAGTGATGACGCGGCACACTTCCAGCTCGGTCATTGTGTCGCCTTGCGCGAGCCTGCTCTCTATCTCCATGAATGCGTTGACGAGCGCCACGCCGTCGCGGGTCATAGCCTTGCGCAGCCCGGCGATCTGGATGTCGTTTCTGATTGCTTTAGGTAGCTTTACGGGAGATAGCGCTGCGACCATTCTGCCGGCGAGCTTCACCGGCACTATCGCCGGCGAGGTGGTGGGATCTGCCAGCACGCGGGTGTCGGCGGGGAGCGCTTCGAGAAACTCAAGAGCCCGGGAATAGGGCTTTGTGTCGATTCCGAGCTGCGACAGATGGAGTTTTACGTCATCGTCGATTTTTGCTTCTTCGACGAATAGCGTGGAACCTTCCGGGGCGAGGAAAAGGAAGCTTGTGACCACGGGGTTGTAGCGCACATCATTGCCGCGGATGTTGAGCAGCCACGCTATTTCATCGAGCGCGCTGATGAATATTGCTCCGGCTCCGGCTTGGTCGACCTCTTTCAATATGCGTTTGATCTTAGACGCGGCTTCCTCTCCGGCATATTCGGTTTTATGGATGAAAGCTTTGTCGGCGGGGAGGTCGGGGCGTTCGGTCCATATTCCGTCGGCGGGATGGAAATCGGTGGTCAATGATATCCCGGCTTTGTCAAGATCGGATTTTAATTGGTTGAGGGCTGCGACCGAGAATGTCATCGCGTCGATGCCCACCGAGGCTCCGGGTTGCAGCGTCGAGGTGAGATATTGGTTTATTGACGGTGTCGAGGGGAGTCCGTCTTTCATTAATATGATTAATGATCCTTCAAGCTGGTCGGCGGCTTGCAGGAAATATCGGGAGTCGGTCCACAGCCTTGCGTCGTCGACGGTGACCACGAGTGTGCCTGCCGATCCTGAGAATCCGCTGAAGAATTCCCTCAGGTGCCAGTGAGGCGCCATGTACTCACTCTGATGCGGGTCGGAGTGCGGTATTATCGTTGCGTCGATATTGGCTTGGCGCATTTTTTCTCTGAGAGCGTCGATGCGGCTTATTATGCTTTTTTCCATACGATCTTAATATGATATTGTAAAAGAACTTTTGCAAACATACGAAAAAAAAGCCGAGTGACGTTGGCAGATGAAGATAAAAATGCTTACCTTTGCTGCCGTAAAACCGCAAAGGGCATGAGAGTCCGGGTCAAAAATGAGTGTTGGAAACATAATTTTGATGAAAAACGAATTTTTGGCGAAAAAAATTTGGATAGTATAAAAATCCTGCGTAACTTTGCACCGCTTTCGACCTCCAAGGGGTTATGAAAGCAAAACAAAAACACAATTGCCTCTTTAGCTCAGTTGGCCAGAGCACGTGATTTGTAATCTCGGGGTCGTTGGTTCGAATCCGACAAGAGGCTCAAATAAAGGGAGAGTGAATACTTTTAACCTGAATTAATTGTGTAGGGCGAATACCAGAGTGGCCAAATGGGGCAGACTGTAAATCTGCTGGTTTTTACCTTCGGTGGTTCGAATCCATCTTCGCCCACTCCCAATTGCGGAAGTAGCTCAGTTGATAGAGCATCAGCCTTCCAAGCTGAGGGTCGCGA
>CAJUTE010000003.1 GCA_910589555.1 uncultured Muribaculum sp.
CGACCTCATGGCTGAGATCGGCTGGAATATTACGTAACTTCGATGAAAGTTATAGATTAATAGAGGAGAGCTCTAAAAAAGCTGAGATTCTTGATGTGGCAATGCGACTTGTGGAATCGTCTTTAAGAGATGAAGGATGCATAGCTTATGATGCCTTCACAAGCATCAGCCGCGACGATGTTATAATGATTTGTGAAACATGGAAAGACGAAAAGTCGCTTAAAAAACATGAGGAGTCAGAGCATTTCCGTCGTTTGGTGCCAAAGCTTCAGGAACTCGGCACATTGACTCTTGAAAAATTTGATTTTTAAACAAGATGCCGAGCTAAAGCCTATCGGGAACAAAACAATTATTTTTCCCACATATAACAGTGATTCTAAAGATTGAAAGGGGAGTATCAATTCTTCCTAATATATTGAAAGTCATGATCCGATTCTTGGGTCATGACTTTTTTACGTTGATTCACTCGTTGCATCCCGAAGCGAGCGCTTTCCACAGATTGTCATCGGGGAGCGGTGCTGTAACATCGATTTCCTTTCCGCTCACCGGGTGGATGAATTCTATTCGGTGGGCAATAAGCGATATGCTGCCGTCAGGATTGCTTCGTTTATCTCCATATTTAAGATCTCCCTTTATGGGACATCCTATGGAGGAAAGCTGCACCCTGATCTGATGTTTTCTACCTGTCATGAGGTTTATTTCAAGCAGATGGTAGCGTTCTGAAGAAGCTATGTGACGGTAGGAGAGTATGGCTTTCTGAGAGCCTTTTTTTTCAATCGGCGATGCATACGACTTATTGTTGCGTTCTACCGACGTGATATAGTGGGTAAGAGTGTCTTCTTGTTTTGGAGGAGCATTGCGGGTTATTGCCCAGTATGTTTTTTTCACCTCTCCGTTTCGAAACATTTCATTCAACCGAGCCAATGCCTTGGAGGTCTTTGCGAAGATGACCAGTCCGCCAACCGGTCGGTCAAGTCTGTGCACTACGCCGCAAAACACATTTCCGGGTTTATTGTATTTTACTTTCAGCCACTCTTTGAGTTCCTCTACCAACGGTCGATCTCCGGTTTTATCCCCTTGCACGATCTCTCCGGGAACTTTATTTACTATAAGCAGATGATTATCCTCGTATATAACTTCCATATCCTGATTTAAAAAGATGAAGAACCGGGATTTTCTCCCGACTCTTCATCAATAAGCGTTATAATCTGTAGATTAGTCGATACCAAGATCTTTCTTGATAGCTTCAATCTTGGCGTTTGCCTCATCGTTGGCTTTCTGGTAGTCAGCATTTGTTTTCATGACACCCTTCACCTCGATGTAGAATTTAATCTTAGGCTCAGTTCCTGACGGACGCACAGATACCTTAGTGCCATCCTCAGTGAAATATTGAAGCACATTGCTTGTGGTGGGGAAGTCCATCTTTGTCACTTCGCCAGTCTTGAGATTCTTGCAATTAAGATCGATGTAGTCTTTCACGAGCACGACATCGCTTCCGCCAAGTTGCTTGGGAGGATTGGCACGGAATTCCTTCATTATAGCGATAATCTCTTCAGCTCCTGACTTTCCTTTTCTCACCAATGACACTCCGGCTTCGTGAGAGTAGCCATACTTGATATAGATATCCTGAAGCATCTGCAGGAAGTTCATGTTCTTGGTCTTAGCCCAGGCGAGAGCTTCTGCCATCAATGAGATTGCCGATACAGCGTCTTTATCACGGCAGAATTCTTCAGCAAGGAATCCATAGCTTTCTTCGCCACCGCCAAGATAGCGACCGATGCCTTCGTTTTCGCGTATCACAGCTGCAATCCATTTGAAGCCGGTGTAGCAGTCATACATTTTGAAGCCATTCTGATCAGCGATAGACTTGATGGTCTCTGTTGTCACGATAGTCTTGACGATATACTCCTTGCCGGTGATTTTGCCGAGTTCCTTATTACGTGTCATGATGTAGTTCAACAGAATCATCACAATCTGATTTCCATTGATGAGCACATACTCTCCATTGTCATCACGAAGCACACATCCTATGCGGTCGGCATCGGGGTCAGAGGCAAGAATAAGATCAGCATTTACCTCTTTAGCCTTTGCGATAGCCATTGCCATTGCCGAAGGAACTTCGGGATTGGGTGATACTACGGTAGGGAAGTCGCCGCTTGTCACATCCTGTTCAGGTACATTAATGATGTTGGTGAAACCGTAGTTGCGCAGTGACTCCGGAATCAAATGAACACCTGTTCCGTGAATAGGAGTGTATACTATCTTAAGATCGTGGTATTGTTTTACTGCCTCGGGGCTTAATTGCAAACCTTTGATCTCAGCAAGGAATTTCTCATCCACATCTCTTCCGATGATCTGGATCTTAGACTTATCACCCTCAAACTTGATTTCGTCCACGCCGCTGATCTTGTTTACATAGTCAATGATGTTGACGTCATGGGGGGATATGATCTGAGCGCCGTCAGCCCAATATGCCTTATATCCGTTATACTCTTTCGGATTGTGTGATGCAGTGATATTAACACCACTCTGGCATCCAAGCAGTCGGATAGCATAAGACAATTCCGGAGTAGGACGGAAGCTGTCAAACAGATAAACCTTGATTCCGTTGGCTGAGAATATATCGGCAACAGTTTCCGCGAAGAAACGGCTGTTGTTTCTCACGTCGTGGCCCACAACAACTGAGATTTCCGGAAGTTCCTTGAATGCAACTTTCAGATAATTGGCGAGACCCTGAGTAGCCGCGCCCACTGTATATTTGTTCATGCGGTTGGATCCTGCGCCCATAATTCCACGCAGACCGCCGGTTCCGAATTCGAGATCGCGATAGAAAGAATCAATCAATTCTGACTTATCTTCAGCCTCAAGCATGCGTTTTACTTCGGTTTTTGTCTCTTCATCGTAGCCATTTCCAAGCCAAAGATTGGCTTTTTCAGTAACTACTTTCATCAATTCTTCATTCTCCATAATGGTATTATATGTTTTGGTTGAATTATATTTCGTGTATCGCAAAGATAACAGTTTGAAAATTCAATACCAAATGTGAGGGGAAATTTCTTGGTATAATTTATGCGAATTATAGTAATTAATTGTAGATATTCACCATTTGAAGGCATTTTTGTATGTGGCAGCGTTGCCGCAATTATCTGTGACCACGACTTCAAGCTCATGGCGTGTGCCTTTGGCGAAACGGGAGGCGTCCATTACGAAGCTCAATCGCCCGGTTTTGCCATCAAGTTCAAACAGTGCGAATTTTCCGTCAATCTTGCCTATATATGACTTTACACCGCTCAAATTATCGCGTATGATCATGCTTATCTTGCCTCTCACACCCCATTTGGCAGGCATTTCCGGAGTTATGACAGGAGCAACCGTGTCGACAGACACGGCAAATTTTCCCAATGCCGAGGGGGTCGCTGTGAGAACCCCGTTTTCATATTTTGAGTCAACACGATTCCTTCGTTTCCCGTTTATTCTTACGAATACAAGTTTTTCAGGATTCATGCCCCATGCGTCATCTGACCTAACCTCTACCATATATTCTCCCGATACCGGAATTGAAGCGGTGCCTATGCTGTAGACCGGTGAAAGATATTCCGGTGAAGGGGTTTGCTCCAGCGTGAAGTCTACATTGTCGTAGAATGTGTGTGGCTTAAAGGTCACACTTATTCCATCTTTATGTATGGTGTTTTTGCCATCATAGAACAATAGATCGCCTACATAACCGGTTTCCTTGATCGGCATTCTTTTGCCTCTTATCGTGAACGGAAGTCGTGTGGTGTTGCCATGCTCATCGGTCAATGTCCATTCACATTTATAATCACGTTCTTCGTCGATATTGATCACTCCGTTATTATCGGCTGCGATCATCCCCGACAACGGATTTGACTCAGGAACTTTGGTCCACATCATCCAGGAATTATTTCTCACTCCTCCCGAATAATCCACAAGAGTATTTATAGCCCGTGTGTCGTTGAAATCATACTTGTCAATCACACGTGAATAAACGGTCGTGCCGTCCACATCCAGCGATAACTTCTTAACGCCGTATATATTGGTCGTGTTTGACATCTTATCATAAGCCTTTATTGCCGGAATAACTTTTCCCCATGCCACAAACGGTTGTGAGAATTTTGCAGACACGCGTGTGTCGGGAGCATTGCTGACAGTCCCGAAGCCATCTTCTTGATATAAGGCTATGGACCGGACTTCAGGAGCGACGGTATCCTTTATGTATTCTTTATAATAGGGGAGCGGATCCATAGTCTCACCGGTTGCCGTGTCGCGCACATCCATGTGGAGATGCGGACCTCCGGAGGAACCGGAATTCCCACTGAGCGCTATTTTCTCACCGCGTTTCACCGGAATCTCACCGGGAGCAAACTCAAGATCAATCGAGAATGTCTCGCCGGCATATTGCCTGTCACGCACCGGAGCGTCAATTTTAGGTGAGAACGAAAGCAGGTGTCCGTAAACGGTGGTGATGCCCAATGAGGGATGGGTGACATATATGGCTCTGCCGAATCCCCATGGAGAAACCGTAACTCGCGACACATATCCGTCTTCAGCGGCATATATCGGGAGTCCGGTTCTGCCCTGAGTCTTTATGTCGATTCCTGAATGGAAATGGTTGCTGCGCAATTCACCGAAATTTCCGCTCAGCAGTATGGGTATGTCCACCGGCTTTGCAAGCTTCGGGAGCTCATCGCTATAAGCAGATAATGGCAACGCTAAGGTTGCCATCATCCAATATTTTAACGCCTGTTTCATCAACGGGCAGCCATAAATGCATTAGCCACCGCCATCTGCTGATATGCAAAGACGCCATCCTGCGACAATTCCACCATCTGCATGCTGCCATCGGGGGTGAGCATTTCCACATGGGTGTCATCGATGAAAGTCATCAGCTTGTAGCTGTCGCTGTCATTAACTCTCACGCTCCAGGATGAATCGTTGCTGTCAAAGTCAAGATGCACGACACTGTTGTCATTCTCGCTTGTGATGGTGTATCCATTCTTATCGCATTTCACGAGGTACTTTCCGTCCTGTCCTTCGATCACCTTAGTGCCACAAGCGATAGGATTGTTTCCGCTCCAGAATTCAATGCTGTTGAATACAATGACATCGGCAAGAGCTGAGACCTCATATACCGGAATGATCCAGAATGCAAAGAATACAAGCTCATTTACGAATTTATTGCTGATAGTCTTATTCCAAGCAAGCAACTTGTTGGTCAAGGCAAAATTTCCGATACATGAAGTTGTGAGCATTGAACCGCATAACGCTAATACGATAGCCACACTTAAATATTTCTTTCTCATAATTAATAAAATGGGGTTAGGTTAATATTATGCAGGGATTTGCTTCCTTGCCTGATCATATACATTTAGAATCTTTTTCACATATCCCACAGGTTCCTTACCACGGGCATATCCGAATTTGACCACCGGATCATTGTAATATTTAGCATCTGATTTCAACAAAATCATCTGCTCGACATTATCTTTCCATTTGGTAGGGTCTTTGCCATATTTCTTTGCCAACGCGATGCCGTCATATACATGGGCTATTCCCACATTGTAAGCGGCAAGTACAAATTTTTTACGTTCCTCGGGGTCGCTTACATGTTTTGAAAGCCACTTGTCGAGATCCTTCAGGATTTTCACTGAGGTTTTTATGCTCGCCTCAGGATTATTCATCGCCTTAGCCGAGAGCCCATATCCTTTAGCCGTGCGTGGCATGATCTGCATAAGTCCGCGAGCGCCTGCCCACGACCTGGCATTGGGGTTGAAGTTGCTTTCAGCAAATGACTGTGAAGCAAGAAGCCTCCAGTCCCAATCAATCTCCTTGGCATATTTCTTGAATAGGTTGTCATATTTTGACATTGCTCCTTTCGACAGATCTATCTGATAGTTATAGCCACCTTTGCTGAGTTCAAAATAGCGCTTCATCAGATTTTCCTGCTCGTCTTTAGGCGCGTTTCCGGCAATCCAGCTGTCGATAGAGTCAGCGAGCCATGACATTCTTGGACTCACGCCCCATGATGCTCTTTGGGGGAAGCTGATCTCAAGGCTAATGTCAAGCGCGTTGTAGTAGGTTTTGTTAATCTGGGCAACATCCGAGTCTATCACCGTCAAAGGTATTTTTCCTGAACTTACCATCTCGATCATATCCTCAGTTATCAAGGTGTCAATATCGACAGTATGGATTGTGATGCCGCCGCCAAGCTCATCATTGAGGTTGGCGAGGCGATGCTGATACTTTGAGTCCTTTTCCACATATATCTCCTTGCCCACAAGCTGTGTCACGTCAGTGATGAGAGAATCGACCGATTTAGGCTGTACCAATACCTGATGAGATATGTTTTCCGGGCCACAAGGTATTATTTTGTCCTTATATTCGGCAGTAAGTGGAATTTCATAGGCGGCAACATCTATTTCGCCGTTTTTCACCATGGCAAGCAGTGTCGACAGATTCGGTGCTACGACCAGATCCATCGCCATTCCCTTTGACTCGCAGAAATTGTTGATCAACTCATAGTCATACCCCATTTTTTCTTCACGATATATGAAGTAGGAGGTAGGGCTGTAGAGAGTGCCTACACGCAAGGTGTCAGGAAATTTTCCACTGCTTGCCGATGATGAGCCGCTTTTCCCTTTACAGCAAGCGACAGTCAAAGCTATTGCCACTGTGAAAAGGATTGCGAACCATCTGAATTTATTCATTATGTGTATGTTAGGTTTTGTTTATTAAAATGTGTGTGATCAGTATTCAAAAGTGCCTTTTTCCGAAATGATTGTAAGCTTGTTGGAATCAGCATCTTCCACACGTCCTACAATACGAGCCGGTATGCCCATGGATTCCGATATTTCAATCACTTTTGCCGCTTTGTCGGGCGACAGGTAGATCTCCATGCGATGACCCATGTTGAATACTTTATACATCTCTTTCCAGTCGGTTCCTGATTCACGCTGTATCATGTCAAACAATGGAGGAACAGGGAAGAGATTGTCTTTAATCACGTGTTTGTCAGTGACAAAATGCATTACCTTAGTCTGAGCGCCACCTGAACAGTGAACCATGCCATGAATGTCGGAACGCATTTCATCGAGCAATTTCTTTATGACGGGAGCATAAGTACGAGTGGGCGACAATACGAGCTTGCCGGCATTAAGCGGAGTGCCCTCAACATTGTCGAGCAGTTTCATCGAGCCGGAATATACGAGCTCTTCAGGAACGGCGGCGTCATAGCTTTCGGGGTATTTTTCGGCAAGTGAATGGTCGAAAACGTCATGGCGAGCCGAGGTCAATCCATTTGATCCCATTCCGCCATTATATTCCTTTTCATAGGCAGCAGTTCCGTAGCTTGCGAGACCCACAATCACATCACCGCCTTTTATATTGGCATTATCAATCACATCACTACGCTTCATGCGGCAAGTGACAGTACTGTCAACGATTATCGTGCGAACGAGATCGCCCACATCGGCAGTTTCGCCACCGGTGCTGTATATTGTTACACCCATCTCACGAAGTTCAGCGAGAAGTTCCTCAGTTCCGTTTATAATGGCTGCGATCACATCACCGCTGATAAGCATTTTATTGCGACCTATTGTAGAGCTTACAAGAATATTATCGGTTGCTCCAACACATAGCAAGTCATCAATATTCATTATAAGCGCATCTTGAGCTATGCCTTTCCAGACAGAAAGGTCCCCGGTCTCTTTCCAGTACATGTAAGCCAGAGATGACTTTGTTCCGGCTCCGTCAGCATGCATGATGTTGCAATACTCCGGATCGCCGCCAAGATAGTCGGGGATTATTTTACAAAAAGCTTTCGGAAATATACCTTTGTCAACATTCTTAATGGCGTTATGCACATCTTCTTTAGATGCGGAAACTCCGCGTAAGTTGTATCGTTGATCGCTCATGTGTAAATTTTTTATATTGTTTATTTATTATCCGATTAAAATTAAATAGCATAGTGTTGCCGGTATCACTAACAAAAGTGAGTCGATGCGGTCAAGAATGCCGCCATGTCCCGGAATGAGGTGGCCGGAATCCTTGACATCAAAGTTGCGTTTGAACATTGATTCAATCAAGTCGCCCCACGTCGAGAAGACAACTGCTACCAATGAGAATATTATAGCCTGAAGCATATTCATCGCAGTGAAGAAATCGGGAAGGAATGTCTCGATCATTATCGCTGCAATCACGCATATCGTCAATCCACCCCAGAATCCTTCCCAAGACTTCTTGGGTGAAAGCCGCGGGAATAGACGATGCTTGCCGAGTAAACTTCCAACCACAAACGCTCCGGTGTCATTAAGCCATATAAAGATGAACATCGACAGGACAATTGCCGGAGAATAGGCATAAATGAACATCGACAAAGCCAAGGGGAGAGCCACATACATCTGTCCGAGCATCGAATATGCCAAATCTCTCATCGGAGTTTCTCCGGTGCGGTATAACTGAAATACCATGCGGCTGATGATGTAGAGCAGATATGCAGCGAGAATATACCGCGAATTAAAGAATATTGCCTGCCATGTTCCGGCAACCAGTATAATTCCGCCTATTGTGTCAATCGCTGTCTGAGAGAAGTTACGACGATTTGAGGAATGGAGATGATTCAGTTCCACAATGCCCAGTCCCGAGAGCAACGCGCATAAAGCTAAAAATGACCATTTGCCGGCAAGAATACCGCCAACAATCAGTCCCACATAGATTGCACCAGAAATGCTGCGCAATAAAATATTCTTCATTTCAAGAAAAAATTTCAGCAAAAGTACATAAAAAAAGTGATTTGCCGAAATTTTGACCTCACTTCTATCATTTATGCTTCATTAATAATCCGGGCTTATAACAATCGGAGAGGCAAAAAAGATTATGCGACAAACCATTTTTTTTGACACATTAACTCTTCAGAAACATAAAAGCAAGAGAAAAAATGACAGTAAAGAAGAGTGTTGTGGCGTATAAATACTATCGCCGCCGAAAGCAATCTCATCTTCCGGCGGCGACAATCATTAGTTGGTTGTAATCAATATTACTTATTAATATGGTTTAGTATCCAGTCCAACTGACCACGTTCAGTGGCATCCGATGTCCAGTGTTCATTTATCGGTGTGATCAGAGCCTCTTTGGGTGCGGTAATCACATTGTAAACGGCATAGCTGGTAGTGGGAGGACAGGTATTATCATTATATCCCCATGTGATGTAGGTGGGCACAGTCAGTTTCTTAGCAAAGTTCACAACATCATAATAAGCCATAGTTTTAAGTTTGTCAGGAGTATCCATTCCCGGAGTATTGAAGAAATGCGGATAGCCTCCGGCTCGTCCTGCCTTATAACCTGCCATATCGCTCAATGCAGGATGATTTGCCACGCACAAAGTCACTCTTGGGTCAAGCCCTGCCGTAACGATAGCAAGAGCGCCTCCCTGGCTTCCACCTTGAACAGCCACATTCTTGCCGTCCCATTCTGGCAAAGATGTCAAGAAATCAATGGCGCGTACGCAAGCCATATACACACGTTTCATGTAATAGTTGTCCTTATTGTCAAGGCCATTTTGCAGATATCCGTTTTCTCTTCCACCAAAGGCTTTGCTGATCTCCTGAAATTGCTGTTCGCTCATTTCTGGATTCAATCCGTGAATCTCCATTTCAAAACGCAGGCACCCGTTCTCGCCGTAATATTTGTGGCGCAACGGTTCTTTGATTGTCTTTATTCCGGCTCCTGGAGGACAAAGAACAATAGGGCATGATCCCGGTTTTGCATTTTTAGGCATTGAAAGGTATCCATATATTGATTGACCTTGACGTGAAACAGTCAGTTTCACAAGATAGCAGTCCATTTTGTCGGTAGAATATTGCGGAGCCGGAGTCATTGTATAACTTAGCGGCACTTTGGCAAGCTCATCTTTGTTGCGCTGCCAAAAATTGTCGAAATCATCAGGCATCTGCGTATAAGGCAGTATCTTCTCGGGCGAGAAACCTACTTTCACGTGATGACGGTAAGTCGCTCCATCGACAGTTGCCGTAAGACGGCAGTCTCTGAATCCGGGAGTCTTCATTGTGCCCATTTTAATTTCAGCAACTCCGTTTTTCAGTGTCGTAGTTCCCGTGGCATCAGCAGGCATCATATCGCCTCCGATTTCATATTTCAGCGTGACATCATCTACCGGAATACCGTATTTATAAAGCTGCACCTGAATTTTGGGATTTTCTCCTGTTTTGTAAATCCAGTCAGCATGATCCGGAACTGTCACCCACAGCACATCGCTGCGATAGGGATAATTTTCACAATATCCGCAAATGTACATGAATAATGATAGAATCAGCAACAAATTTCTTTTCATTGGCATAATGTTTAGGTGTAATAAATGATTGTATTTTTTACAAAGATAGCTAAATAAAATGACAGAAACTGATGTAGTCGGACACAGGATAGAAAAATTTGCTAATTAGATAAGTGTTTCCTATTTTTGTAAATAAATCTTATAGCTTTACTGAAATGATCGACGAGATATTAAAGTACAATAAAAAATTTGTTGAGAACAAGGAGTATGAACGCTTTATAACAAGCAAGTTTCCTGATAAAAAGATTGCGATTGTGACCTGTATGGACACAAGGCTTGTTGAACTGCTCCCGGCCGCGCTCGGCTTTAAAAATGGCGATGTCAAAATAATCAAAAATGCCGGCGGGGTGATAACCAATCCTTTTGACTCCACGATGCGCAGTATCCTTGTGGCAGTCTATGAACTCGGGGTGAAGGAGATAATGGTCATCGGTCATACCGGATGCGGAGTGCAAGGAATGGATGCCGATGAAATGCTCCATCTAATGAGAGAACGTGGAATATCGGAAGAGCACATATCGCTGATGATGCACTGCGGTATAGACTTGAAAGGGTGGCTGCATGGTTTTGAAAACACCGACGACGCGGTGCATGAAACCGTTGATCTTGTGTCAAAGCATCCACTGGTTCCGGAGGATGTAGTGGTGAAAGGTTACGTGATCGACTCGCTGACCGGAGAACTGAGACAGCTTTAACTTCGTTTCATTGCAAAGGTGCGTTAAATTGTTGTACCGCACAACTACTTATAAGCTCCGAATGTTATTTTTAATAAACCAAATTAATTTAACAATAACGACATTTACTTATGAAGAATTTAGGGAAGCTTATGCCGGCATTATTAATTGCGCTTGGCATTGTGATTTTGGGCATTTGTATAAAAACAGGGATCGACAATATCGCCTATCGCGACCGAATAGTTACGGTAAGAGGACTTGCCGAGAGAGAGGTGCCTGCTGATTTGGTGACATGGCCTATAACATACAGTCTTGCCGGTAATAATCTCCAGAACATCTATGACCAGGTGAGCAAGAACAATGATATAATAGTAAAGTTCTTGACATCCAACGGAATTAGTTCTGATGAGATTTCCGTTAATCCGCCTGACACTTATGATGCCACCTCCAACCGTTATCGCTCAGACTCCTTTGCCTACAATTATTCAATAAATTGCACGGTCACAGTCACAACCAAGCAGGTGAGCAAGGTAAGGGAATTGCTCAACCGTCAGTCAGAATTGCTCAAGGAAGGTGTGGCATTTTCCAATTCCTATATCAACTATCAATTCACAGGTCTTAACTCCATCAAGCCGGAGATGATAGCTGAAGCCACCAAAAACGCCCGTGCGGCAGCCGATCAATTTGCAGCCGACAGCGAAAGCCGCGTAGGCAAAATAAAGACAGCTTCACAGGGTCAGTTCTCAATTGACGACAGCGATTCCAGCACACCCTACATAAAGAAGGTGCGTGTGGTGTCAACAATAGTCTACTATCTTGAAGATTAAATAATCATTTAAACCGAATAATAATCAAAAATCGAGAGGGGAGATGTTCATGCATTTTCCCTCTCGATTGTTATAGTAAGCAGCGGCAAGCAACACGGCAGATTATATACCGCTGCTGACAAACAATAACTGCCCTTAATTTTTGATGCCTATCCAATAAATCGCTATCTTTGCAGAGAATATGAAACGAATTGTTATATTAGGAAGTTTATGCACGGTATTCGCTTGCAACCTCGTCGGGGAGACCAAGGCTGAGGATGTAAAGCAAGAGATTTATTCGTGGAAACTCACCAAGCCATTGGGCGGGCGAGAATTTGTGGCTGTAGATACGTTGCCTGAAAATTACGGGCAGCGCTCTGTTCCCGCGACAATAGAGCCCGCTTATGCCACCACCGGTACTTTAGGCGGTCCGGGAGAGACGCTGATATTTTTTGACAGACAGCCTATGAGCCAATTCTTCTTTAAAGATGCGCTGAATGCGTGGCTTCCGACATTTGGGAAAGTCCGCTTCTTCAATTCAAGGATACCTGTCACTTTTCTCTCATATAATACCAGCGGCGGCAAACTTAATTCACAGGATCGTCTTGAGGCTACATTCTCCGGCAATATAAACAAGCAGGCTCAGATAGGGGCGTTTGTGGATTACTTATATTCCAAGGGTTGTTATGACTATCAGGCAACAAAAGCGTTGAACTGGGGACTCTCCGGATCATACATAGGGGACCGTTACGAGATGCAGGCGTTTTACAGTCATTGGAACACGCTTGGGAAGAACAACGGCGGTATCACGAATGACCTATATATAACTGACCCGGCGCAGTTACAAGGTGGACAGACTTCAATTGAGCCAAAAGCGATCCCTACCAATCTGACCGGAGCCCATTCTAAAATAGTGGGAGGTGAATTTTATATGTCGCACGCTTATAAGGTGGGATTCTGGAAGGAAGAGGAAGTTGATGACACAACAACGGTGAGCACCTTTGTGCCGGTGTCGAGCTTCCACTGGATTTTAAATTATCAAACCGACAAGCATATATTCAAGGACACGGCTGCCGATAAGGATTTCTGGAAAAACACGTATCTGAATCTTGAGGAAACCGATGACAGAACAAATTATTGGTCGCTCTCCAATACCGTTGGCGTGACACTGCTGGAAGAATTCAATAAGTTTGCCAAATTCGGACTTACGGCATTTGCCACCCATGAGATACGAAACTACAAGCAGACTGCCGACACGCTTGACCGGCTCCCTGAAATTCCTGAAGGGCTTACTCCATATCCTGTCAACAAAATACCATCCAAAAAGACAGAAAACCTGTTTTGGGTAGGAGGGGAGCTGTCGAAGAACATGGGTAGCATACTCACTTATGGAGCAACAGCGAAGTTTGGCTTGATAGGTTCGGTAATAGGCGACATGGATATACGTGGCAAAATCTCGACACGATTCAAGCTGCTTGGCGACTCAGTGGGAATAACCGGCTACGGCCATTTCAAAAATGAAGAGGTACCATATCTGTTGAAGCAATATGTGTCAAATCATTTCATTTGGGACAATAAGTTTGGCAAAACGCGTTCATTCCGTTTTGGTGGAATTCTGAATGTCCCACACACCGGGACAAGCTTGAATGTGGGAGCGGAAAATATACAGAATCTTGTGTATTTCAATCCGGAATCACTGCCTACACAAAACGGAGGTAGCGTTCAGGTGTTCAGTGCCACGCTCAACCAGGATTTAAGACTCAGGGCTTTTAACTGGGAAAACAGAGTGACCTATCAGGTAACATCAGACGAAGTATCATTGCCGCTGCCCAAATTGGCGATTTACAGCAATATGTATGTCAAATTCAAAGTGGCGCGAGTTCTTGATGTTCAATTTGGGATGGATTGCAACTACTACACCCGCTACAAATCGGTGACATACCAACCCGCCACAATGACATTCTATAATCAACGCGATATACTTTGTGGAAATTATCCTGTAGTCAATGCCTATGCCAACATGAAATTGAGCAAGACGCGATTCTACGTTCTGTTCAGCCATGTCAACCAAGGGCTGACAGGAGACAACTATTTCTCAATGCCGCATTACCCTATAAATCCGCGACGATTCCAGATAGGGCTTTCTATCGATTTCGCAAACTAAACATAAAACATATATGGCACAAGAACTGCCTCGCAAAAAAAACACACTGCCTCTGCTCGGAGGCCTTGGCGCCGCACTGGCGCTTATGTATACTCTCGGTAACTGCGCGCGAGGAGCATCGACAATCGAAACCGAAGAGTCAGGAGGCGACACCATCGATGTGGCGCTTGAGTATTCTCCGCTGTCATTCTATCAATATGACGACACATTGGGCGGGTATAATTACGACTTGCTGCGACTACTTGCACGTGATCACGGAATAGTGTTCAAATATCATCCCGTCACAGCAGTATCCAAGCCTCTGGAAAAAGTAGCTTCAGGAAAATATGACCTCCTGGTAGCCGATGTTCCGACCACAACCGAGCTTAAAGAACAATACACGCTTCTGGAGCCGGTGTTGCTCGACAAACAGGTGCTTGTACAACGGAAGGACGAAAACGGGCGTGTCAAGATAAAATCGCAACTCGATCTCGCCGATGACACACTTTGGGTGGTTAATGGCTCGTCGATTGAGAGCCGCATCAATAATCTCGCAAAAGAGATAGGAAGCGACATCCATGTGAAGCACGAAGATGAATATGGAGCGGAACAGCTTTTCATTATGACTGCGCTCGGGGAGATAAACAATGCGGTGGTCAATGAGCGTGTAGCACGCGAGTTGGCGAAGGAATACCCTAATGTGGATATCAGTACCAATATCTCATTTACCCAGTTCCAATCATGGATAACCGGCAAGAATCAAACTGAATTAGCCGACAGTATAAATAAATGGCTCGTCGACCTTAAAAAGACCGACGAGTACCAAAAACTTGTAGAAAAATATTTTCAAAAATAGGAAATCAAATTATGCCCCTGAGCTCGCTGATGTCAGCGACGCCATGGCGCATGCAGAAGTCATCGATATAGTCGATGACTTTTGTCGTTATAGAGGGATCGATGAAGTTGGCGGTGCCAATCTCCACCGCAGTGGCTCCTGCCATAATGAACTCCAACGCATCGCGACCGTTCATTATGCCTCCAAGCCCTATTACAGGGATTTTCACAGCGTGAGCGACCTGCCATACCATTCTCACCGCAACAGGGCGCACAGCAGGGCCGGAAAGTCCTCCGGTGACTGTCGACAGATAGGGGCGGCGTCTTTCTACATCAATAGCCATTCCAAGCAGGGTGTTTATAAGAGACACAGAATCGGCTCCGGCATCTTCAACCGACTTCGCTATGTCGACAATCGAAGTGACGTTTGGCGATAGCTTTACTATGACGGTTTTCTTATAGGCTTTTCTCACAGCCTCCGTGACCTGGGCAGCACCTTCGCAAGTGGTGCCAAAAGCCATGCCGCCTTGTTTTACATTCGGGCATGAGATGTTGACTTCAATGGCATTTATTCTGTCAAGATCGTTGAGCTTCTCACATACCTTCACGTAGTCATCGATTGATGCTCCTGACACATTCACGATCACCTGAGAGTCCACGTCTTTAATACGCGGATATATATTCTCTATAAAATAATCCACCCCCTTGTTTTGCAATCCTACGGCGTTGAGCATTCCCGACGGAGTCTCTACCATGCGCGGATAGGGATTGCCTTCTCGATGTTCAAGGGTCGTTCCTTTTATAATAAAACCGCCGAGCTTGCCGAGGTCTATGAAGTCGGCAAATTCTTCACCATATCCAAATGTTCCTGATGCTGTCAGCACAGGATTCTTAAGGTTTAAGCTTCCGATTGCAACATTCAAATTTGCCATGTCAATTGATCTGTATTAAAAATTGGTCCTTCAGTACATACACACACATTTCCCTTTACTGTCTTTTCCACGCAGCAAAGACAAGCGCCCAATCCGCATGCCATCATGTTTTCTAATGAGACTTCACACGAAGCTCCTATTTGTGCCGCGACTTTGGCAACAGCCTTCATCATTGGTGCGGGTCCGCAGCAATATATGATATCCCATTTCTGAGAGAGCACGCTGTTTGTCGTCACGAGTCCGGCTTCACCCAGCGAGCCATCCTCCGTTGAGATGTGCGTCTTACCGATTGATTCAAATTCCCGAAGTTCGAGCACGTCTTTGGCAGAACGGGCTCCTAAAAGAAATTCAGGATTTATACCGGAATTCTTCAACTTGGCGCCCCAATATAACATCGGAGCAACGCCGACGCCGCCGCCGACAAGAAGCACGCGAGATTCCGGAGAGGGAACATGGAATGAATTTCCAAGAGGCAAAATCAGGTTGACGATATCGCCCTTGTTTTTTGCCATCAACGCAGCGGTGCCATCACCCGCCTTTCTAACGAGAAGCCAAAGGTGGTTCTTGCCTTTGTCTACAAAATTAACCGAAATAGGGCGGCGCAAGAAAGTGGCTTTACTGTTGTCGATTGCTACTTGCACAAACTGCCCCGGCAAAATTTCAGGCAGTTCTTTATCGACCGGAGTCAAAATAAGCAGGGTGTAGAGGTCGTGAAGTTTTTCATTTTTCACCACCTCAAAATCCATGATGTATTTTTTAGGTGTCATAGAATTTTGGGGACAAAAATTATTCCACAAAGTTACGAATATTAAATCGATTTCTTGTTCTGGGGAACAAAAGTTTCAAAGCTATTGTCGGAATAGAACACCATAATAGATGTGACTCGCCGGTTGTTGTCAGCTTTTATGGAAATCTGAGCTGCATGAGTGTCCTGAACCACCGGAGAGACCCTTTGAACCGGGATTTCCTCAGGCAAGCCCCCAAATCCCGGATCATTATTGTGCAAATTTCTATTTGCATCTTTTTTGTTTACAGATGAAAAATCAGATTCCTTAATTTCAACATCTTCAAAATCAGTATTTTCAAACGGAGAAATAGGGGATAAATCCTCATTTTGACGCTCTGAGGTTTCAATATTTCCGGAATTCAGCATATCCCCCTCGCCAAAAAGCAACCACAGCACAGAAAGATTAGGATAGGCGTCATGGATTTTTCCAATAACTTCATCGCTCACTTTCTTATTGCGCCCATTAAGCAGTTGAGAGAGAGAAGGACGAGGGATTCCACACGTATCTGCGAACTGTGAATTTTGAATTCCTGTCGAATCCAGAAATAATTTTATGCGAGATGGAATGTCCATTAGCTGTTTCGTTTTGCAATTAAGAATGTGCAAATGTAACTAATTAATTTGTAAATTGCAAATTTCAATATGCAAATAGACTGGTTTGTTTTGTTAATAGTATCAGCCGGTGGTTTACATTTACAGATGCAAATGGCTAATACATAATAAAGCATCAGTTTAGAACTATCACGTAATATCTATGACAATTAATACGTTATACTAAGCAATGTGTATTAATGGTCATGCTAATCCGGCAAATTGATGATGCAAATAAAGCTTCACTTTAATTATAGTAATTAATGTATATGGGAATTAGCGTGATACGCTGAGAGTTTATAAGTTATAACGCCTGTCATTTGGATTTAGAAACAGGTATTTGCAGATAGAATCGAAAGCTACGATTTCGAAAATTACGATTGGTTGATTTACAAAAATGAATTAAAGATCAGTGTGAATTTATCAGTGTGTTTAGTTTTCGCAATTTGCAAAATTAACATCTCCAGTTAGAATTACTAAATAATTTAATATTGCAAATTATTTGAATTTATAAATTCTCTTCTCTCAGAGATTTTTATTGTTTTCTTGTAAAACACTTGCAAATAAAGAAAAGATTTCTATTTTATCCGACTTTAACAGTTAAAGCCCTTATTCTATGGAGATTAAATAAATTTTAACTCACCATAGGGAAAACGCAAAAAAAACAAATTATTTTATATGTTTTATAGCAGTTTTTCTTTGCTGTATTTTCATTTTATTGGAGGTTGGACGCGATTTTTATTCAGACATGATTTCGCCATGCAACATAACATTTTCCTTGCTTATGCAAAAAAATGAGGCGAGCTTCAATACTCGCCTCATTAAAATTTAATGATAGAAATATGATCTCCTATTTAAGTTCTTCGCAGAGATATTTTGCGGTGGGAGAAGTTCCATTCATAATCTCCCTTGGCGTTCCTGCCGCCATAATTTCGCCACCTCTGCTACCCCCTTCCGGTCCCATGTCGATTATATAATCGGCACATTTGAGTACATCAAGATTGTGTTCAATAACGAGCACTGTATTGCCTCGATCTACCAAACGATTCAAAACATCCATAAGCACATTTATATCTTCGAAATGTAGGCCTGTGGTGGGTTCGTCAAGTATAAACAGAGTGTTTCCGGTGTCACGTTTAGCCAATTCGGTTGCCAATTTCACTCGCTGATTTTCTCCTCCGGACAAAGTGCTTGATGGCTGCCCAAGCTTAATATATCCTAAGCCGATATCCTGAAGCACCTTTATTTTTTTCAAGATATTCGGTATTCCCGCGAAAAATTCCACCGCCTGGTTTATTGTCATGTCAAGCACATCAGCGATTGATTTGCCCTTGAATCTCACCTCAAGAGTCTCTCGATTGTATCTTTTACCGCCGCACACTTCACATGGCACAAGCACGTCAGGAAGGAAATTCATCTCGACTATTTTATATCCGTTGCCATTGCAAGCCTCGCATCTTCCGCCAGCCATGTTAAAAGAGAATCTACCGGGTTTATATCCCCTTATTTTTGCCTCCGGAAGGTTTACGAAAAGATTACGTATGTCGGTAAAAACTCCGGTATATGTAGCCGGATTTGAACGTGGCGATTTACCCAATGGAGATTGATCGACCGTGACAACTTTATCGATATTTTCAATGCCTGTGATCTCTTTATAAGGCAACGGATCTTGAGCTGAACGATAGAAATGCTTGCTTAAAATGGGCTGTAACGTACCATTGATAAGGCTGGATTTTCCGCTTCCCGACACACCGGCAACACACACGAGTTTACCTAACGGCAAACTTAATGTGACATTTTTGAGATTGTGCCCTGTGCAGCCTGTCAACCGGAGTGTCTTTCCGTTGCCATCGCGATAGCTCGACGGAGCTTTGATCTCCTTTTTGCCCGTAAGATAATCCGCAGTCAAAGTTTCAGTTTTAAGCATCTCCTGCGGAGTGCCGGCAAAGACTACATTGCCACCTTTTCTGCCCGCTTTTGGACCTATATCGATTATATAATCAGCTTCAAGCATAATCTCTTTATCGTGTTCAACCACAATGATAGAGTTAAAAGCATCCCTCAGATTCTTCAACGACGTTATCAGTCGTTTGTTATCTCGCTGATGCAATCCAATGCTTGGTTCATCGAGTATATACATTACATTTACCAGTTCGGAACCTAATTGTGTCGCAAGTCTTATACGCTGGCTCTCTCCGCCTGACAACGTCGCTGAGGAGCGATTAAGAGATAGATACTCCAAGCCCACATCCACCAAGAATTTAAGGCGATTGAGAATCTCCTTAAGTATCTCTTTGCCGATGAGAAGCTGCTGCTTGTCGAGATTTTTATCGGCATTTTTAATCCATTCATATAGAGTGGATATATCCATCGACGCAAGTTCGGCGATGTTTTTCCCGTTAATGAAGAAGTGGAGAGCCTCTTTATTCAAACGCTGCCCATTACATTCAGGACATGATGTGCGAGAATAGAATTGTCCGCTCCATTTCTGTATACTTGACGGGGCATCATCACTTTGTTGAGCTTCAAGATACTTAACAAGACCTTCGTAAGTTTGAAAGAAGGAGAAGGTATTTTGGGACTCTGTTTTCAGAGGCAGTCTCTCGTTAGTACCATTCATGATATCATTCAGCACTTCCTCTGAAAGATCCTTTATCGGCGTTTTGAGGGTATATCCGTATTTGGCGCATATAGCATCAATCTGCCAAAAAATCATAGTATTTTTATATGAGCCCAATGCAACTATTCCACCTTCATGTATCGAGAGGTTGTCATTCGGAATCAGCTTTGCCCGGTCTATAAGGTTGACATATCCGAGGCCTTTGCAGAAAGGACACGCTCCTTGCGGCGAATTGAACGAAAAGTTGTGGGGAGCCGGTTCTCGATAAGATATTCCACTTACCGGATCCATCAGCAACTGGCTGTAATATCCGATAGCGTCATCATCGATATCGTAAATCATGAGTTGTTTTCCGCCTTGTTGAAGAGCTTTTTCAACCGAATCTTTCAATCTTGACGCATCTTTGGCATTTACTTTTAGCTTATCTATGACCAACTCGATTGAGTGGTTTTTATATCGATCAAGCTTCATCCCAAATGTGATTTCTCTTAATTCGCCATCGACACGTACAGTGAGATATCCCTTCTTTCTTAGCTGCTCAAACAACTCCTTATAGTGTCCTTTTCTATTCTTCACCAATGGCGACAGGATGTAGATCTTCCTATCGGAATATTTCTCGATAATCATCGTCACTATCTTTTCGCCGGTGTATTTTACCATTGGCTCACCAGACACATAACTTCTTGCCTCGCCAATTCTGGCGTAAAGCAGACGCAAGTAGTCATAGATTTCGGTGGTTGTGCCTATCGTGCTTCGCGGATTCTTATTGATGGTCTTTTGCTCAATGGCGATAACCGGGCTTAAGCCTGAAATTTTGTCAACATCAGGGCGTTCGAGAGTACCGAGCATATTGCGCGCATAAGCGGAAAAAGTCTCGATGTATCGTCTTTGCCCTTCAGCAAATATTGTGTCAAATGCGAGCGATGACTTCCCGCTACCGCTCAATCCGGTTATTACCGTCAGCTTATTGTGCGGGATTTCAACGTCTATGTTTTTAAGATTGTGAACTCTCGCTCCTATGACCGAGAGCGTCTCTTGATTCTTGTCCATTTCAGTTAATCGACAGTCCAATTAGAGTTATACGTTTTATGTTGTTGCGAGGATCTTTTCAGATCTTTCAATTCCGGAATTTTTACTGAATACGCCTTTCCGGTCTTGTTTGGTAAAGATTTATCCCTGATCCAAGGATTGAAATCCCTCAGCTGCATATAGCTTATTCCGTGCTTTGACGCCCATTCCGCCCAATTCTCGACGGGATAATCGACCGTGACCGTTTTAGTGCGCACCGGCTGATAAAGCTGTGCATCGCTAAGTAAATATCCATAAGCTTGCGGATTTTCCATTATGAGCTTCATCGAAATCATTCGATAGATGTATCTTGAAGTTTCATCGTTAAGAAACAGATTGTATGCTGTGGTCTGTTTTTGAGCGTCAAGTTCTTTGCTTATCCTTGCTGTGCCGGCATTATATGAAGCGGCAACCGATTCCCAGTTACCATATTTTTCATAAGCTTTGCGAAAATATTTGCACGCAGCTTCAGTGGCTTTTTCAAGATTATAGCGTTCATCCACGTATTGATTGATTTCAAGACCATACTGCTGCCCCGTGCCTTTCATAAACTGCCATACTCCCGCAGCGCCGGCTACTGATACCGCGCGAGGATTAAGAAAGCTCTCTATGCAGGCTATGTACACAAGATCCTCATGAATACCGTTCTTCCTGAGTATAGGAATGATTTCCGGAAAATATTTATTTGCCCGTTTTAGCACCAGCTGAGTGTTGCCATGAGTGTAAGCCATCGATGTGAGTTCACGATCAAGCCGTTCATACATATCCACACGATCGAGATCTATCTTTTGACCGGCAAAAGTCACCGCACGTGGAATCTCAGGACTGTAGACTTCGGAAAACACTCTTGCTGATTTTTGTCCCGATTGGCTCTGTGCATAGACCGGTGATAGCGGCAAAACTGACATCGCGCCAAATATGGTCATGGCTGCATATAAATTTTTGGAATGAGATTTCATATTAAGATTTTTATGATTATTGATTGGGCGAAGCGCCTAATCGTTTCTTCTGATTGATAATATTTATGTCGCCTTTTAGACTGTAGTTCTTTCCATCGGCGCCACGTGCTTTTATCACATAGTAATACACGCCTGCCGGAACGAATTTTCCCTTATATTTACCATCCCATCCGTCAGCCGGATTAGTAAAGTGGGAAACGCATACGCCCCAGCGATTGAATATATGACATTCAAAATCAATTATGGATTGAAAGCTTACTTTCCAGATATCGTTAATACCTTCGCTTGATCCGGGGGAGAAAGCGTTTGGACATACCAACTCAGATGATCCGATGGAGACTTCGTATGCCGGACTGTAGTAATCACAGGTCGCGGCATCGTTGCTTGCTGTGAATCTCACATAAGTGATGCCTTCATCTTGAAAAATATGGGAAAAATCAAGATTATTGTCCCGATAAAATATATCGTTGAATTCCGGATCTCTCGACATCTGCCATTCACGAAATATGGCAGCATCAGAAACTACTGCATGAAAAGCGATGTCACAAGGCGCCGATCCGCCAAGCCCGTCGAAATCACCGTTTTGTTCGTTATCCGCATCATGAGGCATTTGTTCGGCAGAAGTAAAGGCATTCACCGCAATCGCATTATAATATGGCGAAATGCCGGTGACTTCCGGCAAATCCCATTCTTTAAGGAAGCGGTCGCATGACACCGATATTTCAGTGTTGCACAGAGGAGCATCCAAATGTATTTTTTCTCCGATATGGGATAAATATTCAGTAGCTTTATATTCTGAAAAAGCTCCCATGTCTTCGTTATACCTGAGTGTATTATAGCTTACTTCAATATCGCGGTCAAGCTCCAATTTTCTACCATTAATGGAATAGTACGGAATGGCGTCTGCCTTTCCTGAAACATTCAAAATTAGGGTAGAGCAATCTGACTCTTGATCAAAGTCTATTGTCATTATTTCTGGAGCAAATGACGAGTAGTCGACGACCCATATATAAGATGTTGAAGAGCCGGTTTCAATGACATAGCCACGATTGGCTTCGAGCTGTTGTACGGAATAAAAGTTACCGTCTCTGTAAGTTTCTACTTCCTGTGCGTATGCGGCGCCAAGGTTTGAGAATGTATACACTTTAGATGGTTGCTCCGATGTGAATTGAAACGAAGCACCGGCTGTACTGAACAGCACATACACTGCATTCAACCCGGTGGACGCATCAGGTGTCTCAGATAACACCGGGTGGCTGATGCCTTTAAATTCTATCGGCACTCCTGCGGCATTGGCTTTTTGCGGAATTGCCGCGAATGCCGGGGAAACAAAGAGTAATAGCAGTATATTTTTATTCATCGTTTCAAAATGGATTAGCTTACAAAGATAATAAATTATAATGCAAGTTCCTACCGTAAGAATAAAGCACAGACGGTAATCAATGGAGTTAAAGCATTTTTTAACAAAGTCAAGGCATTAAGAGGGTGTTTAATAATAAAAAGGCGAAGTGCTCTCACGAGTACCTCGCCCCCCATTCATCACATTATGCTTAAAAGTGCTATAGTCTGTATTTTATGCGTAGTTAACGCATTAAGAGAAAAAGTACGATTCCATTATTTCTTCTTAGAATATCTTTCGCTGACTACTTTCCAATCCACGATATCCCAAAGTCGACCCAACGCCTCGGCACGACGGTTTTGGTAATCGAGATAGTAAGCGTGCTCCCATACATCAAAAGTGAGTATAGGTTTAAGCCCGTCGGTAATTGGATTTGCCGCATTTGATCCTTGAGTGATAAAAAGCTTACCATCTTTGTCCTGCGACAACCATACCCATCCTGAACCAAAAAGACCGGTTCCTGCCTCTACAAACAGCTTTTTGAATTCATCAAAAGAACCAAAATCACGTTTTATAGCATCGGCAAGTTCTCCATCCGGCTCACCTCCGCCATCAGGACTGAACGAAAAGAAATAGAAAATATGGTTCCATGCCTGTGACGCATTATTGAATAGCGGACCTTGAGCCTTTCTGATGATCTCCTCAAGCGGCATATCCTCCCATTGAGTGTTGCGTACAAGCTTATTCAGATTTTCAATGTAAGTCTTTTCATGTTTTCCCCAATGATAGGAGATTGTTTCTTCGCTTATCGCCGGCGCCAATGCGTCAGGAGCATAGGGCAATTCAGGTTGAGTGAATATGTTTACTTCCATAGTGTGTGTTATTTTTACGTTTTGAAAATAAAACACCCCCAACCATAGAAAGTTTGGGGGTGATATTCTCAAAAGGCTCTATATAACCCTTTTTAACGAAGTAATTTGTACTTATTAAGATTTGTTACAGCGATCATGTAGTCATATTCGAGTTGGAGCATTTCCTGGGCAGCTACCATAAAGAAATCCATTTCCGCAAGATAATCGATAATCGATATTTCTCCTGCGTCCAACGATTTTTGTAATTGGGAGATGCTATCGTCATTTTTCATTACTGACTTATATTCTGAATATTTTTTCAGCAATTCAACTGAATTATTACGATTGGCAATCATCTCAGCTCGTTTTTCCACTTTAATCATATCCTGTTCATACAGGAGTGACTCGCTGACAGCTTCGGCTGCCTTAATCTTATTGCGTGACGAAAAGGATGGCAGCTTTATTCCTACGGAGAGTCCATTGAATACTTCGCCTCCCTCCACACTATGATGGTATCCCAACGAAAATCCGGGCATTCTTGTCATTTTCTCAGCCTTGATAGAGTAGCGTTGCGATTCAGTTAAAGATTCACTGTATTTAGCCATTGGATCAGCATCAGCCAATAATCGGTCATACTCCTCTACCGGAAGAATTATTTCATCAGGGTACTCATTCAGGAGGTCTATGATATTCTGGCACGGCTTTCCGCCATTGAGTTTGTCAAGCGATGACCTCAGTACTTGAGCTTCTGAATCGAGGGTGGTCATGGAATTCTTGAGCCTGATATTCTCAATCTTGAGTTTATTAAGATCAATGCGAGATAATTGCCCCAAAGCCACGCCGCGTGCATATTTCTCAATAAGTTGATCCATGATATCCATTCGCTCTTGCAGAATGGCTTTGTTCTTCTTATTATGAATAATGTCGATGTACAGCAGCTTTATTTCAAGGCGCTTCTCCATTTCGTTGCTTGCTCTCAAATATTGTAAAGCTCGTGATTTTGTCTTTATCGCTTTGTTTCTGGCAGAATAAATTCCCGGCCAATCGAATTCCTGAGTAATGCCTGCGTTCAGTTTATATCCGGCGTCATGACGCCCCCACAAATATTCAAACTCGGCTTCAGGAGCTGACAGCATATTCTCGCTTTTAGCATCATATATCTCGCTTTTCATCTGCAAATCGGAAGATTTGAGCGACGGATTATTATCAATCACGCTGTCGACCAATGCGTCAAATGAGCTTGCGAAAGAGATCTCAGTTAGACAAAACAATATAGGGATTATATATTTTCTCATTTATGTTTTGATTTTAATGTCGTAATGTAAAATACCACCGGAACAATGAACAGATTCAAGAATGTAGAGGTCAAGAGACCGCCGAGTATCACAATCGCCATAGGTGATTGAATTTCATTTCCCGGTTCACCACCTCGCAATGCGAGCGGAATAAGAGCGAGTGCGGAAGTGAGGGCAGTCATTACGATCGGGAGCACTCGGTCTTTGGCTCCTTCATAGATGCTTTCCGTAAGCGACTCACCATTAGCGAGTAACGAATTATAGCGTGAGATGAGCAGCATTCCATTGCGAGTGGAAATTCCCAACAAAGAGATAAACCCGATGATCGCCGGAATATTCAACTCTCCTGATGTGAGCCGCAAGATAATAACACCTCCAATCATGGCAAACGGCATATTGGCAAGTACGATAAGCGATTCTCGCACGTTCTTGAATTCCGACATTAGCAGAAGGAATATTATGATTAAAGCCAAAATTGAAGTGAGGAGCAATGTGCGAGACGCGCTCTCCTCGTTTTCAAATTGTCCGCCGTAGGTCACATAATATCCTTCGGGGAATTCTACCTCTCGTTTTATCGCACTCTTGATGTCGTCCACAGCTCCTTTCAAGTCTCTGCCGGATACATTGGTAGAAACGACAAGTCGGCGTGAATTATTTTCACGATTTACTGAATTTGGACCTGTGGTAGAAACAAATTCAGCAATATAACTCAATGGAATAGGACCCTGATTGCTGTCGATTGTCACATCAGCCAGCGATTCGAGGCTATTGCTGTAATCAGGATGGATTCTTACAGTTATGTCTCGTGATGTTCCATCTTCGTAAACTTCAGAAACTTTAACCCCTCCGAGAGCCATATTGACACATTGGGCGAACTGGGCATTTGTAATACCATACGCCGCCATCAGTTCGCGTCTCGGACGGAGATCTATCTGAGGACGTTGCATCTGCTGTTCGACGTTCACATCCACAACGCCGGGAATCCCTTGTATCGATTCGGATATCTTCTTGCCCAATGAATAAAGCCGGTTTATGTCATCGCCAAAGACCTTAATTGAAATCTGGGCTTCCGTGCCGGAAAGCATCGCATCAATGCGGTGAGATATCGGCTGCCCGATCTCAATATTCACTCCGGGTATTTTTGATAATTTATCTCGCAACTCTTTTTCCACCTCTTTCCGTGAACGGCCATTGTCAAGAGTGTAGGGTGCTTCAATTTCTGAAACATTAGTGCCAAGTGAATGCTCATCAAGTTCTGCTCGTCCGGTTTTACGAGCCACAATCTTTATTTCCGGTACAGACAGAATCTCTTTCTCTGCCACTCTTCCTATATGGTCGCTTTCAGAAAGAGAAATGCCGGGAAGCGCACTTATGTTGATTGTGAATGACCCTTCGTTAAACGGCGGGAGGAAGCTGCGTCCCAACGTAAAGAACAGGATTACGGCAAATACAAATAACCCGCATGTAACTATGATACTGCCTTTGGTATGTGCCATGACAAAATTCAAGCCTTTAACATAAGCGTTTTTTAAAGCCAATGCGGTTTTTGGCTCTTTTTCATCTTTTGCCATACCGGTAGATTTGAGCAGGTAGCTACATAGCACCGGAGTTAAGGTCAGCGCGACAAACGTAGAAGCTATCAAGGCAACTATGAAAGAAACGCCAAGCGGAACAAGCATTCTTCCTTCAAATCCTGAAAGGAAAAATAGCGGGAGGAAACTTGCAATAATAATCAGAGATGAATTGAATATAGGATATCTTACCTCTTTCGAAGCCTCGAGCACAACGTCAATTACCGGTGCTTTTCCTTTGTTTTCCTTAAGGCGTTTATACACATTTTCGACATCGACCACAGCATCGTCGACGAGCGAACCGATAGCGATCGCAATTCCGCCGAGAGTCATTGTGTTTATGTTAAGCCCCAGAATGTGCAGGATGATGATTGTCACGATAACAGATACCGGAAGAGTAACAACCGATATTGCTGTGGTTCGCACATTCATCAGGAAGAAGAATAAAATCGCGATTACGAAAAGAGAGCCCTCGATAAGCGACATTTGAAGATTACCGATAGAATTATTGATGAAATCACTCTGTCGGAAAATATCAGTATTTATTTTCACGTCAGAAGGCAAGGAAGACTTAAGTTCATCAAGTTGTTCTTGAATAGCTTCAGTGAGCGGAATTGTTCCTACTCCCGGCTGTTTGGTGACAGTCAGCAATACTGCCGGACCGGCGTTAACTGAGGCGCATCCAAAGTTTGGATACTTGCCGGCGGCTTTTATTTCAGCTACGTCCGATAGCCTGACAATCCCGTTTTGATCGCTTTTAATCACGGCTTGCCCGAACTGCTCGACTGAAGAGGTCATGATATCAGTTTTTACAATGTACTCATTGCCATACTGGTTTATTACGCCTCCTGTGGCATTGTTATTCAATGACTCAACAGCAGCCAGCAACTCTTCGGCAGTGACATTATAATTCTTTAAAGCAGCAGGGATAACTTGTATCTGATATTCCTTTTCCTCTCCACCTAACACAGATACTTGCGACACGCCACCGATAGAAAGAAGACGAGGTCCGATTACTCGGTCGGCAATAGTGCGAAGATGCATCATATCGGTTGAATCGGCAGTCAAACCTATTATCAGCATCTCTCCAAGTATCGATGACTGCGGCCCTATTATAGGTGACCCTACATTTGCCGGAAGCTCATCGCTTAACTCTGTCAATTTTTCCGCTACTGTCTGTCGGGCTTTATATATATCAGTACCCCATTTGAATTCAGCCCATACGACCGAGAAGCCGGTAGTGGAGGATGAGCGTACTCGGCGCATAGATCCTGCACCATTAAGTCCGGCTTCAATAGGGCGTGTGACAGTTTTTTCAACCTCCTCGGCAGATAGCCCCGGAGCTTCTGTCATAACCACTACTGTAGGAGCATTTAAATCAGGGAAAATATCAATCTCCATTCGCATTAATACCGACGCCCCTGCGATAAGAATTAATCCGAATGCGATAAGAATCGCCGCTCTGTTGGAGAGCGACCCCTTTATAATATTATTCAGCATATCGATTAATGATTATGTGAGTGTCCTTGAGGGATGATGTTTTTGGTTTCTGCCAATTTGATGAAGGTCACACCTTCAACCACAATACTGTCACCAAGGTTAATTCCGGACAGAACCTCTCGTGACTTACCGTCAGACATTCCAAGTTCTACAGGCACTTTTTTATATCCTTCAGAATCAATCTTCACAAATGCGTATTTCTGTCCCATCTGCTCAATTATGGCTTTTTCAGGTATGACAATCGCATTGTTTTTCTTTTTCCCGAGAAGGAACACCTCACATGAAGTTCCGGCTGAAACGGAACCATCGTTATTGAACTCAAAGTAAACGGGAATGTAGCCGGGAGATACAGGATAGCTGTCTTTTGCCGTTGCCACCATCCTTCCATTCAAATTCGATAACGCAATGGCTGAATCCATATATGCTGTTCTTATGTTGGCAGAGACTATATTCATCCCATCCGCCATATATTTTTCAGGGAAATCAGCTCTAAGAACAAGATTTTGTGAAGAAGACACACGAGCTATTGGCTGACCGGCGTTGACGTATTCTCCTGATTTTACAAATAATTCAGTTATTACACCTGACGATTGTGAGTTCACCGAGCTGCCTGACTTGCTCCCTGAATGGGCTATAAGAGCCTGTTCATAAGCATTCTGAGCCGCAATATAATCTTTTTTCGGTATGATTTGCTCTTCATAAAGCGGTTTCAATCGATCAAGCTCTTTTTTTGCCATTTCAAGATTCGCCGCTGTCGATTCATTCAAATCACCTCCGGTCATTCCTCGGGAAGACAAAGAAGCTATGGTGGTCCCGTTATTGACTTTCGACCCTAAATTTATCCCGTTTCTCAATGTTATGATTCCCGATGACTTCGCTGATAAAATCATATCACCGGAAGAGGAGGGTAGAACACGTCCGCTCACCTTTATGACATCGTTGAAATCAGCAGGTTCAACACCAATGACTTTAACTCCGAAATCGTGAGCTATATGCTCGTCAAGGATTATTTCATCACTGTGTTCATGAGCTTCGACCGATTCAATTTCCTTGCTATGGTCATGTGCCTCATGGTCATGATCGTGTTCAGAATGGTTATTGTTTGTGCAGCTGACAAGACTAACTGCAGTAATTAGATATAGATGTGATAATTTCTTCATTTTCAGATTCATGTTATAACAATAGAATAAATATACAAGTTAAGCCACAAGATTCTTTCAGGTACTTGTGATGCTTACTTCAAGAAATTGTAGTACTATAAATGAATCAATGGAGGAGCTCGTAGATTAATACATAGCCCAGACAATCCCGAAACCAATTTCGGGACAAAGTCATAGGTAATGCATTCTACATCGTCAGGAACGAAAATTTCTTGTGCCCAATGTGGCAAAATCGCAGTCAATAGGGGGGTACCAAAATCTGATTCAAGAAGTTCTGAAGCTTGAAATTCGATGATTATGGGACAAAAATGCTGCTGATTATGGTGTCCGCCAGCTTCACTATCAGCATATAGATGGATGTGAAGAGACGGGCATTCATTTGTCTCGGTAAAAGCAAAGGACATGTGACCATGACAATCATGGTGATGGAATCGCAAGACGGATGTCATTATGACAAACGTCAGCAATATGATATATGTTCCGTGCTTTATAACCGAGTTTATCATTTCTTACGCTTACGGGTGGTTGTGGAGCCTGTAACACTTTTTACTACCTCTCGTCCTATCGAACGGCCCATGGATGTCAGAATTGGCATTGCAATTGAAGCAACAGCAGCCCAAAAACCGCTTTTTTTACGCTTTTTTGCGGGCGCTGCAGCTGAAGATGACGTTTTGGATTTAGTGGATTTAGTTTCCTTTGTTGTCTTGGCCTCACTTTGCTTTTTTGCCAAAAGTTTTTCAAATGCGCTTTCGCGGTCTATAGCCGTTTCATATTTTCCAAAAAGGACGGAATCTTTTATGATACAATTCCTTTCTTTTGACGTGATGGCGCCTATATGGCTTAAAGGAAATATGATCGTGGCATTTTCAACAATTGATGGAGCTCCTTTAGCATCAAGAAAAGACACTAATGCTTCGCCGGTGCCCAATTGTTGTAACGTCTCTTCTGTATCAAAAGCCGGATTAACACGAAATGTCTGAGCGGCAGCTTTAACCGCTTTCTGATCCCGTGGAGTGAAAGCTCTTAATGCGTGCTGAACTCTATTGCCCAACTGTCCTAAAATGGAATCTGGCACATCGATTGGATTTTGCGTAACAAAATAGATGCCAACCCCTTTGCTTCGAATTAATCTTACTACTCGCTCAATGTTATCAAGCAATGCTTTAGGTGCGTCATCAAATAGCAAATGGGCTTCATCAAAGAAAAACGCAAGCTTTGGATAATCAAGATCGCCAACCTCCGGGAGGGTAGTATAGATTTCATTAAGCAACCACATCAGGAATGTCGAATAAACTTTAGGCGACTGAACAAGTTTATCGGCGGCAAGAACACTTAAAACGCCCAAACCGCCTTCTTTATCCATGAGATCTTGAATATTAAAGTTAGGTTCCCCGAAAAACTTATCAGCGCCTTGATTTTCAAGAGCCAGCAGAGCTCGTTGTATAGCACCTATGCTCTGAGCGCTTATATTACCATAAGCCGTGGTATATTGAGCTGAATTTTTGGATACATAGTCAAGCATCGACCGTAAGTCTTTCAAATCTATCAATAACAGATTCTCATCAGCTGCAATTCGAAAAACGATATTTAAGACACCGGTTTGAGTGGGATTGAGTTCAAGCAATCGTGCCATCAGATCGGCACCCATGCCGGAAATTGTAGCACGCATAGGGTGTCCTTGTTCGCCGAATACATCAAAAAATCTAACCGGACAAGCCGAGAATCGAGGCGTTTCCAGCCCGAATTCCTCACATCGTTTCTCTATAAAGGGGCTTAAACTGCCTTTCTGTGAAATTCCTGATAAATCACCCTTGATATCAGCCATGAAGCAAGGGACACCTGCCTGCGACAATGTTTCAGCAATAACTTGCAACGTCACAGTTTTTCCTGTACCTGTCGCTCCGGCTATAAGTCCGTGCCGATTCACCATTTTAGGGTTAAGAGAAATAGGTCCATTGGACCCATGAGCTATATATAGTCCGTAATTCTTGTCAAACATAGTGTTGTAATTTGTATTTTTACAAAGATACAAATTTATTTGCTTAATAGGCTTTCATCATAATATGATTTAATAAGCCCATAGGTATTGAATTTTCCGAGAGACAAAATTAAGATAAAAGCAATGCAACTAAGTGTCAAATTCACCCCATCATCCACACCTACATATTTACGACATAATCGTGATTATGTTAAGTAAACATATCGCAATATTAAGGTGCCTATCCCAATTGAATGCTCGCTGGGGATTTTTAAGCACAAAAAATGAAGGTTTCTCCTATTTTGAGGAAAAACCTTCATCTCGATTCCTAAATATATTTTTAGTTGAATATTGCTTGCGGCAATTTGCGGCAATTGTATTGAGACGCCATTATCTCTCCGTAAGCTCCTGCAGAACGCAAAGCGAGCAAATCGCCGCGAGATGTTACAGGTAAAGTCTCATTTACGCCAAAACAATCCGAAGATTCACATATAGGACCCACCACATCATAAGTTTCAGTCAAGGACGATGAGGATGTGATATTTTGAATCAGATGATGAGCCTGATACAGTGCGGGACGAATCAAGTCGGTCATTCCGGCATCAACAATCACAAATTTCTTTTTCAGCCCTTCCTTCACATATAAAACTTTGGTAATCAGGGATCCGCATTGAGCCACCACCGAGCGGCCAAGTTCAAAATGCAGAGACTGTCCCTTCGATAGCTTCAGATTTTTACGGAATGTGTCAAAATAAGAGCTAAAATCCGGAATTGGATTGGAATCAGGATTCTCATAATCAATACCCAAACCTCCACCTACATTAATTGACTCAAAGTTAATGCCTTGTGCGGAATAATGTTCCACCATTGCATTAATTTTAGCACACAACACCTTAAACGGTTCATTGGTGGTAATTTGTGAACCGATATGGAAATGCAATCCGATCAAATGCAAATTAGGCTGCTTCAAGCAGTATGTAATAGCTTCATCGAGCATCTCAAGAGCGATTCCAAACTTATTCTCATCAAGACCGGTTGTGATATAATGATGTGTATGCGCATCGATGTTAGGGTTAACTCGGAGAGCGACATTGACTACCTTATCCTTATTTATAGCCATCTCATTGATTAACTGTAGCTCAGGCAACGATTCAACATTGAAGCACCCTACTCCGTTATCAATGGCGAAATCTATCTCAGAGTCACCCTTCCCTACTCCGGCAAACACTATCTTTTCCGCAGGGAAGCCGGCATTAATAGCTGCCCTTATTTCACCTTCGCTTACACAATCGGCTCCAAATCCATTTTTAGCAATAAACTTGAGTATCATCGGGTTACTGTTTGCTTTTATTGCATAATGCACACAGTATTCCTTTTCAGGAGAAGCTTTCTTTATCGCATCCAATGTGTTGGACAGCAACTCCATATCATAATAGTAGAATGGAGTTGGCGTGTCACGAAATTTCTTTATATCAAACATAACGACAATTGTTAAATTACTTATTCTTAAACAAGTTGTCGCTTAATAAGTTGAGGGCTTTTACCTTATCTTCCTTTCTCACAAGGAAAGAAATGTTATAATTGCTGCCTCCGTAGGAGATCATTCTTATTGGAATTTCACGCAACGCATCCATGGCTTTTGCTTCAAATCCACGATTCTGCCATTCCAAGTCACCAACAACACAGATTATAACCATGTCACGGTCAATTGTCACAGTTCCGAACTTTCGCAAATCATCAAGAATGGCATCAAGATTACGCTCATTATCAATGGTCAATGAAACACCGACCTCTGATGTAGTAATCATGTCTATTGCTGTCTGATGTGATTCAAACACCTCAAACACCTTACGTAAAAATCCATAGGCAAGCAACATTCTGCCTGACTTAATCTTGATTGCGGTTATATTGTCTTTGGCAGCTACAGCCTTTATGGCACAAGATGTTTGAGCATTATGAATCAATGTTCCTTTTGCCTCAGGCTGCATAGTGTTGAGCAGACGCACCGGAATATTATTCAATTTTGCCGGCAAAATGCAGGTAGGATGAAGGATTTTAGCACCGAAATAAGCCAGCTCGGCAGCTTCTTCAAAATGAAGTTCTTCAACCGGATCGGTATTTTCCACAAAACGCGGGTCATTATTGTGCATTCCGTCAATATCGGTCCATATCTCAATCTCCTCGGCATTGATGGCAGCACCTATAAGAGATGCGGTATAATCACTTCCTCCCCTTTGCAAATTATCTATTTCACCGTAAGCATTGCGGCAAATATATCCTTGAGTGATGTAAAGGTCGGCATCGGTGTGCTTGTCGAGCAGAGCGTTCAACTTCGACTTGATGTATTGGGCATCAGGCTCCGCGTTTTTATCGGTGCGCATGAAATCCAATGCCGGCAGCAACACTGATTTACATCCCAATTCAGCCATATAGATATTCATCATGGCTGTTGACATGAGTTCGCCTTGAGCAAGTATTTCTTTTTCTTCAAAAAGAGTGAATATATCCTTAGTAAATGAACGCATATAATTGAAGCAAGACTTTACCTCACGGGTAGCTTCAATCTTGCTCTCTTCCTTTTCATAAAGAGCATTGATGGTCTTCATGTACTTTGCTTCAAGCTGATTGATGGTTTCTTTGGCTCCATCAACATTCTTCTTGTACAAGTACTCTGAAATTTCAACAAGCGTATTGGTTGTGCCCGACATTGCTGACAATACAATGATATTACGGCCACGTTCGGCGATAAGTTTTGCGACTTCTTTCATCCTCTCGGCTGAACCTACGGATGTGCCTCCAAATTTTAATACTTTCATTCTCTAAAAATATATGTTATAACATAAAACAGTGCAAAGATACAAAAAATCACACATACTTTTGACTGCTGTGGTCAATTTATTGGGTCTAACGACCTTAATTGTTTATCCTCGCATCTTAATACTTTTCCGGGAAATTGTTCCAGAAATGCCAGATTGTGGGTTGCCATTATCACTGCCGTTCCATCCTTGGATATCTCATGCAGATACCTTACTATCTGCTCTCCGGTTGCAGGATCAAGATTACCGGTAGGCTCATCAGCAAGAATCAATTGAGGTTTATTGAGCAACGCACGTGCGATAACAATACGCTGTTGCTCTCCCCCCGACAGCTCATGAGGCATTTTGTAAGACTTGTTCAGCATTCCCACTTCCTTGAGAACCTCCTCAATGCGTTGGTCTATATCCTGCTTGTTCTTCCAACCTGTAGCCTCAAGGACAAAATGGAGATTCTCATAAACCGAACGATCTGTAAGCAGCTGGAAATCCTGAAACACGATGCCTATAGAACGCCGCAAAAATGGGACCTCCTTCCTCTTGATGCTTGTAAGATCATAGTTAAGGACATGGGCATCCCCGCTTTCAATCGGGATTTCCACATACATTGACTTAAGCAGACTGCTCTTGCCGCTGCCAACCTTGCCTATTATATAAGTGAATTCGCCACTATTAATCTGAAGGTTGACATTTTTAAGCACAACGTGTTCCTTACGCAGGATTTCAACATTATTATAATCAACGACGAGCATGTCAATTATTCTTTATGCCTTTTTCTTAGTTCCTCTGCGAGTTCTTCAATCCTATGCCCTTTTGACGTAAGCAACACGATGAGATGATATATAAGATCCGATGCCTCATATATAAGGCGGTCATCTGTGCCGTTAGTCGCCTCTATGACGGTTTCTACAGCTTCCTCCCCTACTTTCTGAGCCATGCGGTTGATTCCTTTTTGGAACAAAGAAGTGGTATAGGAGCCTTCCGGCATTTCTTTATGGCGGCGGTCTATGAAGTCTTGAAGATATTCAAAGAAATATACCCCGGCATTGTTTTCTGTGCCGAAGCAAGTGTCAGTTCCTTTATGACAAGTAGGTCCTGCGGGTATCGCCTTTATCAGCAATGTATCGTTATCACAATCTTCCTGAATAGAAACGACATTCAAGAAATTTCCACTTTCTTCACCTTTGGTCCACAGACGGTTTTTGGTGCGGCTGAAGAATGTGACCTTTCCAGTCTCCACGGTTTTATTGTAGGCTTCCTCATTCATAAAGCCCACCATGAGCACATTCTTTGTTCTTACATCTTGTATGACGGCTGGAATAAGTCCGTTCAATTTGCTATAATCTAAATTAGCCATGATTATAATCTTACATTAATATTATTTTCGCGAAGATAACACTTTAATTCGTGAATTCCGATTTCATTAAAATGAAAAATACTTGCGGCAAGAGCGGCATCGGCACATCCTGATGAAAAAACATCATAGAAATGTGATAATGCTCCGGCTCCTCCCGAAGCAATGATCGGAATTGACAGGCGATTGTGAAGTTCTCTCAATGTGTCGCAAGCGAAACCAGTTTTTACCCCGTCATGATTCATGCTCGTGAAAAGAATCTCACCGGCTCCTCGTTCTTGAGCCTCATGCGCCCACTCAATCAGACTGCGGTCAGTAGGGATTCTGCCTCCATTTAGGAAACATTTCCATTCACCGTTGTCAAGTTTTGCGTCAATGGCAACCACGCACACCTGCGAACCGAACCGGGAAGCTATATCATCAATAAGTCTTGGATTTCGTAGCGCGGCTGAGTTTATCGAAATTTTATCAGCCCCCGCATTAAGCAGTTTTTCCACATCATCCACCTGATTTATACCCCCTCCCACAGTAAACGGGATACTGATATTGGCAGCCACACGACGCACTAAGTCAATAAAAGTCTTTCTCCCGTCATGCGATGCGGTGATGTCAAGGTAGACTAATTCGTCAGCACCGTCAAGGCTATATTTGCGGCCGAGTTCTACAGGATCACCGGCATCACGGAAATTAACGAAATTCACTCCCTTTACGGTCGTGCCGTCCTTCACATCAAGACATGGAATTATTCGTTTGGCAAGCATGATCCTTATTTTTGCAAATTATATGTTTCCAATTCTTTCAAAGTTATCTTCCCTTCATAGATAGCCTTGCCAACTATTACTGCCGGCACTGCTGAATCATTCAGAGAATACACGTCGTTCAGTCCGCCCACACCACCGCTGGCAATGAGGAATAATTCCGGAAAACGGTCAAGAATATCTTTATAAAGACCTATGGACGGACCTCGGAGAGTTCCATCGACATTTATATCTGTAGAGATCACTTGAGTAGCACCATGGCTTATGTACATATCCAGAAAATCCATTATCTCCACATCAGAATCATGCAGCCAGCCTGAAGTCGAAATTTTGCCGTTTCGGGTATCAGCGCCTATAATTATGCGATCACTGCCGTATTGGCTCAACCATTCCAACGAAAGCTTGGAATCTTTTACCGCGATACTTCCAAGAGTCACCTTTGAAGCACCGTAATCCAATGCCATCCTGATGTCTTCATCGTGCTTCACGCCTCCACCGAAATCAATTGTGAGCCCGGTGCCGGACGCTATTTTCTCCAGTGTGCGATGATTGACAATGTGCTGCGACTTAGCGCCGTCAAGGTCTACCACATGGAGCTTCCGGCACCCGGAATCTTCATAGGATTTCGCAATATCCACAGGATTTCCATCATAGATTTTCGCAGTGCCATAGTCTCCTTTGGTCAATCTCACACACTTACCATCGATTATGTCAATGGCGGGGATTATTTCTGTCATAGCTCCAAGAAATGTTTAATGATTGTTTCTCCCACATCACCACTCTTCTCAGGATGAAACTGAGTCGCATAAAAATTATCTTTATGAAGCGACGCGCTGAAAGGGTCTATATATTCTGTCACTGCAGTGGTATATGGATTGACCGGAACATAGTAACTATGCACGTAATACACATATTTCCCGTCACATGATGCAGGCACCACTCCGTTGCCGGTGACATTAACCGTGTTCCAACCCATGTGCGGAACCTTAAAGTCAATATTATCCGATTTGAATCGCACTACATCAATGTCAAAAATGCCAAGACAATCAGTATCCCCCTCTTCCGAATGGCGACACATGAGTTGCTGCCCTATGCATATCCCCAATACCGGGCGAGTCAATGATCTGATCACATCATCAAGGCGATGCTGCCGCAGATACTCCATGGCAGCGCGAGCCTCGCCCACACCTGGGAAAATGACTTTCGATGCCGACCGCAACTCAGCTTCATCATCTGTGATTAAAGCTTCAACGCCAAGCCTGTTCAACGCGGAAAGGACCGAATAGTTATTACCCGCATTATATTTAATAATGGCAACACTCATATATCAACTGAATACGATTGTTTTATTATCAAATGTGAGTATTTTGCGTTGAATGTGCTTCTCCACGGCACGAGAAAGCACGATCTTCTCCAAGTCACGACCCTTATGCACGAGATCCTGGATCGTGTCTTTGTGTGTGACACGCACAATATCCTGCTCGATTATAGGACCGGCATCAAGATCGGGAGTCACGTAATGGCTTGTCGCCCCGATAAGTTTAACACCTCGTTCGTAGGCGGCATGATAAGGCTTGGCTCCGACAAATGCCGGCAAAAATGAATGATGGATGTTGATGATATGGTGAGGATATCTATTGATGAAATCCTCTGAAAGCACCTGCATATATCGGGCAAGCACAATGAAGTCGACATTGTAAGAGTCCAGTATCTCAAATTCCTTTTGCTCCATCTCGGCTTTATTCTCCCTGGTCACAGGAATCACCTCAAACGGTATATTGAATTGTTTTGCCGCATCAGCAAGGTCAGGATGGTTGCTGATAATCACAGGAATCTCCACATCCCACTCGCCCGAGATATAGCGGGCAAGAATATCATAAAGGCAATGCGACATCTTGCTGACAAAAATCGCCATGCGCTGAGGTTCGTCAGAGAATTTGAGCGAATAATTGAGATTATATTTTGCGGCGTAAAGTATCTGGAAATATTCTCCTATCTTATTCTTTGGAATAATGAAATTTTCCAGATCCCACTCTACACGCATATAGAAAACACCGTTCACCTTATCCACATACTGGTCAAGGTAAACGATATTTCCTCCATTGACATTTATAAACTCTGTGATAACCGCGATGATGCCCGGTTGATCGGGGCAATGCATGAGCAATATCGCAGTATTTTTTCTCTTACGTTCTGTCGACGACATTATTCAACAAGCTTATGATTAATAATTAATTTAATTTCCCATTTCAGAGAGGAACTTGATGCGTATCAACCTTATCTCTTCCTCGCTATATTCATTGCCGAGTTCTTCAAAAGCCGACTTCAAATCATCACTTTCGCTCTCTTTGAAATAATCGAAGATATCCTCCTGCCGTTCATCATCCATTATCTCGTCAAGGAAATAATTTATGCTGATTTTCGTTCCTGAGTACACAATTGCCTCGATTTCATCAAGCAGCTCATTAAATTCAAGACCCTTGCTTTCTGCCAATGCGTCAAGCGGTATCTTACGGTCTATTCCTTGAATAATGGATATTTTAAGTTTGCTTTTATTGGCGACACTTCTTACACGCAAATCTTCGGGACGCTCGATTTCATTCTCTTCCACATGAGTTTTGATCACCTTTATGAAATCATCGCCATAGCGTTTTGCCTTGCCGGCTCCCACTCCCGGGATGTTCTGCAACTCTTCTATCGTGATAGGATATGTGGTTGCCATCGCCTCAAGAGAAGAATCCTGGAATATCACATAAGTAGGAAGCTCGAGCCTTTTTGCTATCTTTTTGCGCAGATCCTTAAGTATGTTATACAATTCCGGATCCACAGCACATGAGGCTCCGCTTTTCACTACCATCTCTTCCTCTTCCTCATTGAAATCATTGTCTTCCACAATCTTGAATGAGGACGGTTTTTTATCAAAATCTTTTCCCTTCTTAGTCACCTTCAATAAACCGAAATTTTCAATATCACGGTCAAGATATCCTGATATGATAGCTTGACGGATAACAGTGTTAAGTGTCTTCGCATCACTGCCTTCAAGACATCCAAACACCTCCAGTTCATCCTGGTTATACGACTTTACTGTAGCTGTATTCTTGCCAAGCAACACATCAATCACTTGCTCGGCCTTAAATTTTTCCTTAAGTGCTGTTACGGTTTCGATCACAGCACAGAGCTCATCTTTTGCTTCCACTTGTTTTTTGGGATTTAAACAATTGTCACAATTCCCACAATTATCTTCGTTGTATTCTTCGCCAAAGTAATGCAAAAGCGACTTTCTGCGGCATATCGATGATTCGGCGTATGCGGTAGTCTCAAGCAAGAGCTGCTTCCCTATTTCCTGCTCGGAAATAGGCTTGCCTTGCATGAATTTCTCCATCTTCATCAAGTCTTTGTTGGAGTAGAATGTGATACATTGACCTTCTCCTTCATCACGGCCGGCTCTGCCGGTTTCCTGATAGTAGCCTTCAAGCGACTTAGGAATATCGTAATGTATCACAAATCTCACATCAGGCTTGTCTATACCCATGCCGAATGCTATAGTTGCCACAATCACGTCCACCTCTTCCATCAGAAATGCGTCCTGATTGGCTGAACGAGTCGCGGCATCCATGCCGGCATGATACGGAAGAGCGCGGATATTGTTGATCTTCAATGTCTCGGCAAGCTCCTCCACCTTCTTGCGGCTCAGGCAATAAATAATGCCGCTTTTGCCGCTCTGTGATTTTATGAACTTGATAATCTCCTTATCGATATTAGCCGTTTTGGGTCTCACCTCATAATAAAGATTTTTGCGGTTGAAGGACGACTTGAAAACCGTGGCGTCCTGCATCCCGAGATTTTTCTGGATATCGTGCTGCACTTTAGGTGTGGCAGTAGCTGTCAGGGCTATCACGGGACGACGGCATATTTCATTTATTATCGGACGGATTTTACGGTATTCCGGGCGAAAATCATGACCCCATTCCGATATGCAATGGGCTTCGTCAACAGCGTAAAATGATATGGGAACTGTTTTTAGGAATTCAATATTTTCTTCTTTCGTCAAAGACTCAGGAGCCACATAAAGCAACTTGGTCTTCTTTGAAATTACATCACTTTTCACCTGATCAATTGCCGCTTTATTCAAGGAGGAGTTCAAGAAGTGGGCGACCGCATCATGATCACTGAAATGACGCATTGCATCGACCTGATTCTTCATAAGCGCTATCAATGGAGAAATCACTATTGCGGTTCCTTCCATCATTAGTGCCGGGAGTTGATAGCACAATGATTTGCCGCCTCCGGTAGGCATCAATACAAACGTATCATTTCCTGCAAGCAAGCTGGAAATAATAGCCTCTTGATTCCCTTTGAAGGTGTCAAAACCGAAATGCTTCTTCAGCTCTTCAGTCAATGCCGATTTCTGTGTCATGGTGTGTATGGTTCAGGTTTATTATTTAATTTTCCAATGATTCAAATTCTGATTTCTGCAACTTTTGGAGGGCATAATCGGGAGTCACTACAAACTTCTTCTTGTTGGACGACGGATAGTCAAACATCGAGTCAATCATAATGGTTTCAACAATTGACCTTAACCCGCGTGCTCCAAGTTTATATTCAATAGCTTTGTCGACAATCAAATCCAATGTGGCATCTTCAAATTCAAGATCTATGCCATCCATTTTGAACAATTTGATATACTGACGCACTATTGCATTCTTTGGTTCAGTCAAAACTCGTTTCAACGCCTCTCTGTCAAGCGGCTCAAGACTTGTCAAGATCGGCAAGCGACCTATAATCTCAGGAATCAGTCCGAATGATTTCAAATCCTGAGGAGCGACATATTTCAAGAAGTTGTCACGCTTATAGCGTTGCTTTGCCGGACTTGTTGAATAACCGACAACATGAGTGTTAAGACGATGTGCGATCTTGGTTTCAATACCGTCAAACGCGCCTCCGCAGATAAACAGAATGTTTTTAGTATTCACAGGTATCATCCGTTGTTCCGGATGCTTTCTACCTCCTTGCGGTGGAACATTCACCACCGAGCCTTCAAGCAACTTCAGCAATCCCTGCTGTACACCCTCACCGCTCACGTCACGTGTGATCGACGGATTGTCGCCTTTTCTCGCGATTTTGTCAATCTCGTCAATAAACACGATGCCACGCTCGGCTTTTGCCACATCATAATCTGCCACCTGAAGAAGACGTGTGAGCAAACTCTCGATGTCCTCTCCTACATAGCCGGCTTGAGTGAGCACAGTAGCATCAACAATCGTGAATGGAACATCAAGAAGCTTGGCTATTGTTTTCGCAAGCAAAGTCTTGCCGGTCCCGGTGGGCCCCACAAGAATGACATTGCTTTTCTCGATGTCCACATCATCGTCATCCGATTGCGACAACCGTTTATAGTGATTATATACGGCAACCGAAAGATATTTCTTGGCTTCGGTCTGCCCTATCACATATTGGTCAAGGAAATCACAAATCTCCTTCGGCTTTGGGATTTTGCCTATGGAAGTTGCGTTATCCGAGACGCTCTTTCCCGATGCATTTGTCTTATATTCGTTCAGAATCTCGCTTATTGATTCCACGCAATAAGAGCAAATGTAGGTGTTTGGCTTGTCGGCTGAAGGCACCAGAATCTCAGACATCTCGGCAGGTCGTCCGCAGAATGAGCATTTAGCGCTTTCCGTTTTTTTTGCCATATTTACTTTTATTAATGTGCAGCTTTTACAAGTACATTGTCTATCATTCCATACTCCTTAGCCTCTTCGGCTGTCATCCAGTAGTCACGGTCAGAGTCTCTCTCGACTTTTTCATAAGTCATTCCGGAGTGATCGGCAATTATTGTATAAAGTTCTTTCTTCAATTTCTGTATTTCGCGGGCAGTAATCTCAATGTCAGAAGCTTGACCTTGAGCGCCACCCATCGGCTGGTGAATCATGACACGCGAATGCTTCAATGCGAAGCGCTTTCCCTTTTCTCCCGACACCAACAACACCGCTGCCATTGATGCCGCCATGCCGGTGCATATCGTAGCCACATCGCTGGAGATATACTGCATGGTGTCATAAATGCCAAGTCCGGCATAAACAGAGCCGCCGGGCGAGTTTATGTAGATCGACACATCTTTACCGGGATCGGAAGTGTCAAGATATAATAGCTGTGCTTGAATCACATTTGCGGTATAGTCATTTACTTCAGTGCCAAGGAATATAATGCGGTCCATCATAAGGCGAGAGAAAACGTCCATCTGTGCGACATTCATCTGGCGCTCTTCAATGATAGTGGGAGAAATATAGCTTGAGGTGATATTGGGCACTCCGGCGGCGGCAATGTATTGGTCAAGCGCGAGTCCGTTCATGCCTAAATGCTTTACAGCATAATTTCTAAAATCATTATTATTCATATTCTAAATGTATAAGTGTCTAATTTACTATTTCAAAGATACAAAAATAAAATTGTAATTCTGCAATATTTTATCAATTTTTATAGAAACGGTGTTGCCCGGTCTATACATAAGGGGAGCGACACTTTTGCGCCGCTCCCCTTTATGTATATTTGATGATGATTACATCTTTGAGGCAAGTTCCTTGAATTCGTCAAGTGACACCTCTTTGTTTTCAAGAGTCACGCGTTCCTTGATTGCATCAAAAAGCTTGGCATCTCCAACCTCTTCAATGATGCGCGGACGGTAGTTCTTGTCAGCAAGGATGCGCTTAGCATAATCGGTCAATGTAGCATCATCCATATTGGTCATGCCATATTGAGCGAACTGCATGGCTGCAATCATCTTGGCGTGGTTCACAAGATCCTCCTCTTCGATCTTGATCTGGCAGAGATCGCCTATGCGCTCTTTTATGAGCTGCCATTTCAAGCCCGGAACCATCTTTTCATATTCTTCATTGATGTTTTCGGCATTAAGTTCATCATGACGGCGCACAAGCCACTTCTTGAGAACCTCTGCGGGAAGCTCCATTTCGCCATATTTTGCAAGCATAGCCTTTTCAGTGTCGGCACGGAACATCATTTCGCTGTTGCGAAGGAGTTCATTGGCGATCATCTCTTTTACGCCTGCACGGTAGCCGGCTTCGTCGGTGACTTTGTCCTTACCGAGTACATTGTCATACAGTTCCTGGCCGAGTTCAGCAGGACGAAGAACGATAATTTCCGAGATGGCAAACTCAAAGTCGCCTTTCACATCAGCTGCCTTATCCTTGTCGATTCCAAGCATTGAAGAAAGCTCAGCGGCGTTACCCTCACAGGTTTTCCAAGGGTTGAATACAACCTTGTCATTGATCTTTTTGCCTGCAAATTTTTCAGCCTCAGCCTTGTCCTTGAAATACATCGGTGCCACAATGCCGTTAAGCATCTGTATAGCATTCTCTGAAGTATTTACACTGCCGTCTTCATTAAGTTCCATGATAGTTCCTTTGACAAGAGCGTTTGCTTCAACCTCTTCGCCGGGAACCTGAGCGCCGAAACGCTCGCGGAACTTGCCGTCCTGCTCTGAAATCATGTCCTCAGTAACCTCGATGGTATAATAAGGAAGTTTTTCCTCCTTGTCAAGAGTTACATTGATCTCAGGGGTAAGAGCCAATTCATATTGGAATGTGAAATCCTTCTCATTCTTAAGATCAAGTTCTTTCACTTCTACAGGAATAGGTTCGCCCAACACGCCGAGCTTGTTGTCGCGGATATAATTGATTACAGCTTCGTAAACTTCCTGATTGATGACATCGCTTGTCACCTGCTTGCCGAATCGGCGGTTAAGTTCGCCAGCAGGAACATGACCCGGACGGAAACCGGGGATAGAGTGTTTCTTGCCAATTTCTTTGAGTTCTTTGGCTACTTTATCTTTGTAATCTTGCTCCTGGATGTTAACGGTGAGCACTGCGCTCACATTGTCTTTCTTGTCTAATGTTACATTCATGATGTATGATTATTTTACTTAATTTTCTAAAATCGGACTACAAAATTAGCGTTTAAAAATTCATTTACCAACATTTTTGAGCCCAAACATTCTAAAATAAGCAAAATCCATGCCAATTTTTTTTCTTTGTCATGTTGACATCCATATTTTGGCAGTAATTGGATTAGGAATAATATTTTTTTAGTACTTTTGCATCCTATAATAAATCATCAAAATTACAATATATGGTAGTTTACTTCAAGAAAGGAGCAAATCTTATCATCGCAGTGGAAACCGACCACCGTTTTTCAGGTGAAGAGAGCCAGAAATTGTCATGGCTTTTCGGCGGTGCAGTTCAATTGTCTTCAACATCGGTTAAAGGTCGTTTCATCGGACCAAGACGTGAAATGATCACCCCGTGGAGCACAAATGCGGTGGAAATAACCCAGAACATGGGACTGGAAGGAATCTCGCGCGTAGAAGAATTTCATCGCACCAATGATGAAGCGCCTGCACATGACAAAATGTTGCAACGCGTTTATGAAGGATTGAACAGCCGTGTGTTTACTGTCGACAAGACACCCGATGCCATCGTATATATAGATGACATATCTGAATATAATAAGAAAGAGGGACTTGCCCTCAGCAACGAAGAGGAGCAGTATTTGCGCGATTTGAGCAAAAAGCTCGGACGACCGCTGACCGACAGCGAAGTATTCGGATTTTCTCAAGTGAATTCTGAGCATTGCCGACATAAGATATTCAACGGCACCTTTATTATTGACGGCGAAGAAAAGCCGATGTCGCTTTTTAAACTCATCAAAAAGACTTCTCAGGTCAACCCCAACAGCCTTGTTTCCGCCTACAAAGATAATGTAGCGTTCGTAAAGGGCCCGAAGGTTGACCAATTTTATCCGGTGAATCCCGACCGTCCTGATTACTTTGAGGTAAAAGATATAAATACTGTCATATCGCTTAAAGCGGAAACCCATAATTTCCCCACCACAGTCGAGCCGTTTAACGGTGCTGCCACAGGAACCGGCGGTGAAATACGCGACCGTCTGGGCGGAGGAAAGGCAAGTCTGCCAATTGCGGGAACAGCCGTTTACATGACCTCCTACCCTCGTATGTCTCCCGAGCACCGCTGGGAGCTGATGATGGATCCAAGAGCATGGCTCTACCAAACTCCGTGCGATATCTTGATCAAAGCGTCAAATGGCGCGTCAGATTTCGGAAACAAGTTCGGACAGCCGCTTATCTGTGGTTCATTGCTGACATTCGAGCATGAAGAGAACAACAAGAAATATGCCTACGACAAAGTGATAATGCTTGCCGGTGGCGTTGGCTTCGCTGCAAAGAAGGACGCTATAAAAGGCACTCCCGAAGCAGGTGAAAAAGTTGTTGTGATGGGAGGCGATAACTACCGTATCGGCATGGGCGGCGGCGCCGTTTCATCTGTCGAGACCGGACAATATGACAATTCAATCGAGTTGAACGCGGTACAGCGTGCCAATCCGGAAATGCAGAAACGTGTGAGCAACGTCATCCGCGCGCTGGCTGAAAGCGACGACAACCCCATCGTTTCAATCCACGACCATGGCGCCGGAGGCCATCTCAATGCTCTCTCTGAGCTTGTGGAAGCCACAGGCGGCAAGATTGAAATAGGAGCACTGCCTGTAGGCGACAAAACTCTTTCAGCTAAAGAGATTGTCGGCAACGAAAGCCAGGAACGCATGGGCATGGTGATCAATGAAGGCGACATAGAATACGTAAAACGAATTGCCGACCGCGAGCGTGCTCCGTTCTACGTTGTAGGCGAGACCACCGGTGACGACCGTTTCGTATTTGAACAGACCGATGGCGTGAAACCCATTGATCTTGCCATGGCTGATATGTTTGGAAACTCGCCCAAAACAGTGATGACTGATTCAACAGTGAATCACACCTATAAGGATGTAGAATACGATGCTTCTAAAATAGAGGATTACCTTAGAGATGTGCTTAGCCTCGAAGCTGTGGCTTGTAAGGACTGGCTCACCAATAAGGTTGACCGCTCGGTGACCGGTAAAATCGCGCGCCAGCAGTGCCAGGGAGAGATTCAGCTGCCCTTGAGCGACTGTGGTGTCGTTTCACTCGACTACAAAGGCAAGGCGGGTATTGCGACCTCAATTGGTCACGCTCCGCAAGTAGCTCTTGTTGATTCGGCAAAAGGATCGGTTATGGCAGTTGCTGAATCACTGACCAACATAGTGATGGCTCCGCTTGCCGATGGCTTGAAGAGCATCTCACTGAGCGCCAACTGGATGTGGCCTTGCAAGAATGCAGGTGAAGATGCAGCGTTATACCGTGCGGTAGAAGCTTGCAGCGATTTTGCTTGCGCGTTGGGTATAAACATCCCCACCGGAAAAGACAGTTTGTCAATGACTCAGAAATATGGCGATGACAAGGTGTTCGCTCCCGGCACAGTGATTATATCAGCCGCAGGCGAGGTTAGCAACGTGCGCCACACCGTATCTCCCGTTCTTCAAAACAAAGATTCTTACCTATATTATATAGACTTCAGCGGAGACACCCTTAAGCTCGGAGGTTCTGCGCTCGCTCAATCATTGAATCGCCTTGGCAAAGAAGTTCCTACGGTGACATCACCCGAACAATTTGCAAAAACATTCAATGCAGTTCAGAAGCTGGTCAAGGGAAGAGCATTCCTTGCAGCCCACGACGTTTCTGCCGGAGGTCTCGTCACTACCCTTCTTGAAATGGCATTTGCCAATACGAATGGCGGAGTGGAATTGGATGCCGATGCATTTGCCGCTCTCGGCGAGACTGATCTTGTCAAGATCCTGTTCGCTGAAAATCCGGCGCTTGTCGTGCAGGTAGCTTCAGCTAAATGCGAAAAGGTCGAAGAAGCGTTGCAAAACGCAGGAGCACGTTTCTGCAAAATAGGAACAATATCTGACGAGCGCACTCTGTCCATCAACCACAACGGCGGTGAGATGATGCTGTTTATCGATTATCTGCGCGACGTATGGTTCCGCTCCTCTTATCTCCTTGACGCGGTGCAAAGCGGTGAGAAACACGCGGCATTACGTTACGAGAACTACAAAAAGCAACCGATCCGCTACCGTTTCCCGTCCAATTTCAAGGGCTCGTTGAAATCTCGCGGATTATCATTGCGCCGCGACAGCAAGTCAGGCGTGCGTGCCGCCATCATCCGCGAAAAAGGTGTGAACGGCGACCGCGAAATGGCTTATGCTCTATATCTTGCCGGATTTGACGTTAAAGACGTACACATGACCGACTTGATGAGCGGACGCGAGACCCTCGACGATGTGAACATGATTGTGTTCTGCGGCGGATTCTCCAACTCCGACGTGCTCGGCTCTGCAAAAGGCTGGGCAGGAGGTTTCCTTTGGAATGACAAAGCTAAGACCACTCTTGAGCGTTTCTATAAGAGAACCGATACTCTAAGTCTCGGTATCTGCAACGGATGCCAGTTGATGATAGAGCTCAACCTCATTAACCCGGAACACCCCAAAAAGACAACCATGGAGCATAATGCATCCCATAAGTTCGAGTCGCAGTTCCTTGGCGTGGTAATTCCAAAGAACGATTCAGTCATGTTCGGACCGCTGTCAGGAAGCAAGCTCGGTATATGGGTGGCTCACGGTGAGGGTAAATTCAACCTGCCAATGTCGCTTGACAACTATAATATCGTAGCAAAATACAATTATGCGGCATATCCAGGCAACCCCAACGGTTCGAGAGCATCTGTAGCAGGTATAGCATCAGCCGACGGACGACATCTCGCCATGATGCCTCACTTGGAGCGTGCTATTTTCCCATGGCAATGCGGATTCTATCCGGAAAGCCGTCGTCAGGAAGAGGTTACTCCATGGATTGACGCATTTGTGAATGCCCGTAAATGGATTGAAAATAAAAATAACAATAAATAATTATTGAATAAATTTATTCGGTATGGGAGGATTTTTTGGAGTTGCAAAGCATGATGAGTGCATCAACGAGCTCTTCTATGGAGTGGACTACAATTCACACATGGGTACTAAAAGAGCCGGTATCGCAACTTGCAACAACGGAGTATTCACAAGATCTATACACAATATCGAGAACTCGTATTTCAGATCGAAATTTGAGAACGATCTGAAAGACTTTTCAGGGACAAAAGGCATCGGTGTCATCAGTGACACCGATGCCCAACCTATAATTGTGAACTGCCACCTTGGCAAATTCGCGATAGTCACTGTTGGCAGAATCAACAATATCGGCGAACTCGAAAAAGAACTTCTCGCTAAAGGGCATCATTTCTGTGAGCATAGTTATGACATAATAAACCCCACTGAAATGATAGCGGCGCTTATATGCGAAGGTTCTGATTACGTGACCGGAATCAACAATGTCTACAACCGCGTGAAAGGGTCTTGTTCTATGCTCCTGCTTACTGAAGACTCGATAATCGCGGCTCGTGACAAACTTGGCCGCACACCTATAATAATAGGAAAGAAAGACGGCGCCCACGCCATAACAAGCGAAACCTGCGCATTCCCCAATCTGGACTACAATATTTGCTATAACGTGGGACCGGCAGAAATCGTAAAGGTCACTGCCGACTCCATCGAACAGCTTAAAGCTCCGGGCGAGAAAATGCAGATCTGCTCATTCCTCTGGGTATATTACGGTTATCCGGTATGCGAATACGAAAACCGCAACGTCGACAGAATGAGATATGATGCCGGACTGAAAATGGGACAGGCTGATGACACAGAGGTCGACTTCGTGAGCGGTGTGCCCGACTCCGGTATCGGAATGGCACTTGGATACGCACAAGGAAAAGGCGTGCCCTATCAGCGCGGACTTGTGAAATATACACCCACATGGCCCCGTAGCTTCACTCCAAGCTCGCAAGAACGTCGTGAGCTCGTGGCAAAGATGAAGCTTATCCCCAATAAGGCGCTCCTTAATGGAAAGCGTGTCATTTTCTGCGATGACTCAATCGTGAGAGGAACACAGCTCAGAGACAATGTCAAGGGGCTGTTTGATTGCGGAGTCAAGGAAGCTCATATCAGAATAAGCTGCCCTCCGCTCATCTATCCATGCCATTACATCAACTTCACAGCCTCAAAGAGCGAGATGGAATTGATAACACGGCGCGTCATAAAGGAATTGGAAGGAGACCATAACAAGAATCTGGAAGAATATTCCACTACCGACTCGCCAAAGTATTGCGCCATGGTAGAAAAAATTCGTGAAAAGCTCGGTTTGACCTCGTTAAAATTCAATTCTATCGAGACAATAATCGAAGCCATCGGACTGCCTAAAGACAAAGTGTGCACACATTGTTTCGACGGATCAAGTTTTGATTGATTATAATTTGCTGAAATTGAAATAAAAACTTATCTTTGTGTAGCACTTTTTATTAAAAAACATAACAAACATCTAATATCTTTAATCATGAGTTTAAACATCATCGTTCTCGCAAAACAAGTGCCTGACACTCGTAATGTGGGTAAAGATGCAATGAAAGAGGATGGCACTATAAATCGTGCCGCTCTGCCCGCGATTTTCAATCCCGAAGATCTTAACGCCCTTGAACAGGCGTTGAGACTCAAGGATGCCAATCCGGGATCCACAATCACCTTGCTTACAATGGGACTTCCAAGAGCCTCTGAGATTATCCGTGAGGCAATCTACCGTGGAGCCGACACCGGCATAGTGCTCACCGACCGCACTCTCGGCGGTGCTGATACCCTCGCCACATCCTATTCTTTGGCACAGGCAGTGAAGAAATTCGGCAATTTCGACATCATCCTTGGCGGACGCCAGGCTATTGATGGCGACACCGCTCAAGTAGGTCCACAAATTGCTGAAAAGCTCGGCATTCCCCAAGTGACTTATGCCGAAGAGATTCTCGATCTTAAGGATGGCAAAGTAACCGTGAAGCGTCGCCTTGAAAACGGCGTAGAAACTGTTGTGGCTCCTCTTCCATGTGTTGTCACAGTCAATGGTTCAGCCGCTGAATGCCGCCCGCACAACGCACGCCGCATTCAGAAATATAAATATGCTGTTTCTCCAAGCGAGAAGGAAAAATTGTCCGACGAGCTTAAAGCAATCGTAGAGAAGCGTCCCTACCTGAATCTTCAGGAGTGGAGTGCCGCTTACGTCGATGCCGATCCCGAGCAGATTGGATTGCCGGGTTCTCCCACCAAAGTGAAAGCTATCGAGAACGTCGTTTTCACGGCAAAAGAGAGCCGTGCTATCGAAAACAACGACGAGCAACTCGAAGATTTGATTAAAGAACTAATCGCCAACCACACTATCGGCTAATCATCCAAATAACTGAATCATGACTGACAAAAATAACCTTATTGTATATTGTGAGTACGAGGATGGCAAAGTAGCCGACGTGAGCCTCGAACTTCTTACCAAAGGACGCGTGCTTGCCGACAGACTCGGCGTAAAGCTTGAAGCCATCGTTATCGGCGACAACCTTGACAAAATTGAGGAGCAGATATTGCCTTATGGAGCTGATGTTGTATACAAAGTCGAAGACAAGCGTCTTTACCCCTACACTTCCAATCCCCACTCTGAAGTGCTGATCAACCTCTTCAAAGAAATAAAGCCTCAAATTTGCCTCATGGGCGCCACATGCATCGGTCGAGATCTCGGTCCAAGAGTTTCCTCTTGCCTGCATAGCGGACTGACCGCCGACTGTACCGCTCTCGAAATCGGCGACCATAAAGATCCAAAAACAGGAAAAGAATACACTGACCTGCTTTACCAGATCAGACCGGCATTCGGCGGAAACATCGTGGCTACCATCGTAAATCCGGAATGCCGCCCCCAGATGGCAACTGTGCGTGAAGGCGTGATGAAGAAGGAGATTAAAGATCCTGCTTACAAAGGTGAAGTGATCAATCTTAAAGCTGATGACTATGTGAAGCCTGAAGATTTCGTTGTGGAAATCATTGACCGTCACATCGAAAAGTCGAAAGTCAACATTAAAAATTCGCCAATTATCGTTGCCGGTGGTTACGGAATGGGAAGCAAAGAAGGATTCGATATGCTCTTTGATCTCGCTAACACTCTTGGCGGCGAGGTGGGTGCGTCGCGTGCCGCTGTAGATGCCGGATTTGCTGAACATGACCGTCAGATAGGACAGACAGGCGTGACAGTGCGTCCTAAACTCTACATCGCGTGTGGTATTTCCGGACAGATCCAGCACATCGCAGGTATGCAGGAAAGCGCTATCATCATTTCGATAAACAACGACCCCAACGCTCCCATCAACACTATTGCCGACTATGTAATCACCGGCAATGTGGAAGATATCGTGCCGAAATTGATCAAGTATTACAAGAAAAATTCAAAATAATTTCCTAAGATACTTGTTCAGGCACATATAATTAGAAATAAAAACAACTGAAAAATGGCTAATTTTTATAATGATAATCCTGATTTGAAGCATCACCTGACTCATCCTCTGATGCAACGGATCATCGAATTGAAAGAGCGCAATTTCTCTGATGCTGAAAAATATGACTATGCACCGTTGAATTTTGACGATGCTATGGATTCATACGAGAAAGTACTTGAAATTGCCGGAGAGATAAGCGGCGATATAGTTGCCCCAAATGCTGAAAGCGTGGATCACGAAGGCCCTCATGTAGTGGACGGACACGTGGAATATGCCGAAGGCACAAAGAAAAATCTTGATGCGCTTGTAAAAGCCGGATTGATGGGCATCTCACTGCCACGCCGCTACAATGGTCTTAACTTCTCGCTGGTTCCTTATATCATGGCTGCCGACATGGTGAGCCGTGCCGACGCCGGATTCGTAAACATCTGGGGACTTCAGGACTGTGCAGAAACCATCTACGAATTTGCCGATGAAGATCAACGCTGCCGCTTCTTGCCCCGTGTATGCGCCGGCGAAACTATGGCGATGGATCTTACCGAGCCCGATGCAGGTAGCGACCTTCAGGCTGTGATGCTCAAAGCCACTCCCGACGAGGAAAACGGCTGCTGGCGTCTCAACGGCGTGAAGCGTTTCATCACCAATGGCGACGGACACATTGCCCTCGTACTCGCACGCAGCGAGGATGGCACTCACGATGGCCGCGGCTTGTCAATGTTCATCTATGACAAGAACGATGGCGGCGTGACAGTACGCCGTATCGAAAACAAGATGGGTATAAAAGGCTCCCCCACTTGCGAACTCGTATTCAAAAATGCGAAAGCCGAACTATGCGGTTCACGCAAGCTTGGACTTATAAAATATGTGATGGCACTCATGAACGGTGCCCGTCTCGGCATCGCCGCCCAGTCAGTTGGCGTATCGGAAGCTGCTTATCGCGAAGCTCTCTCTTACGCACGCGACCGCAAGCAGTTTGGCAAAGCTATCATTGAATTCCCTGCGGTATTTGAAATGCTTTCAGTAATGAAAGCCAAACTCGATGCCTCACGTTCTCTGCTTTATGAAACCACCCGTTTTGTAGATATGTACAAGACTTGGGAAGACATCGAGCGTGAACGCAAACTCGACAAAGAGGAAAAAGCAGAAATGAAATACTACTCAAAACTTGCTGATGCGTTTACTCCACTCGCCAAGGGAATGGGTAGTGAATACTGCAACCAGAATGCTTACGATTCAGTGCAGGTTCATGGTGGTTCCGGCTTCATGAAAGATTATGCTTGCGAGCGCATCTACCGTGATGCCCGCATCACATCAATCTACGAAGGCACCACTCAGCTTCAAGTTGTAGCTGCCATACGCCACGTCACCACAGGCACCTATCTTAACCGCATGAATGAGTATGCCCAAATGGAAATTGCCGAAGCCTACAAGCCGCTTAGAGACAAACTCGTGGAACTTACTGCAGTTTATTCTTCAGCAGTGGAAAAGGTTACTTCAGCTAAAGATTCCGAATACCTTGACATGATGGCACGCCGCCTTGTAGAGATGGCAGGAAACATCATCATGAGCTATCTGCTTATTTTGGATGCCACTCGCAATGAAAGCTTCGATGCTTCAGCTCGTGTTTACTTCAACATGGCTCAGGCTGAGGTGCTTAAACATGCTTCATTCATCGATAAGTTTGAGATCGATTCTATCAAGTATTACAAAAAAGCGTAAAACTCGGTAGATCACTAATACAAGCCCCGGGTGAGATTCATCATTCGGGGCTTTCTAATAATATACAGGAAAATATCATGATTATGGAACAATATGATTCATCGGTCAATGGATTAATGAATTTCCTTGACGCAAGCGTGTGCAACTTTTTCGCAGTCGACACCCTAAGCCAGATTCTCGTGGAAGAGGGCTTCGTTTACCTTGATCCGAAAAAGAGATGGGAACTTGTGTCAGGAGGGAAATACTTTATTACCAAAAATGATTCAGCCCTATTTGCATTCATTGTCGGCGAAGGAACAGCATCCGATGGATACAAGATCATATCCGCCCACAGTGATTCTCCGGGATTCCGCATCAAACCTAACTGCGAGATTGTGTGCGACGGAAATATTGTAAAGCTTAACACCGAAGTTTACGGAGGCCCTATCCTTTACACATGGTTTGACCGTCCACTCTCCATCGCCGGACGCGTAATTGTAAGAGGTACCAATCCGTTGGCGCCTGAAACCCTTCTGGTCAAATGGGATGAACCGCTTTTGACAATCCCCCATCTCGCCATCCACTTCAACCGCTCGGTCAACGAAGGCAACCCTCTGTCAAAGCAGAAGGATATGCTGCCGGTGCTTGGTAAAGTTGAAGAAAAGAGCCAGGCAAAAGGTCTTGTGCTGAACATGGTGGCAGGCAAGCTCGGCATTCGTCCCGATGATATACTCGATTATGATCTGTCGCTATATGACACAACCAAAGCATCTTTAGTGGGACTGAATGAAGAATTCATCACCTCAGGCCGGCTTGATGACCTGTCGATGGCTCATGCAGCCGTCAACGCTCTGCTCGAATCGGAAGAAGGAATGAAGATGACCAAGGTAATGGCGATATTTGACAATGAGGAGACCGGGTCAGGCACAAAGCAAGGGGCGGCATCTCCGGTATTGATGAATCTGCTGAAACGCATCAATTCGCAGCTTGGTGGCGATGAAGAAGATTATTTGCGCGCCATTGACAATTCATTCATGATTTCAGCCGACAATGCTCACGGCGTACATCCTAACTATGTGGAAAAACAAGATCCTACAAATCATCCCGTGCTTGGAGGTGGTCCGGTGATAAAAATCAATGCCAATTGCAAATATATGACTGATGCCGATTCTGCTGCCGTCTTCAAGACAGTTTGCGAAAAAGCCGATGTTCCTTGCCAATATTTCGTAAATCACTCAGATGTAGCCGGAGGCTCAACTTTAGGCAATATCCTGACTTCTCAAATAGATTTGCGCGGAGTCGACATGGGAGCTGCCCTTTGGGCTATGCATTCGGTTAGAGAAACCGCATCCGTAGCTGACCACCTGGCAACCATAAAGGCATTCACAAAATTCTACGACTTGTAATAGAAAATTCCGGAGAAGCTATGTTCCAATAAACATTAGACACATAGCCTTCTCCGGAAATAATAAAAGAATTAATGCATGAAGAAAACGCTTTCTTTTATCATTTTGCTTCTACATTTTCTCATCGTAGAAGCTCAAAGTTTTCCTGTTAATTTAACCGCAAATGTATTAAAAGATTATGAGGGGTTCAAAAAAGGGGAAACTATAAAGATTGATAGTGTGGGGCACACTGTTGTTTTGTCAGAATATTCCCCACCCAAAGACGTATATTATATTAAAGCCAATGGGCAAGGAATAAGTGTAAATAGCAAAATCGGAGACCGACTTCAATTTAATTTTAATAATGTATCTGATATTTGGAATGCGGAAATTATTTCCAGTGTATTGACATTCTTGAACAAAAAAGGAGATAATTTCAAGTGGAGAATTGATGCAGAGCAAGATGCCCTCCAATTTCTTTGCAATGTTCAATCAAGTCGACTCAATGACCCTTATTTAGAGAATTACATATATTCACTAATATCAAAAATATCTCCTGCGATATTGGTTGATGGAAGACCAGGGAATGTTAATATTGTAATATTAGAGAGTCCTGAATTAAATGCTTTCACCTTCCCAAATGGAACCATCGTTTTATATACTGGACTTCTATCTGCTTTACATTCGGAAGATGAATTAGTCGCCATTTTGAGCCATGAAATTGCTCATTTTGTACTTGACCACTCATATCAAAACTATACTCAGGAAATGTCCCGAAAAAAACGGGCTGAGTTTTGGGCTGCGGTTGCTACCGGAATTGCGGCAGCCGGTGATATCTACTTGTCATCTAAAAACACATATTATCAACCTGGGGCTATTACTTTAGCTACGGCAGCTATCGCATCCGGTATTGCAGCAGAGGTTATAGAGCGTCTCGGAATGAAGTATAATCACAATCAAGAATATGAAGCTGATGAATTAGCAATTAAAGTGTTGCGTCAAACTGGATATTCGACAGACGCATTAGCTACCGCCCTTGCACGACTCAAAGAAAGCATGAAAACAGAGAGAACCAATGTTCAATATTTAGAATCTTATTCACATCCTGCCTTGGAAACAAGAATAGTCAAAAATGGACAACCTAATTTGAGTAACCGAGACATAAAATTTGAACAGATAATCTCTTTTGCAACAAGCACATCTGCTATTCTTAAATTTAGTGATCGAAGATATAGACAAGCCTACAATTTAGCGTGTCAAAATATTGAAAATAATGTTGGATTAGCTGACGATTATCTCATTGCGGCAAATTGCTTATTGTATTTGGAGGATAACGAAATTTCAAATCTTAATGCTTACAATCTCGTACAAAAAGCACGGCTATTAGAACCCAACAACATAAATTATTTCAAAGCAGACATTCTTACATTGTTAAGGCTAGGAAAAAAGGATGAGGCAATTAATAAATTACAAGAATACCATGACGCCCTTGAAAATATGAAATCTACGTTAGATGTTGTGTTAAATCAAGATTTATGGCATCAGCAAATTCAATTTATTGATTCTAATCAAGAATGGGCCCGTCAAATGACGATAAAATTAAAAGGGATGCGTTAAATTAACGCAAATCTTTTATGATTTAATTGGATATTTCGATTTATTAGTTTCTGTAAAATATTGGCTGTCAGCTTATCTTTCAATTATACAATGGATTACCGGTGTTTTTCTGAACATGGACTTATCGCCGTGAAACGGCAAAATAATTTAAGCACCGCCACGAGGCAATAGCCGAGGTGCGGTGTAAGGTATATTAATGAACGGGCATCGAAGATGTCCACCAATCAACACCGGATAGCCTACATTCCTTCAACAGACTCGCCCGCCTGGGGCTCGTGGTGGGTGTTGTGCACGTGCCCCCGACTTAGCTCGCTCAGTCGGGGATAGTGACGGACCCGTGCCTGGCGGCACTTAGCTCGATCCATCCGTATTTATTACCCCAATTATTATCTAATTTTATCGGACAGCAATAATTTCGATTCTATTAAACCGAATCTTTTAAATTATAAAAAGTGCTGCTGAAGTTGTTGGCTTCGGCAGCACTTTTTGTTTAGGGGGGTACGATTTACGGTTTCTTATTGGGATCACAAGTCAATCCCACTCCAAGTTTATTGAATATCTTGCGGTCCACTTCTCCGAGCATTACGGTTGAGTGCACTTGGCAACCCGATAATTCCGGAAGTTTCTCCAACGCTTTCCGGCAATTATCATCATGAGTGCTCAACACCGACAGTGCCACGAGCACTTCATCGGTGTGAAGACGTGGATTATGTCCACGAAGATAATTTATTTTAGTATACTGTATCGGCTCGATCATGTGCTGAGGTATAAGCTTCTCAGCATGGTCTATTCCGGCGAGATGCTTGATCGCATTCAGAATCAGCGCCGCGCTTGGTCCAAGCAGTTCGCTGGTTTCGGCGGTTATAATAGTGCCGTCAGAAAGTTCGATCGCCGAACACGGCACACCGCTACGTTCTGCCCTCTCCTTTGCCGCTGTCACCGGCTTCCTGTACGACGGGGTGATCTTCGCCTGTTTCATCAAAAGCGCGATCTTGTTTACCTCGGCATCGTTGCAGGCACCTTGCGCCAATTGATTCAACGCGGTGTAATAACGCCTTATGATTTCGTTTTTCGATGCTTCGCAGCACACTTCATCATTGTTAATACAGAATCCCACCATATTCACCCCCATATCAGTAGGCGACTTATACGGGTTTTCTCCGTAGATTCCTTCAAACAATGCGTTAAGAACCGGGAAAATCTCAATGTCACGATTATAATTGATTGCGGTCTTTCCATAAGCCTCCAGATGGAACGGGTCAATCATGTTCACATCATTCAAGTCGGCAGTCGCCGCCTCATAGGCTATATTTACAGGATGCTTCAGCGGAAGGCTCCACACGGGAAAAGTTTCAAATTTAGCATATCCCGCTTCAATTCCGCGCTTGTTTTCATTGTAAAGCTGGCTCAGACACACCGCCATCTTACCGCTGCCCGGTCCGGGAGCAGTGACAATCACAAGCGGTCGTGAAGTCTTCACATAATCGTTTTTTCCAAAACCTTCATCTGATGCGATGAGGTCGACATTGGTGGGATAGCCATCAATCAGATAATGCACATAAGTGACGATACCCATCCTTTCCAGGCGCTTGCGAAATGCATCAGCGCTGCTCTGTCCGTTATAATGAGTTATAACAACCGAGCCCACCATAAATCCTCGATTTTGGAACTCAGTGCGCAATCTCAGCACATCCATATCATAGGTGATGCCCAAATCCTGACGCACCTTGCTTTTCTCGATGTCCAACGCACTGATCACAATCACAATCTCGGCTTGGTCGCTCAATTGATGCAACATTCGCAACTTGCTGTCGGGCTGAAAGCCAGGCAACACACGGCTTGCATGATGATCATCGAAAAGCTTGCCTCCAAGCTCAAGGTAAAGTTTGTTGCCGAACTTAGAGATACGCTCTTTTATATGTTCGGACTGAATCTTGAGATATTTCTCGTTATCAAAACCATATTCCATAACGGATTGCAAAGTTAGTGTTTTTAGCCGATTTTTCCAATCATCACGCTATTTTTCCTTATTAAAAGATATAACGGCTTGATTATTTCCGAATCACAAATTTTTGATATATCTTTGTGTAATAATTGACCAATCATTTATACAAAATATATAGGAATCATGAACAACAAATTGTGCTACTCCGCACTTTTGGGAACCGCGTTGCTCCTGACAGGCTGCGGTAAAAAAATGAATCAGTTCCAGGCTGATTATTTTAAGGTCAACCCTAATCCGCTCGAAGTCGTGGGCGACAAGGTGCCGGCTACTGTTACCGGCAACATTCCCGGTAAGTTCTTTCAGAAAAACGCTGAAGTGACAGTGACTCCGTATCTTGAGTACAACGGCATGGAACTGGCATCAGCCCCCTACACTTTCCAAGGAGAAAAAGTTAGAGGCAACAATCCGGTGGTTAACTACGAAACAGGTGGTACAGTGACAATTCCGGTACAATACGTTTATGTGCCTGAAATGCAAAAGAGCAATCTGTCGCTCGCATTCACCGTCAAGCAGGGAAACAAACAATACGCATTACCTCGCGTGAAAGTCGCTGACGGAATCGTGGCGACCGCAGCTCTTGCCAACGTCGGCACAGTGCATCCAGCTATCGCCGCTGACAAATTCCAGCGTGTTATAAATGAGAAATTTGACGCCGACATCAAGTTCTTGATCAATCAAGCAAATATCCGCGACGGAGAACTCCGCACACAGGCAATGAAAAATCTGCAAAACGAATTGCAGGAAGCCAACAACGATGGCCGACGTGAAATCAAAGAAATCAACGTGACTTCATACGCTTCGCCTGACGGTGGCGTGAAACTCAACACCCGTCTCGCCGAAAACCGCGAAAAAAACACAGTAAACTATGTGGAAGGCGAGCTCAAAAAAGAGAATATCTCTGATTTCGGACGTCTGACCGCCGATTTCACCCCTCAGGACTGGGAAGGCTTCAAGAAATTGGTTGCCGCTTCCAATATCCAGGACAAAGAACTTATTCTCAGCGTTCTCTCAATGTATAAGGATCCGGAACAGCGCGAGCGTGAAATACGTAACCTTTCATCAATCTTCGATCAACTCGCTGAAGACATCCTTCCGAAGCTGCGTTACTCACGCATCACAGCATCAATCGATGTGATTGGAAAAAGCGATGAGGAGATCCAGAACATCTACAAGATGAATCCTAAAGCGCTTTCTGTCGACGAATTGCTCTATGCCGCAACTTTGACCGACGACAACGACAAGCGCATCCAGATTTATGACACAGCCGCAAGCCTCTATCCCGAAGATTTCCGCCCCATCAACAACCTTGGCATGTGCCAGTTCCTTGATGAGGACTACGATGCCGCAGCCGCTTGTTTCCAGCAGGCAGCCAAGCTCGCCCCTGAAAGCGGCGAAGCACAGCTCAACCTCGGTCTCGTATCTCTTCTGAACAACAATTACAAGGACGCTACCTCTCGTTTCGGAAACGCTGCCGGTGTTCCCGCCCTTGGCGAAGCGCTCGGCGTTTATTACCTGAAGCAGGGCGACTACACATCGGCAATCCGCGCATTTGGCGATGCCAAGACCAACAATGCCGCTCTCGCCCAGATCCTGAACAAGGACTACAACAAGGCTAAGCAGACACTCGGTGGAATAGATTATCCCGATGCCACCACCTACTACATCGCAGCAGTGCTCGGAGCAAGAACAAACAACAGCGACATGGTCTACAACAACCTTCGCGAATCAATCAAAATGGACAAGAACATGGCAAAACTCGCAAGCAACGACCTTGAATTTGCCAAATTCAATATCAACAGCCTCGTAAGATAAACAGGCTGATCAAGACCCGCTTAAAAAGGTCATGAATCGCATTTGGATTCATGACCTTTTTTATATGTCATGCGGTCATAAAGCCCCTATTCCGAAATGCCACGGCGCAATCAATGAAATATCGCATTTTAATGCCTTTAAAAGGCTTTTATAAAATTGTATATGACGGATTTTTTTTGTAATTTTGTTTGCTATTAAAGCAATAATCAAAGCAGCGCTTCGGCTTAGGCGAAGGCTAACATTTTATTAAGAGAAAACAACTGTAATTACATCTATGTCAGAACAAAACGAAAGCTATAGTGCCAATAGTATCCAGGTGCTTGAAGGTTTGGAAGCAGTGCGTAAACGCCCGGCTATGTACATCGGCGATATAAGCGCCAAAGGCTTGCACCATCTTGTTTACGAGGTGGTCGACAACTCAATCGACGAGGCTCTTGCCGGATACGCCAATCATATCGACGTGGTAATTAATGAAGATAATTCTATAACAGTCGTAGACAATGGTCGAGGCATTCCGGTAGATATGCATGAAAAAGAGCATAAGAGCGCTCTTGAGGTGGTATTGACGGTGCTTCACGCAGGAGGTAAATTCGACAAAGGCTCATACAAGGTTTCGGGTGGTCTGCATGGCGTGGGTGTAAGTTGCGTAAACGCGCTCTCAACTTATCTTCGCGCAGAAGTGCACCGCAACGGAAAAGCATATATGCAGGAATATTCCTGCGGAAAGCCCACAAGCGAGCTTACCATAATAGGCGAAAGCGACAAAACTGGGACTATGATCACTTTCAAGCCCGACGACTCGATATTCACCGTGACGGTATATGACTACAATACTCTTGCCAATCGTTTGCGCGACCTCGCGTTCCTTAACGCCGGCATAACACTGACTTTGACCGATCGCCGCCAAGTGGATGAGAACGGAAATTTCAAAAATGAAGTGTTCCATAGCGACACCGGACTTGAAGAATTCGTACGCTATATCGACTCCAACAAAGAATCGCTCATCGACGATGTCATCCATCTTGTGACTGAAAAACAGGGCATTCCCGTAGAAGTAGCTCTCACCTACAACGGCACCTACAATGAAAACGTGTACTCTTTCGTAAATAACATCAACACGATTGAAGGTGGCACGCATTTGACCGGTTTCCGCCGCGGACTGACTTCGACTCTCAAAAAATATGCCGAAGACAGCAAGATGCTTGAGAAACTAAAAATCGATATCGCCAGCGATGACTTCCGCGAAGGTCTCACCGCAGTGGTATCGGTAAAAGTAATGGAGCCGCAATTTGAAGGACAGACCAAAACCAAGCTTGGCAACAACGAAGTGATCGGAGCCGTACAGGCTGCGGTGAGCGACGCTCTGCGCACATATCTCGAAGAGCATCCGCGCCAGGCGAAACTCATAGTGGACAAAGTGGTTCTTGCCGCAACAGCGCGTCATGCCGCCTACAACGCACGCAAAAACGTGCAGCGCAAATCGCCGCTATGTGGCGGTGGACTCCCCGGTAAGCTTGCCGACTGCTCGTCACGCACAGCTGAAGACTGCGAGCTGTTCATTGTTGAGGGAGACTCAGCAGGCGGAACCGCAAAGCAAGGAAGAGACCGCACATATCAGGCTATCCTCCCCTTGCGCGGTAAAATCCTGAACGTGGAGAAAGCCATGGATCACAAGATATTCGGCAACGAGGAAATCACCAATCTTTTCCGTGCCATGCGTGTGACTATCGGCACCGAAGAGGACTCCAAAGCCATAAACCTCGACAAGCTTGCCTATCATAAGATCATCATCATGACCGATGCCGATGTCGACGGTTCCCACATCGCCACTCTGCTCATGACCTTCTTCTTCCGCCGTATGCGTCCCATCATCGAAAACGGTTATCTATACCTCGCCACACCACCGCTCTATAAATGCACCCGAGGCAAAAACGAAGAGTATTGCTGGACCGATGGCGACGTGCAGGCTTTCATCGCCAAGTATGGCGACAAAACCAAAGTGATGCGATACAAAGGTCTAGGTGAAATGAGCGCTCAGGAACTTCGCGACACCACCATGTCACGCGAACACCGTCTGTTGAAGCAAGTCACAATAAATGACGCCGCTGAAGCCGACCGCATATTCTCGATGCTCATGGGCGAGGAAGTCGGACCACGAAGAGATTTTATCGAAGAGAATGCCAACTATGCCAACATTGACGCATAAAGCGGTGTTATAAAAGCATAAATAACTAAAATTTGAGAACATCATGGCTACTAATAAGAAAAAAGGGCAGCGTACCCAGGCTAAACAATTGTATGCCGCCATTGACGAATACATAAACAATCAGGGCAACAAGACATTCAATTATAAGCAAGTGTCCCATGCTATCGGCGTCGACTCGCCGGCAGCAAGCAAAGCAGTAGCCATGAGACTCGCTGAACTGGAATTTGACGGGGAAATCATCGAGATTGCCCCCGGCAAATACCGGGCTCCAAGCCGTGGCACTGTAGCGTTAGGCACATTCAGCCGACGAAGCAACGGAAAGAATTCCGTAATCCTCGACGGTGATGATGAAGCCATCTTTGTCGCAGAACGGAATTCGCTTCATGCTTTGAATGGCGATAAAGTGAAGGTGCTTGTCGCAGCACACAAGAAAGGCACCGAACCCGAATGCAAGGTGATTGAAATTCTTGAACCGAATGAGCAGGTGTTTATAGGCACATTGAAAGTGGAGAAATCCTATGCAACACTGTCAACCGATTCTAAATTTCTCGCCACCGACATATTCATCCCCAAAAACAAGCTGCATGGCGGCAAAACCGGCGACAAGGCGGTAGTCGTAATCACCGATTGGGCACAGGATGAGAAAAATCCCAAGGGAGAAGTGGTCGACATTCTTGGCAAAAATGGTGAGAACACCACGGAAATGCACGCCATTCTGGCTGAATTCGGACTCCCCTACCGTTATCCGGAAGCTGTCGAGAAGGCTGCCGACAAAATCGGTGCCGGAATCACTCCTGAAGAGGTGGCTAAACGCGTGGACATGCGCGATGTGACCACATTCACCATCGACCCTAAGGACGCCAAGGACTTCGACGATGCCCTATCGCTGCGCCGATTGCCCAACGGAAATTGGGAGGCAGGCGTCCACATTGCCGATGTGACTCATTACGTGCTCCCTGACAGCATAATCGACAAGGAAGCGCAACGCCGCGCCACCTCGGTATATCTTGTGGACCGCGTTGTGCCTATGCTCCCTGAACATTTGAGCAACGGCATCTGCTCGCTACGCCCCGACGAGGAGAAACTCACATTCTCTTGCCTGTTTGAGATGGACAAGGATGCCAATGTGATAAACTCCAAAATATGCCGCACCGTCACAAAATCCAACCGCCGCTTCACCTACGAAGAAGCTCAGGATGTGATAGAAACAGGAAAAGGCGACTACGCCGAAGAGATTCTCACTCTTGACCGATTCGCCAAAATACTGCGCAAGCGTCGTTTCGAACTCGGATCAGTGGAATTTGACCGCGAGGAAGTGCGCTTTGATATAGACGACACCGGGCATCCTGTTTCGGTCTACTTCAAAGTCTCCAAGGACTCCAACAAGCTCATTGAGGAATTCATGCTCCTCGCCAACCGCACCGTAGCGGAATACATCGGAAAGCCTGTCGGCAAAAAGAAACCCAAGGCTTTCGTATATCGCATACACGACCAGCCTGAAGCGACTCGACTTCAAGACCTCAGCAACCTTGCACGCAATTTCGGATACCGCATAAAGACATCCGGATCGGCAAAGGACATCAACAAGTCAATCAACAAGATGCTTGCCGACATCAAGAATAAGCCGGAGGAAAATCTCCTGTCGATTCTCGCCATCCGCTCTATGGCTAAAGCTATTTATTCCACCGATAATATCGGACACTACGGACTCGGTTTTGACTATTACACCCATTTCACTTCACCCATCCGACGTTTCCCCGACATGATGGTACACCGTCTGCTCGCACGTTACATGGATGGAGGCAGAAGCGTCAACCACGACAAGCTTGAAGAGCAGTGCAAGCATTCAAGCTCGCAAGAACAGCTCGCTGCCAATGCCGAACGTGCCTCAATCAAATATAAGCAGGTGGAATTCCTCGCCGACAGGCTTGGCGAAATCTATGACGGCATAATATCCGGCGTCACCGAATGGGGACTCTACGTGGAGCTGAACGAAAACAAGTGCGAAGGATTGGTGCCCATCAGAGACCTTGCTGACGACTATTACGACTTTGACGAACGCAATTACTGCCTCATTGGCAGACGCACCCATACACGCTACTGCTTAGGCGACCGCGTGAGAGTGCAAGTCGCAAGAGCCAACATCGAGAAAAAGATTGTCGATTTTGCTCTCCTTGACGACAAAGGACGTCCGCGCCAAGATGTCGCCGGCAACGATATAGGAGCGAAAGAAGCGCTAGCCAATGGTGGTAAAAAGAAAAACAAATCACCATTCCCACGCAAAATGAAGCGAGGCAAAAGATAAATATATACAAAAATATATTCAGTTATTCAAAAATTTAACTATTTTTCAGGCGTTCATCCATAAGCGGATAAACGCCTGATCTTCATTTGATTGCTGAATTTTTTATGTTAAAAAACATAGTTTTATTGCACTTTTTGCGATTTTTGTTCTAACTTTGTGCCCAAGTTAAGTGTATATAATAGTGAAAACATCGAAAATCGATGAGTTGAATATTTATTAATTAAAAACTTCAGAGTCATGAACAAGATGATTAAGTTTTTTAGAAAAAGTGTTGGTTTCTGTATTAACAATGCGTGTGAGCACAACTCTTTCCGAGTAACCGGTGATTGCACCCCAAACCAAAATTTAAACTAAGTTCCGGTCCTGTCGCCTAAAGAACAACTTAAAAATCAAGGCGGCTTTATTTATTGAAAACAGAAAATTGAAATTGTTTTAGGTAGAAATTTTAAAATTTAAGCATTATGAAAAAGATGTTGAAAAAGGTATTTACATGGTATTTCGAAGCTGCTTCTGAAATGTACAAGTAAGAAAAGCATAGCTTTTCCATAAAAGGAAAAGAAGTTATTAACCGAAATCGTGATCACATCACGATTTTTTTGTGCTTATCCGGCAAGCTTCTTAATTTTGCATTATGGATACAATTATTGAAATAAACCGCCTGCGGCTGCGCGCTTTCCACGGCGTGATGCCCCAGGAAAATAAAGTAGGCAACATATACATGGTGTCAATCGGGATTGAATTCCCCTATAAATCCCTGTCCGACAATCTGGAGGACACAATAAACTACGCCGAAGTTATCGATTTGGTCAAGCAAGAAATGGCAATTCCCTCTAAACTCATCGAGCACGTTGCGTCGCGCATCCATCGCTCCATTGTCAGCCGCTGGGGCAATGTCAATGGAGGCTATGTGAAAATAGAAAAGCTGCATCCGCCCATCACCGATGAAATAGGCTCGGCATCAGTCACTTTAAAATGGTAAGCGCAGCCCGGCAAGAGGGACATAATTATTTAACTATATTTTCATATTTTGCAAAATAGCAGTAAATTTGCAAAAAGAATAATACAACCTTCATAATTTCCTAATGGAAAAAAATTATAAACGAACTCTGATCACGACCGCATTGCCCTACGCCAATGGTCCGGTCCATATCGGTCACCTTGCCGGAGTTTACGTCCCGGCTGACATTTATGTGAGATATCTTCGCCTAAAAGGTGAAGATGTGCTAATGATCGGCGGAAGCGACGAGCATGGAGTGCCCATCACCATAAAAGCCCGCAAAGAGGGAGTAACCCCTCAAGACATCGTAGATCGATATCACAAAATAATAAAGGACTCGTTTGAGGAATTCGGCATCTCATTTGATGTGTATTCCCGCACCACTTCAGCCACTCACAATGCCACTGCAAGCGAATTTTTCCGTCGCCTGTATGACAAAGGAGAGTTTGTTGAAAAAACAGCCATGCAGCTATATGACGAGGAAGCCAACCAGTTCCTCGCCGACAGATATGTGACCGGAAAATGCCCCCATTGCGGCAACGAAAATGCTTATGGCGACCAGTGTGAGGTGTGCGGCACTTCACTTAGCCCCGAAGAGCTCATCGACCCCAAAAGTGCCATTACCGGAAGCAAGCCGGTTATGAGAGAGACAAAGCACTGGTACCTGCCGCTGGATAAATGGGAACCTGCGTTAAGAAAATGGATTCTCGAAGACCATAAAGAATGGCGTCCCAACGTATATGGACAGTGCAAGTCATGGCTCGACCTCGGACTTCTGCCACGTGCCGTGAGCCGCGACCTCGATTGGGGTATTCCGGTTCCAGTGGAAGGCGCCGAAGGAAAAGTGCTCTATGTGTGGTTTGACGCGCCCATCGGCTACATCTCCAACACTAAAGAGCTCCTGCCCGATAGCTGGCAGACCTATTGGAAGGACAAAGAGACCCGACTCATCCATTTTATCGGCAAGGACAACATTGTATTCCACTGCATCGTCTTCCCGGCTATGCTGATGGCTTACGGCGACAACTTCCAACTCCCCGACAATGTTCCGGCAAATGAATTCCTGAATCTTGAAGGTGATAAAATATCCACATCACGCAACTGGGCGGTATGGCTCCACGAGTATCTTCGTGATTTCCCCGGGAAGCAGGATGTGTTGAGATACGTCTTGACTGCCAATGCACCCGAAACCAAAGACAACGACTTCACTTGGCGTGATTTCCAGACCCGCAACAACAGCGAGTTGGTTGCCATACTCGGAAACTTCGTCAACCGTGCGGTCGTACTAACCGAAAAATATTTCGGCGGCACAGTTCCTGAAGCAGGCACTCTCGAAAAGATCGACCAAGACGCATTCAATGAACTTGCGGAAATAAAACAGTCGCTTTCCGACAATCTTGACCACTTCCGTTTCCGCGACGCGTTGAAGGACGCGATGAACATTGCCCGTCTCGGCAACAAATACCTCCAGGAAACCGAACCTTGGAAAGTGTCCAAAACCGATATGCAACGCACCGCTACTATTCTTAATGTAGCGTTGCAGCTGTGCGGATCAATCGCCGTCGCCTTCGAACCGTTCACCCCCTTCGCCAGCAAAAAACTTTGCTCAATCCTCGGCATCGAAAATCTGAACTGGGATATGGTCGGAGATTCCCGCCTCATTCCGGCAGGACGCAAACTCGGCACTGTCGAACTGTTGTTTGAAAAGATCGAAGATCCGGCAATTGAGGCACAGATCAAACGTCTTGAAGACAGCAAACTCCAGAATAAGCTTAACAACTGGAAAGTCACTCCTCAGGCTCCTGCCGTGGACTTCGAAACATTCAAAAAATGCGATATCCGAGTCGGAACCGTGCTTGAATGCAAGAAAGTCCCGAAAGCCGACAAACTTCTCCAATTCCTTATTGACGACGGAATGAACAAGCGCACCATCGTGTCAGGAATAGCTAAATACTACAATCCGGAAGACTTGATCGGAAAACAGATATGCTTTATTGCGAATTTCGAACCTCGCAAGCTGAGAGGCATAATGTCGGAAGGCATGATCCTGTCTGCCGAAAACCCTGACGGAAGTCTGGTAGTAATAGGCCCGACCGGCGAAGTGCGTCCGGGAGCACAAGTAATGTAGGCTACAAACATCAAGCAATAAAAATTTTCAAGAAAATGAAGAGCGCCCGCAAACCCCGCATATTGATAATCTACACCGGCGGAACCATCGGAATGATTGAAAATCCCGATACCCACTCGTTGCAGCCTTTTGACTTCACACACCTTATCGACAATGTGCCGAAAGTCAAAATGCTTGATTACGAGATCGACAACATACAATTCAATCCTCCTCTCGACTCTTCCGACATGCACCCGCGCTATTGGGTGGAGATCGCAAAAGCGATTGATGAAAATTTCAGCCATTTCGACGGCTTTGTCGTGCTCCACGGCACCGACACGATGGCTTATACGGCGTCGGCGCTCTCATTTATGCTTGAAAATCTCCACAAGCCCGTCATCATAACAGGCTCTCAGCTCCCTATAGGAGAAGTAAGAACCGATGGCGAAGAAAATTTGATCACAGCCCTTCAGATCGCTGCCGCCACCGACATCAATGGCGAACCGATGGTGAGAGAGGTGGCTATCCTGTTCGAGAATTATCTGTGGCGAGGAAACCGCTCCACCAAGATGAGCGCCGACAACTTCAACGCCTTCAAGAGCAACAACTACCCTTCTCTTGCAAAAATCGGTCTCGGCATACATTTCAATGAGGAAGCGCTGATGCGGCCTATAATGAAGCGACCCTTGCAGGTGAGATATGCCATGGATCCCAATGTGATGTTCCTCGACTTGAACCCGGGAATGTCAGAAGAGATTTTACGCTACCAGCTGAATACGCCGGGAATAAAAGGAATCGTATTGAAAACCTACGGTGCCGGAAACGGTCCTACCGATTCATGGTTCACCGATGCCATCCGCGACGCTGTCGACCGTGGCATTGTAATAATAAATGTAACCCAGTGTGTCAACGGTGGTGTCCATGCCAAAAGATATGTCTCGGGCGACCGTCTTGCAGCCACCGGCGTGGTGTCGGGACATGACATGACCTCGGAAGCGGCATTGACCAAATTGATGTATCTTTTCGGACTCGGACTTCAGCCAAATGACGTGCGCAAATATCTGGAATGCTCACTTTGTGGAGAAGTAACGCTATAAAATGTTAATAACTTTGTTTGCGTTTTTCCTTAATAATGTGGAGTAGAGATTTTTATTGCAAAAAACAGAGCAAATATATTCGTTAATTGAAAAAAAAATCCGATATTTGCACTTGCAAAAACAAAGCCTACGACTGAAATCGAAAAAAACATATACAGTAGGATTATATTAGTATCAATTAAAAAACTAAACAGAAAATGACTAAAGCCGACATTGTAAACGAAATCTCTAAAACTACCGGCATTGAAAAAACCGCAGTCCTTGAGACAATCGAAAAGTTCATGGAGATTGTAAAAGACTCTCTTGCTCATGACGAGAATGTCTATCTTCGTGGATTTGGCAGCTTCATTGTAAAGACCCGTTCTCAGAAAACTGCCCGCAACATTTCTAAAAATACCACTATCATCATACCCGAGCACAAAATCCCTGCTTTCAAGCCGGCTAAAGTGTTCATGGAAGACGTTAAATAATCGTCGTTCGCAATCTCTCTTTCGTGATAGTTTTTTAATTCAATTATTAACCTCTTAATTTGCGCAACTATGCCAAGCGGAAAGAAAAGAAAAGGCCACAAGATGGCGACTCACAAGCGTAAAAAACGCCTGAGAAAGAATCGTCACAAGAAGAAATAATACACTTCTTGTACGAATGTAAATTTTGATATACATGAGAACAAACGAGACAGAAATGAAGCCGGTAAACATCGGTCGAGTCAAGTTTGTTCTCTGCGTATATTTGACGAGATTATATACTAATGAAAAGTGAATTAATCGTAGACGTACAGCCCAACGAGGTTTCCATTGCCTTGACGGAAGATTCTCGGCTCGTATCTTTACAAAAAGAGTCGAGAAACATCTCCTACGCGGTTGGCGACATTTATTTGGCTAAAATCAAAAAATTGATGCCGGGTCTGAATGCCGCTTTCATGGACGTAGGCTATGACAAGGACGCTTTTCTTCATTATCTCGATCTTGGTTCCCAATTTTCATCCTATTACCAGTTTGTCAAGCAAGCTCTTGCCGATCCGAAGAAAGTCCCGTCACTTTCTAAAATGAAGCTTCTGCCTGACATCAACAAACATGGCTCAGTGACCGATGTCCTTGAAAAAGACATGGTATTGATGGTACAGATCGCCAAAGAGCCTATATCCTCGAAAGGTCCGAGACTTACCACTGAAATCACATTCACCGGACGATATCTCGTCCTGATTCCATTCTCCGATAAGATCTCAATATCCCAAAAAATAAAGACCACCGAGGAGAAATTGCGCCTACGTCAATTGGTCGACAGCATCCGTCCCAAAAATTTCGGAGTGATTGTCAGAACTTCGGCGGAAGGGAAAAGAGTCGCCGAGCTCAACCATGAACTGAAAACTCTGCTCAAATGCTGGGAAGATACGGTGGCAAAAGCTCAGACAGCCACTGTCCCCTCTTTGATTTTTGAAGAAGAGAGCCGCATCGTGAGCATGCTACGCGATGTGTTCAGCCCATCTTATGAGAGCATATACGTGAATGATGCCGAAACTTTTGGACAGATTTCCAAATATGTATCGCTGATCGCTCCCGAAAGTGCCGAAATCGTAAAGCTCTACACTAAAGATGAGCCTATTTTTGACCATTTCAGCATAACCAAGCAGATAAAATCTTCGTTTGGGAAAACTGTATCTTTCAGGTCCGGAGCTTACATAATCATCGAACATACCGAAGCGCTCCACGTGATCGATGTCAACTCAGGCAACAGGTCAAAAGCGGCGTCCGACCAGGAGAGCAACGCTCTTGAGGTTAATCTGCGCGCTGCCGACGAAATCGCAAGGCAATTAAGGCTGCGCGACATGGGCGGAATAATAGTCATCGACTTCATTGACATGAACAAGGCTGAGCACCGACAGGCGCTGTATGAACACATGAAAGAGGTCATGGCTAATGACCGGGCACGACACAACATTCTCCCGTTAAGCAAGTTCGGACTTATGCAGATCACACGCCAGCGTGTGCGTCCGGCTCTCGACATAATCACTACCGAGAAGTGTCCCTCATGTTATGGAAAAGGCGAAGTTCAACCCTCCCTCCTTTTCACCGACAAGCTTAAAGAAAAACTGGAATATCTGATCAATGATTTAAAAGTCAACGGTTTTATCATGTACGTGCATCCTTTTGTCGATGCATACTTAAAGAAAGGGATTCTTTCCCTATACCGGAAATGGAAAATGGAGCTTGGTGGCAAATTCAAAATAGTGCCCGACCAATCGCTTGCTTACCTACAGTACAAAGTCATTGACAGCAACAAAAACGAAATTGATCTGGCTGAAGAAAAGGATCTCAGTTCATCATCAACAAAAAACAAGTCGAAAACCAAGATTCGCGACAATGAAGATCAGGATTCCTGATCCCATCCCTAATAAAAAGAGGCTGCGCAAAAGCGCAACCTCTTTTTTCATTTCATGACTCGCAATCAAGCCCGCCTTTCACCGCACTTTGTGAATCAAATCATTTTGCTGTTCCACCACAACGAGCCTCCGTTATGAAAATATCCATAGTTCCCTACATGACTGGACCATATATGGATATTCAACATTTTTACCGAAGAATAATAAATTTTAGAGGGTGTTTAATGGCATTTCTCTATGCTAAGGCGCACCGCTATTAAATTTTAATTGTTAAATTTGCACTTTAAAAACTATTTTAATGGACTTGGATATCATACTTTGCGTCATTGCAGGAGGTGCTCTCATTTACGGGTTATACAAAGGCTTCATAGCCCAGCTTGCGTCCATTGGAGGCTTGGTGTTGGGCATCATTGCCTGCCGGCTGTTTCATCAGCAAGCCGGAGATTTAATGATGTCCCTGTTCCCCGGCACTTTCTCATCAACCGGGGTCGCTGTGGCTGTAGGATGCATAGTGCTATTCCTCGTTGTGTATTTTTTCATAAGCGCATTTGCGTGTCTGCTTAGAAAAATCACCCATGCCCTGTGTGCCGGATGGATTGACCGATTGCTGGGCGCGGCAGCAAGTGTGTTCAAGTGGTTATTATTATGTAGCATCATTTTAAATATATGGCATTTCATTGCTCCTGACAGCTCCATCTTCTCATCATCTCACATCATGGAGGGGAAACTGTTTGATGCGGTAATGAAACTGGCACCTAAAATTTTCGGCATTGTGAGTGAGCAAATTACCATGCCTGATTGTTAAATGACTGAACAATGAAAGAAAATGGATAAAGACGATAAAAATAAAGAAGAAAAGGATAAAAAGCAGAACACCGGCAAAATCGTAAACGATATAACCGGCGACAGCTACAAATACGGTTTTACGACCGACGTGGATACCGAAATCATCCCTGTTGGTCTAAACGAAGATGTTGTAAGGCTTATCTCTAAAAAGAAAAATGAGCCGGAATGGTTGCTCGAATTCCGACTTAAAGCCTATCGCCATTGGCTTACACTGAAAATGCCGGAATGGGCTCACTTGAACATTCCGCCCATCGACTATCAGGCGATCAGCTACTATGCTGCGCCAAAGAAGAAAGAGGGTCCCAAGAGCCTTGACGAAGTGGATCCCGAACTGCTTGAAACATTTGACAAACTCGGCATCCCCCTCCAAGAGCAGAAAGCACTTGCAGGAATGGCTGTAGATGCAGTATTCGACTCAGTGTCGGTGAAGACCACCCACAAGGAAAAGCTTGCAGAACTCGGCATTATATTCTGCTCCATTTCTGAGGCGGTGAAAGACTATCCTGACCTCGTGAAAAAATATCTCGGGTCGGTAGTGAGCTATCGCGACAACTTTTTCGCAGCATTAAACTCAGCTGTATTTTCCGATGGATCTTTTGTCTATATCCCCAAAGGCGTGAGATGCCCTATGGAGCTGTCGACATATTTCCGAATAAACGCATCAGGAACGGGACAATTTGAACGCACACTTATTGTTGCCGACGACGAGGCTTACGTAAGTTATCTTGAAGGCTGCACGGCTCCAATGCGTGACGAGAACCAACTCCATGCGGCAATCGTGGAGATTGTGGTCGAAGAAAGAGCCGAGGTCAAATATTCAACTGTCCAGAACTGGTATGCCGGCGACAAAGACGGCAAAGGCGGTGTCTACAATTTCGTCACAAAACGTGGTATATGCCGTGGCGACTATTCAAAGCTTTCCTGGACGCAAGTGGAGACAGGATCGGCAATCACATGGAAATACCCGAGTTGCATTCTGCAAGGCGACAACTCGGTGGGCGAATTCTATTCCGTGGCTGTCACACGCAACAAGCAACAAGCCGATACCGGAACCAAGATGATACACGTAGGGAAAAATTCACGTTCCACAATCGTGAGCAAAGGCATATCCTCAGGACACAGCGAAAACTCCTATCGCGGAATGGTAAAGGTAATGCCTAATGCCGATGGATGCCGAAACTATACACAGTGCGACAGCCTGCTGTTGAGCTCCACATGCGGCGCCCACACATTCCCCTATATCGACATAATGAACGACACGGCGATAGTGGAGCATGAGGCAACCACTTCAAAAATCAGCGAGGATCAGCTGTTCTACTGCAACCAGCGCGGCATCCCCACTGAAGAGGCGGTGGGATTGATCGTAAACGGATATGCCAAAGAGGTGATGAACAAGCTGCCTATGGAATTTGCCGTAGAGGCGCAACGCTTGCTTCAGGTCACTCTTGAAGGATCTGTCGGATAAATGTAACATAATTCCTGAATCAGAAAATAATATCATAAATGAACAATATACTTTTAGACATAAAAGATCTTCACGCCAATGTTGAAGGTAAAGAGATACTCAAAGGAATAAACCTCCAGATACGCGAAGGTGAAGTACACGCAATAATGGGTCCTAACGGATCAGGAAAGTCTACCCTATCGATGGTGCTTGCAGGAGCGCCCAATTATGAAGTGACGAAAGGATCGGTGGATTTCCATGGAAAGGAATTGCTTGAGCTGTCGCCTGAAAACCGTAGCCATGAGGGGCTGTTCCTGTCATTCCAGTATCCGGTGGAAATACCCGGCGTGTCAATGGTCAACTTCATGCGTGCCGCTATAAATGAAAAGCGTAAATATTTCGAAGAGCCGCCGTTGTCAGCAAGCGACTTCCTTAAGATGATGCGTCAGAAGCGTGCTGTCGTGGAACTTGACAACAAGCTCGCATCACGCTCAGTGAACGAAGGATTCTCAGGTGGTGAAAAGAAACGAAATGAGATATTCCAGATGGCTGTTCTTGAACCCAAATTGTCCATCCTTGACGAAACCGATTCCGGTCTTGATATCGACGCATTGAGAATCGTTGCCGGAGGTGTCAACAAACTCAAGACCGACAAAAACGCCACTATCGTGATCACACACTATCAGCGACTCCTTGACTACATAAAGCCTGACTTTGTCCATGTGCTCTATAAAGGACGCATCGTGAAAACCGGAGGTCCCGAACTTGCGCTTGAACTCGAAGAGAAGGGTTATGACTGGATTAAACAAACAATTGATTCGGAGGAATAAAAATGGGGGCGATAAAACAGTACATTGACCTTTATATCGACCAAAAATCGGTGATTGACGCCAATTCCACAGGAGCCATGAACTCCATGAGGGATAAGGCTCTTGCCGCTCTTGAAGGGAAAGAATTACCCGACAAAAGCGTGGAAGGCTTCGAAAAGACATCCATCGACGACATGATGGCTCCGGATTACGGCATAAACATCCAAAGAATAAATATTCCTGCCGATGTGGCAAGTTCATTCCATTGCGGAGTCCCGAATCTGAGCACCATGCTCGGAGTGGTCGTAAACGACGAATTTCATCCGGTGGATTCTTTACAAAAGCGTCTGCCCGAAGGATGTGTATTCACATCCATGAAAAATGCCGACAATGTGTGTCCCGGTCTTTTGCAGAAATATTACGGAACTATCGCCGACTTGGAACAACCGGGGGTGGCATTGAACACTCTGCTCTCTCAGAACGGCGTGGTGCTATACATCCCCAAAGGAATGAAAATCGACAAGCCGCTTCAATTGGTCAACATTTTCAATTCCCCTGTCCCCACCATGGCGTTTCGCCGTCTGCTTATAGTCCTCGATGATGATGCGTCGGCTCAGATATTGCTCTGCGACCACACCCAGAAATGCAACAATGCTTATCAATCATCGCAGGTGATTGAGATAGCCCTTGGCGAAAACGCAAGCTTGGACCTGTGTGACATCGAGGAGTCATCCGACAAGACCTCACGTTATTCTCAGTTGTTCGCAGTGCAGCATCAACGCTCAAGATTGGCGCTCAACGGCACAACTCTGCTTTGCGGCACAACACGCAACGAATACAACGTGAAAGTCGAAGGTCACGAATGCGAGACTCTGATTGCCGGAATGGCTATCGCATCAAAAAAGCAGCACATCGACAACAATACCCTTGTGACACATTTAGGCACTCACTGCCATTCACGTCAGCTGTTCAAATATGTGATTGACGAAGAAGCGTCAGGAGCTTTTGAGGGAACAATTTTCGTTGATGAGAAAGCCAAGTTTACCGAAGCATATCAGAATGACAAGAATCTTCTCGCATCGGGCACTGCAAAAATGCACTGCAAACCACAGCTCCTCATATATTGCGACGACGTGAAGTGCAGCCACGGAGCTTCAACGGGACAACTCGACATGAACGCCCTGTTCTACATGAGATCGCGAGGAATCGACGAGAAACTTGCACGCACAATGCTTATGCAAGCGTTCATGTCGGACGTGATCGACACGGTAAGTATGCCGGGATTGAAGGAAAGACTTCATCTACTTGTGGAAAAACGCTTCGAAAATAAAGATTTATCTTGCGGTTCGTGCAATATTAACTGCAAGGAATCATAACTTACGAAGCTAAACAACAGCTTTATGACAGAAAATTACGACCTACAGAAATTGCGTGAGGATTTCCCATCGTTAAAGCGCGAGATATATGGGAAACCGCTCGTGTACCTTGACAATACCGCGACATCACAGACTCCGAAATGTGTGGTGGACGACATCGTCAGCGCCTACTACAACTCAAAGGCAAACGTGCATCGCGGCGTGCACACCCTCTCGCAGGAAATGACCGACTTGCAAGAGCGCGCCCGCCGTAGAGTCAAGGAATACATCAACGCATCGTCCATTGAAGAGATAATTTTCACACGAGGCACAACCGAATCAATAAATCTCGTGGCATCATCTTTCGGCGAACTGCTAAAGGAGGGCGACGAAATAATAGTGAGCGTCATGGAGCATCATTCCAATATAGTTCCATGGCAATTGCTCGGGCAACGAAAAGGAATAACATTGAAAGTCATTCCCATGAATGACGAGGGAGTCCTTGACATGGATGCATATCGAAAGTTGTTCAACGAGCATACGGCATTCGTCTCTTGCACCCATGTGAGCAATGTGCTCGGCACAATAAATCCGGTCAAAGAGATCGTAGCCGAAGCCCATCGCCACGGCGTCCCGGTTCTTATCGACGGAGCGCAGGCAATAGCCCATCAGAAAGTCGATGTCGTTGACATCGACTGCGATTTCTACGCCTTCTCATCCCATAAGATGTATGGTCCCACAGGCATCGGAGTCCTATATGGTAAAAAAGAATGGCTTGAGAAAATGCCACCCTATCAAGGCGGCGGTGAAATGATAGGCAACGTCAGCTTTTCAGGCACCACATTTGCCGAGCTGCCATTCAAGTTTGAAGCGGGCACACCTGACTTTATCGGCATAGCCGCTCTGCATACGGCAATAGATTACATCGCCTCAATAGGTATTGATGCTATCGCGTCGCATGAGCACGAACTGCTTGAGTACACCACTCGCCGCATGATGGAGATTCCGGGGATGAGAATTTTCGGCACCGCCCCTGAAAAGGATGCTATTATATCATTCCTTATAGGCAACAGCCACCATTTCGACACCGGAGTGCTGCTGGACAAACTTGGCATTGAAGTGCGCACCGGACACCATTGCGCCGAACCTCTCATGCATCGTCTGGGTGTAGAAGGAGTCGTGAGGGCATCATTCGCTCTTTATAACACTAAAGAGGAATGCGACCGCTTTATCGACGCGCTTAAACGAGTTGCCGCGATATTGGAATAGTCTATTTCATAAACACGAAATAGACAGCCAGTATCAGGCACACAAATGCCGCAAGGTGGTTCCAATGAAGCGGCTCTCCTTTAAAGAACACTACTGTAAACAGCGTAAACACAATAAGGGTGATGACTTCTTGCATCACCTTTAATTGCATAAGGGAGAACGGACCGCCATTACCGGAAAATCCTATTCTGTTTGCCGGGACTTGACAGCAATATTCCAGGAGCGCTATGCCCCATGAAATCAATATGACGACAATCAATGGAGTCGCAGGTGTGATTAATTTCACATCCTGCAATTTCAAATGTCCGTACCACGCGAAGGTCATAAATATATTTGATATGACCAACAGTCCTATAGTCATCCACACATTCATAACGGTAACATCAAGTTAACTAACGTCCGAAATAATCTTTCGCAATAATTTTATCACTTATCTTACGAGCATTGGCTATGTTATCCATCACATCCTTGTCGACTCCGGTCGTATCACCGGTAACATAGTTGGTCATGGATGATATCGCGTATGCCGGTTTGTTGAGGTCCAGAATACTCTGCCCCATTCCCTTCCACTCATAATTATCCAGCCCCATAAGCTGAAGGAGCGTGGGATACATATCGACCTGTCCCATTACCCGGTCATGTCGACCAGCCACCGGAGAGTTAAGAACGATGAAAGGCGTAAACTGATTCGCATCGATTATGCCTGCCATGCGTTCATCTTTCAACAGTTCATTCCGGTTAGCTGCAAGCCCTTCATGATCGCCGGTTATGACGATGAGTGTGCTGTCGTAATCAGATCGCGATTTCAGATATTCAATCAATGGTTTCAGCGATTCATCAGTATAATGTGCCATCGTCATATAGTTGGCTGCCTTCTCCTGCCAGGATTGAGGAACCGTGAATTCCGGATCCTTAAGTTTGTCAGGCAACACGAATGGATTATGCCCGGAATAAGTCACCCATTGAATGAAAGCCGGCTCGCCTTCCTTCCATATTTCACCGTTTTTAAGTTTCTCGACGCTTTGACGCAAGAATGATCCATCGCTTAGTTTCGCCGGATTACCCACCAATTCATCATTATGCCAAGAACTTCTATGGAGCAGGGTGTCGATACCGAAAGCTTTCCCTATCACCTCCTGATTCCACACAATCGGCTTATCGCAAGTAAGGATATAGGCACGTGTGTCGTGATTCCTCTCTTTCATCGCTTTGGTCAAAGTTTTGTAGGTAGAGTGAGGATATTTCATGCTGTACACGCTCTGCATCATCGGAAGCATTCCGGCATTCAAAAGCAATTGGCAGTCGATTGAACGTCCCGCAGCCACCTGGGTCAACACATGAGGGGCATACAGAGTGGTGCTGTCGGCTATGAGCGAGTTAAGAAACGGGGTGATTGGAACGCCGTCGACATCACGTTGAAGTACCCAGCTTTCCAATGATTCACATAATATTATTACCAGATTCTTACGTCCGGGTATGGAATCAGGCAATGCTGTAAATGGACGCATCCTCTCCTTCTCGCTGATCCACTCTTCAATTTCCGACACATCCTCAGGAGTGAGCATTGCCGAATTGGTCTGAGTTCCTTGATAAATAAGATTTCCGAACACGGTGTACACCGGGACAACACACGTGGAATAGTAGCATGATTCCTCCATCGCGCTTATCTGCGGCTTATATCCTCCTCCTGGAAGAGAAAGGAGCCATGACACAACACCGGCTACGGCAGTAAACAAGGCATAGACCCCGGCTACGTGTTTAGTAATTTTTTTCATCGGAGCGCGGAATGCAATCCAGAGGGCGGCTATCGTGACCACCGGCAATGTAATGTCGCTCAATCTCATTGAATCCCATACGCTTGCCGTGAAATCTTTAAGATTACCGGCAAGGAAATAGCTATCGGCAGGGATAGCCGTAAAATATGTGCGGCAATACATGAGATTTGCCTCAAGCAGAATGTCAAGAAGGAGCATTATCACTCCTTGAATCCACACTTTGCGAAACAGCAAATAAGGCAACGTCAGTAAAAATGACGCAAATATAGCGTTGACATATAAAGCCGGATTGCTCATGCCTCGGAATGTGGTTCCAAGGCTCCACAATACATCAAACGTCATGAAAATGGCAAAACATCCGGCAACCAGAATCCAGATTCGATCAAATTTTTTATTCATTCATTTAAACGGCTATTGGGCATATTGAGACAACACGCTGCTCAATGGCGGCAACTGCCTCCTTTTAATAAGCGATGTATCCCGCTCCACGTTCCTGTTATATTTCTTAAAAATATTCTCTGCCGATTTTTCAAAGGCACGGCAATGCTGTGTCCACTGCCCTGACACATACTCTTCGACCGGCACAAGCTTGAAGTTTTGCGATTTGTTGCCGGGAACAGTGAAGACCAATCGATAAGACGCGTCCTTCACAACCGCCTTCCCTGACTTGTCGCGAGATAGAGTGACTGACACCAACGCTCCCCCGCGAGTGTCAGTAGTTTTCATATTTGAAATGAAGTTCCCCAAGGAATAAACCAGAAAACAATTGCCGCCATCAGGGAGTTCATTCATTTCCATAGGCTGTATCACATGAGGATGAGATCCTATTATCATTTCCACTCCCTGTTGCCGAAGGAAGTCGGCAAGATTACGCTGAGCCGCATTAGGGAGCAGTTTGTACTCATCACCCCAATGGATGCAAACAGCGATCAGCTCAGCACCCGCACCCCTGAGATTTTTTATATCGGAGGTGATTTTCTCACGCTCTATGTAGTCGACAATCACAGGCGGCGTGACTTCAATGCCATTGGTGCCATAAGTATAATTGAGGAATCCTATTTTAAATCCACCGATGTTTTTCACCATCGGCAATACGGAGTCACGCTCATGCTTGTCGCGATATGTGCCCAAATGATCGAGAAACCTTCCGTCAAGCTGATCCAACGTCCTTACTGCGCCTTTTGAGCGTTTATCAAGAGTGTGATTGTTGGCGGTAAGCATCATGTCAAACCCGGCGTATGCCAAAGCATCGAGATATGCATCAGGGGCACTGAAACAAGGATACCCCGTGTATGGAGCGCCGGCAAGCGGAGTCTCAAGATTCACCACTGCATAATCGGCGCTCTCAATAAGCGGAGTTACGGATTCAAAACATTCCGAATAATCGTATTTGCCGTCGGATGTTTTTGCAGCTTCAATCTGAGCCGAATGCTGCATGGCATCTCCGGCAAATACAATCCGGATCTCTTCGTTACCCTTTATGAGAGAACCAAGGGTAAATAGCAATATCATCAACCCGTGCATAGACGGTGTTTTTTCGTTTAATATATAGCGTGTTGACCGGCAAGAAGAGTGTTCTTCATCAGAGAACAGATGGTCATGGGTCCCACACCTCCGGGAACCGGAGTGATGAATGAGCAGAGCGGAGCTACATTTTCAAAGTCAACATCTCCGCAAAGACGGAAGCCGCTTTTGCGCGATGCATCCGGCACACGGGTAGTGCCAACGTCAATAATCACAGCACCCGGCTTAACCATATCGGCAGTCACAAATCCCGGATGTCCGAGGGCGGCGATAATGATATCGGCTTCGCGGCATATCTCCTTTATGTCCTTAGTGGCGCTGTGGCACACTGTCACTGTAGCATCGCCCGGGTTGTGCTTTTGCATCATGAGCGTCGCAACCGGTTTCCCCACAATGTTGCTTCGTCCGAGCACCACACATCGTTTTCCTTTAGTCTCTATATCATATCTTGACAAGAGTTCCAAAATTCCGGCAGGTGTCGCCGAAACAAAACAAGGGAGCCCGATTGACATACGCCCCACATTTACCGGATGGAATCCATCGACATCTTTGCGATAGTCTATGGCTTCAATTATTTTTTGCTCGGAAATATGCTTGGGCAATGGCAGTTGGACAATAAATCCGTCGACATCCTTGTCATTGTTCAGTCGTGATATGGCTTCAAGCAGCGTTTCTTCGGTCACGTCATCTTCAAAACGGATTAGCGTCGAAGTAAATCCACACTGCTCGCACGAACGCACCTTATTAGCCACATAGGTTTCGCTTCCACCGTCATGACCAACGAGTATAGCCGCAAGATGCGGGCGTTTTTGTCCGTTGGCAACCATCTTGTCAACTTCTGCCGCAATCTCTTCTTTAATAGTGTCGGCAACTTTTTTTCCGTCAATTAGTGTCATCTGTGAGTAAGTTTAATAAAAACAAATAACGCACCGGCAGAATATACCGATGCGCATTGATAAGTCTCCTATGGATTTCTTATTTGCGTGCAATGCTGTCGCTTACAGTAAGACGAGCACGACCCTTAGCGCGACGGCGAGCAAGAACCTTGCGTCCATCGGGGGTAGACATACGTTCACGGAATCCATGCTTATTCACTCTTTTTCTGTTAGAGGGCTGAAATGTTCTTTTCATCTTCTTATAATGTTGTTATTTATTATCAAGTGCTAAAGCGAGTGCAAAATTAAACAAAACATTTTATTTTTGCAACTCTCAGTTGTTTTTTCTCTGAAAATTGTTTTACCTTTGTCTATTATGAACAACGATATTGATATAATTAGCAAATATTTCAAACTCACGGAGCTACAAACACGTCAGTTTGAACAACTCGGAGAGCTTTATCCGGAATGGAACAGCAAGATAAATGTGATCTCACGTAAGGACATTGACAATCTATACGTGAACCACATATTGCATTCACTTGCCATCGCCAAGTTTATAAACCCTGTCGCCGGCACAAGAATCCTGGATATGGGCACCGGAGGGGGCTTTCCCGGCATCCCGCTCGCCATAATGTGGAAAGATTGCCAATTCCATCTCATCGACCGCATAGGCAAGAAAATAAAAGTGGCTGAGGACATCGCCAATTCCCTATCGCTGACCAATGTGACGTTCCAACATGGCGACATAGGCGAATGCCGCGACAAGTATGATTTTGTAGTGAGCCGCGCGGTGATGCGTCTTGATGAGCTTGTGCCACTCATTAAAAAAAACATATCCAATGTATCGGTGAACGGCTATCCCAACGGATTGATATGCCTCAAAGGCGGAGATCTCGCGTCGGAGATGCACAATATAAAGTATCCGATAATCGAAGAACCGCTTATAAAATATTTCTCTGAACCGTTTTTTGAGACCAAAAAACTGGTTTACGTACAGATTTAATCAAAATACTATGTTGCAAGTAAAAACTTTTCAATTCAACATGTTTGGTGTCAACACATATATAATATGGGACACCGAATCAAAAGAGGCGACCATTATCGACCCGGGGATGCATAATGCAGCCGAGCAAAAAGTGCTGGATTCTTTCCTGTCGGACAATGGTTTGACGTTGACTCAACTCATAAACACTCACATGCACGTGGACCACATCTTTGGCGACGGCTATGTGAAAGAGAAATACTGCGTAAAAATCATGGCATCATCTCTCGACGCTTTTCTGGGAGAAAAAGCCGCCATGCAGTGCCGAATGTTCGGTCTGCCGTGTGACACTGACGCAGTAGTCGCCGACATTGATCTAAAGGATGGAGACACCATTGAGATATGTGGCGAAAAAGCTCATGTGTTGCTTGTGCCGGGGCATTCTCCGGGCAGCATAGTGATTTACCTACCCGGTGCCGGAATAGCCTTCACCGGCGATGTGATATTCCAGGGCAGCATAGGCAGAACGGACTTGGTGGCAGGAAACCATCAGCAGTTGATAAACGGCATAAAGGAGAAACTGCTCACCCTGCCCGACTCAACGATACTGTTCCCCGGCCACGGCTCTCCAACCACCGTGGGCGACGAGAAACGCTCCAACCCCTATGTATAGAGCTCGTTTAAAAATAAATGTGACCGAGGTCTATCATTATATATTCGGAGAAAAATTGTAACTTTGCACCAAAATTCAAAATATTCTGTATTATGGCTAAGAAAGCTCTTTTGATGATTCTCGATGGATGGGGAATCGGAAATCACGGAAAAGGTGACGTAATATTTCAAACCCCAACCCCCTACTGGGATTATCTTGTAAATACTTATCCTCACTCTCAACTCCAAGCAAGCGGAGAAAATGTAGGTTTGCCCGACGGACAGATGGGAAACTCAGAGGTGGGACACCTTAATATCGGCGCAGGACGAGTTGTCTATCAAGACTTGGTCAAAATCAACAAAGCCTGCCAGGACGGTTCAATATTGAAGAACCCGGAGATTGTAAACGCTTTTTCATACGCCCGCGACAATGGCAAAGCCATCCACTTCATGGGTTTGACCTCAAATGGCGGCGTACACTCTTCACTTGACCATCTTTACGCATTGTGTGACATCGCTAAAGAATATGGACTGGAAAAGGTATATATCCACTGCTTTATGGATGGCCGTGACACCGACCCCAGAAGCGGAAAAGGATTTATCGAAGACCTTACCGCCCACTGTGAGAAATCGGCAGGTAAAATCGCCTCAATCATAGGTCGATATTACGCAATGGACCGTGACAAACGCTGGGAGCGCGTGAAAATCGCTTACGATCTGCTCGTGAACGGCGAAGGCAAAAAAGCCGCCGACATGGCTGAAGCCGTGCAGGAATCCTACAATGAGGATGTCACCGACGAATTCATCAAACCCATTGTCAACGAAAATGTAGATGGCACCATAAAGGATGGCGATGCCGTGATTTTCTTCAACTACCGCAACGACCGAGCCAAAGAGCTCACTATGGTTCTTACCCAGCATGATATGCCGGAAGCAGGAATGCACACCATCCCGAATCTGCAATACTATTGCATGACTCCTTACGATGCGTCGTTCACTGGCGTCCACATCCTCTTTGACAAAGAGAACGTCAACAACACTCTCGGAGAGTATCTCTCTTCGCTTGACAAAAAACAGCTTCACATAGCAGAGACTGAAAAATATGCCCATGTCACTTTCTTCTTCAATGGAGGACGCGAAGAGCCTTATGAAGGAGAAGAAAGAATACTCGTGGCATCTCCGAAAGTAGCTACCTATGACCTTAAGCCGGAAATGAGCGCCTATGAGGTAAAGGACAAACTGGTGGAAGCTATCAAGAGCCAGGAATATGACTTCATCGTTGTAAACTATGCCAATGGCGACATGGTGGGACACACCGGGGTTTACGAAGCAATCGAAAAGGCAGTGAAAGCTGTTGACGAATGCGTGAAGGATACAGTTGAGGCTGCTAAAGAATCGGACTACGAGGTGATCATCATAGCTGACCATGGCAACGCCGACAATGCAATCAATGGCGACGGCACTCCCAACACCGCCCACTCATTGAATCCGGTTCCATGCATCTATGTGACTGAAAGAAAGGACGCCAAGGTAATGGATGGAAAGCTTGCCGATGTAGCTCCCACTATGCTTAAAATCATGGGACTTCCGCAACCGGCAGAGATGACCGGTCATGCTCTCATTGACTAATTGACAATGCAACAACATAAGCTCGGCTGCTGAGGAATCAGCGGTCGAGTTTTGTTTTTATATATTTCTGTAAGGCATAATGGAATCCCCGCCCTGACAACAATGGCAGCTTCGTGTTGGTGGCCTACACGCTCAGCCAATTTCAAGCAGTCTTCCAGGTCAATTCCTGAAACTTAGCGAAACACAATTCCGGGCGACTCCATCTGCTTCCGCTATCATTGTCGGGCGGGTTCTGCCGGCGAGCGCCAGTCGGAGTACTCCAACGGATCCGTATAATCAATGGTGTGGCTCTCGGGGCTGACTTTAGCCGGCTGATGTCAGCATCCTTTGGGCGTGTTACCCGGATTGCGGCGGATCCGTGACGGGATATCCCGCCAGCAGATTGATACCGTTATGTTTGTTGGAGCAAAGATAGTGAGGGATTGTAGAGGATTTACCCACTTTTTGTACCTTGTGTGAAATTTTTTTCACCGGGCTCGTCTCGTCCAGGACTCGTGGCGGATGGATCGCGTTGCTTATATACCCATCAACTTCAATAGCGGACCGGTGAGGATGGAAGTGAGCACACCGTTTATGATCAATCCCAAGGTGGCATAAGCTCCATATTTATCACCGAACTCAGCAACTCGCGTGGTGCCAATGACATGAGCCGCTGTTCCCATGCTTATGCACTGCGCGATAGGACTGCTTATGTGTCCGTAGGAGAGCACTTTCAATCCCAGCACAGCACCAATGAGCCCGACACATACCACGATTGCCGCTGTCAGCGACGGTATTCCATCCAATTTAGACACTATCTCAATGGCGATAGGCGTAGTGACAGATTTCGGAGCAAGCGAGATGATCACCTCCCTACTCGCTCCTAATCCTTTTGCAATCAAAACCACTGAAACAATACCGGTCAAACATCCGGCAAATTGTGACAATACTATCGGCAACAATTGCCGACGAATAGCCTTCAGCTGAGAGTAAAGGGGCACTCCAAGCGCCACAATGGCGGGTTTGAGCCAAAACTCGATCATCCTGCCACCGCTATAATATGTTTCATAGGTTATGCCCGTCAATTTCAAAAAAGCGATCAATACCGCTATTGTTATCAGCACCGGATTGAGCACTACCCATCCGGAAAGAGCCTGAAGTTTCTTCGCGCCCCAATAAACCACGAAGGTGAGCGCAATGAGAAATATGTTACTTTCTAAATATTCCATGACGACGGAAAAATTGGTGAACCTGCCCTGTCACTACCAGCACAAGGGCTATACTTATTATTGTTGCCACTGTGATAGGCAGCCACTCGGCGGCTATCAGATCAAAATAAAGCATCAATGCCACTCCCGGAGGGACAAAGAAGAAACCCATGTTTGACACCAGGAATTTACTTATCCCCTTAACCGAATCGACTTTAACGACTTTCATTTGCAACAAAGCCGTCAGCAACAGCATTCCGAGAATGCTTCCGGGAATCGAGATGGATAATATCCATGACAAAAATTCACCTACGGCAAGACATCCGAAAATAATGGAACATTGCTTAACCATAAACAAGCTATCTTAATAAATTGGCGGCAAAATTACTAAAAATTCTATCATGAGTGAAAAAATTGCCACATTAAGAGCGGTTATTGATAAAAATATATTGCAGCAAGACTTCACTTATGCAATAAGAAATAAAAACTGGTGGAAATTAGGTTTATTCACATAAAAGTGTTAACTTTGCACCGCTTTTTAGCATCCCGTGTGATGGGAAATTAAGAGCATTGTTATTAATCACTTAATTTTGAGTAACACAATTAAATTTTTCAACAAATGAAGACCTATCAATTAAGCGCCGAACCTCGTACTAACCTCGGCAAGAAGGCTGCAAAAGCCCTCCGTGAAGAAAACCTGATTCCCGTAGTTCTTAACGGTGGCGAACCTGTAGCACTTCCTTTCACCGGCACTCTCAAACCGGGCGAAAAGCTCGTTGAGATCGCTAACAACCGTGGCATCATCACAACTGACTTGGTTGTTAAAGCTGAGGATGTGCGTAAGCTTCTCTATACCCCCGACATCTTCGCTATCGAACTTACTGTTAATGGCGAAAAGAAGAACGCTGTGCTTCGTGAAATCCAGTTCCACCCGGTAAAAGACACAGTGCTTCACATCGACCTTCTTGAAGTAACCGACAAGAAGCCGGTTGTTATGGAAGTTCCTGTTCAGCTTGAAGGACACGCCGAAGGTGTTAAAGCCGGTGGTAAGCTTTCACTCTCAATGAAGAAGATCAAAGTTAAAGCTCTCTACACTGCAATTCCCGAACGTGTTGTCATCAACATCGACCACCTTGGTCTTGGCAAGACTCTTCAGATCGGCGACCTCCACTTCGATGGTCTTGAACTGATGAATGCAAAGAACGCTGTAGTTTGCGCCGTTCAGCTTACCCGTGCCGCTCGTGGTGCTGCTGCTAAGGCTTAATAAACAGATAGCTTGATGAAATACTTGATTGTCGGTTTGGGCAACATCGGCTCAGAATATGATGGAACCCGCCACAACATAGGATTTAGAGTATTGGATGCTTTCGCTGAAGCATCCAATACTGCTTTTATGACTGAACGATATGGCGACATCGCCCACATGAGGCTGAAAAACAAGCAACTGACACTGCTTAAACCGTCGACCTACATGAACCTTAGCGGAAATGCCGTAAGGTATTGGGCTCAAAAGGAGGGAATCCCCGTGGACCACATTTTAGTCATAGTCGATGATATAGCCCTCCCCTTTGGCGCGATACGCCTTAAACCATCAGGAAGTGATGCCGGACACAATGGCTTGAAAAATATAGCTCAGATGCTTGGCACACAGGCATACCCGCGATTGAGATTCGGAATAGGGAACGACTATCCACGCGGCGGTCAGATTGACTATGTGCTCGGACATTTCTCGCTTGACCAACGCCAGCAATTGCCGGCACGCGTAGAAGTGGCTTGCGATGCGATAAAGGCATTTTGCCTGTCGGGCATGGATTTCGCTATGTGTAACTTCAACAATAAGTAGAGAATTTCTATGGCAAAAAGTGAAGTTAGAATCGACAAATGGCTCTGGGCGGTGAGAATCTTTAAAACAAGAACCATAGCCACCGAAGCTTGCAAAAAAGGGAGAGTAATGATGGGCGACACACCGGTGAAGCCGTCACGCACAATAAAGGTCGATGATGTGATAAAAGTCAGGAAGCCGCCGGTCACCTATTCGTTCAGAGTAAAAGCATTGACTGAAAACAGGCTCGGAGCAAAACTCGTTCCTGATTACATGGAGAATATAACTCCGAAGTCAGAACTTGATCTGCTCGAAATAGTAAAAATCTCCGGATTCATCGACAGAAGAAAGGGGCTTGGACGCCCTACCAAGCGAGAGGGTCGAGAGCTTAACCGCTTCAAAGAAGATTCCTTTGACGATGGATGGGATTTTGATTTTGACTTCGACGAAGATGATGACGACGAGTAGCCTTATGAAATCTTCATACTAACCCATAATAACAACAGGGGCACGCGTTTTGCACGTGTGCCCCCGTTGTTTTATTATCCACTTGCCTCCGGATCAGAAGAGCTTGGCTGGATATGTGCCGTCGGCGTGCAGCTCGGCAAACTTGTCAACCACTCCCTGACGGTCGGCAGCGTATGTCACTCCAAACCATTTGGAATCGGTGTCAAGCACTTTTACAGTCGCCTCTCCTGAGTTAATCAGCGTGTCAATTACAAGAGGAATAAAGAACTCTGCTTTTGGTGTATTGAGGTCTTTATCGAGGAATTTCACGAATTCACGCTCGCTGTAATCGAAATAATCAGGAGTGAAGCCCCACAAATTCATAGACACAGGAGTTTTGGGGTCAAGATGCTGTATCTCCCCTTTCTCATCGGTGAAGAAAATGTCATGATTTTCATCGTAAGCGATGGCTGTGCGTTCAACCACTGAAGTGAGGTATCCATCCTTGGTTGAGCATACGCCACGCGCCACCGATCCATTTTCGGTCATTGTATTTCCTACGCGGAATCCTACCATGCAGTAATCCCCTTTACGGTCGCGAGGACGCATAAGCTCTTCAGCCATCACACGGAATGCGTCACGACCATAAAAATCGTCGGCATTTATTACCGCGAAAGGCTCGTTGATCGCATCTTTTCCCATCATTACCGCATGGTTGGTGCCCCAAGGCTTTGTGCGGTCGGCAGGACAAGTATATCCCTCAGGAAGGGCATCAACAGCCTGGAATACCACTTCTACGGGCACATGACCTTCATATTTAGATACAATTTTCTCACGGAATTCAGTCTCAAAATCTTTTCTTATCACAAACACAATCTTACCAAAACCTGACTTTACGGCATCGTAGATTGAATAGTCCATGATGGTCTCTCCATTAGGTCCAAGCGAATCAAGCTGCTTAAGACCACCATAACGGCTGCCCATTCCGGCAGCAAGCACAAATAATGTTGGTTTCATTACTATAATTATTTCGTTTTAAAACGGAAAACAATCGTTTGCTCATACACTTCACCCGGACCGAGCAACTGGCACGGGAATGACTTATGATTGGGGGCGTCGGGGAATCCCTGACACTCTATAGCCACGCCATCATAATCCTGATAGTCTTTGCCTGATTTACTTTTGGGCGATCCGGCAAGCCAGTTGCCTGTATAGACCTGCGTACCCGGCTGAGTGGTGAGCACCTCAAGGACGCGTCCGCTCTCCTCCGAGCACAGTTCCGCCGCCTGATTGAGAGTGTGTTTGCGCCAATGATCTATCACCCAGCAATGGTCATAACCTTTGCCTATCTTCAACGGCTCAAAATCGGCATTAATCTCGGCTCCTATCTCTTTCGCATTCACGAAATCCATAGGAGTGCCTTTTACCGGAGCTATCTCTCCTGTCGGGATCTGAGTCTTATCGGTGGGCAGATAAGATGATGCATTCAGCTTCAATTTATGCTTAAGGATGTTTCCGTTACCCTCGCCATTAAGATTGAAGTAGGCGTGGTTAGTGAGGTTTATCACTGTCTTGGAGTCACATTCCGCACTGTATTCTATGGTAAGCTCATTCTGCTCGTTCCATGAATATATCACAGTCACGTCGAGATTGCCGGGATAGCCCTCTTCCCCATCGGCTGAATGATAAGTGAATTTCACATGGCTGCCTTTTGCTTCCGATTTCCAGATGCGGTTCATGAAGCCCGTGGGTCCTCCATGAAGAGCATTAGGGCCATTGTTGGTGGCAAGAGTGTATTCCTTTCCTCCTATCTTGAAATGCCCCAAAGCTATGCGGTTGGCATATCTGCCCGGAGTTTTGCCGGCACAAGGACCGTCGTTCACGTAATCGGCAGCGTCAGCATATCCAAGAACCACATCGTCCATCTTTCCATTACGGTCAGGCACGACCACGCTTACTATACCTGCACCGAGGCTCGAAAGAGTCACGGAAGCGCCACTATTATTCTTTAACGTATAAAGAGTGATATCGCCCAGAGGCGATTTCACTCTATTTGTTTTTATATCCATTATTCTATCGTTTTGCTCTTAATCTATCTTACGGGCACCATCAGAAATGACCACATCATATACCTGAGGTTCATGCCCATATTTTTCTGCAAATTTTGCTTTTGCCGTTTCGATGAACTTGTCATACAGATCATCTTTCACCAGGTTGATTGTGCAACCTCCGAATCCGCCGCCCATGATACGCGATCCGGTGACGCCACATTCTTTTGCAATGTCATTCAGGTAATCAAGCTCTACGCAGCTCACTTCATACAGCTTTGACATTCCTTCATGGGTCTTGTACATGCGATCGCCTACAGTGTCATAATCGCCACGCTGTAATGCGTCGCACACGTCAAGCACACGCTGTTTCTCTTCGATCACATACTTGGCACGGTTATAGTCTTCAGCGCTAATCTGATCCTTGACTTTTTCAAGGTCGTCCATCGACGCATCGCGCAATGTTTCGACGCCAATAACCGAAGCCACGTGTTCGCATGACGCACGACGCTTGTTATACGGGGAGTCCACGAGCTCATGTTTCACTTTAGAATCAAGAAGCACGAGACGATACCCCTCAGGGTTGAACGGATAATATTCATGTTCAAGAGAGCGGCAGTCAAGACGCATGAGATTTCCGGCTTTGCCGAACACCGATGCAAATTGGTCCATAATGCCGCAGTTCACTCCGCAATAGTTGTGCTCGGTCGACTGGCCTATCAACGCAAGCTCAAACTTGTCGATCTTATTGGCATTGAACATATCATTAAACGCAAAAGCAAAGCAGCTTTCCAACGCCGCCGATGATGACAAGCCGGCACCAAGAGGCACATTGCCCGCGAATACTGCATCGAAGCCTTTCACTTCTCCGCCACGCTTTATGATTTCACGGCACACGCCGAATATATATCTTGCCCACTGCTGTGAAGGAGCATCAGCCTCTTCCAATCCGAACTCCGCATATTCATTGATATCCACCGAGTATACTCTCACTTTGTCAGTGCCATTGGGCTTTATCTCAGCCATTATCACTTTGTCGATAGCTCCGGGGAATACGAATCCGCCATTGTAATCGGTATGCTCTCCTATGAGGTTTATGCGTCCGGCAGAAGCGTACATCTGACCTTCGTTACCGAAATGACGGGTGAATTGATCCCGGATTGTTTCTTTCATGTCCATATCGAAATAGTGTTTTAAAATATTGAATTTAAAGTTTGTTTGTTACTGCAAATATAACATTAAATTCACGAAAACAATCGCTTTTTTGTACCAAAATAAGTTCACCGGCGCCATTAGGTATAAAATTTATAAAAATCGCTCCAAAAGCTGAAATGCTCATGAAGCGATTTTAATTCATCTGCCATTTTTCAGGCTCGGTTCAGTCGTTTATCCCACTTTCGGTTCAACCTCCGGGGCAATCAACTTATATCCCTTTCCGTGGATGTTAATGATTTCGATTGACGGATCGTCCTTAAGATGTTTACGCAGTTTGGTGATGTAAACGTCCATTGAACGTGCGTTAAAGTAATTATCGTCGATCCATATCGTCTTAAGCGCGAAGTTTCGCTCAAGGATTTCATTGACATGGGCACATAGCAGGCTAAGCAATTCCGACTCCTTGGTGGTAAGTTTTGTAACCTTGTCGCCAATCATAAGAGTCTGCTTCTGGGTGTCAAATGTGAAGTTGCCAATCTTATACATTGTCACTTCCTTGCCCTTCTTGCCCTTTACGCGACGCAATATAGCCTCAATACGGAACACAAGCTCCTCCATTGAGAAAGGTTTGGTGATATAATCATCAGCTCCAATCTTGAAGCCTTCGAGGATATCCTCTTTCAATGATTTGGCAGTAAGGAATATGATTGGCACCTCCGAATTTACGGTGCGAATCTCCTGAGCCATTGAAAAACCATCTTTCTTGGGCATCATCACATCCAGAACGCACAAATCGTACTTCCCTTTAAGAAAAGCTTTGTATCCGGCATCACCGTCAGGATATAGATCGGCGTTGAAACCTTTTGCCTGAAGATATTCTCGCAGCAACATGCCAAGATTCTCATCATCTTCGCATAGTAATATACGCAGTCTTTCTTCCATAATAGTTTAATTTTTAGTAAGTGGTAATATAATTATAAATGTTGTTCCTATTCCAAATTCGCTTTCTACCCTGATGTCGCCTTTAAGCTCCTTTATCATCTTGTTGACGTAAGCCAATCCGAGTCCGAAGCCTTTGACATCGTGGCGGTTGCCTGTAGAAACACGATAGAATTTTTCAAATATCTTTTTCATGTCCTCCTTGCGAAGACCGATACCGTTGTCGGAAATCCTTATCTCAAGACGCTCACCGGATATGTCCTGCGTGCTGACCTTCAGCATAAGCGGCTCATCCTCCTTTCTGTATTTAACGGCATTGTCAAGAAGATTGAATATCACATTGGTGAAGTGCATTTCATCCACTTCCACGGTAGAATCGGTCGCTTCAAGGCTGCTGATTATCTGGCCGCCGTAGCGCTCCACTTTGAGCTTGAATGTGGATACGATGTTGGCGATAGCCTTGTTGGCATCCACATCCTGCAATCGCAATGTTGCTTTCTGGCGGTCAAACATTGACATCTGCAACACTTTTTCCACCTGGAAGCGCAATCGCTTGGTCTCATCATTTATCACGGTCGAGATATGCTGCATCATAGCCGGCGACTTCCTCACGCTATCATCATTGAGCATCTGGGCAGCCAGAGAGATGGAGGATATCGGCGTCTTGAACTCATGGGTCATGTTGTTGATGAAGTCATTTTTCATCTCGGTGAGTCTCTTTTGCCTGAAGGCGACTATAATAGTATAGAGGAAGACGATGAGAAGTATAAACGTGAAGATGAAGGATGGTATCATGAACTTGATGGACGACATGATATAATCCTTCTTTGTGGGGAAATACACTTTAATGGAATTGGAGCGGCTTGCCGGATCATTAGGGAAGAGCACTTGAACAAACGAGCTGTTGGAATTCACATTTGCCGCATCATACCCTGCCGACTTATAGACAATTCCGCCACCTCTGTTGACCACTGCATATTCAAACGGCAGATTGAGCCCGTTGTTGTCAAATTCGGTACGCAGATATCCGTCAACCACCGCCGAGTCGGCACGTTCCCTTATCGGACGATTGCTTGACTGACTTAATATATTGAAAATCACCTCATTCAACAATCCTCGTTGATAGAGATACTGACCGCGTATGGTCTCCTGCATGGTGCGGAAACGATCAGAAGGTATGTTGCCATTCAGCTTAGGCAACGACTTGAAGTCGCCCTGTATGGTGAGATTTGCCTCAAGCCCATCGGGGGTGGTGAATGAATAATTAAAGCTGCCTATGCCATTGCGATTGTTTTTGTCAATCTGATTGTATAAAGATTGCTCGATGGCAAGGGCGTCCTCTTCAAGAAAATGCCGGGTCTCATCCTGCTCAAGAGCAGTAGACACGCTGTAGAGGCTTCGCCTCACCCCTTCAGCAAACTGATCGTCGCGCATCCTGACCATGTTTTTCATATACATAATCTGAATGCACAGCAAGCCACTGAAAGTCAGAGCCATTATAATCGTCAAAAACCAAATAGTCGCCTTTTTCATTTTGTTAAACGCCTTTCACTTGGGTGAAGTTTTTTTATTATTATATAATGTTAACAAATAGAGCGGCCAATTGTTTGTTTGGCATCGAGAATTATCGCCCTATTATTTAACGATTAAATGCAAAATTAACAAAATAATGTGAAAAACAAAAGATTCCGGCAAAATCTTGATAGAATTTTAAGCACATAATTTTCCGATATCATAAAACAGTGACAGAACCACAATCAAATCAACAAACCAATACATCAAAAACATTGGCTCCCCTCGCCGCGGAGCTCCACCATAACCAATTCTGCCACAAAATAAATCATGCAATAATAAAAAAGAGAGATTTCTGAATGAAATCTCTCTTACTTTTTGTCGGGGTGACTAGACTCGAACTAGCGACCTCACGCCCCCCAGACGCGTACTCTAACCAACTGAGCTACACCCCGATTTCTGAAAAGCGATGCAAAGTTAGGCATCATTTCCGATATTTCCAAATTTATCGAACAAAAATATTAAATATTTACAAATTTTAACTATTCCAATTTAATAACCACCTGATTATCTGTCGATTCGTACTTTTGCCAAAATTCGCATTTGAATCTCATTATTTTTGAGCAAGCTGAAAATTTACACCTTCTATATTGATTTAACACACACCCTACTCCCTTGTTCATCATTCTTCGACAACACCTCCTCATATATAATGAATCCAAAATGGTCAGCATCTTTTTGATTATTTTTTTGGGGATTATTGGATTTATACTTAAATTTGCCAAATAAATAAAGAGTCTGAAACCTGAAAATATCCAATATATTCCTAATAAATAGATTACACTAACTATGAGTAAAGAAAAGAAATTCTTGACCTGTGATGGTAATCAAGCCGCTGCGCACGTGAGCTATATGTTCTCGGAAGTAGCTGCAATCTACCCTATCACTCCATCGTCGACAATGGCAGAATATGTCGATGAATGGGCAGCCGCAGGACGTAAAAACATCTTCGGCGAAACTGTTCTTGTGCAAGAAATGCAGTCAGAGGCAGGTGCTGCCGGTGCCGTTCACGGCTCTCTTCAGGCAGGCGCCCTCACTTCTACTTATACAGCATCACAAGGACTCTTGCTGATGATTCCTAATATGTATAAGATCGCAGGTGAATTGCTTCCTTGCGTGTTCCACGTATCAGCTCGTACACTCGCTTCTCACGCGCTCAGCATCTTCGGCGACCACCAGGACGTAATGTCAGTTCGTCAGACCGGTTTCGCCATGCTCGCTGAAGGATCAGTACAGGAGGTTATGGATCTCGCCGGCGTAGCTCACCTTGCTACAATCAAATCACGCGTTCCTTTCGTGAACTTCTTCGACGGATTCCGTACTTCTCACGAGATCCAGAAGATCGAAATGCTTGAGAACGAAGATTTGGCTCCCCTTTTGGATCGCGAAGCTCTTGCCGATTTCCGCAACCGCGCATTGAGCCCGTCAAATCCTGTTGCCCGCGGTATGGCTGAAAACCCCGACGTTTTCTTCCAGCATCGTGAAGCTTGCAACAAATTCTACGATGCAGTTCCTGAAATCGTAGAAGATTACATGAACAAAATTTCAGAAATCACCGGTCGTAAATACGGCTTGTTCAACTATTACGGAGCTCCCGACGCAGAACGCGTGATCATCGCTATGGGTTCAGTAACTCAGGCTGCTCAGGAAGCTATCGACTACTTGGTTGAAAAAGGCGAAAAAGTAGGTTTGGTTTCTGTTCATCTTTACCGTCCGTTCTCTGCTAAGCATTTCCTTGCAGCAGTTCCCAAAACTGCAAAACGCATCGCTGTGCTTGACCGCACTAAAGAACCCGGAGCAAAGGGCGAACCGTTGTATCTTGATGTAGTAGACTGCTACTATGGCGACGCTAACGCTCCTGAAATCGTAGGCGGCCGTTACGGTCTTGCATCTAAGGACACTACTCCCGCACAGATCATCTCTGTATATGAGAACCTTGCTCTTCCCCAGCCCAAGAACAACTTCACTCTTGGTATCGTAGACGACGTGACATTCCAGTCACTCCCCATGAAGGAAGAGATCGCTCTTGGCGATAAGAGCACTTACGAAGCTAAGTTCTTCGGTCTCGGTGCTGACGGTACTGTAGGCGCCAACAAGAACTCAGTGAAGATCATCGGTGACAACACCAACAAGTATTGCCAGGCATACTTCTCTTATGACTCTAAGAAGTCAGGTGGTTTCACTTGCTCTCACCTCCGTTTCGGCGACGCTCCTATCCGTTCTACCTACCTCGTAACCACTCCTAACTTCGTAGCTTGCCACGTTCAGGCATATCTCCACATGTATGATGTGACCCGTGGTCTCCGCGACAATGGAACATTCCTTCTTAACACTATCTGGGAAGGCGAGGAACTTGCAAAGAACTTGCCTAACAAGGTTAAGCGTTACTTCGCAGAACACAACATCAATGTATATTACATCAACGCAACTAAGATTGCACAGGAAATAGGTCTTGGCAACCGCACAAACACTATCCTCCAGTCAGCATTCTTCCGCATCACCGAGGTTATCCCTGTTGACCTTGCTATCGAGCAGATGAAGAAATTCATCGTGAAGAGCTACGGCAAGAAGGGTCAGGATGTGGTTGATAAGAACTATGCTGCTGTTGACCGTGGTGGTGAATACAAAGTGCTTGCTGTTGATCCCGCATGGGCTAACCTTGCTGATGACGCTGTTGCTCCTAACAACGATCCTGAATTCATCAACAAGATTGTTCGTCCTATCAACGCACAGGATGGCGACCTTCTCCCTGTTTCAGCATTCGTTGGTGACGAAGACGGAACTTGGATGCAGGGCACTGCAAAATACGAAAAGCGTGGTGTTGCAGCATTCGTTCCCGAATGGAAGCTTGAAAACTGTATCCAGTGTAACAAGTGTGCTTACGTTTGTCCTCACGCTGCTATCCGTCCGTTCGTGCTTACTCCCGACGAAATGGCTAAGGCTCCGTTCGGCGAAAACGGCACAATCCCCGCTATCGGCAAGACATTCACCGATATGCGTTTCATCCAGGCTGTAGACGTTCTCGATTGTCTCGGTTGCGGCAACTGTGTTGACGTATGTCCGGGCAAGAAGGGCGAAAAGGCTCTCGTTATGAAGCCTCTCGAATCACAGCTCGATGTTCAGAAGGATTGGGATTACTGCGTTGCTGACGTTAAGTCAAAAGCTTCATTGGTTGACACCAAGGCTAACGTGAAGAACTCTCAGTTCGCAACTCCCCTATTTGAATTCTCAGGCGCTTGCTCTGGTTGCGGTGAAACTCCTTATGTTAAGTTGATCACTCAACTCTTCGGCGATCGTGAAATCGTAGCTAATGCTACCGGATGTAGCTCTATCTACTCCGGATCTGTGCCCTCTACTCCTTACACTAAGGATGAAAACGGCAACGGTCCTGCATGGGCTAACTCACTCTTCGAGGACTTCTGCGAATTCGGTCTCGGTATGACTCTCGCTGATGAGAAACTTCGTGCCCGTCTTGACGGTGAAGTTCGCGGTCTTCTCGAATGTCCCAAGTGCAGCGACGAAATCAAGGCTCTCGCTACTCGTTGGCTTGACGAAAAGGACAACGCCGACAGCAGCCGCGAAATCGCCAACAAGCTCGTTCCTTTGATGGAAGCTTGCGGATGCGATGCTTGCAAGCGAGTTCTTGAATTGAAGCATTATCTCGTAAAACGCAGCCAGTGGATCATCGGTGGTGACGGTGCTTCTTATGACATCGGCTTCGGCGGTCTTGACCACGCAATCGCTTCAGGCAAGAACATCAACATCCTTGTTCTCGATACTGAGGTTTACTCTAACACCGGCGGTCAGGCTTCTAAGGCTACTCCTATCGGCGCTATCGCTAAGTTCGCAGCTTCAGGTAAGCGTGTTCGCAAGAAAGACCTCGGTCTTATCGCTACTACCTACGGTTATGTATACGTAGCTCAAATCGCTATGGGCGCTGACCAGGCTCAGACTCTCAAGGCTATCCGCGAAGCAGAAGCATACGACGGACCTTCTTTGATCATCGCTTACGCTCCTTGTATCAACCACGGTATCAAAGCCGGTATGGGCAAGGCTCAGCAGGAAGAAGCCAATGCAGTAGCTTGCGGTTACTGGCACTTGTGGCGTTACAACCCCGCTGCTGAAATGGAAGGAAAGAATCCGTTCACTCTCGACAGCAAGGCTCCTAACTGGGATGCATTCGAAGACTTCCTTAAGGGTGAAGTTCGTTACGCTTCAGTTATGAAGCAGTATCCTGCTGAAGCAGCTGAACTGTTTGCTGCAGCTAAGGCTAACGCACAGTGGCGCTACAACAACTACCGTCGTCTTGCACAACAGCAATGGGGTGTAGATCCGGAAGTTGAGACTATCGAAAATAAGTAATAAGCTTATATAGAATTAAGAGCCGCAGTTTATCATGACTGCGGCTCTTTTTTTATGCTTTAACCGATTTTGTTTAGCATTTTCAGAATAAACCGGTTTATGACTCGTAGATTGTGGGATCGGCGATACCGGCATCGTGCATCGCTTCTTTGCGTTCGATGCAGGTGCCACATTTTCCGCAATGCTTCTCTCCTCCCTTGTAGCACGAGTAGGTCAACGAATAGTCCACACCTATCTTTTTGCCGATACAGGCGATGTCGCTTTTGGTGATTTCGGTATATGGGGCGATAAGCTCAACTTTATGTCCGGAGCCCTCCTTTACAGCTGCGTTCATGGAATCGATAAATTCTTTGCGGCAATCGGGATATATTGCATGGTCTCCCCCATGATTGGCGATCATTATGCGTGACAATCCTCTCGACTCGGCAAGTCCGGCTGCGATGGCAAGCATGATTCCGTTTCGAAACGGAACGACAGTGGAGCTCATATTTTCTGAATTATAATGACCTTCAGGAATTGAGTCGGCGCCATCAAGCAATGACGATTTAAAATAATCGCTCATGAATTTAAGAGGTATCACCAGATGCTCGATGCCAAGCATCTTACAATTCCTGCGTGCCATCTCAATTTCTCGTGCTGCATGATTGCTTCCGTAGTCGAAAGTCACAGCAAGGGCTATCTCTTCTTTTTTATCGTGGAGAAGAGTCACGGAATCCATTCCACCCGATAAAATTATCAATGATGTAGTGTTCATTATGCTTTAATTTAAAATCTCAGCAAAGTTACATTTTTACCGTCATACTCTTGCCGGAATTTCAATAAATAAGCACATATATCACACCATAAACGAGAACAACTTATTTCGATCCCACATTTAATATATAGCCTTTCTTCTTTATTGAGGTGATTACAATTGATGGATCGACAAGCAACTTGCGGATATAGGTGATCTGCACGTTAAGTGCCATGGAGTTGGAATAGCTCGCATCACCCCACACGGAACCCAATATCGTGTCACGCTCCACCATCTTACCCACATTCTGAGCAAGAATTGATAATATCTCAGATTGTCGAACGGATAATGAATGAGTTTCGCCATTATAGCTCAATGATGATAGATTAGGGCGGAATATGGTTTGCCCCAACTTATATTCTATTTCCTGACTTATTATGTCGCTCTCAAATCGTTCATTAATTTTAGCGATCAGCTCTTCAGGATAGAATGGCTTGGGAATGTAATCATTCCCTTTCAGCGAGAATCCATATAGGCGATCGACCTTTTCTGTGCGGTCAGTCAGAAAGAAAATTATCACTCTTTTGTCGGCTTGTCTGATAGTTCTGGCAATCTCAAAACCATTCATCTCAGGCATATTTATATCCAGAAGTATCAGATCAGGGTGCCAAGTTCGGTAGAGATCAAGTCCTTTTTTGCCGTTTGCGGCATACTCGACATCATATCCCTCTACCTCAATGAACCGCTTAAGCATAATTGAGTTTTTCATGTCATCGTCGACGAGCAATATTCTTTTTCTGTTCATTGCGGCATATTTATTATAAATGACGAACCTTCGTTTTTCCGGCTCATGACGGTTACGGTTCCTCCATGCGCCTCTGTCAGCAGTTTGACGTATGCGAGTCCAAGCCCCATTCCGGGAATATCAGTAGTCGACGCTCCTCCACGATAAAAACGCTCGAATATTTTCTTTAAGTCTGAATCAGAAATGCCGTTGCCGGTATCGGAAACCGTGAAAGTGATTCCATTTTCAACTGAATGTGCATCAACTCTTATCTCAACATCATCACCCGAATATTTTATCGAATTTTCGATAAGATTATTTATGATATTGAATAAATGCGACCGGTCGGCTGAAACCTCAAATTCGCTGTCGACATTGTTTTCAAATTTCACAATCTTACCACCGGGAACCGCAACCGATGAAATTACATCATCGACCAATCCACACAGCTTGAATTTTGTGATATTCAATGGAATTTGCTCAACATTGTTAAATGTTATGTCGCGCAATTTTGAAAAATAAGCCGACAGATTATCGAGTGCAGTGCGTGTGCTTGACATCAATTCCCCTTTCATCTCTTCATCAGCAAGCATCTTCTCATTTTCAATGCCTGACACACACATCTTCAATGTGGAAATCGGGCGTTTCAGCTCATGTATCATTGTCATGATAAATGAATTTCTCATCTTGTCAAGCCGTGTAAGCTTAACGATGGTCTTTATCTGCCACACAAGACAAAGGACAAGAAGCATGGAAAGGATAAACGCCATGACCAATGTCCACCCCATCTCCTTAATGATTGAAGCGGTGGGTATCTCGCAATCAATCAATACTGCCTTGCGCTCAAGTTCGGAATATGGGCTGATAAAACTGAATCGTGGATGCAGAATCGAGCTATGGTAAGTCAATATCGGGCTCCATATCAAGCTATCGGTTTGGATCAAGGAAACGTCCGCATGGATTCTCTCTTTTGTCAGCAAAGAATCGATCCCCTCAATAGTGAATGGCGTTTGAAACTCAAGTTCAAAATTTTTCATAGCACTCCATGCGGCTCCGTCGGAAGGAGCATTTGTCACATCTAAGGTGGCTCTTTTATTTTCAACTGCCTCCAGGCTATCTGAGACAATTTTTGCAAGCCGCATCATCTCTTCCTGCGTCAGTTTTCTATCCTCTTTAATTCCCAACAGATCACGCCCCTGAATGGTGGTGGATGCAACAGTGACTTTCCGCTGCTGCCTGCCCATTGAATCCACAGTGTGGCTAAGATTATAAGAGGTCTGAATTTGAGACACGGAATTACCCACCCTCTCTTTATTGTATTCTACCAGAGCATCAGCAATGATACTCTCTGCATTATATTCATACTCTTTAAGCGAAAACTCGTAACGCAAGTAAAGCCAATATCCCTGCATCCCAAGAAATGCGAAGATGGCAATAATTGAAAGTATATAGAGTGTTTTGATTTTCTTTTCCATGTGGCAAAGTTAACTATAATCGCGATTGTCAAGCAACTGACCCACCGACAAATTTTCCAAGAGTAATAATTTAGTAATAATTCCATAATGTTTGAGTAAGGATTATTTTCGTCAACAGGCAGTCGCTACCGGTAACTTTGTACCATCAACGCAAAACATAACAAAAATGGGAAAAACAGTATTTCTTACGTTAGTCATCGCTATGTTATCGATGCCGGCATCGGGCAAAGTGCTCCGCCGCACAATGAGCATTTTTCAGAGCAACGTGCCTGAAACCGCAACTCTCGCTCCTGAAACTATGGAATTCGTCTATGACTATTCATGGTGCAACGACACCACAGGGAGCCTGAAGGAGAATTTCACTTCCGACAAAATGCTGCTCCAAATCTCAGCCGACGGTCTGTCGAAATTCTCCAGCTTCAAAAATCTAACCGTCGACTCACTGCTGATGAAAAGCACTCAAGAGCAAGTTGCCGATCTTGCCATAGAAGGCAAGCTGTCAAACGGAGAGTTCATGATCATCTACAAGAATTATCCTGATGGGAAACTTACACATACAGAGAAAATATGCACCGACTGGCTTCGTTACGAAGAGGATATGCCCCAGCTAAACTGGATGCTTACCGATAGCGTGACCAATATTCTTGGCTACGAGTGTCGCGGAGCCGTTTGCCATTTTCGAGGACGGGAATGGACTGTATTCTACTGCGAAGAGATCCCCTTGATGGATGGTCCATGGAAACTATGCGGGCTTCCGGGACTGATAATGAAAGCTTCCGATGAGAACAATCACTATACATTTGAGTGCATCGGAATAAAGTCAAAAGCCGATCGTCCGATCACCATATACAAAGTTCCGTTCAACATCACCACACGTGCTAAATATTATGACACAAAGCATAGGTGGGATGTGAATCCGTATGCCTACTATGAGGCTTCAGGGCAAGGTCATATTGATGTCACCGATGAGTCGGGCAACCCCGTGATGGATGCCTACGACCCCATTGATCTCCCTTTTGAATATCTTGAACGCGATTGGAAGAAATGAGTGGACGCATATTTTTCATGATTGCCTTCATCCTCGGGATGATGTCGACCTCGGCGGCATCACTCCCCGAGGAATTAAGCGGCAACATTTCCGATGCAGAAACCGGTGAGCCGATTTCAGGTGTAATAGTGCAAGCTTCAAATTCAGCAGGAAAAGCAATCGCATTCGCATCATCAAATGCAACAGGATTTTTCTCAATTAAAGTAAATCCTGAGATTGATTCAATATCATTCCGACGCATTGGATATGAAGCTATAAAGCTGCCGGTATCATACGGATTCAACAACGGCGTGAGAATGGCAACAAAAGCCACGCAGCTAAACGATGTCATAGTCCAAGCTCCCGACATATATGCCAAAGGGGATACTCTCGTTTTTAATGTTGCAAGATATGCCAATGCTAAGGACAACGCAATCATTGACGTGATCAAGCGTCTGCCCGGAATTAAAGTCGAGGACGACGGGACAATCAAATACCAGGGCAAGCCTATAAATAAATTCTATATCGATGGCAATGACTTCATAGGCGGTCAATATGGTCTTGCTACTGAAAACATATCGCATGAGGATGTGAAGTCGGTGGAAGTGATGGAGAACCACCAGCCTGTGAAAGCTCTCGAAGGGATCGAGTTTCCCGAAGAGGCGGGCATCAATCTAAAGCTGAAAGATGATGCAAGGAGCCGTTGGGTGGGTGTCACAAATACAGCGGCAGGCACTGAACCATTTCTATATGATGCGTCATTATACGCCATGCGTATCGCATCTAAAGTTCAGAATATTGTCACACTCCGTGGAGGCAACACAGGTTGGAATCCGGCATCGCAGATAACCGAGCATGACTTCAATGATATGTTTTCGGCTGATTATGAGGAAAATCTTTTTCCAGAATATATTTCTGCCGATATAATCGCATCACCATTGACGGAGAAACGAACACGTGACAATCGTTCATGGATAGGCAACACAATCTCGGCATGGAAACGTGGCGACAATTCCATGCGTTTTAAACTTAATTATTCAGGAGATCGACTTGACTACAAATCAAGCTTGATGACCGGCTATTTCAGTCCTGAAATCCCCGATTTTATCCAGCAAAACAGCTTGCGAACTCAGAGACATGACCTGTCTGCTCAATTCAATTCTGAAATCAACAGACACGGATATTTCCTGAAGGACAAGTTTACGGCAAATGCAGGCTGGAATAATTCCAACTCGGTCATCTCCGGAAGCATGGATCTTGACCAAAATGTGAAACGCCATAGGATTTCCTTAACAAATGACTTGAAACTTGTGAAACGCAACGATAAAAAACTCTTTGAGCTTGTATCCAGAAATTCATTTGTCCATTCTCCCAACAGGCTCTCAATATCGGGAAAAGATGACGTAATACAGAATCTCGGCACAACTGATTTCAGAAGCACTACCGAGAGCCAATATGGCAAACTCACACGATTCTGGAAATTCTATCTTAACGGAGGCATCGATTTAAATTATCACAGAATGCACACAAAACTTTCAGGAATGGGAAATTATGACAATCATGGCACTGATAATGCTTTCCTTGCGAATATATACGCAGCACCTCAGATAGACTACCACCGCAATAACTGGCACGCATCAATAAAATCTGCGTTAAGATGGATTCATCAGACTATTGGGAGCAGTCGTGATTATCTGAATATCATGCCTCGATTATCGGTCAGAAAGAAAACGTCGGCAAAATCAGAATTTTCAAGCACGCTTGCCTACAGCCTTAATCCACCGCAAGCCTATCTTAGTGTATCGACCCCTGTTCTTGCCGATTACCGCAATCTGTTTATAGGAAAAAGCAATAGCAAATATTCTCATGATTTTTCAATCGGTTTCTCCTACAACTATCGCAATCCATTGACTGCCGTCTTCCTCAACGCGTCAGCTGCATATAATTTCCGCCATTCATCATTAATGTCAAATCAACTTTTTATAGATGACATTATAATCTCCACATTTGCCGACCGGATTTCCGATAACGACACATGGCATTTCCATGGAGGGGTGAGCAAGGGGTTGGCACATAGCAAGATGGTAGTGGGGTGTGATTTTAATGCCTCTATTTCCTCGGCGGCATCAATGCGTGACAGCGTGCTCAATAGATATGAGCAATTCATAGCTGATTTCAAGCCGTATTTCCGAGGTAGTATTCTACGATGGTTATCCTTGAATTATGAAGCAAGCTATCGGCTATCGGAACTGAAAATCGCCGGGATATGCAATGTTCATCATTCTTTTAATCAGAATCTCCATGTCACTGTCATACCGGATGACAACCTTCAATTCACAGTTGGAGCCGAGCATCTACTGACACGTTTTCCTGAAGGCAATACCGATAATATTATTTTGGTTGACGCATCGGCTGTCTGGAAGTTTAATGGCAAAATGCGATTGTCGCTATCAGCTCAAAATCTGCTCGACAAACGGCGTTATGAGTATATGACCTACGGAACGCTCTCCTACTCGGAACATAAGTTTCGTCTGCGTCCACGCAACATCCTTCTGTCATTGCAAATCAGGTTCTGATTCTCCCAGACCATAAAACAAATAGAGCAGCGATAATCGCTGCTCTATTTTGGTAGCGGGATCGAGAATTGAACTCGAGACCTCCGGGTTATGAATCCGACGCTCTAACCAACTGAGCTATCCCGCCATTTCCGTTTTGCGAGTGCAAAGTTAGGACATTATTTTTAATTTTGCAACACTTGGCGAAAAAAATTATCATTTTTATTTGAAAAAAATCTCCAACACATGGTTGCTCTCAATGAATTTTGCTAATTTTGCATTCACAAAATTGTTATCACACTACAAGATATGAACGAATTAGCCAAGACTTACAATCCTTCGGATGTTGAAGACAAGTGGTATAGCTATTGGATGGAGCATGATTTATTTAAATCAGTTCCCGATCAGCGCGAGCCTTACACTATTGTAATACCTCCGCCAAATGTCACCGGAATCCTCCACATGGGACACATGCTCAACAACACCATACAGGATATCCTCATACGCCGTGCCCGCACCGAAGGCAAAAATGCCCTTTGGGTTCCCGGCACCGACCATGCGGCTATCGCCACCGAGGCGAAAGTCGTGGCAAAACTTGCTACTGAAGGCATCAAGAAAAGCGATCTTTCACGCGAAGAATTCCTTAAGCATGCATGGGAATGGAAAGAGAAATATGGCGGAACCATCCTGGAGCAGCTCAAAAAGCTTGGAGCGTCATGCGACTGGAGCCGCACGGCATTCACCATGGACGACATCCGCTCAAAAAGCGTGATAAAGGTGTTCTGTGAACTATACAGAAAAGGACTTATATATCGCGGAAAGCGCATGGTGAACTGGGACCCGAAAGCCTGCACAGCTCTCAGCGACATAGAAGTCATCTATAAGGAGGAGCATAGCAAACTATATTACCTCCGCTACAAAATAGTAGGAGAAGAGGGATATGCAATTGTTGCCACCACGCGTCCTGAAACAATCATGGGCGATACCGCGATGTGCATAAATCCCAACGACCCGAAGAACCAGCACCTGAAAGGCAAAAAAGTAATCGTGCCGCTGGTGAACCGTGAGATCCCCGTAATCGAAGATGATTATGTAGATATTGAATTCGGAACAGGTTGCCTTAAGGTTACGCCGGCTCATGACATGAACGACAATATGCTCGGAGCTAAGCACAATCTTGAAACCATAGACATATTCAACGACAACGGCACAATCAGCGAAGCCGCCGGAATGTATGTCGGAATGGACCGCTTCGACGTGCGCAAGCAGATTGCGATCGACCTTCAGGAAGCCGGACTCATCGAAAAGATCGAGGACTACGAAAATAAAGTGGGCTATTCGGAACGAAACATCGACACCGCAACAGAGCCGCGCCTGTCAGATCAATGGTTCTTGAAAATGGAGGATATTTCTCGTCCGGCACATAAAGCCGTGATGGATGATTTCATCAAGTTTGTGCCTGAGAAGTTCAAGAACACCTACAACACATGGATGACCGAGATCAAGGACTGGTGTATCTCACGTCAGCTATGGTGGGGACACAGAATACCGGCATATTATCTTGCCGACGGTTCATACGTCGTTGCGGAAACTCCTGAAAAAGCTCTTGAAGAGGCAATGAGCCTTACCGGAAATGCGGCTCTCACTCTCGACGACCTTCATCAGGATGAAGACTGCCTTGATACCTGGTTCTCTTCTTGGTTATGGCCAATATCATTGTTCAACGGCATTCTTGACCCGAATAATGAGGAGTTGAAATACTACTACCCCACCACCACTCTTGTCACCGGTCCTGACATCATATTCTTCTGGGTGGCTCGAATGATCATCGCCGGATATGAATTTGTCGGAGATATGCCCTTCAAGAATGTCTATTTCACCGGTATAGTCCGCGACAAAATCGGACGCAAGATGTCCAAGCAGTTCGGAAACTCCCCCGATCCGCTTGATCTTATCGCCACTTATGGCGCCGACGGCGTGCGCATGGGCATGATGCTTGCTGCTCCTGCCGGAAACGATGTGCTCTATGATGACAAGCTATGCGAGCAGGGACGCAATTTCTGCAACAAGATATGGAACGCATTCCGTCTTGTCAAGGGTTGGAACATCGCCGACAGCGAGCAGCCTGAATCATCACGCCTCGCAATAGAGTGGTTTGAGGCGAAGCTCGCCTGCACACTTGATGAGGTTAAGGACCTATTCGGCAAATTCCGTTTGTCGGAAGCGCTGATGGCTATCTACCGCCTCTTCTGGGATGAATTCTCATCATGGTATCTTGAGATGATAAAGCCCGCATACGGCGAAGCTATTGACCGCAAGTCATACGATGCCACTCTCCGGTTCTTCGACATATTGCTTCGTGTGCTGCATCCTTTCATGCCATTCATCACCGAAGAGTTGTGGCAACATCTTCAGGAACGCAAAGAGGGAGAATCAATCATGTATGCCGTATTGCCTGACATGCCAACTCCGTCAGAAAGCATTATTTCAGCTATGCAGAATGCCAAGGAGGTCATCGTGGGTGTGAGAAGCGTGAGAGCTGAAAAGAATATATCGCCTAAAGACACCCTTGAATTGAATGTGCTTGGCGACTGGGATGCCACTCTCGACACGGTGATAAAGAAACTTGCCAATCTGTCGGCAATCAATCCGAATATGGCAAAGGATCCTGCCGCTGCGATATTCATGATCGGCACCAAGGAATTCAATGTGCCTGTCACATCATCAATTGATGTCGAGGCTGAACTTGCAAAGCTCAATAAGGACTTGCTCTACTATCAGGATTTCTTGGATAAAGTAAAGAAAAAACTCTCCAACGAGCGATTCGTGAACAATGCTCCGGAAGCTGTGGTTGCCGTAGAACGCAACAAACAACGCGACGCTGAATCAAAAATTTCGACCATAAAAGCGAGCATCGAAGCACTGCAAGGAAAATAATATTGACAATTACATCTCTATCATTCAGCGAGAAACGCATTAATATGTTTTTAAACATAAGTGCGTTTCTCGCTTTTTTCAATAAAATTTCATAATTTGCGTTTGGATAAAAACTTTTTAGATAATTAAAACTCTCTAATAACATGAAGGTTTACCAAACTAATGAAATCAAGAACATAGCCTTGCTTGGAAGCAAAGGCTCGGGAAAAACCACACTTGCGGAGTCAATGCTCTTTGAGTGTGGAGTTATAAAACGTCGCGGCACTGTGGAAGCAGGCAACACCGTCAGTGACTATTTTCCGGTGGAGAAAGAGTATGGCTACTCTGTATTCTCTACCATTTTTTATGCCGAGTTCGGAGGAAAGAAGCTGAATGTGATTGACTGCCCCGGAAGTGATGACTTCGTGGGAAATGCCATCACAGCTCTTAATGTCACCGATACGGGTGTGATACTTATCGACGCTCAATATGGCGTGGAGGTCGGCACTCAGAATATATTCCGCACCACCGCTTCTTTAAAGAAGCCGGTTATTTTCGCTCTCAATCAACTTGACGGCGAGAAAGCCGATTACGAACACGTGATTGAGCAGATGAGAGAAATTTTCGGTCCGAAAATCACTCCCATACAATATCCTCTAAGTGTAGGTCCCGGTTTCAACGCCATGATTGACGTGCTTCTCATGAAGAAATACTCATGGGGACCTGATGGCGGCGTACCCACTATTGAAGAGATTCCGGCAGAAGAAATGGATCGTGCCAAGGAACTGCATCAGGCTCTCGTTGAAGCAGCCGCTGAAAACGATGAGACATTGATGGAAAAATTCTTTGATCAAGGTCACCTCACCGAGGATGAAATGCGAGAAGGTATCCGCAAGGGGCTCGTTGACCGCTCGATTCTTCCGGTGTTCTGCGTGAGCGCTCTCAAAGACATGGGTGTGCGCCGCATGATGGAATTCCTTGGCAATGTGGTGCCGTTCGTTGAAGATATGCCGGCTCCGGTCGACACTGAAGGTGAAGAGATCAAGCCCGACAGCAACGGTCCGTTATCCTTATTCATGTTCAAGACTACCGTTGAACCACACATCGGAGAAGTCAGCTACTTCAAGGTGATGAGCGGAACCCTTACCCCCGGCGTGGACCTTACAAATGTTGACCGAGGCAGCAAAGAGCGCATCGCGCAGATATTCTGCGTGTGCGGACAAATCAAGACTCAGGTCGACAAGTTATGTGCCGGCGATATAGGCGCCACAGTTAAATTGAAAGATGCCCGTACAGGAAACACTCTTGATGAAAAGGGTTGCGAATATAGATTCGATTTCATCAAATATCCGGCACCGAAATATCAACGTGCAATCCGACCCGTCACCGAAAGCGATGCTGAAAAGCTAAGTGAAATCCTGACTCGTATGCACGAAGAGGATCCCACTTGGGAAATTCAGCAATCAAAAGAGTTGAAGCAGACAATTCTGTCAGGACAAGGCGAATTCCATTTACGCACATTGAAATGGCGTGTAGAGAATAATGATAAACTCCCAATCATATTTGAGGAACCCAAAATCCCCTATCGCGAGACTATCACTAAAGCAGCACGTGCTGACTATCGCCATAAAAAGCAGTCGGGCGGAGCAGGACAATTCGGAGAAGTACACCTCATAATTGAGCCGTATTACGAAGGAATGCCGGCTCCTGACACCTACAAATTCGGCAATCAGGAGTTCAAGATGAACGTGCGCGACACTCAGGAGATTCCATTGGAATGGGGCGGAAAACTGGTGGTTCACAATTGTATCGTAGGCTGCGCTATCGACGCACGCTTTATTCCGGCAATTGTGAAAGGCTTGATGGATCGCATGGAACAGGGACCTCTCACCGGATCATACGCAAGAGACGTGCGTGTGTGCATCTATGATGGAAAAATGCACCCCGTAGACTCTAATGAAATATCATTCCGTCTCGCCGGCCGTCATGCATTCAGCGAAGCGTTCCGCAATTCCAATCCGAAAATCCTGGAACCCGTGTATGATGTAGACGTTATGGTTCCTGCCGATGTGATGGGCGATGTCATGAGCGACCTGCAAGGACGCAGAGCCATCATTATGGGAATGTCAAGCGAAAACGGATTTGAAAAGATTTCCGCACGCGTTCCGTTGAAAGAGATGTCAAGCTACTCCACTGCTTTAAGCTCTATAACAGGAGGACGATCATCATTCACTATGAAGTTCTCTTCCTACGAACTTGTTCCATCGGATGTTCAGGAAAAGCTACTCAAAGCTTATGCCGAAGCAAATTCAGAAGATTAATATTTTCACTTCCATACCTAACAGAACAGGTCCTGCCGAGAGGCAAGACCTGTTCTACTTTATTATAATGCTAATTAATTCTGCTGATGTTATTACAACAATCCGTTTCCGGCTTTAATTATATCAACCATTATCGGTCTTAACCCGCCTACAAAACATTCAACAGCGATAACCATAAGAATCAGCCCCATCAAACGCATCATCACATTATTGCCGGTCTCTCCAAGAATTCCCACGAGCTTGGTTGATGCTCTCAATATGAGATAAGTCACAAGATAAATCACTGCAATACTTAATATAAGAGTAAGCTTCATCTGCCATGTGTTGGCATCCTCCATAAGCATAATGCCGTTGGCTATCGCACCGGGACCGCAAAGCATGGGTATTGACAGTGGAGTTATAGAAATATCATTGGCATATACTTTTACCTCTTCATCTTTAAGCTTAGTATTGGAATATTGAGCATGTAGCATATCATAACCAATCTTCATTATTATAATGCCTGCCGCTATCCTGAACCCGTTAGCCGAGATACCAAATAATGAAAACAGGATTTGTCCACACACTGTGAATCCAATCAATATTATAAAGGATATCACAGTCGCTCGTTTCACTATCTGATTACGTTGGTCATAGTCCATTCCTTTTGTCATGGACAGCAACACAGGCATAGTGCCAAGCGGATTGGTGAGCGTAAAAAACGAAGTCAAGCATATAAATGCGAAAGGGAGCAAATTGTCCATATACACCATGTTTAAGGTTGCGGCAAAATTAATACTATTTTTTTTCTCCGCTATAATATGACAATGATTTTTTCAGAAAAAAATCGCGCTATCGCTTAATTCTTATCAATCTTATATCATGAACAAGCAATCAAATCACAATATCTCACTCTTTTACATCATCATGATGATTTTCATCCATGTTCTTTCGGGTGAATTCATGCCACTGTCTGTTCCAGCTCCTTTTAGCCCGCACGCTACCTATCCCGGTCGCCGTTTTCAGCAATTGCAACACTCGATGTCCGAAATTTCGCTTTACCACCTCCCTTCCAATCAATCTATGGTCGGGAGCAGTCTCCAGTCTCACACCCTCCTTATTCACATTGTTCACCCGTTCAACAAGCTCTTGAATTGACGGCTGCAACTCGGGAGCTTCCATAGGTTCATATATATCAATTTTATCTAAATCAAACTTTCTGTTTTCCCATTTCTTTGCTTCCTTCACAGTGATGTACTCCTTATCAAGCACATATACCTCACCATAGGTACTCACAAAAAAGCGCTGATCCACACGATTGAACCTGAACATATCATGGCCTCTGCCATTTGACTATATATTAAATGAATATCCGGTAAGATCTGTCGGAGAAACGGCATCTGCCACGATATCAGCATAACGATACCTCACTCTGAAATTTTCAAAGTCCAATCTTCTTCGAAAAAATCCTGATAAATTAGGAACCCACTTCCTGCTTGCTGTATCAGCGAGCACATTCACATCGACAGTCACTTTATCATCACTCTTAACCCATATTTCAGTCGGACTATATTTACCGAAGAGTGTATCATTGCTGCATTTTCCGTTCAGTATCTTTTCCGGTAATTTTTCAATCGGAGGCATACCCACCCAATCTGACCATGAAAAATGATAATTACTCTTATCGCTTACACTGTCAAGCTCATTGCCGTTTGTAAAACGATAATAAGACTTTGCTTTCAAAACTCTCGGGTTAGACCAACCTTTGAATCTCACATTTTTATCAGATGGCAGCATATAATCCACCATCTTTTCCCGAAAAAGAAACACCGTATCAGTATAGGTGGTCAATGTGGAATATTCCCTTACATAAGCAAGAATATGCATTACTTTATGCCGCCGCGACTCAACCACCACTTCGGGCAACTCTGAAAAATTTTCCTTAAGGAAAACTGTATCTACGCTTGATGCCGAGACTAAACCATCGTTGAATCCAAGATATCTGACAGTGATAGGATAACTGCTATCTGATATATACGGCATTTTGCCATTAGAGTCGCAAATAGCGATCGCATTGCCGTGGCGGTCAAATATCGTCGCGTTAGGCAATGGCGCATGCGTGACTGAATCTGCAACAATAACACACCTCGCATGCCCCTCCATGACAAACACAGAAAGCAGACACGCTGATATGACAATGAGATATCGGAGCATACTTCATCACACAGTTGACCATTTCCCGCAAAGTTAACGCAAAAACCTCACAATCACAACAATTCAACGACAAATACACACCTGAATAAAGCCACTAAAAACGACGGCACACCCGATAAGGATGTGCCGAAAATATATCATTGCAAATTAATTCTTAGCGATAGGTTGCTTGTGCCACGGGAGCCGGCTGTGTCGCTACAGGTTGAGCGGCATTTGTCTGCGGTCGTGCCGATTGATAATATCCACCGCTTACTGGAACTGCCTGCACCGGCGACTGTGATTGCGGCTGCGGTTGTGCATATACCTGCGGTTGTGTGTAAACCGGTGCCGGCTGCTGTGACTGCATCATAGGCTGTGCCACCTGCTGTGGTTGAGCGTATGCCGGAGTTTGCGGCATGGGCTGTTGCATCGGTTGAGCCACTTGCTGCGGCTGCATCACCTGCTGAGGTTGAGAATACATCTGATTCTGCGGCATTGCCTGAGGTATGTTCTGCGATTGTGCATAAGCAGCGTTCTGAGGCTGAACTTGCATGGGCTGTTGCACCATTCCCTGCATCTGTGACTGCGCATATCCTGTGGTCATCTGAGGAGTCTGACCGTAAAGTTGCTGCTGCGGGCCCGGAGCTGACGGAAGTGTAGGATCGGGAGCATCAGTCTTAAGGACATCTATTTTCCCAAGATTAGCGCGGTCTACTATCAATTCAAAGGGATATTGCACGGTAGGACAACCGGCTTCTGTAACCAACACAGTGAATGAAGCATTATTACCGGTCACTGAACCCATTTGGAATGAATAGCGGTTTTCAGTCTTCTTTTCAACAGGGAGCAGCATATTGTCAGGACCTACGACATCCACTCTTCTGTAGTACATACCGTTATCATCACCTGCGCTCCAACCCTTGTTCAAGTCAAGGTCAACCAATATTCTGTCGGTAGTATTAGGCACGAGACCTGTTCCGGCAACCTTCACATCATAATCCCTGATATACCATGCCGGAACTCTCACGGGAAAATCGGCTGACAAAAGTCCGTCATACTTAAGGGCAAATTTGTATTCATAGGTCTGTAGAGCGTCTGACGCGTCAGCCGGAATAGCTATGCGGCAATCGTAGCTCAACGAATTTCCCTCTATACTTTTGTTCTCTTTTCTTGTATCTATCTGAATGTCACAAGTATTTGTTCTATCGATTATACGAGCATTCTCGCAATTTATGTACGAGGGCATCACCATTGTCAAATTGCCATTATAGAATTGATGGTTAAAACCAATCGGCTCATTATTGTTAAGCTTGAATACAAGCTGATTGTCGGTATCGATAACAACCACGCCATATTCACCGTCACGAGCGACCACCGCGCGATTTCCACAAAGCATTCCCACTTCATCAAACTGCGGAGGAAGAATCACGTCACCTCTGAAGGTCAATCCATAAAGCCCGTTGTCCTCTATAGTGGCAAGGTTAGTCTTATACTCCGGTTCTTTATCTGATTGCAATTTAAAGTCTTCGGGATCCTTTCCTGTAAGTTCAATTCTGCGCAGTCTCATCGAACGGTCAAATCGGAACAATCCGTTCTTGGCGCCAAGCACATAACCCGATTCACCATCAGGAACAGGAATCACCTCTTTTCTCAGCATCTCTACCGCAGACTTCTTTACATCCGACGGATCAAGAGCCAAAGGAACCGCCATCATTGAAGAGCCATCAATAGTGTACACTTTCTTTTTAGCGATGCAGATAGCCTTTCCATTATTGAAAGATGAGATGAAAGAGATATCACCCGGCTCAACTCCGGAGATAGGAATTATATCAAACGACGGATTAATTACGTCAAACTGCAACTCACCCGAAGCTTCCGAAGAGACACTCCTTGCCACTGCTTTACCTTCATAGAATGGATAAGCGTCGATAAACGGACCCACAAGCCTATCGCCGGTAGTATTAAGGTAAAAATAGCTGCCATCCTTCAGCACCGGCATGAATCCGGATGAAAATCCCCCCATTCCCGGGACTATTTCGTATCCTCCTTTGGTCACATCTTGAATTTTGCCGTTATAATCGACGATAGCCACAAACTTGCCATCTTTAATAACCGGGGCATGCCCCTCGGAAAATGGCATGATGCTATCATATTCCATTGGCAAGACTGCATTGCCAGAACCGTCAATCAGCCCGACTTTACCTTGTTGCTTGATTTGATACAATCCGCTTTCCAGCAGCTTTATGTTCTCATATTTGGGGAGAACAGCCCACTTGGCAACTTGCGCAGAGGCAGAAGGTGCAATAAGACAGCCTAATATAAAGGCATTAACCAAACGATCGTACTTCATTTTTCTCGTCAATTAATTTTTCACTCTTTTTTTAACAACTATGCATCTAAAGCCTCATTTAATTAATAATTGAAACTAATAAACGCTTTTAATTATTAAACCAAGAATTTGAATTCAAGTTCACGACGGGTGTGTGAAGATTTATTAAATGCCATTCATTTCGGTTAAATATTTCCAGTATCTAACTGGCATATCCTGACGCTGCTTACGCGGATTTAATCGCTCCATTATAGCTGTAGACTTAAAATAAGTCCGCCAAAGACTCTGAAACAGAAGCTCTTCCGGATCAAGCTGCTCAGATGAAAGTTTCCCTGACGACATATAGCCCATGCTCTTGTCAAGCCTTATTTTTTTTAACTCTTGTTTATTGTAAAAATAGCCGTAATCACGCAATCGGTCATACACAATGAAGCTCTGATCGCCAAATCTATCCTTAAAATGGCTTAAAGTCATGGGGAGTATGTCAAACAGCGGCTCTATAAGAGCAAAATACGTGCCGTCGATCCCTTTTTGAAATCGAAGGAACTGCAAAATACGGTGAGCCTCACCTCTCACCCTGCGACATTCTTTAAGCACGGCAAGCACTGACTGATCAGAAAAATCGGTCTCTATTGATGTCTTTGAGGCAACAGCACGACAAATAAACCGGAAAGCATACATCGGAAATTCCGGATTATCGGTCAAATAAGCTGCGACAAGAGCGCTGCATGCACCTTTCGACAGCACCTTCGACAATTTTTTCCACACCCTACGAGCCTTTTCCATACCAGTGTCCACTTCATGCAGCACATCATAAAATAACGGCAGCGCATCATGAGGCTGAAGCAACATCTCGGGAGTCTCTTTACGGGAAAACGAATCAAACACAGCGGTAAGCAATCCGTCAAAACTGCCGTCAAACCGAAAAATAATCATGAAAAGTCAAATGTCAGCTGCGAAGGATTTTCACCGTTACGTCTGCTCACGAGCTGCCGTCTCACATACTCCGGTGACACATCGCAAACCGACGGAGATGAAAGCTCTCCGCACGTTATGAAATATTTAGCTCTATTCATCGCCACCCCTATCTTCTTAAGATTGTAAGAGGTCAATCTCCGGAATTTTCTGGCATTCACAATCAATAGCGCCGACTTAACTCCGATGCCCGGCACCCGCAATATCATCTCGTATGGAGCTTTGTTGATATCAATCGGAAATGCCTGTGGGTGCCTTAACGCCCAACCGAGCTTCGGATCCACCTCAAGGTCAAGATTCGGATTATCCGGTTCTGTAATCTCCTCAGCCTTGAAATGATAAAATCTCATAAGCCAGTCAGCCTGATATAATCGGTTTTCTCTCACCAATGGAGGTTGCTTTAGCGCCGGCAAACGCTTGTCATATTCATTCACAGAAACGTAACCGGAATAATACACCCTTCTCATTGTGGGCATACCGTAAAGCGCTGACGAAACCTGAAGTATCTGCCTGTCAGTATCCGGCGACGCACCGACAATCATTTGAGTGCTCTGACCCGCCGGCACAAACCTCGGCACATGGCGCATACGCTTGCGATCCTCAGCACATTCCAGCACACCTTGCCTTATATACCCCATAGGCTCATAAACACTTTTGTGATCCTTTTCAGGAGCCAGATATTTAAGCGATTCTTCACGAGGTATCTCTATATTCACACTCATTCGATCGGCATATCGACCTGCCTCATTAACAAGCTCACGCGATGCTCCCGGTATGCTTTTAAGATGAATGTAACCGTTAAAGTGATGCACTTCCCGAAGATCTTTGGCAATACGGGCTATACGCTCCATCGTATAGTCGGGATTACGCACCACTCCAGAGCTAAGGAAAAGCCCCTCGATATAGTTGCGGCGATAAAACTCCATCGTGATATTCACTATTTCACTAACAGAAAGTGTGGCACGGGGAATATCATTGCTGCGCCGGTTTATGCAATACGCGCAATCATACATACAATAATTCGTAAGCATGATTTTCAAAAGAGATATGCACCTGCCATCAGCGGCAAAACTATGGCATATACCGACCCCGCCCACAGTATTCCCCACTCCGTTTCCACTGTTGCGCCGCACTGTGCCGCTCGACGAACATGACACATCATATTTCGCCGCTGCGGCAAGAATCTTCAATTTTTCAAGAACTGCTTCTGTCATAATAGACAAAATTAGCGACAAGAAAGGCTAAAAACGCGCACCGCGATGTTAAAAAGAGTTTAACGCATTGCGTAGCCGATTAACAAACTCATGATTCTTCAACCCCCATTTAGGATAAATCAGAAGCTCGTCAGGCGATTGGCTCGTGAAGCGTTCTATAGCTATTTCAGGATTAATGCGTCTTATTATTTCCACACACAGGCTTATGTATTCATCCACACTGAATCGCGGGATATCATATTTTCCGGAGATAACATCATGAGCCATCACCGTTCCTCTCACCAGCTGCAATTGATGAAACTTGACTGTAGCGACAGGCAACTTCGACACTGCGTCAACAGTAGCAAGCATCATCTCCCGGCTCTCTCCAGGCAAGCCCATTATCAGATGAAGCCCTGTAAGCAGACCACGGCGGGTGGCACGCTCAACAGCATCCACTGTTTGCTCCCAGGTGTGGCACCGGTTTATAAGTTTTAGAGTTTCATTATGCGAACTTTCCGCACCGTATTCAATAAGCACGAAAGCACGTTCATTTAATCCTGCAAGATAATCAAGCAGTTCATCGCCGGTGCAATCGGGACGCGTGCCTATTATAATTCCCACCACATTCTCCACCGACAGAGCCTCTTCATACAGCTGTTTCAGTCTTTCAAGCTCGCCATGTGTGCTCGTATAAGCCTGAAAATATGCGAGGTACTGCATATCGGGATATTTTCTGCCGAAAAATTTTTTACCCTCTTCAAGCTGCTCCGTCACACTTTTGTCGGGCTTGCAATATCCGGGATTGAATGTCTGGTTATTGCAGTAAGTGCATCCTCCGGTTCCTATGGTTCCATCTCTATTGGGACAGGAAAATCCGGCATTGATGGAAATCTTCTGAACTTTACCGGGAAAATGCTCTTTTAAAAATGTGCTGAAATCCCTATACATGACCACATCGGTTATATGCGAGCACCCTTGTTAAGAAGATAAGCGTCAAGAACAGTCATAGCCGCCATCGCTTCAACAATGGGCACTGCACGTGGAAGCACACACGGGTCATGACGTCCACGAGCCTGCAACTCTGTTTTCAGTCCGCTGTCGTCCACCGTGTCAACCGGTTTCAACAGCGTCGCCACCGGCTTGAAAGCTACCCTGAAATATATATCCATGCCATTTGAAATGCCGCCCTGGATGCCGCCTGAGTTATTTGACGCGGTCCTCAATCCGTGAACGTCATCCGTCGGGATAAATGTGTCAATCATCTCCGAGCCGCGACGCCCAACGCCGTCAAATCCCATGCCATAGTCAAATCCCTTGGCGGCATTAATACTAAGCATCGCTCCACCGAGCATAGCGTGAAGTTTGCCGAACGCAGGCTCGCCAAGACCGACAGGCACACCGGTTATAACACCGGTGATCACTCCCCCCACAGTGTCGCCATCCTTCTTGACCTGCTCAATCAAGCGAATCATGTCGGCGGCAACACTTTCATCAGGACATCTCACTATATTATTTTCAATCGCCGAAGGATCGTATGCCGTATAGTCCTTATCGAGACGTATATCCCCCACTTGCGACGTGTAGGCATACACCTTTATGCCAAGCTTAGCCAACGCCTGACGGGCAAACGCACCACCCACCACTCTTGACAAAGTTTCACGTGCCGAGGAGCGTCCACCTCCACGATGATCCCTCAACCCATACTTTTCCGTATAAGTATAGTCGGCGTGCGACGGGCGGAATGTGTGACGTATATTCTCATAATCCGATGAGTGCTGATTACCATTTTCCACCATGAACCCAATAGGCGTTCCGATGGTTTTGCCCTCGAAGACGCCGCTCAGAATCTTCACACAGTCCTTCTCATCGCGAGCGGTGACGATTGACGACTGACCGGGACGACGGCGGTCCAGCTCTTTCTGCACCATCTCCATGTCGACATCTATTCCCGAAGGCATCCCGTCGATTATTCCGCCCACAGCAACCCCGTGCGACTCGCCGAATGTAGTAAGGCGATATATATTTCCAAATGTATTCATAAAACTCAATTATTTGAAGGTTTCACGGCTATGTCTGCCACTATCCCATCAACATATCCTATCAGATCGGATGGCGATATTTCAAATTGCAATCCCCTCACTCCGGCACTGACATATACCACATCGAAATTATTAACCGTGGAATGAAAATAAGTCGGGAACCGCTTCTTCATCCCTATCGGTGAACAACCGCCCCTTATATAGCCTGTAAGCGGCAGAAGCTCTTTCATCGGAATAAGGTCGGCTTTCTTGGCTCCGGCAGCCTTAGCTGCCGCCTTCAAGTCCACCTCCATGTCTCCGGGAATCACACACACAAAGTATCCGCTTTTTTCACCATGAAGCACGAGTGTCTTGAACACCCGTTCTATATCTTCGCCAAGTTCCTCAGCCACATGATCAGCGGCAAGGTTATTCTCATCAACCTCGTATGGAATCAACTTATAAGTGATTTTTGCTTTATCAAGCAACCGTGCGGCATTGGTTTTAGTTATTCCCGACATCTTTCCAATTCTTTTTTTGCAAATATACAAATATTTCTCTTATAAGTAGTGCTCCGCACATCGCATCCCACAAAAAAATCCGGTTGTTGCTACACCAACCGGATTTCAGGCTCATATCATCAATGAGTTTACAGTTGTTTCACCTGACCAAGGAAAATCACAGCGCCTGTCGACTGCTCGGCTATAATGAACGCGAATGGACGGTTCACCACCATCTCATAACTCTCCACAGGCATCGCGCTGTCAAATTCAGTCGACGTGACTGCGGCAGCTTTAGTCCCATCTTCATCAACCTCGATGCGGGTCACCTGCTTCACTTTATTCACCTTGACAGGTGAGGCGCTCAATCCTGAAAAGTCAGCTCCCGAGGTAAACATTTCACTCACACCCTGCGACTGAAGATAATCATTAAGAATCTCATTCGTGTCAAATTCAAATCTCGGGAACGAAACCTTTATCTCTCCACGGTTATTGGAATTCTGCCACGCAACAAAATCCGATGCAGAAAAAGAGCTTATGACATCGGCAAGGTTCTCTCCTGCATTAGGAAGAATCACCGTCATCGAATATGCTCCTGCACCATAATCCATTCTGAACATTGAATATTTCTCTGCCACTTTTATCTTGTTGCCAATCGCTCCATTCATCATCATCACTCGTGATTGCGAACCATCGGCATTTGTAAAGAGATCCTCCTTGGTGTTTTTCTTGTCAAACTTCACCGCCCATTCACCCTTGAAGCATAACGCATTAATTATCATCATTTCCATTCCGGGAGCAAGAGGCTCTTGAAGAAGCTGAGGTATCATCTTGTCGGTATGCTTCGAGCACCAATTGTTGATGGCATTCATTGCCGAGGTCGAAGAAAGGTCAAGCGTGCGTGAATCCGCATCATAATTTTCCTCCACAGCATTCACATAAGCCGGAAGCGCCTCAAACCCGTCATTCAGCCATATAGAATTGGCTATTTCCATCTTCACTTTTCGGTCAAGACGAGGCATATCCTTTATAAGTTTAACGCTCAGATCGTTTAGCGACTGAAGGTTATCAGCTCCGGTCGCAGTGCAAATCTGGTTTAATGTGGTGCCGGCTGCACCATTGGCGGCAAGTCCGAGAGCGAAATTCATGCTCATCGGCGACAGCATGAAGTTGTCATTCCTCCGGGCACTGAAATACCCAAGCATATCGATTGCCTTACTGTTCTGAGATGTGATTACAAGCTCCTGCGACGGTTGCAACTCGATTTTGTCAGCAACTCCATTTTTTCCGGAATCATCCGAATCACTGCATGACACTAACGCAAGCGAAAGCGACATTGCCAAAATCAACTTTGTTTTCATAGCCATAATTACTTTTTTATAGTTATTACATTGAATATGTGGATTGTGCAAACATAATGATTTATCACATATCCACCAAATAATTTAACAATTTATTCAAATTTTACCACCACAATCATCTTTTAGCGACAAAATATACAATATCTTTTGAATAATCACCAACAGTAGATTTGTATACGCCATCATTGAAATATCCGTTGCAATATCCGTCCCAACCCCAATTGAAATGATTGTAGGTGGTCGACGTACTTCCTGTCTCTTCGCATACCCATTCTCCATCATCCCCTTTTTTAACATATACTTTAGTGGTTTTCACAGTATAACGATAGCCATCAGCTACCCACATGTGTCCACCGGTGTTATTCACATTTTGTCCACCCATGATAATTACCCCACTTCCTATCCATTTCCAAACGAAACCACTGGCAGGAGTTTCTGTATCACTTAATGTAAATCCTAATCCTTTCAATGTCCTTCTTACATCACTAAGAGATGTCCCGGTCGCTTGTCGATCGGTATAATATGTACTATTAGCTCTATACCCAAGCTCCCTAAGCATCAAACCTATAGTAGAATGTACTCCTACCTCGCAATCGTCACCATCAGTCCGTCCGAACTTGTGGTTATTTATTTTATCCCATTCAAGAGTCAAAGTCGGTTTCGATGATTGATGCTTTAATTGAATAGATGCAGGGTATTTCAATGCACTCATTGTCATTGCCATCGCAACATTTGAACAACCGGCGATTCCATTTGGACAATAGGTGCCATAAATTCCACTTTGTCCCCAATCAACTTTGACTCTTGGCGATACTGAATCTGTTTTGGTTGTAGTAACAATATCTTGATATGCCGGTTTACGCATGATTGCTTTAACTGACGGAGCTTCCCTAACATAAGATATGGCATAGTCCATAAACATCGCCAAACCTGGATTATCAGTGCCGTTATTTACGTCATAATGACCCGATTCTGTTACCGCAAGAATCGAATCACAAGTTGTCTTAGCCGATATAACCGCAAAACCGGAATTGTCCTTATAGTTAACTATATAGATAAGCGTATCATTGCCGGAACGTGATTTTGCATCCGTTATAAACTGAATGCCACCTTCGTCTATCTCTCGATAATTTGATGCACGTGAGACTTCATTGTTATCAAGCATACTCTTCGCTGAATTGGCAATTAAAATCGCATCCTTAACCGTACGAGTAGCAGGAATCATTTGTTCTATTTCCGAACTCCAAGTCACAGGCTCAGAATCAAAAATAAAGTCAGGCTCTTCATTTGAAGCACAAGATGCTAACAAAGCACCGGTCATCATAACACTGTAAATCAATTTTTTCATAATGAAACGAATTAAAATTTATTATGTAATCTATTTAAGGTATCCATGTAAATTCCCCTTTCCACACGGTGTCTCCTATACATACAAGAATGATATAGTAATTATTTTCGTATAGATTTGTTACATTGAAATAATGACTTTTGGAATATTCACCACTCATGCCGCAATAGACTATACCTCCGAATTCATCAATAACCGAAAATTGAACTTCATTGGTCGGCAGACTCGTTGAAACCGTAAAATTTACACCTTCGAATGAAATAACGGGATATATCGGTCTACTTTTTTTCCTATTGCCAGTCTCAGGAGCTGGAGGGTCAGGCGTTACAGGCACTTCATTTTTGCCTTGGGCGAGTAGAGAAAAGAATGCAATAATAAATGTGAATACAAATTTTTTCATATAGCAATAAATATTTATTGCACTAAGATATGTATTTCACATAATCAATTCATCGTAAAATTGTACGCATTTTTTACGCATTTCACTCATGAAGTATGCGTAAAATTACGCATAAAACAAATAGAGCCCTCACAATGAGCGAACTAACTCATCCCAATCTTTTGCTGATGCATTTTCAGTACCAAATGTCTTTTTGTATAAGCGAGCACGTATGGATGTGATGGAACTTGACGATTTATTGGTAATGCGACTGATTTGATTGGGCGAAACTCCAATTTTCACAAGCATAGTCACTCGCCACTCTATCTCGGAAAGAGCATTATTAACTCTCAATTTTAGATAAAAATTTGGGAACTTATTTTTCAATACGTTCTCTAAATCTTGCCAATCTTGACTATTATATTTTATTTCAGGATTTATTTTCGAATCTATAAATTTTATTACTATCGGATATTCTGAAAATAAATTTTCACCAACATCACAAGTAATTAAATCATCTTGTTTTTCCCTATAGGCTAACTCTTGTTTTAATGAATATATTTCCTGTTCATAAACTTTTGTTTGTCGCTCTCGATTTTCATAATCCAACCTCAAAGATGAAAAAAATATTTTCTGTTTACGATATCGAGTTATCTGAGATAAAATTATCACCACTAAAACGACTAATACAAGCCCCAAAATCATAATATTTCGTTGCAACCTTGTACTTTTAAGTGCTAACGTCTTATTCTCATTCTCCCTTAATCTATAGTCATAAACAGCCTTAGCTTTTGCTATCGCTTCAAGTGAATTATAGTAATCAACTGTATCTATACATCGCAACATTTCGTTCAAATGGTAACTCAGACTATCGTTAGGTTCAGTTTCCATTATTATATTTACCATTTCCTTGTGTGCAAATTTTCGCACTTTGACATTTCCACTATCACAAAGCCATCGTAAATATGAAATGCTTCGGGCTTTATCGTATTTAGAATAAATGCTTGCTGCCGAAGAGAAAACTAATTGCTTTTCATGGGGACTCATTTTATATGAAAGAGCTTCTTCAATATATTTTTTAGCTAAATCGATTTTATCCATTTTATAGGCAAAATTTGCCTTAAGACGAGGAACAAAAGCATTCCTTTTATCGTCATCCAAATATTTAGATAATTCGTATGCCCTATCCAAATACATCTGGGCACTATCACATTGAAGTAACGTCCAACAACTTTCAGCAAGTGATGTTAAATCATGAATAATTGCAGCTGTATCGTTTAGCAACGAAGTGTATTCAAATGCAATTTTATCCTCATCAAGAGCTAATTCATAAAATCCTTGCTTAGCATATATTTGTGAAATTTGAGAATGCACAAAACTTGCCTGTCTTATGTCAGCATCAGGAGAGATTCGGTCGAGGGCTTTCTGAAAATAGTCAAGGGCTCTCGGGGCATCGCCGAGTTCTGAATATGTGCGTCCTCCGTAATAAAGCGCCACCGCACTCAGAGTATCATCGCTCCGATCTTTGTAGTATTCTAAAATTGGCGTTATAATACTATCTGACATAATAGGGATATCAGCTTTATCCGAAGCCTTGTATCTCATTAATTCATAGAACATTGATATTTTCTCGTTGCTTCGGTCGACAAACGGAGCTATGGAATCAAGCACCGCCAAAGCACTGTCAGGATTAAAATCGGCTAAAGCACCGGCACGTGCCACCTCATCCCACATTTCCTGAGATGGTCGGGAGCATGAGAAGACGGCAATTAAAATTGCAATAACAGGCAGACTTCTAAATATGCGATTCATCGTAACTTATTCCTACGCAAATGTAATGAATAAGTTTGTAAATAAAAAACCTAAGCGGAGGTAATTGTGTGTATTCACAATACCCTCCGCGATTATCAGAGCGCAAGCCCCGGAACCCTGTCCATTATCCGACAGTCTACCTTCGGATTCCGGGGCATTTAAATTCTTGCTTAGAAATGATTTTCTAAATCTCTGTTTTAAGTTTTGCCACCCACTCCTTTATGCGAGGTGCGGTAAGCTCTTCTTTATTTACCTGATCAAGGCACAAGCCCACATACACTCCGTCGATAAAAGCCGGTGAATTATCAAATTCATATACATTGGCATCAAACGCGCCGACAAACGCCGCTCCTGTGTTCTGCAATCGGGAATAAATCTCACCGAGGGCGCCACAGAACGTATCGCTCATAGTCTCATCCCCGCAGCCAAACAGGGCTATCTTCTTGCCTTTCAGATCAAGTGCCTCCAATCCATCGATGAAGTCATACCAGTCATCCTGCAATTCCCCATTGCCCCATGTCGATGCTCCAAGCAGAAGCACATCGTATGGTGCCACTTCTGAAGGTGCCGATTTGGCAACATTGTGTATATCATCCTTGGCTACACCTAAAAGAGCGGCTATCTCGTCAGCCACTTCGGCGGTCATGCCGGTATTTGAACCATAAAAAATGCCTATTTTTTTCATCGTCTTGTAACTTTTATATCTTTATAACACTACAAGCACGACAATGTTCAGACAACAGGGCGGATAATCAGAACGCGAGATGAAATCCCACTCTTACTCCCCAGTCAGGCGCATCGGGAGTGTGACGGTAGCTCAGACGCCACACCGAGTCAATGCGCAGCACTCGGAAAATATTGTCGACTCCGGCACTAATCTCCATATAGGGATCTGACCAGGACATCATGGAAGTGTGGACATCAGAAGGAAACAAGAACAGGCTCTTATTATAAACGGGGTTATTGCGGTCGCTGAGGTTTCCCCAAAGACACTTGAATGTAACCACCTCACGCAACTTCAGTTTTTTCACAAGAGGTATTCGGTTAAAAATAAGCCCGTTCATCCAATAAGTGAGATTAACCGAAGCATAGCTGTCATTGATGAATTCAAGCGGATTCATCAACGCATAGCTTTCCTGCTGGATGGTATATGATAGATTGGCATCAGGAAGGCACAGATCCATGTAGGGCGACGGCAACCATGAGTGACCAGCCTTAGCTATGGCATCAAGATAACCGAATGCCGAAAACCAGAATCGTTTCGAAAATTTGAACTCGGTGCGGTTGATCTCAAACATGCTGCCAAACAATCCCTTTGGAGCATAAGTATGAGACAGTTCAAACACCGGCGCGTCAAGATTTATGGGAAGGCGATTGGTCTTCCCCTGCACGAATTTTTCTCCCGGCGCATACCGTAACGCAAGTTTAAATGAGGTCTCATCATAGTGGCCGAAACGATTGCCGTATCCGTCAATGAATGGAATCCATCGTGTAGCTTCCTGCCGCTCGAATGACGCCGAGGCGACAACCGAGAAGTTGTTAAGCAGTTCAAGAGTGTATTCAAGCGTTGTGGCACGGCGATAAGTCACTCGCGTATCCTCCATACGTTTCAACGACAGGAAGATGTTATCCTGATTGGTAGCGGAATATTTCTGCCCAAGCTGGTCAAGATCATAAAGAGATGTAAGCCTCAGCGAATGCACCGGAAACTCTCTGGAATGATATTTTTTGTCACGGAAAGAATATTCAAGCTCGCCGCGATATTTCCATTTATGGTCACGGAACCCGTAGGCGACATATCCTCGGGCAAACCATCTTTTGGAAAGATGCGCCGTGGTCATTCCACCGGTACGCAGGCGCAATCCTTCGGCTGTATTGTAAGAAATGCTCGTGTTCACGGGACCGTAGTCAAATTTGCTCGGATCACCGGTATGCACATATCCGCTCACAATCAACCGCAATGTTTTCTCAGTCCAGTAATAAAGCGGCACGGCACGCATACGGCTCACCATCTCATCTATGTTACGCTCGCCATGCTCAAGAGGCACCATGCGCTCCTCAGCCCAGAATTCTCCCTCTCGGTCATAGGCTTCAGGAACAATAATTTCCGCCGGCACGACACTGAAAAGCGACTGATCAGACGGAGGAGAGAATGTAAAGCCGGAATAAGCGTTATTGCGGCGTGCATAAAGCTGAGGTAGCCCGGGAAGCACAGAAAACTCCACAATCATGTCATCCGACTTTTTCAGCCTTGATCCATCGGGAGCTTTATCAAATTCCTGCACAAGCGTGAACGCATCGAGAAAATTGACATTGATGGTGTGAGGCAAAAACATCTCTACCCTCTTCACAAACATGGTAGAATCGCCCTTCGGCACATAAAGCTTCCCGATGAATCCCCATGTCTCGGGAGTGTGAGGCACAAAACTCAACACCACACACGAATCCCCTTCCAGTTCAACCGTATCAGTGAGGTAATATTTATAAAAATCAGGACCTATCTTGGCAAGCGGACTCACAAACCTATTCTGCAACAGCGTGACATCGTTATCATATATATCGACTTCCCTGAAAACATCCTCAAGCACTTGCCGCGAAGCGTCGCTGTTATGGGAAATGTCGTCCACTCCTTCCTGACGCAATCCGCGCACCACCTCTTTCTTTCGCTCGCCATGATCAGAATAGTTGACATCCGACACTTTTTCCTTCACCATGAAGTTGAGAATAGGCTTTCCCGACACCACTGATGTGTCGACATACTCCTGCATGAACTTGAACTTATCACCAAGCCAGGAATAATTGCCATCGGGATTGAAATCATTGATTGCCATCGACAACCGTTCATATTTTCCATAGCTGTAGAACTCATGGCGTCGCGGATCATTCTTTTCCTTGGATTCACGGATGCGGTTCACGAAATCAACCGCAGGATTATTTTTCTTGCTGTATTTCTCTTTTTTAGGTTTGACCACCACCTCTGAAAGCATGACTCCTGTAGGGACAAGCTCCACCGTGAGAGCATTGCCGGTCGCGACCGTCAATGGCAGAATCTTTTCTGAATAACCCATCACCGAGAAACGTATGCTGTCGGCACCACTGCGTTTCCATATCGAAAACTTACCACGGTCATCAGTGAGTTTCCCCTCATTGGTCGACGGTATAAAAACCGCGGTATAAGGTATAGGCTCCCGTGACAAAGAGTCAATCACAACTCCCGTCACAAGAAAGTCACGAGCCGACAAGCTCAGCCAGCCGCAGCAAAACGCAACGGCGAGCAACAATCGTGAGGTAAATGTGTTGAATGACCCGTTTCTCAATTTTTTGGATTATTGTTCTTATATTTCATTAAACAAATTTATCTTTGCAAAGTTAATAAAAATCCACTCACTCAATGGCAAAAGAAATTGAACGTAAGTTTTTAGTCGTTAATGATTCTTATAAAGAATTGTGTAACACCGTATTGAATATCTCGCAAGGATACATTACCACCGACAAAAAAGCAGTGGTCAGAGTAAGGACCTGCAATGAAAAAGGATTTCTGACCATAAAAGGGGAAAACTCAGGAGCCGTGCGCGACGAATGGGAATACCCTATTCCTGTTGATGATGCCAAAGAAATGATCAGGAAACTTGCCGGGAATACAGTGATAGCAAAAACTAGATATTTAATTGATTTTAAAGGATTTCGCTGGGAAGTCGACGAGTTTCACTCTCCTGCGGCAGGATTGGTCGTAGCTGAGATTGAGCTCCCCGATGAGAGTACGGAATTTCCGCTTCCTCCCTTTATAGGTGAAGAAGTGACCGGAAATCCCGCATATTATAATTCATCAATCGCTGCTGCCGGGAAATTGAATAGCTGAAACAACTTCAATTATTCCACTTAACGCAACTCCATTTTCACCACATTCTCGACGTGAGCCGTGTGGGGAAACATATCGACCGGCTGAATCGCAGTGAGTTTATACTTAGCGTCGAGCATCGCAATATCCCTTGCCTGTGTCGCAGGATTGCAACTCACATAGACAATGCGCTTGGGTTCGGCATTAAGAATGACGTTGACCACATCCTCGTGCATTCCGGCACGTGGAGGATCGACTATCATGACATCAGGTCTACCATGCTCGGCAATGAACCGGTCGGTAAGAATATCCTTCATGTCACCGGCATAAAATTCAGTATTGTCGAGTCCGTTGACCTTAGCATTGACCTTGGCATCCTCGATCGCCTCAGGCACATATTCTATGCCGATCACCTTCGATGCTTTACGTGCCACAAAATTGGCAATTGTCCCGGTACCGGTGTAAAGGTCATATACAAATTCATCACCGGTCAACCCGGCAAAATCGCGTGCCACGCTATAAAGCCTGTAAGCCTGGCGGGAATTGGTCTGATAGAACGATTTGGGACCTATGCGGAATTTCAATCCCTCCATCTCCTCTTCTATATAATCACGCCCGCTAAAGAGAATCACATCTTGATCACCTATAGTGTCATTGACTTTAGTATTGACCACATACATCAACGATGTGATTTCCGGGAACTCTTCCTTAACCGCTGAAAGGAGCGATTCTATAGCGTTTTTGTCATCTTCACCAAACACCATCACTACCATCACCTCGCCTGTCGAAGCTATCCTTATCATCAGCGTGCGCAGGAATCCGGTTTGTCCGCGAAGATCATAAAAAGAGAGGCCGTTCTGCTTGCCGTAATCTTTTATAAAAAGGCGTATGCGATTACCGAGATCATCCTGAAGATGGCAGCACTCTATATCAAGCACCTTGTCAAACGCTCCCGGAATGTGGAATCCGGCGGCATCACGGTCGGTAAATTCCTCCGATGAATTCAACTGCTCAAATGTGAGCCACTTTTTATTGGAGAAAGTATATTCCATCTTGTTTCGATACTCCCATATAGATTCCGAACCTATAATCGGCGACACCTCAGGAGCCTCTACTTTAGCGATGCGTGTGATGCAGTCCTCCACTTGCTGCTGCTTGCATTTCAATTGATAGTCATAAGGCAAATGTTGCCAACGGCAACCGCCGCACACGGTAAAGTGCTCGCAACGCGGTGAAATCCTGACGCTTCCCGGCTCTACCATCCGGGCTATGCGGCCTTCTGCATAATTCTTCTTTTTCTTGGTCAGTTTTATGTCAACTATATCTCCGGGAGAGCCGTAAGGCACAAACACCACCATGTCATTGACCCGGGCAAGAGCGTTGCCCTCGGCTGCTACATCAGTAATTGTCACATTTTCCAGTATCGGCAGTTCTTTTCTTTTTCTCGACATAATTAACCGGTTTTATTGTAGAAATTTTATGCTGTTCAAATTTTTGCACAAAAGTACGTAATTATCTTCATTCAGTAAGATGCAATATTAAGATATTTGCGGATATTTTCGTAACTTCGCGGAAAATTAGATTTAGAAATGGCAGAAAACTCCCTACTTTCACGTCTTGACGGAATAGAAGCGCGATTTGAAGAAGTGAGCACTCTCATCACCGACCCGAGTGTGATCTCCGACATGAAGCGTTATGTGAGACTCACAAAAGAATACAAGGACCTCGAAAAGCTCACTGCGGCAACACGCGCTTATCGCAATTTGCTCGACAATGTGAAAGAAGCCCGTGAGGTGCTTGAAACCGAATCTGACGAAGAACTGAGAGCTATGGCTAAAGAAGAGCTTGATGCATCATCGTCTAAAATTCCGGAAATGGAAGAGGAGATAAAACTCCTGCTCATTCCTGCCGATCCTGAGGACGGCAAAAACGCTATCGTAGAAATACGCGGAGGAACAGGTGGCGACGAAGCGGCGATATTTGCCGGCGACCTGTTTAAAATGTACACCAAGTACTGCGAGTCTAAAGGATGGTCAGTTGCGGTGACAAGCTTTAACGAAGGTACTGCCGGAGGATTCAAAGAAGTAGTCTTCTCTGTTTCGGGCGAAGGAGTATATGGAATCCTGAAATATGAGAGCGGCGTGCATCGTGTGCAACGCGTTCCTGCCACCGAGACACAAGGACGAGTCCATACCTCGGCTGCAACCGTGGCTGTACTGCCCGAAGCTGAGGAGTTTGACGTGGAGATAAACGAAGGCGAGATTAAATGGGACACATTCCGAAGCGGCGGTGCCGGTGGACAGAATGTGAACAAAGTCGAGTCGGGAGTCAGACTGCGCTATATGTGGAGAAACCCCAACAGCGGAGAAACCGAAGAGATCCTTATCGAATGTACCGAAACCCGCGACCAGCCAAAAAACAAGGAGAGAGCCTTGAGCCGACTGCGCACATTTATTTATGATAAGGAGCACCAGAAATATCTTGATGATATCGCATCCCGAAGAAAGACAATGGTGTCAACCGGCGACCGCTCAGCCAAGATACGCACCTATAATTATCCTCAGGGACGCATCACCGACCACCGCATCAACTACACTATCTACAATCTGTCGGCATTCATGGATGGAGATATCCAGGATTGCATCGACCACCTGATTGTGGCTGAAAATGCGGAAAAACTTAAAGAGTCAGAACTGTAAAGATTATAATCATGGAAAGAAAGGCATTAATCGAAAATATCCGAAGGAAAGGCAGCTTCCTTTGTGTGGGACTTGACCCTGACATAAAAAAACTCCCCGAAGCGGTTTTAAGAAAAGAAAATCCCATCCTCGAATTCAACAAGGCTATCATTGACGCCACCGCTGAATTCACCGTAGCCTACAAGCCCAATCTTGCGTTTTACGAAAGCATCGGACTCGAAGGCTGGATTGCATTGGAAGAAACAGTAAAATATATAAAGGAGCGGTATCCCGACCAATTCATTATCGCCGACGCGAAACGCGGTGACATCGGAAACACCTCTCAAATGTATGCACGCAGCTTTTTCGAACACATGGACGTCGATGCTGTGACGGTAGCGCCTTATATGGGAGAAGACAGCGTGACTCCGTTTTTAGGATATGCCGGCAAGTGGGTTATACTTCTCGCTTTGACCTCCAATAAAGGAAGCCACGACTTCCAGTTCATTACTGACAATGACGGCAAGCGATTGTTTGAGCACGTGATTGAGACATCCTCCAAATGGGCTACCCCCGATGAAATGATGTATGTGGTGGGTGCCACACAGGGAAAAATGTTTGAGGACATCCGCAAAGTCGCCCCCAAGAGCTTCCTGCTCGTGCCCGGCGTAGGCGCACAGGGCGGAAGCCTTGAAGAAGTGGCTCGTTACGGAATGACCGATGACTGCGGACTACTCGTCAACTCATCACGCGGCATCATATATGCGTCAAATGGCGACGACTTTGACATTGCCGCCGGACGTGAAGCTAAAAAGCTCCGCGACCAAATGAGTGAACTTTTGAAAGTAAAACACATCATTTAGCGATTTTTAATAACTGTGTTATCTAAATTTTAGTTACATTTGCAACATCGTTTATTTAAATTATAACCAAAATGCAAAAAATAGACAATTTCAACTTTGCCGGAAAGAAGGCAATCGTAAGAGTTGACTTCAATGTGCCCTTGGATGAAAATGGCAAAATCACCGATGACACCCGTATTCGCGGCGCTCTTCCCACATTGAAAAAAATTCTCAATGACGGTGGAAGCCTGATCATCATGTCGCACATGGGCAAACCCAAAGGCAAGGTAAATGCAAAATATTCTCTCGGTCAGATCAAGGACGATGTGGCTAAGGCTCTCGGAACTGACGTGAAATTCGTTTCTGACTGCGTAGGTCCTGAAGCTGCTGAAGCTGCAGCCAACCTGAAACCCGGCGAAGTGCTCCTCCTCGAAAACCTCCGTTTCCATCCGGAAGAAGAAGGCAAGCCCGTTGGCATCGACAAAGAAGATCCCGCCTACGACGCAGCCAAGAAAGAAATGAAGGAAAAGCAGAAAGAATTTGCTAAAGCTCTTGCTTCATACGCTGATGTATATGTGAACGACGCTTTCGGAACAGCTCACCGCAAGCACGCTTCAACTGCCGTGATCGCCGATTACTTCGACGCTAACGACAAGATGCTCGGTTTCCTTATGGAAAAAGAGGTTCAGGCTGTTGACAACATCCTCAGCGACATCAAACGTCCTTTCACCGCAATCATGGGCGGTTCCAAGGTGTCAACAAAGATCGGCATCATCGAAAACCTCATGGACAAGGTTGACAACCTCATCCTCTGCGGCGGTATGACCTATACATTCGCCAAGGCTCAGGGTGGCAAAATCGGACAGTCTATCGTAGAAGATGACAAGCTTGATCTCGCTCTTGACATCATCAAGAAAGCAAAAGAGAAAGGCGTGAACCTTATTCTCGGAACTGACTGTGTGGCTGCCGATGCATTCAGCAACGACGCAAACACCAAAATCTGCCCTTGCAACGACATACCCGACGGATGGGAAGGTCTTGACGCAGGTCCTGAGACACGCAAAGCTTTCGCTGCCGCTATCGAACCCTCCAAGACCATCCTTTGGAACGGTCCTGCCGGAGTATTTGAATTTGACAACTTCACAGCCGGATCACGTGCTATTGCCGACGCTATCGTTAAGGCGACTGAAAACGGCGCTTTCTCCCTCGTAGGTGGTGGCGACTCAGTAGCTTGCATCAACAAGTTCGGTCTTGCCGATGAAGTATCATACGTATCAACCGGCGGTGGTGCTCTTCTTGAAGCTATCGAAGGAAAAGTTCTTCCCGGAGTAGCAGCAATCAAAGGATAATCAAGCCGCTTAAATTCTACAACACGTTATACATCGGGGGAGATGGCAATGCCAGTCTCCCCTTGCTTTATAATCCCACGCCATGGTCTACAACAATGAAGAATTCATATCATGGGTCAGCAAGCACCTCAATCACGACCCTGCCGAACTAAGCATGAAATTTCATGGCAAAATGCCATGGATTGAAGAGGCGGTGACACAAGTAAAATGCAGAAAAAAGACAAGAAAAAAACTCGAAAAAGAACTTGAGTGCCCCTCGTTCTACTTCCCTACCGCCCTATCGGCTGAACAATGCACAGGTGATAAGCTCGCGGAATTTCATGCATCGCTTATCGATGAGGGCGATACCGTGCTCGATCTCACCTGCGGACTTGGCATCGACTCGCTGCATTTTGCTGCAAAAGCGAAATCAGTGACATCAATAGATCGGAATCAGTTGCTTTGCGAAGCATTATCTCATAACGCTTCAGCTCTTGGATATCACAATATATCTGTTGTGAATGCTGACTGCTGCGAGTTTTTGAACGAGAGCAGCACCCTATACGACGTGATATTCATCGATCCGGCAAGGCGAGGCTCCGAGGGTCAACGCCTATACGGACTGCATGATTGCGCGCCTGACGTAATAGACCTATTGCCCTCCATCAGAAAACATTGCCACAAGCTTATCATAAAAGCCTCTCCGATGCTTGATCTCACACAAATCACAAGAGAACTACCCGAAGCACACGACATCTATGTCACCGGCAATGACACAGAGTGCAAAGAGGTGGTGATTGTGATTGATTTCAACGTCAATGCCCGATCTGAAACAATGATTCACGCACTATCGGCGTCAAATGACTTTGCATTCCGCCGCACAGAAGAAAACTCCGCGGAAGCGGTCTTCTCTGATCCTCCGGCAACAGGCTACCTGTATGAACCAAATCCGGAAATAATGAAGGCTGCTCCTTTTAAACTTCTGTGCCGGATATTCGGCTTAAATAAAATAAGTCCCAACACACATCTATATTGGTCGGAGAATCGTGTCGATGGCTTTCCCGGAAATACCCTGAGGATAGTAAAAAATATTGACTATGCATCATCCAATATAAAGCGCTTTGCCAAAGAATTTCCCGAGATAAGAGTAACAGCGCGCAATTTCGGCATCACAGCCGATCAATTGCGTAAAAAGCTCAAAGTAAAAGATGGAGGCGAATTACGGCTATTCGCAACCACCACCGCATCCGACAAAAAAATAATGATTGTGACAGAAGAGCGTAAATTAAAATCCGAAGTGCGAATGTTCAGCTGCTAAATAAATCCCCTCACTC
>CAJUTE010000004.1 GCA_910589555.1 uncultured Muribaculum sp.
CGTGTTGCCGTGATTATGGCGGAACCGTGACGGGATGTCTCTCCCGCAGATTGATGCCGTTATGTTTGTTGTGGCAAAGATAGTGCATGGTTTCTGGGGATTTACCCACTTTTTATCCCATGTGTCGATTTTTTTTTGTAACATAGGCTCGTCCCATCCGGGACTCGTTTTTTTGTGGGTCGTCTCCCCCCCCGACTTCGCTTGCTCAGTCGAGGTTATATACGGACTCGTGCCTGAGGGCACTTAGCTCGGCGGGTTAGCGGACGTCTTCGACGCCCGGTTTATTTGTGCCCTTGCTCCGCACCTCGGCTTCGCCTCGTGGCGGAGCTATTATTGCATTGCCGTTTCACGGCAGTCATGGTGTTGTTTTTTTCAGGGGCACTCTTTACAGAGTGCATTTGGAGGGCGGGCTTTTCCGGGCACAGGTCGCCTTCGGCTCCCTGTACCGCGGTTAACCGTAAGCACTGCCTTTCAGGCGTTTGTAGTTTTCTCATGAGCTTTTTCCAACGCCTCGCAGGCATTTTTTCACAACTCATGACAGCGAATGCATTGCCGTTTCACGGCATTTCGCTGACGCTACATACCGGGCTGAGGTCTTGCGGTCATACTGACCGATTTTGTTGTCATGGCATTTTTCGTTCTTTCATAGAAGAGAGCTACACCGCATATACGCCTATAGGAATTCGAGCATTTTTATTGAAAAGAACACAATGTGTTGCTACTCAATCATCCATTGCTGCCGCATCAATCTCGTCGGCATGAGCTATGAGACGCTTGGCTATATCGCGGAACGCTTCAGCGAGCTGATGGTATTCAGTTTCGCGGAACCGTGCTGTTTTCCCGAACACGGTGTTACCGTTGATACGCTGTGTCATCCATGCGGGGCTTCTCTTGAAATATTCCCGACCCAACGCAGCAGTGTTTATAATACCGTCCAATTCTGAAAACGCTAACCAAGTGGCATTTACTTTATTCTTCAACAATCTGGCTCGGTCTTCTTCATGCTGAGCCGGATTCAATATTTTTTTCGTACCTAAATACATGGTCTTGATTTTTTAGTAAATTTGCCCCGTTTAATACCCAGGGGCTGTTGTTTAATCATTCAGGAAGTTAAATAATAACCTCTAATTTGATTGATGATGGGTTGATTTTTCTTTGTCCTGATTATATCCAAGAGATCAAGGACTCGGAAAATCAACCTTTCTTTTCGCTCATTTCATCTTACACCTCATTTCTCTTTTGGATTTTGTTTTACGCTACAAATATAGCAATGATTCAGTAAATAGCTAAATTATCACTATAATTTTTGAGACAATTTCCTCAAACTCAGCTCTTAATAAAAAAAACGACCACGCCATAAAGACGCAGCTACTAAAATTCAACATTTTACCTTAGCGGAAAAGACACGGCAGTTTGACCTACCCTGTCATATATTTGGCGATGTCGGAGGCTTCCTGACCGTTCTTCCGGTCGATGCCTATGATCTCGATAATTTCCATTGGTTTGTTTCGTTCGTTAGAAATGAGTAATTTTGTAATCAAATGGCTATCCGTAGTGGGTCGGGAGGCGGGCAACCCCCCACTTGTGGCTCTTTAGCCGGATAGGCTGTCGGGCGTTCCCCGCCATTCCCCGACTTTTAATCATTGTGTCTTTCCCGCAGATTGATACCATTATGTTGGGACAAAGATAGCGCGAGTTTTATGGGGATTTACCTACTTTTTATCTCCATGGGTTGATTTTTTTAACAGGCTCGTGCCTGGCGGCAGTTAGCACGGTGGTTGGCGGACGTCTTCGACGCCCGGTTGGTTTGTGTCCTTTCTCCGCACCTCGGCTACGCCTCGTGGCGGAGCTATTATTGCATTGCCGTTTCACGGCAGTCATGGTGTTGTTTTTTTCAGGGGCACTCTTTACAGAGTGCATTTGGAGGGCGGGCTTTTCCGGGCACAGGTCGCCTTCGGCTCCCTGTACCGCGGTTAACCGTAAGCACTGCCTTTCAGGCGTTTGTAGTTTTTTTTCCCATGAGCTTTCTCCAACGCCTCGCAGGCATTTTTCCACAACTCATGACAGCGAATGCATTGCCGTTTCACGGCATTGGTTGACAACTTGGTCCGGCACGCCAACGCCATTGTTGCCAGTGGCATCAACATGAGGGTGTCGATAACCCCGCTTACAATCGCGTAATTAAAGTAACTTCAGGATTAATCCAGAAGTTATTTTTTTATATTTTATTTCATAAACTTCATTATTTCTTTTAATATTTCAGGTGTCATATAGGAAGCTGATTGGTGGGCGTTAATTTTGCCGACTCATACGAAAAAGCTAAATTTGCCACCGGTTTTGAACCGTATGGCAAACGATAAAGAGTATATTCTTTTTACTTGATTATTTTTCATAGGAATGGCTACACCTTCAAATATATATCATACATTGGACAACGGGCTCCGTGTGGTTCACCGCCACTCTGACTCGCCGGTAGAATACTGTGGACTTGCCGTGAGAGCCGGAAGCCGCAATGAGGCTCCTGAGGAATACGGGCTCGCTCACTTCGTGGAGCACACCATATTCAAGGGCACTTCGCGGCGAAAGTCATGGCACATAATCAACCGCATGGAATCAGTGGGCGGAGAATTGAATGCCTACACTTCGGAGGAGGTGACAATGGTGTATTCAGCATTTCCCAAAGGAAACGCAGAGAGATGCATAGAACTGATATCTGACCTTGTGGCAAACTCCCGATTTCCGCTAAATGAAATAGATAAGGAGAGAGAAGTGGTGCTTGATGAAGTGGCTTCCTATCTCGACACCCCTGCCGATGCTATATTTGACGAATTCAACGACCTTATTTTTGCAGGATCATCTTTGGGGCACAATATCCTTGGGACCGAAAAGACCATCAGCAGCTTCACCCCCGAAATATGCCGAGACTTTCTGTCACGATACTACACGCCCGGCAACATGGTACTGTTCTATATGGGACCCATGAGCGACAACAGATTCATAAAGCTCGCAGAAAAGCATCTGGGAGCACTTGATCATCTTTCCAACATCACCACTCCCACCCCACCTGCCGAGGTGAAACCGTTCAACATCTCACGGCGTCTTGACACACACCAAAGCCACACTGTGGTCGGAACAAGGATTCCGGGGATGTATGACGACTCGCGTCATGCCTATGCTCTTTTAACCAATATAATAGGAGGCCCGTGCATGAATTCATTGCTGAACATCGCGTTGAGGGAACGTCACGGATATGTCTATTCAGTCGACGCATATTCATCGATGTTCACCGACTGCGGACTTTTTACGGTATATTTCGGTTGCGACGACAACCATGTGAAACGGTGTTTAAAACTCATTTTCGAGACATTTGACCGACTCGCTTCTACGCCGCTTAATCCAAAGGCATTGCAAGCATCAAAAAAGCAATATTTAGGACAGACTATCGTAGCCGGAGAAAATCGCGAGCAACTCGCGCTGTCGATAGGCAGAGCCACTCTGTTTTACGGTCATGCAATATCAGCCAATGAAGTAATCGAACGCATCAACTCCATTTCCGCTGAAGAGTTACGCAGCGCGGCAGAACGATTACGACCTGAGCTATGCTCAACCCTTACATTCTCATAAACTCCCTCACAACAATTATAATATGCTAAAAACAATCGCTCTCATAGGCATAGGCAGTTGCTTAGGCGGAATCGCAAGATACGGTGTAACCAAAACCGCCACCCACATAATAGGCATACAATCCATGTGGGGCACATTTGCGGCTAATATGCTTGGATGCTTGCTGATCGGGATTTTCTACGGCATATTTGAGCGCCACAACCTGCTTAGCGAGCACTGGAGGCTTCTGTTCACTGTAGGTTTCTGTGGCGGCTTCACCACATTTTCCACATTCATCCACGAGAATTACTCCATCTTTTCCGACGGACGTTTTCTCCATGCCGCGCTTTACACTGCGGTAAGCCTTTTCTTCGGTTTGGCAATGGTTTATCTCGGGCATTTGATAACCCGATGATTTTTTTCGTTAGAATATTTGGATATTCCATTTATTAAACATACCTTTGCATACCCCCCCCACATAGACATTACTAACCAATAACGTACTTGCCATGAAGCGAAACTCGTGGGGAATAATCATCACATTCATTGCCATTCTTGCCGCATTGCCGGCTTTTTCTCAATCGGACAACAGCCTATATCTCAGAGGGCGTGTAAGAGACGCCGTGACAAAAGATGATCTTATCAACGCAAAGATTATCCGCTATGATGTCAACGGAAACGCCACCGACACCATAACAGCCAACGGAAGAACCTACCGCAACGGCGAAATGATTGAAAATGCCTCATTCTGGATGCAGGTGGAACGGAAGGATTCAGTCTACACTTTCGACGTGACTTATCCCGGCTATAAGACCGAAACAGTAGTGTTTCCGGTAACAAATGTGGGTAAGCGGGAAGAGAACCGCGAGATTCCTGTAATATTTCTTGATCGAGCAGCAAAAAAGCTTGACAATGTCACTGTCACCGCATCCAAGGTGAAATTTTACAACCGTGGCGACACTTTGGTTTTCAACGCCGATGCATTCCAGCTCGCCGAGGGTTCGATGCTCGACGCCCTCATAGCCCAACTTCCCGGTGTCGAGATAAAGGACGGAGGTCAAATCTATGTCAATGGCGAATTTGTGGAAACACTTCTCCTCAATGGAAAAGACTTCTTCAAAGGCGACAACCAAATAATGCTTGACAATATCGGAGCATACACGGTTAAAAACGTAGAGGTCTACAAAGGACAGACCGACAAGGAAAAATGGGAAAATGATCCTACTGTAGAAAAGCACCTCACCATGAATGTAAAGCTAAAGAAGGAGTACAGCATGGGCTGGATAATCAACGCCCAAGCCGCCGGAGGCACAAAAGACCGATACCTCGGCAGGCTCTTCGCGTCATGGTTCACTCCAACTACCAACATCACCATATTGGGGAACGCCAACAACCTCAACGACAACCGCCAACCGGGGAAAAACGACTCATGGACCCCCGAGATGCTCCCGACAGGAACCAGAACCTACAAAATGGCATCAATGAACTACGATTACCAAAGTCCCGACGAGAACCGCAAGTTCAACGGATATGTCAAATTTGAAGGCAACTCCAACAACAGCCTCACCACCACCAACCGCACTAACTTCTTTGCCTCAGGCGACACCTACGACAACTCCTTCTCCCGCAGGAAGAACAACGACATAAAGCTTGAAACCCGAAATTATGGCTCATTACGCAATCCCCGATGGTACTGGTGGCACATGGTGCTCGCCCGCTACATGAAGAGCGACAACAAGTCGTCATCCATATCGGCATCATTCAACCGTGAGCAGACTGATATTACGGCAAAAGTCCTTGAAGCCATCTACAGCGACGGCTCGCCGGAGCTTCTTGACGCAGTGATCAACCGCTCGATATCGAAATCAGAGACCAGCAGCCAAAACTGGGAAGTACAATTCTATCCTGACTTTCAAGTGCGCATTCCCGGCACAAACGACCGTCTTCAATTTCAGCTCGGGGTGAAATACCAGGACCGACGCGACGAGGAGTGGCACGACTACAACATCAATTACGGCTCCGACCCGAAGCCCGCCGAACTGAGAAGGCAATACTTTGACAACTCTCCTATAAGGACCCTCACCCTTGACGGGACCACAAGCTATTACGCCACGTTCCGATCATTCAGAATAGGACTCTCCTATAGCTACCGTTTCTTGAGCAGAGACAGAAATTCATCAATGTATGCGCTCGACCAACTTGCCGACATGGGCATATTCGGCACACTTCCCACCGGATATCAATCCACATTTGACCCCACCAACAGCTATACATCGCGCACTATCGAGAACAAGCATGAACTCAGCCCCTCGATAGGATGGTCCAAAACATCCAAGAAGTATAATGCATTCATCAGTTTTGCGCCGGTATTCTCCATCATACACCAAAACCTCGACTACAAGCGCAACAACCTCGCATATCCGGTGAAACGCACCTCATTCCTTGCATCATCAGGGCGATACAATCTGTCGGCAAGGGTGGACTTAGCGCCAAAATATGAGAACCGCCGCATGATGTCGGAACACTCACTGCAATACAATCTCAAATTTGACACAAAGACCCCAAACCTTATGCACCTCATCGATATCGTTGACGACAACAACCCGCTTAACATATCGTTGGGCAATCCCGACCTGAAAAGCGCCTTCACAATGAGCCATGACCTGTCATGGAGATTTTCGCCGAGAGGAAAGCATCTTAATAACAATCTCAGGCTATCCTACGAGACGACATACGACGCCCTCGTGCGCGGCTACACCTACAACACCTCTACCGGTGTGCGTCACAACCGCACATATAACGTGGACGGCAACAATTCATTTTCAGCATCCAACTATTTCAACATCCAGTTCGGTTCCAAGGAGCAATTCACATTCTCCTCATCGACCACCGAGCGCATCATTAGATATGCCGACATGATCGGAGTGAACCAGGAAGAGCCCACAAAATCAAGCGTGAACTCCAACCTTTTCACTCAAGGACTCTCGATCTCATGGCAAATAGGGAAACAACAGCTCAGGCTCAGCGGCAGCGGCACCCACCGCCACACCTCATCGTCACGCGAGGATTTCCGCACAATCAACGCCAACCATTTCCAATACGGCATTATCGGGAATTTCCGCCTCCCGGCAGGATTCGGCATAAACACCGACTTCATGCTATACACCCGCGACGGTTACGGCTCGAAAGAACTCGACACGACCGACATGATATGGAATATGCAGCTAAGCTACACCCCCAAGGGCGGCCACTGGGTGTTCATGCTCGACAGTTTCGACATCCTTCACCAGCTGTCCAATGTAAACTATGCCGTCAACGCCTCGGGGCGCACCGTCAGCTACACCAACGCACTTCCGCGATATGTGATGCTCTCGGCTCAATACCGGCTCAACCTACAGCCTAAAAAACGCAAATAGCAGGATTTTCCATCAAAAATATCTTCGATTTGACATATTTTAGCTAACTTAGCACCTATATTAGGTGTTAATTTGCAGAGATATGAAAATCGGAGATATTGATTTAGGAACACGACCGGTGATGCTTGCCCCGATGGAGGATGTCACCGACCACTCTTTCCGGCTCATTTGCAAAGAGCAGGGAGCCGATATGGTTTATACTGAATTTGTATCAGCCGACGCTCTGATCAGAAACATCGCCGCCACCACCCGCAAGCTCCACATCAACCCCCAGGAACGTCCCACCGCCATACAGATATACGGCAGGGAAATCGAACCGATGGTGGAAGCCGCCAAAATAGTGGAGCAGGCGAAGCCCGACATACTCGACATAAATTTCGGCTGCCCGGTGAAAAAAGTCGCCGGAAAAGGTGCCGGAGCGGGAATGCTCCGCGACATCCCCAAGATGCTTGAAATAACAAAAGCGGTGGTTAACGCGGTCAATATACCCGTGACAGTCAAAACGCGCCTCGGTTGGGACCACGAGTCTAAAATAATAGTGACACTTGCCGAGCAGCTTCAGGACTGCGGCATACAGGCGCTCACCGTCCATGGCCGCACACGGTCACAAATGTACACCGGCGATGCCGACTGGGAGATGATAGCCCGGGTGAAAGAGAATCCCCACTTGAACATACCGCTTATAGGCAACGGCGACATCACCACGCCCGAAAAAGCCGAAGAGGCATTCTCACGCTATGGCGTGGATGGAGTCATGGTGGGCAGAGCTTCAATAGGGGCACCCTGGATATTCCGCGAAATAAAAAATCATCTTGAAGGCAACTCTTCGGAAGGATTGTCATTATCCGACAAGTTCTCGCTGCTGCGCAGGCAAATCACCGAAAGCATAGGAAACATCGACGAATACAGGGGCATTCTCCACATTCGCCGTCATCTTGCCGCATCACCCCTATTCAAAGGAATCCCACATTTCCGCGACACGCGCGTAGCGATGCTGAGAGCCGAAACCTGGGACGAACTCGACAAGATTCTGTCAAACATAGAACATAATATTTTACCCCAATTCAATTAATTCAGTTACGTAGACACAATGAAAACTGCACTTATTACAATCGCACTATTGGCAACCGCAATATCAGCCAAATCCCGCGAGCACATCAAGCTCGACATGGGCAAAGAATTCTCCGGAATAAAAACATCGGCTCCCGTTGACATATATCTGTGCAACAAAGCCGATTCAGCCGGATTTGTCACCTACGACATAGATCCCTCGATCAACGACATCCTGAAGATCGAAGTCATCGACAAAACCCTCACTTTCTCACTTGAAAACAATAACCGCGAGGTGATGAATGATTTCTTCAAGAAAGTGTCGACCGTGAAAGTCTATCTTCCGGAGCCGTTGGAAAACATTACACTTTCCGGAGCAGGCGACATTGATGCCGCATCATCACTTTCCCTTGCCGATAATGTGAACATCAAAATCTCGGGGGCAGGCGACATCGAGATGGAAAAAATCAAGACAGGCACCCTCTCCCTCTCCGTAACAGGAGTCGGCGACATCGAAATTGACGGACTCGCAACAGAGAGCACCGACATAAACGTGAGCGGAGCCGGCGACGTAAAAATCAAACGCTTCACCGCACAAAGCGCTGACGTCACCGTGACAGGAGTAGGCGACGTAAAAATCGACGGACAATGCAAGGCAGCCTACATGATTGTATCAGGAGCCGGCGACATATCCTGCCGCAAGCTTATAGCCGACATCGTCACAGCCAAGGTGTCGGGCAGCGGCGACATAAACTGTTATGCATCAGAAATGGCAACGGCAACCTGTTCGGGAGTCGGCGACATCGATATATACGGCGAACCGGCTACAGCCAAAATATCCGGAAAGAAAGACAATATAAACATTATAAAATAAATCGGTTATGTACAAGTCGATTGTTATTGCAATAGCTGCAATGTTAGGAATATCCTCGGCAAGCGCTGACGGATTGAAACGCTACAACATCAACGTAAAGGACTTCCATGAACTGCGCGTGATCGAAGGCTTGAAAGTAAATTATGTGTGCAATGACGATTCGGCAGGAATAGCCTCGTTTGTCACTGAGCCGGAACTTGCATCAGTGCTTATGTTCACAAACAATAAGAATCGACTCGACATTCAGATATCAACCGATGGCATCGACTATGACAACCTTCCGTTGATAACCGTATACTCCCGATTCCTCACCAAAGTGGAAAACAGCGGAGACTCTCTGGTGAAAGTGCTTTCACTAAAACCTACGCCTAAATTCCAGGCACGCCTCATCGGCAACGGCCGTCTCGCCATACATGGAATTGACGCAAGCAACATCGACGCGAGCCTCGAAACCGGCAACGGCACAATGCACTTGCAGGGAAAAGCAGGAAAAGCATCGCTGAAAGCCGTGGGAACCGGCTCAATACAAGCCGACGAGATGCAAGCCGATGATGTCAATTGCACCCTGCTCGGCACCGGATACATAGGCTGCGAACCTGTCAAGTCACTGAACGTGAAAGGGGTCAACGGAAAGGTGTATTATCGTGGAACCCCCGCCAAAATCAAGAACCACTCCTTAGGCGTAAAGCTGATTCCTCTCGATGAGAATTCAGCGCCTATTGAAGAGAAATAAAAAGACCACACCGTAAAACACAATTACGCCGCACTAATCCGAGGATTCAGTGCGGCGCTTTATTTTCAGAACTTGTTAAAGGGCGGTCTTATCTAACTGCGATAACCTCAATCTCCACAAGAACATTCTTGGGAAGAGTCTTAACGGCAACTGCCGAACGAGCCGGGAACGGTGCGGTGAACACCTCGGCATACACTTCATTCATGGCAGCGAAATCGCCCATATCGGCAAGGAACACAGTAGTCTTTACCACATTGTAGACAGTAAGACCTGCTTCGGCAAGAATAGCCTTGACATTGGCAAGCGACTGCTTGGTCTGGGCGGTGATACCTTCAGGAATAGATCCGTCAGCAGGATTGATGGGAATTTGACCTGACGCGAAAAGCATTGAACCTGTGTCAATAGCCTGGCTGTAGGGACCGATAGCCCCGGGAGCTGCGGTAGTTGAAATCTGAGTTTTCATTGTTTTGTTGGTTTTAAATTATTAATGACTTTTTATCGACGGGTCGGGCGTGCCTTCAATATTGACCGGAACATCCATCAACAATATGTCAGACTTGCCCTCTATCACATTTTCACTTATTTCATTCAACAGATTCAGCAGCGGAGCAAACTCATCCTTGAAATGAGGTATAAACTGCGCCGAGCCCGTGGTGTCGATCTTCTTCATCACATATCCGAGCGATATCGTGTGGATGTCCACCGCCGGCTGATAAGCGCGCTCCTCATTATTCTTGCCCAGATACACTTCGCTCAACAATCCCGCCTCCACAAGCTCATTGATCACCTCGCCCACAAGCCTCGCAGGCATGTGATAAAGCGCAGCAAAATCAGAGACCCTCAGCGGCTGATACTGCTTTTCGAAGCGCTGCGTCACTATCGCCATTATCACCACGGCTATCTTTCTCTTATAATCGGGCGAAATGGTGTTTATGTCACTGTTGAAACTGAACTGGAATATATTCTGCGAAGAGTAGCACAGCACCGCTCCTGACAGCGTGATGGTCCACACAAGCTGGAGCCACAGCAGCAACAGCGGCAGAAACGCGAAACTACCGTATATGGCATTGTATTTCGACACATACAGCTGTCCCGACACAAAAAGATACTGAAGTATCTGAAATCCGGTTCCGGCAAGCACGCCGCTCAATAAAGCATATTTGAACTTAACCTTAGTGTTAGGGAACAGCATATACATCCCTGTGAACGACAGCCAGCACAACAAGAAGGGCGCCAGATCGAGAATCACCTTCAATGCAGGTGAAAATATCTTGAATATGGTATTCTCAAACATAGTGCTCGACATGAGCAAAGATATACCGCTTGAGCACACCATCAGAATAGGCAGCAAAAACAGTATCGCCGTATAGTCAATCACCTTCCTCGCCATGGACCTGTCAGATGCGACACCCCATATAAGATTGAACGTGCTTTCGATATTGCTCATCAACGAGATCAATGTCCACAGCAAAAACACAAGCCCCACGCCTACAAAAACACCTTGCGACGCCTGGGCAAGATACTGATCGACAAAACCGATAGCCGCCTCAAGCGCTCTCTTCTGCGATGGAAGCGAGTTGAATAATTGCGATGTGATCAGATTTTGGAAACCAAACCCCCTCCCTATCGCAAAAAGGATGGCAAGAGCCGGCACGATGGCAAGCAGAGTATTATAAGTGAGGGATGATGCCTGATTCTGCAATTTAGTGTTCATAAACGACCTAACCGACAGATTTATAGTCTTTATCGTATCCACCTTCCAATTGCTGCGGGTATCATTCCACACCTCGTCGCTGCAATATGCCCATATTTTTTTACCCCTCTCAGGCAAGCCCTTGAAGAAGTCCATTATCGAGCCACGTAGTGTTTTTTTTGAGTCGTCTGCCATGCTATTTCACAAAACTGTTTTGCAAAATAACAAAATTTCTGCGTGAAAAGTCGGATTTATTGGTAAAAACATTTAATTTTGCATAATAATGTTGGATGAAAAGTCATTGATTGCATTGCGTGCCGCATTGACGGAGTATCTTCGGGTTAAAAAGCTAAGAAAAACTCCGGAGCGTTTTGCTATTCTCGACAAAGTCGCCGAAATGAACCGGCACTTTGACATCGACACCCTCTATGCGGCAATCGATGCCGACGGGTTTCATGTGAGCAGAGCCACCCTCTACAACACCATGGATCTGTTCTGTGACTGTGGAATTGTACGCCGCCACCAATTCGGCACTCAACCGGCTCAATATGAGGTAGCGACAGGCATTTCCTCCAATCATCTGCATTTAATATGCCGTCAATGTGGCAAGATTAAGGAGGTCAAGGATCCCGAGCTGGTGCAGTTCATAAACACAAGGCACTACTCGGCATTCCAAAACTCCTATTTCAGCCTTTACGTTTACGGCACTTGTAATGCGTGTGTGCGCCGCAATAAGCGTGCGAAGAAAAAGTAATTAGAACCAACAACAGTAGATAAAATGAAAGTTGATGTTTTGCTCGGGCTCCAATGGGGCGATGAGGGAAAAGGCAAAGTAGTTGACGTGTTAACACCGCGATATGATGTGGTGGCACGTTTCCAAGGGGGTCCGAATGCCGGACACACACTTGAATTCGAAGGCAAAAAATATGTGCTCCGCTCAATTCCATCAGGCATTTTCCAGCATGGGCAGACTAATATCATCGGCAACGGCGTTGTTCTTGATCCGGTACTGTTCAAAGAGGAAGCAGAAGCGCTTGAAAAAAGCGGCGTGCAATTGAAGAATATCCTCAAACTTTCAAAGAAAATCCACCTTATCATGCCCACTCACCGTCTGCTCGACGCAGCAAACGAGAAGGCTAAAGGAGGCGCTAAAATCGGCACCACAGGCAAGGGCATAGGTCCCACCTATACCGATAAAATAAGCCGAAACGGTCTCCGTCTCGGCGACACATTCCACAATTTCGACGCGAAATACGCGGCAGCACGCGACCGTCATGTGGCGATCCTGAAATCAATGGGCGAAGAGCCGGAATTTGCCGAACTGGAGCAAAAATGGCTTGATGCCATTGAATACATAAAAGGCTATGACATCGTCGACAGCGAGCATCTTGTGAACCGCTTGCTGAAAGAGGGCAAAAGCGTGCTCTGCGAAGGCGCTCAAGGCACTCTTCTTGATGTTGACTTCGGCAGCTACCCATTTGTGACATCGAGCAACACCATCTGCTCGGGAGCCTGCTCAGGTCTTGGCGTAGCTCCCAACAAAATCGGCGAGGTATTCGGAATATTCAAAGCTTATTGCACCCGTGTAGGAGCCGGACCGTTCCCCACTGAGCTTTTCGACGAGACCGGAAAACTAATCCGCGATCTCGGTCATGAATATGGCGCCGTGACAGGACGTGAGCGCCGATGCGGCTGGATCGACCTCGTGGCATTGAAATACGCGATCATGATCAACGGAGTAACACAGCTGATCATGATGAAGAGCGACGTTCTCGACGGCTTTGACGAAATCAAGGCTTGCGTGGCTTACGAAATCAACGGTGAACGCGTGGAAGAGTTCCCCTTCTCAATCGAAGAGGATGAAATCAAGCCGGTATATGTCACACTCCCCGGATGGAAGACCGACATGACCGCATTCCGCAGCGAGGATCAGTTCCCGAAAGAGTTCAAGGACTATATCGCTTTCCTTGAGAAAGAGCTCGAAACCCCGATCACTATCGTGTCAATCGGTCCCGACCGCGAACAAACAATCATTAGAAAATAATACCTTTAAAACTATAAACAATGGCTAAAATCAAACCGTTTAAAGGTCTTCGTCCTCCAAGAGAACTTGTCACCGAAGTGGCATCCCGCCCCTATGATGTGCTGAACTCCGAAGAAGCGCGAGCCGAAGCGGGCGACAACCTTAAGTCACTCTATCACATTATCAAGCCTGAAATAGATTTTGAACCGGGCATGGATGAGCACGCACCGGAAGTCTATGACAAGGCAGTTGCCAACTTCAACGCGTTCCAGCAGAACGGATGGCTTGTGCAGGACGACAAGGAACATTACTATATCTACGCCCAGACAATGGACGGCAGAACACAGTATGGATTCGTAATCGCCGCCAATGTCGCCGACTACATGGAAGGCAGAATCAAAAAGCATGAGCTCACCCGCCGCGACAAAGAAGAGGACCGCATGAAACACGTGCGCATAAACAACGCCAATGTCGAACCGGTGTTCTTCGCTTTCCCTGACAATGAAGAGCTTGAAAGAATAATAAAGGATGTGACCGCCGCAACACCTGAATATGACTTCGTGTCGGCAGACGGATTCGGTCATCACTTCTGGGTGATTGACAATGAAGACACCATAAGCCGCATCACTGAACTGTTTGCTGCGATACCATCGTTGTACATAGCCGACGGACACCACCGCACAGCGGCCGCAGCTCTCGTTGGCAACGAAAAAGCCCAGAACAACCCCGCTCATAAGGGCGACGAGGAGTACAACTACTTCCTTGCCGTGGCATTCCCGGCGTCACACCTTAAGATAATCGATTACAACCGCGTTGTTAAGGACCTCAACGGGCTCACCGCTCAGCAATTCCTTGAGGCACTTGAGAAAGACTTCGTAGTAGAGCTTAAAGGCGAAGAAGAATATCGTCCGGCGGCATTGCACAATTTCTCATTGTATCTTGATGGGAAATGGTACAGCCTCACAGCCCGCGAAGGCAGATATAACGACAATGACCCCATCGGCAAGCTCGATGTCACCGTGTCAAGCGACCTGATTCTCAGAGACATACTCGGCATCCATGACCTCCGCAGTGACAAGCGCATTGATTTCGTGGGAGGAATCAGAGGGTTAGGCGAGTTAAAAAACCGTGTGGACTCAGGAGAGATGAAAGTGGCTCTCGCCTTATATCCGGTGACCATGCAGCAACTTATGGACATTGCCGACACCGGCAATATAATGCCGCCTAAAACCACTTGGTTCGAGCCTAAACTGCGGTCAGGACTCATCATCCACAAACTTGACGATTGATGCCTCAGCAGTTATCACATCTGGGCACTGTCGCCGCAATACTTCCGGGACTTCTGAAAGTACACGTGGGCGACGGTGGCGAGAAATGTGGCGGATGCAGTGTGAAATTCATGTGTAAACCCAACGGAGAATCAGGATCGGTGATTGATGTTCCCGTCAAAGACTCATCGATATATTCTCCCGGGCAGCACGTGATCATAACGCTGGATGATTCCAAGCAATACTCCGCCACGCTCATTGCCATGGTATTGCCATGTATCATGCTTTGTCTCGGAGTGGATGCCGCATATTTAGCCGGACTTGACGAAGGCTTGTGTGCCGTTGCCGGACTCCTTACCACAGCTATTTATTTCGGAATACTCTACCTGCTTAGGAAAAAGCTCAACCGCCGATTCCTTTGGAAAATTGAAAAACGATAACTAACTAAATTTTTTATACCAACAAATTACCGTGAGATGTCACCAATTATTATTGCAATCTTGATTTTAGGAGGCATCGGCATTTTAAGTGCCTTGATCCTCTTTATTGTCTCGAAGCGGTTCTATGTGAAGGAAGATCCCCGTATCGAATTGATCGAAGCGGTGCTTCCCGGCGCAAACTGCGGAAGCTGTGGCCGTTCAGGCTGCCATGACTTTGCTTGCGCCTGCGCATCTGCCGATTCGCTTGACAATCTGATGTGTCCCGGTGCCGGCAATGACGCCATGAAGAAAATCGCCGACATTGTGGGACTGACCGCCACAGCTTCCGAGCCTATGGTAGCAGTGTTGCGTTGCAACGGTTCTTGCGAGAACCGCCCCACAACCTCCACCTACGACGGTCCTAAATCATGCGCCATCCTAAGCTCAGTGAGCGCCGGTACCACCGACTGCCCTTACGGGTGTCTCGGATGCGGCGACTGCGTGTCGGCTTGTAAGTTTGACGCATTGCACATGGATCCTGTGACAGGACTTCCCGTGGTCGACACTGAAAAGTGTACCGGCTGTGGAGCTTGTACAAAAGCGTGTCCGCGTCACATCCTTGAACTGCGCAAAAAAGGACCGAAAGGAATGCGCGTGTGGGTTGCCTGCGCCAACAAAGACCGCGGAGCCATCGCTATGAAAGAATGTAGCGTAGCTTGTATCGGATGTGGTAAGTGTAAGAAAGTTTGTCCGTTTGAAGCAATCACCGTTGCCGACAATCTTGCTTATATCGACTACACCAAGTGCCGTCTGTGTCAGAAATGTGTAGCTGAATGCCCCACCAAGGCAATTCACACCACACGAGTAATTAAGGAAGTAAAAGTAACTGAATAACACCATGTTGCATACATTTCACAAGGGTGGCGTACATCCACCTGAGAGTAAATTGACAGCATCTGCCGAAATTATTCCGGTGGATCTGCCGCGCGAAGTGGTAATAGCTTTCGCGCAACATATCGGAGCTCCTGCAAAATGTGAACTAAAGAAAGGCGACCACGTGAACCGCGGCGACCTTGTGGCTGCTGCCGGTGGATTTGTGTCGGCTAATGTACACGCATCCATTTCAGGAACTGTAACCAAGATAGACAAGAGCAAAACAGCATTCGGATTGCCCGTTGATACTGTGACGATCGTGGCAAGCGATGAGGATCATGAGCGTGACCTCGAAGCCGTGAAGAATCCTGTAGCTGCGCGCACTGATGAAGAGATCGCGGCTCTTGACCCAAAAGAAATCATAGGAATCATCGATAACGCCGGCATAGTAGGTCTCGGAGGCGCAACATTCCCTACCAAGGTTAAATTGTGTCCCCCTCCCGGAAGCAAAGCCGAAGTGCTTATCATCAACGCAGTCGAGTGTGAGCCTTATCTCACCAATGACCACGCATTGATGCTTCAGCACCCTGATGAAATCCTTGAAGGAGTGAAATTGCTCATGAAAGCTGCCGGCGTTGACCGCGCTATCATCGGCATCGAAAACAATAAAGCCAACGCCATCGACCTGCTCACTCAAAAAGCGGAATCCGACAGCCGCATCGAGGTGATGCCGCTACAGGTGAAGTATCCGCAAGGTGGTGAAAAGCAGCTCATCGCTGCCACTATCGGCAAAGAGGTACCCTCAGGAGCCCTTCCTATCGCCACAGGAGCCATCGTGCAAAACGTGGCAACAGCCTATGCGGTATATGAAGCTGTCAAGTTTGGCAAACCGCTCATCGAGCGCGTCATGACCATCACCGGTCCTTCGGTTGAACGTCCCGGCAACTACCTTGTAGCTCTCGGCACCAACCTCAAGGCGGTTATTGATGTAGCCGGCGGCGTTCCCGCTGATACCGGCAAAATCATCCTCGGCGGCCCGATGATGGGTAAGAGCGCTGTTCAGATCGACGCGCCCACCATCAAAGGAACATCGGCAGTGTTGATGTTGCCGCAGTCCGAAGCCAAGCGCAACAAGGTCGAGCCATGTATCCGCTGCGCGTCATGCGTCAGCGCGTGCCCCATGGGACTTGAGCCTTACTTGTTGAGCACATTGTCACGCTTCGAACAATGGGAGGAAGTGGAAGCCAATAAAGTCATGAACTGTATTGAATGTGGCTGCTGCAGCTACATCTGCCCCTCCACCCGTCCGCTACTTGATTATATAAGACTTGGTAAAACGACTGTCGGCGGCATTATCCGTGCAAGGCAGCAAAAATAAACGATGGAAAAATGAATCCAATGCTAACTATTTCGGCGTCGCCACACTTCCACACCCGTCGCACGGTGTCAACCTGTATGTGGCACGTCATTATCGCGCTTTTGCCGGCGCTCGCTTGCTCGATTTATTTCTTCGGAGTAGGCGCACTGATTGTAATTGTCACCGCACTGCTCGGCTGCATGGCTACCGAGTATGTCATAAACCGATGGATGTTTGGCAATGAGGACGCAACCCTGGCTAACGGCAGCGCCATCCTCACCGGACTCCTGCTTGCCTTCAACCTTCCTTCCAACCTTCCCGTGTGGATCGTGTTGATCGGTTCGGTTGTTGCTATCGGAATCGGTAAGATGTCATTCGGAGGTCTCGGATGCAACATCTGGAATCCCGCCCTCGTGGGTCGTGTGTTCCTGTTGATCTCATTCCCGGTTCAGATGACTTCATGGCCTATCCCCGGTGTTAACACCTGGAACTATCTTGACGCAACCACCGGCGCCACCACACTCGGCATGCTCAAACTCGGAGAAACCACTCCCGACGCCATCAACCTTGCTCACAACGCAATCGGTTTCATGGGAGGTTCTCTTGGTGAAGTGAGCGCCATCGCGTTGCTCATAGGCTTCGTCTACCTTCTGTTCATGAAAGTGATCACTTGGCACATTCCTGTTGCCGTGCTCGGAGCCGTAGCTCTCTTCACACTCTGCATCGGCGACAATGTCGCTATCGAGTTGCTCTCAGGTGGTCTTATCCTCGGCGCCTGCTTCATGGCTACCGACTACGTGACTTCGCCTATGTCACACAAGGGAATGATCGTGTTCGGAGTGCTCATCGGTGTGATCACCGTCATAATCCGTAAATGGGGCGCTTATCCGGAAGGTGTGTCATTCGCCATCCTGCTCGCCAACAGCGTAGTGCCCTTGATTGACCGTTACATTAAGCCGTCTAAGTTCGGAGAAAGGAGTAAGAAATGAAAAAGCTCGCATCTACATTGCCCAACATGATCGTGTCGCTGGGCGTAATCACCATCGTTGCGGCATCATTGCTCGCCTGGGCTCACAGCGTAACAGCCGAGCCTATAGCGCAAGCTGAAAAGCAGACCCGCGTCGATGCCATCAAGGATGTGCTTCCTGCATTTGACAATGACCCGCTTGCCAATGCCACTGAGATATATCAACTTGGAGAAACCAACGCTCCATTCACTGTATATCCAGCCTACGAGGGCGACAAATTTGTCGGAGCCGCAGTAGAAGGTTACACCAAAAACGGTTTCTCGGGTGAAATCAAAATCATGTACGGATTCGACGCTCAAGGAGTGGTAAGCGGATTCCAGGTACTGTCCCACGCCGAAACCCCCGGACTCGGAGCCAAGATGAACGAATGGTTCCGCATGGAAGAGGGCAACCGCTCTGTTCTCGGCAAGGATCCCGCCGTAGTCAACATGACCGTGGCTAAAGACGGAGGCGCGATTGACGCAATCACCGCCGCCACCATCAGCTCACGCGCATTCCTGTCGGCATTAAATGATTGTTTCCACGCATTTGAAACATATAAAAAAGACCTCAACAATGAATAAATTACGCATTCTTACTAACGGAATCGTCGCGGAGAACCCGACATTTGTTCTCCTGCTCGGTATGTGTCCTACATTAGGAACCACCGGCTCGGCGATGAATGGTATGTCAATGGGTCTTGCCACTACCGGGGTATTGATTTGCTCTAACATAGCTATCTCAGCCATCAAGAGCCTTGTCCCTGATAAAGTGCGTATTCCCGCCTTTATTGTGGTAATCGCAACATTCGTGACATTATTGCAAATGATAATGCAAGCCTATCTGCCTGCTCTCAATGCAAGCCTCGGGCTTTTCATCCCTCTTATTGTTGTTAACTGTATCGTGCTTGGACGTGCCGAGGCATTCGCATCTCGTCATTCCGTAGGCGATTCACTTTTCGACGGTATCGGAATCGGACTCGGATTCACCATCGCCCTCACCCTTCTCGGCGCAGTGCGTGAAATCCTTGGTACCGGCTGTGTGTTTGGCGCCCAGATCTATCCCGAAACTTTCGGTTCGCTCGTGTTCGTGCTTGCGCCGGGAGCGTTCATCGCATTGGGATTCCTTGTGGCTTTGTTTAACTACATCCGTAAACGCTCATAGTCATGCTTGCTTATCTTTCAATTATCGTAACGGCAATATTCGTAAACAATATTGTCTTCGCGCAATTCCTCGGAATATGCCCGTTCCTTGGCGTGTCCAAGAAGTTGTCATCGGCAACCGGTATGGGCGCTGCCGTAACTTTCGTAATGCTACTCGCCACTTTGGTGACATGGCTGTTGCAGATCTACGTACTGAATCCGTTGGGACTCGCCTATATGCAGACCATCGTTTTCATTCTTGTGATCGCAGCCCTTGTTCAGATGCTTGAAATCATCCTGAAGAAGATCGCCCCCGCGCTTTATCAGGCTCTGGGAGTGTTCCTGCCGTTGATCACCACCAACTGTGCCGTGCTTGGTGTGGCAATTCTTGTGATTCAAAAAGGATATAACCTTGGCGAATCATTGGTTTATGCCATCGCTACCGCTATCGGCTTCACACTCGCTCTGGTTATCTTTGCCGGAATCCGTGAAAAGCTTGCCATCATCGACGTGCCCGCCCCCATGCGTGGTGTGCCCATCGCATTGATATGCGCCGGTATGCTCGCATTGGCATTCATGGGATTCGCAGGAATCACCATCGGCTAATTATATTAAAATACGTGAGGGGAAATGCTTTTATATTCATGAGGCATTTCCCCTCATTCTATATTCAATCGTCACTCACCACTTAATTATGCTTTCCAATATTTTAAAATTATCAGCCCTCTCGGCAGCAGCCACAACATTGCTTCTGTCATGCTCACCTAAAGAGGCAACTCCGTGGGATGAGATGAACAATGTGCTTTCACAAATCTCAGTCCCGGTATTTCCTGACACCACCTACGTCATCACCGACTATCACACAGAAGGCGACTCTCTGTTTACCGACGCCATAAACAACGCCATCATCGCCTGCTCGGAAAACGGAGGAGGAACAGTGTTGATCCCCAACGGAACATTCAAGACCGCCCCTATCAGACTCCGCTCCAATGTCAACCTTCACCTCTCTGACAGCACGTTGCTGGAATTTGCCACTGACGTAGCCCTGTTTGACACCGTACTCACCCGCATAGAGGGAATTGACTGCTACAACATCTCACCCCTGATTTACGCCTACGAAGCCACTAATGTAGCTATCACCGGAAATGGAGTGATGGACGGACGCGCCGACACCACCAATTGGTTCACGCCGGCACGCCTTAAGGGAGTCACCAATGAAAAAGGGGAAAAAATCAACGAAAAGACTCTGCTCTACCAGATGAAGGAGGATTCGCTTCCCGTGGCTCAACGTGTGTTCAGCGGAGACGCAGGAATACGCCCGCAGTTCATCAACCTATACCGTTGCAACAATGTGCTTCTCGAAGGTTTCACCCTTCATAACTCACCATTCTGGCTCATACATCCGCTTATGTGTGAAAACGTGACGGTTAAAAACGTAAAAATGCAGAGCCACGGCGTGAACAATGACGGATGCGATCCTGAATCATGCCGCAATGTGCTTATTGACAGCTGCTACTTTGACACCGGCGATGACTGCATCGCTATAAAATCGGGTCGTGACCAGGATGGTCGCCGCTGGAATATCCCTTGCGAAAACGTAGTAGTGCGTAACTGCTCTATGAAGGACGGACACGCCGGCGTGGCTATGGGCAGCGAAATCACAGGCGGCGTGAGCAATGTGTGGGTGGAGAACTGCACCATGGACAGTCCCAACCTCGACCGCATCATCCGCATAAAGTCCAATGCCGAACGAGGTGGAGAAGTGCAGAATATCTTCGTGCGTGACATCACTGTGGGTGAATGCCGCCAGTCGATACTCGGTTTTGAATTGCAATATTGGTATGTCTATGACGGTCCCTATCCACCCTATTTCCACAATATCCATCTGGAAAACATCACAAGCAAGAAGAGCCGCTATGTGCTCAATCTTGAAGGATTTCCCGACAAGATTCAAGCCCGCGACATCGTGATCAAGAACTGCACGTTTGACGGCGTGACCGACCCTGAAATCAACCACATTGTCGGCGTCGAAGACATCACATTTGAAAATGTAATCATCAACGGCAAACCATTCCACTACCCCACCCGGGAATAAAAAGCCAATACCACTACATACAACAAGGAGGTTGAACCGATCTTTCCGGTACAACCTCCTTGTATGTTTCATAAGGTCTATTTACTATCGTACCACTATCTTGGTAGAATAACTGCGGTTGTTGCCAAGAACATTGACCACATACACTCCCGGCATAAGGGAAGCTTCAACACTATCGGCGGAGCAATCCATACCGAAACATTTACGCCCGTCAATCGAGTAAATATCCACTCTGTCACCGGGCTCCATCCCCTTCACGATGCAGACCATGCCATCAACGTGAACCGTGATATTCGTGTCAACAGTGACATCCGAAATTCCTGAGTTTCCGAAATTTACAAAAGTCGATTCCTTGTAATTGCCCGGATTCAAAATTGCTGACTTCCAATAATCACCTTCCATAAAGGTAAATTGCAGCATCGCCATCAGCTTCATTTTTTCAACATCTTCCGTATAGGAACCTATATATGCTGATGCCGTGATTGTTGTTTCTTCACCCGGATTCAAAACCTTCTTTCCGTAAGTGAAATCGGTGCCGTAACCAATATTATCATCCGATGACGGATCACGGGTAAACTTCAAACTCATCCATGCATTATCACCCTCAAAGTTTATACCGGTATTTGACTTAACGGTAAATGAAATCGGGAAATATTGATCGGTTTTCACCGGATTGCCATTGTTTATGATCATCGGAGATGATAGCACAAGGTCGTACTCAGGCTTATCCTCAACCACAGTGAAACTACCCTTATTAGCAGGCGCATCAAGATATACCCATTCATCGCCCGACTTATACTTAAGATAGAAATCATAGACACCAGGAGTCTTCCAAAGCAAATTGGCATAGTCCCAGATTATATATGATTTCTGAGAAGTAAAATACATTTCAGCGGCATCCACCTCTCGAAGAAGGAACTCGGCATCTTCGCTACCACGGCGCTTAGCCCAGAACTGAAGAGTCTTATCCTGATAAAACCAGTCACGCCAGTTATCATTAACAACATATCCAAACTCATATCCCACCCAGAAATTGGTATTTGTCACCTCATCAGGATTTAGCATCAGATTGGTAGTCAACACAAACGGATGATTATCAGGGAGCTCCGTTATCTCGAAATAGACAGGTTGTGACATTTCAACCAACTTGTTGGCATAAGTGAATGCAAGACGATGCTTGCCCAACGCCATCGAATTGAATTTGGAATCCCAAGGTGTCGTAAAACTACAAGTTTTTGAAGCTCCGGGATAAATGCCGGACAACGAAATATAGCCGATATGTTCAGCTCCAGCAGGCAATTCCGTAAAAGATTCCGGAGCATTATCGGGCAATACATAGACCCAAGCCTCCCCAGTAAGACTGCTATTACCATTGTTACGGAATACCACATCCATCTGTAGCTTACTGTCTTGAATATTGTATTTTGGAGCAATCTGTTCAAGGCTGATCAACTCAATGCTATATTCTGAGTATTCCTTAGCCTCTCTCGGCAACAGTAGTTTGCCATCATACTTGATCACAGGGTAATATGGGTCAGACGCATAAAAAATGTCTTGCTTATATCCCGACTCCTCATTGGCATAATAACCTAAATATTCAAATTGATTATTTAGACACAAGTAATATTCTCCATCTGCCACATTAGTGAAGTCACATGTATTTGCCATTAAAGGATCAGCAGCTTGCGGATAACGCTCAGTAGCGTAATAATGCTGTCCAAGATTTCCTTGTGTACCACTGAGGAAATTAGGATCAATAACATTCTTGTCCTTATCCAAAAGCGAGAAGGTCAATTTGATAGTTCTCGCTTTTAAATCCTTATCAGTGAGATTAGCAAAATCAAAATACATGCTCATTCTCATTCCATCCACCCAGCCGTCATCATCAGTAGTTGCCATAGCCTTGAAATTGTAGAAATAGAGCATTCCGGGGTATTGAGTATTGTCAGCATCAGCATCACCGGGATGGATATTTATCAACATAGCCTGATTCTTGTTATAAGAACCGTCGCCACCACCTATGCCTGTGCTATAAGGTTCAAGGGAGTTGATATCAAAATATCCGTCAGCCATGCCGCCCCAACCCCAATTGACATGAACATATCCATTATTATCAATACCGTCGAGCACAAATTCATGACCGCTTGAAGCACTGCTTCCGGAGTAGACAATCGGCCACCCCTTCATGAGATTATCTTGAATCATCGACATCCATTCTGATGATTTATATGTGTCACGAAAAAGCATCTGCATATCCTTGGAATAATTGAAGTGACGGAATAGCCCCGGCAGCACCGCTTGATGCGGAGCACCTGATTGCTCTCTGCCATAATCCATGCACACAGCGGCGCCGACATCATGCATCAACCGTGACACGGCATCAGCCTGAACCTGTGTGTACTCCACAGATTCATAATCGTCAATCATATTTTCCCAATCATAAACATGGTTTAAATCCACGTTATATCCATTCCATGAACCCTCCTTATATGCAACAGCCCCCTTGCCTTGAGGTGGAAAATTATGGACTTTCATCACTTGTGCGACTGCTGTGGCAACACAACCGGTAGGAGCCGGGTATTCATCTCCCGGGTATTTGGGACAGAGATTATTGTAAGGTAAATCTTGATTCCACTTCGTTTTCATGATTGTGGCCACCGGAGTCGCAACAAAGTCGGAAGTCAACGTGACACCACCGGCTTTCACGGTATTTTCATAGCTTTCCAGAAACCATTCAAGCTGCGGAGGCAGATTGTCTCTCTCCAGTTTTGAGTCAAGCGAATAACCCACTATCGGATTACGGTCATCATCACCCGACACAATCACAAAACCAGAAGCATCGTTGAAAAGATAATAAGGTTGAGCAGTATTTTCTGATTGGACTTTCGATGAATGCTCCGCCGTGGTTTTAGACGTCAATTTTACAACTTCAGGTGCCAAGGCTCCCTTTGCACTATTGCTTTTTGAGGCAAAAAAATCTTTAGCGATTACAGCAGCCTCTTCAAGCGAAATACTTTTTGCTGAAACGCCTGCCGGGATGAGAAGATTTGAGCCGAGGAATGTCGCGGTTAAAAGAAGTCTTATACTCATCCTTCTTAGCGTCATGAATCCAGGCCCACGTTGGGTCAGATTTGTCATAGCTTATTTTTTTTGTGATAATGAATTGTGGTAATTCACAAATTTAGCGACAAGTTCTTTTATTTACAAAAATTCAGGTGGTAAATTGTAGGTTTTTGCGTACCTTTGCACTCTAAATTGGAAATATAAAAACAAGATATATAAAAATGCTCACAGCAAAGGAAATCAGAGAGTCATTTAAGGACTTTTTCCGTGAGAAGGGTCACCAGATTGTCCCTTCAGCACCGATGGTAATCAAGGACGACCCCACACTCATGTTCACCAACGCCGGAATGAACCAATTCAAGGATATTATTCTTGGCAATGCTTCGGCAAAGCACACTCGTGTAGCCGATTCTCAAAAGTGCCTCCGTGTAAGCGGCAAGCACAACGACCTTGAGGAAGTGGGTATGGACACATACCACCACACCATGTTTGAGATGCTCGGCAACTGGTCATTTGGCGATTACTTCAAGAAAGAAGCCATCGACTGGGCTTGGGAATATCTGGTCGATGTATTGAAATTGAATCCGGAAAACCTTTACGCCACAGTTTTTGAAGGCTCTCCTTCCGAGGGTCTCAGCCGTGACGATGAAGCAGCCTCTTTCTGGGAAAAACATCTACCTGCCGACCACATTATCAACGGCAACAAGCATGACAACTTCTGGGAAATGGGCGATACCGGTCCTTGCGGCCCCTGCTCGGAAATCCACATCGACCTGCGCAGCGAAGAAGAGAAAGCAGCCATTCCCGGACGCTACCTCGTGAACCATGACCACCCGCAGGTGATTGAGATATGGAATCTTGTGTTCATGCAGTACAACCGCAAAGCCGACGGTTCGCTTGAGCCGCTTCCCGCCAAGGTAATCGACACCGGCATGGGATTTGAGCGTCTTTGCATGGCATTGCAAGGAAAGCGTTCCAACTATGACACCGACGTGTTCACTCCTCTCATCAACAAGATAGCATCACTGTCAGGAAAGCGCTACGGCGACGACCAGAAAGTTGACATCGCCATGCGAGTAATCGCTGACCACGTGCGCACTATCTCATTCTCCATCGCCGACTCACAGCTTCCGGGCAACGCCAAGGCAGGATACGTGATACGCCGCATCCTACGCCGCGCTGTCCGTTACGCCTATACTTTCCTGGAACAGAAACAGGCATTCATGTACCGCCTTGTCGACACATTGATCGAAAGCATGGGCGAAGCCTATCCGGAACTTCCGCAGCAGCGTGAACTCATCATGCGAGTGATCAAGGAAGAGGAAGACGCATTCCTGCGTACTCTTGACAACGGTATTCGACTTCTCGACAACGCCATCGCAATGGCGAAATCGCAGGGTAAAGACATCATTTCAGGTAAAGAGGCATTCGTACTGTATGACACTTACGGCTTCCCCCTCGACTTGACAGAGCTTATCCTTAAGGAAAACGGCATGACTCTCGACCATGCTGAATTTGAAAAAGAGATGGACGCGCAGAAAGCACGTGCCCGCAATGCCGCTGCCGTAGAAACAGGCGACTGGATCCAGGTGCATGAAGGCGAATCGGAATTCGTGGGTTATGACACTCTTTCTTCTCCCGGCAAAATATTGAAATATCGAAAGGTAAAACAAAAAGGAAAAGAATTCTATCAACTGATTCTCGACCGCACTCCTTTCTATGCTGAAATGGGTGGTCAGGTAGGAGACCGTGGCACATTGTCATATCTTGACGGAGAGGAAATCGAAGTATTCGACACCAAACGCGAGAACGGTGTGACCGTGCATCTTGTGAAATCCCTCCCTGAAGAAAATTATCCTGAGTCAACATTCATTTCAAAAGTTGACGAAGAGGCACGTCTCGCAACATCATGCAACCACACCGCAACCCACCTTCTTCACGAAGCATTGCGCGAAGTGCTCGGAAGCCACGTGGAACAAAGAGGTTCATTCGTGTCACCCGACGTGCTGCGTTTCGACTTCTCCCACTTCCAGAAACTGACTCCGGAAGAGATCAAGAAAGTGGAGCATCTTGCCAATGAGCGTGTGCGCAAGGCAATCGCCCGCGATGAAGCCCGCAATGTCCCCATCGACAAAGCACGCGAAATGGGCGCCATGGCTCTATTCGGAGAAAAGTATGGCGACGAAGTGCGCGTGATACGTTTCGGCGACTCAGTAGAGCTTTGTGGTGGAACCCATGTGGACAATACCGGAAACATCGGTATCATCAAGATTGTATCCGAAAGCAGCATCGCGGCAGGAATTCGTCGTATCGAGGCTATTACCGGCAAGAATGTAGAACTCGCCATCGAGCACATGCAGGACACTCTTCATGAGATAGGCGCCATGTTCAACAACTCGCCAAACCTCGTGCAAGCTCTCCGCAAATCAATCGAAGAGAATGCCGAGCTCAAGCGCCAGGCTGAAGAATATTTCAACGAAAAGGCAAACAATACAGCCGAACGTCTTCTGAGCAAAGCACATAACTCCAATGGCATAACAGTGGTGGAACTCCGTGGCACCGTACTGCCTGATATGGTGAAAAATGTGGCATTCAACGTAAGAGCCAAGTCACCGGAACACACCGTATTCATCGGCGCCACCTCCGATCCGTCGGGAAAACCTCTTCTCACACTTATGATTACGGAAGACCTCACGAAGGATGGCATGAATGCCTCTACCACAATCCGCACGGCAGCCAAACTTATCAAAGGCGGTGGTGGCGGTCAACCCGGATTCGCACAAGCCGGTGGAAAGGATAAAGAGGGTCTTACCCAAGCCTTTGAGAACATTCGTGCCACTTTAGGGTTATAATCTATGTAGAGGCAACCACGCTTCTATAATTAAGTTATAATCATTATTCGCTTATGAAACATACATTTGTCTCTATAATTGCAATGGTCGGCATAATTTTGCCGACCATTGTGTCATGTAAGGGAAGCGCCACCGTTCAAAATCCGGGCTACAGCACATCGTGGCAACCTGATATTCTCGGCGACGGCTATGAGATGCGTTATGTGCATCAACCCGATGACTACAGCGGCGCCGTGCGTTCGACCATCATACGCAAACAGAGTCCTTGCGGCGGCTCCCGTGGAGTTCTCTACGTGCATGGCTTCAACGACTATTTCTTCCAATCGGAAATGGGTGACCGCTTTGTGGATTCATGCTACAACTTTTATGCAGTTGACCTCCGCAAATACGGCAGATCAATCATGCCGGGGCAGAAAATGTTTCAAGCGCGCGCCATGGACGAGTATTTTCCCGACATCGATTCAGCCCTTGTGCAGATGCGGCGTGACGGCATCGACGAAGTCGTGCTGATGGGGCACTCCACCGGAGGACTCACCACCTCTTTGTTCATGAATGCCTCGCCCGACACCATTATAAAAGCGTTGATACTGAATAGTCCGTTTCTCGACTGGAATTTAAGCCCGTTTCTCGAAAAAGCCGCTATTCCCGTGGTGGATGTCGCCGGAGCCATTTTCCCTAACATCAAAATTTCGCAAGGTAAAAGCCGGGAGTACAGCGAGAGCCTTCTGAAGAAATACGGCGGCGAATGGGATTACAACACCTCTTGGAAGCTTGAGGAGTCGCCCGATGTGGATGCCGGCTGGATAAGAGCAATTGAAGAGGGACAGGAAAAACTGCACAAGGATTCACACATAGGCGTGCCGGTGCTTCTTCTCCACTCTGATTCTTCCTATGTGAGCGGCGATAACCCGCAGAAAGCCGACAGAGCCGATGCCGTTCTTGACGTAGCCGACATCTCCAAATATGGGAAACTGCTTGGTGGAAGCGTGACCGAAGTAACTGTCGACGGCGGTTTGCACGACCTTGCCTTATCGCGAAAAGAGGTCAGAGACTCCATGTATGTTATAATATTCAATTGGCTCAATAACAATCTTTGAATAACATCGCGATAGCCATAAACAATGTATAATTCTTTTTTGTTAAACAACTGATGGAAAATCCATCAGTATATGTTAAACTAAAAAACTTAAAGTTATGAAAAAGTATCGATGTGAGGTATGTGACTATATCTACGATCCGGAACTTGGCGATCCCGAAGCAGGCGTAAAACCCGGAACTGCATTTGAAGATCTCCCCGAAGATTGGGTGTGCCCGTTGTGCGGTGTCGGAAAGGATGAATTCGTTCCGGTAGATTAATCAATATAATGGCTGTGACGGGTTTCTCACCGGCACAGCCGCTTTACAACCTCTATATTCCATTATGCTTAAGATTAAAGAAATATCAACCGTCACAATTCTTTTGTTGCTCATCGCGTGCAGCAACAGCCTCTGGGATGAACTCCCCGCTCCTATTTCAACATTTGTGTCAACTTACTATCCCATGTCGGGCATAAGCAAGTATGATGAGACAAATGACAAATATTATGTGACAATCAAAAACGGAGCCTCGCTTATTTTCGACTCCAACTATGAGTGGACCAGCATAAATGGCAATGGAACCACCCTCCCGGAGATATTCGTGACCGACAAATTGCCGGAAAAACTTGTCAGATACCTCACTGAACTTGAGTTGACCAAGGAGGTTTATGCCGCGGAAAACGAACCGCGCATCATAATCCTGTCAATGCTTAACTACAAAATCAAGTATATCAAGGAAACAGGCGAGATAAGCCAGGAAGAATAGCATCACGGCATGATTCTGCCGGTTTTATAGAACCGCAGCGTGCTCTTGTGTATGGGGAATGACAGCGTCAATATTCCTTCACCGTCGATCGACGCGCTGCATTCATCGTCGACCGGCTCCATCATGGAGTCATACCATTTCAAATTGAAATGCCCCACGAACGGTGTGTCGGCAAGCTTGCCCTTAATCATCATCGGAGCCCACTTGCCGGAATTCACCTTCGCCCCTGATCTATATAGAATCAGGTAGCCGTCATCATCCTTTACGATCGATACTGTATAGATTCCCCCAAGTCGGGCACGAGTGTCATCAGTCACGCGATCAAGATATGTCCACGTGCCCTCGACCGGGTCGGAAGTTTCATTAAACCGCCGCTCCAGATCATCGGGATCATAGCCGGTGGCAAGCTGTTTCGCCATATCGCTTCTGCTTTCCACCACCAGTGTTCTCAGCATAAGATTTCCTGTTGAAAAGACTTTACACCCTTTCTCTTGAGGAAGCACACCCTCAATGTCAAATACCTGCACCGGCAGTTTTTCCCCCGAGAAAACTCTCATCCTGCCGTCAAACCATTCAACCGCGATAGTATTGTCGCCCCCTCTGAGATTATGGGCTTTCTCGATAGAGATGACATTAAGTGGAGAATCAACGCCATTATGATGATGTCCATACTCAATTTCAGCAGCTCTGAAGTCGGTGATATTGCCGAAATCGGTATTCTTCAATCGCATCGCCACATAGTCAAATGACACGCCATCCTCGCGGCAATTCCATGCAATGCCCCAGCAAGCCCGTGAACGCTGCGGAGAGTTTTTGCCAAAGTCAATTGCAGCCCGAGCCTCTATGGCAAGCTCCAGCGACAGTGTGTCAATGCTGAAATTATACACATCCACAACCGAATCCACAGTCATATACATGCGTTGACCGGCATGGGAAGCTGCCGCCAGAAAGAGCGGAAGGAAGAGTAGGGAAAATTTCACAGGATTGAATTATTAAGATTAAATTTCAAGAAGAGCCTTCACATTGCCGACAAATTCATCGGGTGGCATATCGTATGGGAGCCAATGAATGGGCACACCACGCCGTTCCATCCCGCGGAACCAAGTCATCTGCCGCTTGGCAAACTGATGTATGGCAATCTCCAGCTCGCTCACCATACGGTCGTAAGGAATTTTTCCGGTGACGTATAAAGTGAGATATTTATATTCGAGACCGTAATAAATCAAATTTTCAGGGTCTACACCGGCATCAATCAACCGCCTCACCTCATCCACCATTCCGCATTCAAGACGCTTGACAAGACGCTCAGAAATGCGTTTGCGGCGATTTTCCCGGTCTATATCCACGCCAACCACCAGAAACCGGTCGGCAGGTCGGCGTGCCGAACTTTCAAGAGGCGCCTCTTCAGGATGCTGCTGATAATAAGTCTGTATCTCTATCGCTCTCACAGCTCTCTTCTCGGTGTCGATATCCGTGACATTGTGCAGAGTTTTCATCGAAGCAAGTATACCGGCAAGCTCCTCCAGCGACTTCCCTTGCAATGATTCCCTCAGCTCCTTGTTTTCCGGCACTTCGGGAAGTTTCATTCCGGTGAGGGCGCTTTCCACATACAGTCCGGTCCCACCGCATAGTATCGGAAATTTTCCACGCGCCTTAATCCCACGCAACGCCTTGTCATAATCACGCAGATATGCGTAGAGGTTATACTTTTCCCCAGCGGGAAGTATATCGATCAAATGATAAGGCACATCGCCATACTCCTCCAGATCCTTTCCCGTGCCAAGATCCATTCCGGCATATACCTGCCTGGAATCTCCGCTAAGAATCTCACCCGACAACGCTTGTGCAAGCTCCACCGCTCTCCCGGTTTTGCCGGAAGCCGTAGGACCTACTATGGCAAGGAGGTCATATTTCATATCCCTTAAAATATTTCCTGAAGAATTTTTTCAGCTTGAAGAACGGGCGATCCTCGTTATTTTTCGCTACCAACAACCATTCAGGATCATTATAATCCACATCAAGCATCATCAGATCCCTGAGCTTGAACGATGGCGTGTAGTGCTTCACATTATAAAGACGGCGGCCGTTCTTGTCGTAAGTCTTTCGAGCCATCGCTACAGTGTAAAGCCTGTCGATCTCACTCACCATCATCCGTGTAAGCAATCCCGCCTCATGAAGGGCTTTCAACTGGTAAAGATTCAACCACTCCCCTTTGAGTTTTGAATCATTGACAGCTGAACGGCTCTGCACCCGGCAAAGATAATGGAAGATATTGGAATGAGCCATCCGGTCCACATTCTCATAAAGATATTTCACCTCCACCTGTCCATCGCTGATATCAACGGCATGACAAAACTTGTTCTTAACCTCAAAATCAGAAACTTTTTCTCTGTAATCCAATTTCAAGGCTACCGGAGTGTCGACTTTAAGCATATCATCGGCACTCTCAGGGTCACGAAGGAAAATGAGGTCATCGCATATAATCAGATATCGCAGCAAGGTGACATTGCGCTCTTCAGTAGCCTCCCCTATCACATTATCGCGATAGAAGGCGAATATCTTCAGATAACGGCGTCCGAGGAAAACTATCGACAGCAGAATTATGATTATCGGTATATACAGATAAAATACTTTATCGGTGCTGTTGAGATTCACATTGGAGTAATGAATCCAGTAATACCACGTGGTGTAAAGCGTGATACCGCCGAATATATACAATAGAATGCGCAACTGATAGCGGCTCTCATTCCTGAATACTTTTCCGAGGAATCCGCGTTCGGAAGGATTGCCATATAGATTATGACAGATTTTGCAGATGCTCAACCGATTGCGCATTATCGCCGCCCATGCGATCATGACACACACCACAGGAGCCATCACGAGGATTGTGATATAGGGTATGCGCCGGTTTGCCGTGCCGTTCAGAAACTCATTCGGGTCAATGAACTTCATGTAGTAAAGGTTGATCACCACCATCACAAGAGTGATCACCAGAAGTATTCTCGTGGTAAGATAAAGCAGTATGTTGCAACTGCCGTTGGATTCAGCACGCTCCTTGCTCAACTGCGCCAACAGGAAAAATTCAATCACAAGAACCACTGCGGGCAGCCACAGTTTGTCGACAAACAGAGACGCAATCAGAATCAAGGCAAGCGATCCCACCGACATTATCCATGACGACAGCAGAGTGCTTATGCCATAAAAGTAATATGTGCCATGATTATGCTGAGACATCTTTATTTCAATTTAGAGTCAAAGAATTCAATCATCTTCTTGTAGACCAGCTCACGTGCCCCGCATCCGTAGATCGAGTGATTCATATTCGGGAAAAGCAGCATATCGCAGGTCTTGCCATTAGCTTGCAGAGCCGACACATATTGCATGGTGTTCATGAGATGCACATTGTCGTCGGCAGTTCCATGCATGATGAGAAGCGGGGTTGTGATGCGGTCAGTGTAGGAAATGGGAGCGCTCTCTCGATATCCATCCACATTTTCATTGGGAGTGAGCATATATCTCTCGGCATAAACCGAGTCATAGTAACGCCATGAGGTGACAGGGGCAACTGCCACCGCAGCATCATATCCATAAGCCGACGCAGCCATCAATGCCTCATAGCCTCCATAGCTCCAGCCATAGATGCCGACTTTCGACACGTAAGGCAACGACTTGGCATACTTGGCGGCAGCCACCTGGTCGATAGTTTCATAATGTCCGAGATTGCGGTACACGGAGTGCTTGAAAGCGGCTCCACGGCCTCCGGTGCCACGTCCGTCAACACTGATTACGATATAACCGCGTGTCACATAATAATAGTCCCAATCAAGACGCCAACGATTTAGCACCTCCTGCGAACCGGGACCACTGTATTGCGACATTATGACCGGATACTGCTTTGCCGGATTGAAATCAGCCGGCTTCAATATCGAACCATTGAGCAGATTTCCATCAGAATTCATCGTAAAAAATTCCTTCACCGGATATGAGGCGCAACGCTGTTTCAACGCCGCATTATCCTCCAGCACCCTCATTTCTTTGCCCGAAGCGGCACAAAGAGCATAGACCGGAGGTGTGGACACATTGCTATATGACATCACGAGATAATTCATGTCGGGAGAAAACGATGCAGCCGAAGTACCCTTGCTCTTGCCAAGCACAGTCGACTTCCCTTTCGCGTCGACAGCCGCTACCACTCGGTCGAGCGGTCCTGACTGCGTGGTGAGGCAATAATGAGTATTTTTAGCCGAATCATATCCGTAATAAGCCATCACGTCATAGTCTCCGGAAGTCACCTGACGCATCTGCGCTCCTGAATAGCTGTATTGATACAAGTGATTGAATCCTGATTTTTCAGAAGTGACCACAAAGAAATCAGGGAAGAAACGGGTGTTTTCCCATGCCGACGGGTCAAGCCATCCATCTACAGCCTCATCGACATAAATAGACTTAGCCACGGTCGATTTTGGATTGACGGCGTAAAGCTCCATGCGGGTCTGGGCACGATTGAGAGTCGTGACCACGAGACGGTCGGGAGATTCTGCATACTCGATGCGTGGGATATATTCAATATTCGGGTCAGAGAAAGATATCTGCTTTGTTTTTCGGGTGTCCACATCATAACTGAGCACCGACACCTTGGAATTAGGCTCGCCGGCTACAGGGTATTTGTAGGTGTAACTTCCCGGATACAGTTCATATTGATCCATAGGGTTGCAAGTGCCTTGATACAGCGGGAATGAGTAAAGAGGAACCTCAGTTTCATCGTAGCGTATATAGCACAGTGTCATATTGTCGGGTGCCCAAGCCATTGACGAGTTAGTGTCAAACTCCTCCTCATAAACCCAATCAGGCACGCCATTGATAATCTTATTGATCTCGCCATCTTCTGTGACAGGCACTTCTGTCTTATAATCGAGCTTGTGGATGTAGATGTTGTTATCGGCAACAAATGCGATCATCCTTCCATCGGGCGACCACAGCGGCGCTCTCTGCACGGGATGCTCCACACTCAGAGGCTGGACTATGTCGTGACGCACCTCATAGATATAATGTGATGCGGTGTGCGAGCGACGATAAATGGGGGTGGAGTTTTCATATATCAGTATATATGACTCGTCGGGACTGAATTGGAAAGCCTTTATCGACTTCAAGCGGCACTCGCGGGCTGTGTTCACGTCGAGAATAGTTGCCACTTCCTGCCCGCTCTTGATATCATAACGGATGATTTTAGTGTTGTCGTCAGACAACGCGGCGTAAGTTTTTCCGTCAGCCATATAGGTCATTGCCGCCGGAGCCTTAGGAGCGTTTTGAGGATATACGTAGGAAGAGAGTTCATCGGCGGCAGCCTGTGACGACAACGCCGCAGCCGATACTATAGTAGTGGTAATGATTGATTTTATATTCATGACAGTCATCAAATTCAGTAATTAAAACAGTGACATCTGCGCATCATTTGCAGGGTGTGATTTCTTGGGTGGTTCCTGATAGCCAAACTCTGCATCGGAAACGGCAGGAGCCACTTTAGGAGCATTTTCGGGGGGAGTTGCCACCAACCACTGCGTGCCGTCGATAGTCTCGTCAATAGCCGAGATTTTAGGGGTCGACTTACGTTTACGCTTCGGCTTTTCGGGAGCGGCTGCAACAGTATTTTTTTTCGACAATTCCTCGATAGTGAGCTTCAACTCGTTTTCGGCTGACGCACGCTGCATTATATTGTTCTCCAAATCAGACGCGAGACGCTTGTTTTGGCTTTCGAGAGCGGCAATCTTTGACAAGAGGTCAGAATTATCAGCTTTCATCCCCTCTATCTTCTCATCGCGTTTTTTGAGTATTGAATCAAACTGCTCCATTTTCTTCATCACCTCATCGGCAGTGTCAAGAGTGGAACGAGCCTCTTCAAGCTCGGCATTCAGTTTTTCAATCGTAGCGATCGCCTCATCATATTTCAATTTAATCGCTTCGCATTCAGCCTTAGCTTCCTCAAGTTCTTTCGATGAATTGCGATTAGAATTGCGTATGTCGGTCAGCATCTTGTCGCTCATCGCCATACGTGATTTATACAGTTCCGATGTTTCCGCAAGTTCTTTCTTTAATTTTTCCACCTCAGTTTTCAACTGCTCGGCAATAAAATTGGACTGGCTGAGCCTGGTCTTAAGTTCGGCGGCTTCAGAGGCATCAGAAGCGTCAGCGGCAGGAGCGGCGGCATTAATTCCGCCCGTAGCCTCAAGTTTGTTGAGAAGGCTGCTTATCTCCAGTTTATGCTGTTCCTTCTCAGCTTCCAGCGACATCACTTGCTGTTCAAGAGTCTTTATCTTATCCGAGAGCGCGCGTTTCTGCCTGTCGGCGCTTAACCTTTCGTCATTAAGGCGGCTTTCATGCCCCTCCACTTTCTCGAGCCGGCTCTTCAATCGGGCAACCTCATCGACGAGAGAATCGCGTTCTGCCGACGCACGTGCCTCAACATCGCGTTCAATATCTTCGCGGCACTTGTCGATGCAATTTCGGAATGATTGCCCCAAAACGCCATAAAGATATTTCCTTTGGGCATCGCGGTCGATGCACTCGCGTATGAAATCGGGCTGTGTGTTGTTAAAAATCTCAAGCACACTGTCGAAGAGCTCAACCGGAAAATCACGGTTTTCATTATTGTTTAGGTCCTTCACTGGCCGGTTTTGAACCGAGCAAGATTCAGCAGCGCAATAGCCGGAATCGTCGCGAGATGTTTCTATCTCGTTCTCCTCCACAAAATTTTCATCGCTGCCAAAGCCAAAAGCCCGCGCCAAGGATTTGAAAAATGACATATTCTTAATGTTTCTCGTTAATTTTCAATTATATCAGGCTTAACCACCACTCCCGACCCTTTGCGTCCGTTTATTCCGATAGTGAGCGGAGAATTGAATTTAACTATTCTCAAAAACTCGCTCTCATACACGGCAGGCATCCGGTTGAGGAATTCCACGTCATAAATGCCATTGTTAGATGATGTATCTATGGTGAAGTATCCCACTCCGAATGATGTCAGATTCTGGAAAAAGTGGGTTCCTTGGCTGGGTTCTATCCTGTAGTTGCTCAAGGAGGATTCCACAATCAGACGTGCCGAAGAAATGTGAGGCCATTTAACCGGTATTCCGAGCGCCGTGTCGCTTGAGCCCCAACGTCCGGGACCTATAAGCACGTAACCTTCGTTACGCTCTGTAAAGTTACGATTTATTTTCTCAATTTCACGTGCAATTAATGAATTATTTGACGATGAGAAATTTTCAGGGCGCACATACATCACCATATCGACATTTTCGATATTTCCATGACCGAGCGCCGTGTTGCTGCGGAGCAACACTTTCTCATCGGGCAACCCGAGAATCGCATCATCAACAATATCCTTTTTCTCAACAATGGGACGTATCTGAAGCCAGTAGATGGTGCCCTTGCCGCGATCGTTTATGTTGAGCATACCGGCAAATTCAATCTCGACCGGACGCCCCATTTCCTCCTGTCCTTTGGAGAGCATGAAATCGGTGATTTTAGCCAATGGAAATACATCATGCTGAAGTATATTGGCAAAGGTGACCACACGCCTGCCCTCGCCTTCATCGCAATCCCTGATCACCTGATCGCGGAAATCATAGGTTGACACCATATAGCGGAGAGCGCCTGACTGAGCCACATCTTGAATGCGCAGCTTGGCGATGTTAAATCCGTCGTCGACCTTGAATGTGGTGTCGGGATCATTCTTCATGTCGAGAGCATAGAATCGTGTCTGAGTATCGCGCAACGCAAGATCGAGCGTTGAAGTCTGCAACACCTTGTCGGCGTGTTTGGGAGAGAATCTGAGGCTCAATCCGCCGTCGACTATGTATTTTCCAAGCCCTACGGCAGTCTCTACGACTCCGTCTTCCGGAATCTCATCGTTGATGGGATAATAGTTCAATGACCTGCCTACTCCCGAGAATGACGGGAAGTAATAGTCGCCTACGCTTTCACCCACCACTTCCTGAATGATCACTGCCATCTTCTCCTGGTCAATGACATTGCTCGTGGCGGTCATGTAGGCTTTACTGTCGGCATAGAACACCGACGCATACACGCTCTTTATCGCATCGCTGAGGAGCTCAAGCATCTCATATTTGTCATCTACATGGGGAATCATGTAGGTAGAGTATATTCCGGCAAACGGCTGGTAATGGCTGTCTTCCAAAAGGCTGGAGCTTCTTATGGCGAGAGGACGGTCAACCACTTCGAAGAGAGCGAAGAAATCCTCTATCAGCTTCTCGGGAAGACGAGCCTGAAGGAAATACTTGAGTATGGTTTCGTCGCTTTGATCCGACAATGCCACGGGATAGAGATTGTTGGTCTCCATAAACTCATCGAATATGTCGGTGCATATAACCACCGTGCGAGGTATCGTGAGAGTAACCCCGTCAAAGTTGTCACATATAGGATTTTTCTTTATTATCGAGTCTATGAACGCAAGACCGCGACCCTTGCCTCCAAGCGACCCTTGCCCGATGCGCGCGAAGTTACTGTAATGGTCAAATCGGTCCTTGCGGAATATCGCCACGACACCGCGATTTTTCATCTTGCGGTATTTTACGATCAAGTCGAAAAACAGCTGCCTGACCGCCGGAGCCTCATCAATATTGTTAAAGCGGTGCATTTTCACCACTTCGGCAATGGGGAACAGCGCCCTTGAATATAGCCACCGCGATATATCATTGTAGGAAGCGTGGTATAGAAGCGACTTGGCGGGAATGTCAAATATGTGACGCTGCAAATCTTTCAGGTCATGAATCCTTAGCAACTCCTCGCCGGTTTCAGGATCGCGTATCACAAAATCACCAAATCCAAAATCACGCATGATGGCGTTGCCGAGGTCTACCGGAAATTTTTTACTGTTCTTGTCAATCCACCCTATCCCGAGCTCTTTCACCTTGGCTTCATTTTCCACTTCCGATGATTCGAGGATAACGGGCAAGTATGGATCCTGCTCACGCAGATAGCGGGCGAGCTTCAAACCGGCAGCCTTGTCTTTCTCCCCGGCTTTTTTAAATGAAATGTCGCTGATGACTCCGAGCATATTCTTGCCATAACGCTCATAAAGCTCCACAGCCTCCTCGTAGTCTCGGGCGAGCATCACCTTTGGACGTCCCCTCATGCGCAGCATCTGCTCATGCTCATTAAGCGCTTCGGTCGAGAATATGAGCGACTGCTTAAGCAGGAATTTATATAGCGTGGGCAGCACCGATGAGTAGAAGCGCACCGAGTCCTCCACAAGCATGATAGCCTGCACACCCACTTCGTTTATGTCGGTGTCGGCATTCATCTTGTCCTCAAGCAGTTTTATTATGGCGAGAAGAAGGTCGACGTTTCCGAGCCAGCTGAACACATAGTCGACCGATGAGAAGTCCTCCTTCGCCAGTCGGCGCGACACCTCTTTGGAGAATGGGGTAAGCACCACAATGGGCGTGACAGGAGCCACCTCTTTTATCAGCGTAGCCCCGCTGAAAGTTTCGCTCACATCCACTCCCGGCATCATTATTATGAGGTCAAACACCTTCTTCTGAAGCTCGTTGAGAGCCTCGGCGGTGTTGGACACCCTTGTCACACGCGGTGGCGAACTCAGATTGAGCGCCACATACTCAAAATACAACTGTTCCTCCACACGTCCGTCCTCTTCCATCATAAAAGCGTCGTAGGGGGAAGCAACAAGCAGCACATTGAAAATGCGGCGCTGCATCAGATTCTGGAACGCCGTATCTTTCAAATATAATTGACTTAAACTGTCTTCATTCATGGAGCCAAGGCTATTGGTTTGATTCTCCACAAAATTACTACATTTTTTCTGTCTCAACGCTGATTTCACAAGCAAAATTAGCGTGAAGCAAGAATTTTATCAACCACACTCAATTTGTAGACAAGCCATGATTGAGCCAAGACCCCTTGATAAGCCTGAAAAGGAATATAGACCCGCGGAAACATAGCTCTATACACATGGCGAGCCACACACCGTCGAGCCCCATCGTGGGTGCCAGCAGTGCGGCGATGGGAAGACGCACAAGCCATATACTCGAAAAATTCATCACAGCAGGAACAAGCGTGTCGCCCACGCCCACCATGACTCCGTAGGCAACAATCGACGCCGCAAACATAGGTTCCGCCCACGCCTCTATGCGTAACGCCGACACACCGAGATCCTGAATATCCTTTACCGGCGAGAGCAGTTCCATCACCGCCGGAGCGCCAATCCACAGAATCACGCCCATCAATGTCATCACAGCCATGCCAAGCCCCACCGTAAGGTAACCGAATTGGCGGGCAAGGTCCTTGCGGCGGGCGCCATAGCTTTGCCCCACAAGCGTGGTGGCGGCATCTGAAATACCATAGCCGGGCATATAACACAATGCCTCGGCAGTGACGGCAAACGCGTTTGCAGCAATCGCCATCACACCTAAAGGCGCCACAATAACAGTGACCATAATCTGCGCCCCGCATATCACACCATGTTCAAGTGTCATCGGCGCAGACACTTTCATGGCATTTAACAGCACGTTGCGTGTAGGCATAAAGCTCTTTAAGCCGTGCGTGACGACATCCTCAGCCCTACGCCCGAATATCGCGATACCCTTCTGCCGGAAACAGGCATACCACATCATGAAGCCGGCGGTCACCACCTCGGCGCCTACCGTGCCCAACGCAGCGCCAAGCACCCCAAGACCGGCGCCCGGCATCAACAGAGAGTGTCCCAAAATCGAGATTTCGCGCGTGGGAAATATCAGGAAAAAGTTGAACACCACGTCAAGAAGACACATCATGACATTAAGCCCGCCGGGAATTTTCATATTTCCTGATGCACGGAGCATCGCAGCTCCAAGATAATTCAGTGTCAGAACAGGCAATGCACCCACAAACACGGTAAAGTAAAGCGTAGCCTTGCCATTGACCGCCTCCGACCCTCCAAGCCACACCGGAAGCGGCGAGGCTATAGCCACTCCTATGACAGCCATAAAGAGTCCGAACATGAAAGACGCCGTTATTCCCTGCCGGAATATCTGACGTGCTTTTTGATAATCGGAAGCGCCGACCCGATGAGCCACCTGCACCGAAAATCCTACAGTCGCCGCGGAACATATACCCCAGAACAACCACAGACTTGTCGACACAAGCCCCACCGAAGCACTGTCGTCAGCTCCCAGACGCCCCACCATCGCCGCGTCAATATACTGCATGAGAATGCTTGACAGCTGTGCCATGATAGCCGGCCACGACAATGTGGCGGTCAACAGAAGCCGCTGCTTGAAGGATAGCGGTTTGCCGGATTGAATCAACTTGAGCATATATTCCTGAGACTGTTTATCGGCACTCGCACTTGCTCAGATAGTCGGCGAGACGCTCCAAGCCGTCGGCAAGCAATGACCGCGGACAAGCGACGTTCAACCTTATGTAACCGTCCTCGCCATACATTTCGCCACAATTCACCCAAACTTTCGCCTGCTCTTTCAATCGCTCCTCCAATTCAGCCGAGGGAATCCCAAGCGGCGATATGTCGAGCCAAAGCAGATAGGTAGCCTCCAGTTTTGCCATGGGACACCCCGGAAGGCGGCTTTTAAGATAATCACGAGCGAAAATATAGTTTTGCCACAGGTATTGACGCAACTCATCGAGCCACTGCGCTCCTGCATCGCTATACGCAGCTTTAAGCGCTGCAACTCCAAACGGATTCACGTCACACACCTCATTCACGTTGATGGCACGGTCGACGATCGCACGGGTTTCAGCATCGGGACACACAATATTAGCTATCTGAAGTCCGGCGATATTAAACCCTTTCGACGGCGACACGCACACAATCGCGTTCTTATCCAAATTTCCATAAGGGATATAGTGATATCCCGGCATGGCAAGCTCACAATGAATCTCGTCGCTGACCACCCTCACACCGTGCCGACGGCATATATCAGCCACTTTATCCAGCTCCTCCCGGGTCCATGCCCTGCCTGCCGGGTTATGAGGATTGCACAACAACATCACCTTCACATCGTGCTCCGAAGCAACCTCCTCAAGCCCGTCAAAATCCATTTTGTAAGTGAATTCATCACCTGCCAAAGGCACCTTGACCAATGGGTTCTCAACCACACGACAGCCATTGTTGCGGATTGACGAGAAAAAGCAATTATACACCGGAGTCTGCACGATCACACCATCGCCTGGTGTGGTCAAACTCTTTATTATAGCCGATATCGCAGGAACCACACCCGAAGTGTAGATCACATTTTCCCGCTTGAACTCATAACCGTGTCTTTCCTTGAACCATCGGGTCAACGCGTCATAATAGCCATCATCGACTAATGTATAGCCAAACACACCGTGCTCCACACGACGACGCAACGCATCCAAAATGACCGGCGCCGCCTTAAAGTCCATGTCAGCCACCCACAACGGCACCATCCCGGCATCAGCCGAAGAGTCCCATTTGTAGGAGCCGGAACCGCGACGCGGCACAATTTCATCAAATATCGACATATCGCATTATATAGTTTCGATTCTACAATCAGCCGGAGCCTTTATATTCTCATCTATGATTATCTCGCCATAACCCTTGGCACGGATCACTCCTGTGGTGGGGTTCTTCACGCTCGTGATCACACTGTTGACCGTGGCATCAAGCTCGCTCTCCTCAAATGCGAGGTCGCAATCTTCAGCCATGACACAATTTTCCATCACAAGCCCATGAGCATAGCACAATGGCTGCGTGCCCGACAAGCGGCAATTCACAAGCCGCAGATTCCGTGAATGCCAGCCAAGATATTCACCGTTTATCTCCGAGTCGTAGACAGTCACATTTTCCGTGTTCCAAAAAGCATCCTTGGAATTAATCACCGCATTGCGTATCTCCACATTACGGCAATATTGGAAAGAATAGTTACCATCCTGACGGTAATCTTTTATCTTTATGTTATCGCAATGCATGAACAGGTAATCGGCATTCTTCACCTCAACATTTTCCAGCTCCACATTGCGGCAATGCCACAAAGTCTCCTGCGCGTCGGGGATGCTGACATTCACCAGCTTCACTCCATCCATCTCTCGGAACATTTTCGGAGCTTCGACCAAAGTGTCCTCCATCACAAGATTTCGGGAATACCATAACGCCGCGCGAGCTCCAGAAGTAAACACACTGTTTCTTATCACAAAACCGTCAACGTGCCAAAACGGGTATTTGCCTTCAAACCGGCACCGGTCAGCTTCCACATTGGAGCACTCTTTCAACGCCGATTCACCGGCGTGAACAGTGACATTTTCAAGTTTGATGTCGTGCGATGCAAACAGCGGACGCTCGCCGCCAAATTCTGTGTTCTTGATTAATTCCATACCATATTTGCTTTTCGTTACAAAATTAGCAATTTTTAAAGATTGCTTAAAATTTATCACATCACAAAATTACACAACCACGCCCACCCAGCGTCTACCATAATCACGGTTAAACTAACCATTATGCTACCTTCTCAAAAAATGTAGCGTTGCCATCCCCCTCATCCGCCGTTGATTTTATGCCGCAATTTATTAATCGCTTCCCACTTCACCGCAATTCGGCAAAATATAGTAATTTTGCATCCATGTTATCTCAACGAACAAAAGGATATATCGCCGGGGCGGTCGCCTCATGCAGCTACGGGCTTAATCCGCTCATGGCAGTGCCACTGTTTGCCATGGGGATGGCATCATATTCGATGCTGTTTTACCGATACATTTTCGCCGCCATAATATTGGGGATGATAATGATAGCCACCCGCAAAAGCCTGAGGCTTGAACGGCGCCAGATACCACGGATGCTCATCTACGGACTGCTGTTTTCGTGCTCTTCATTGCTGCTGTTCGAGAGCTACCGCTACATCGATGTGGGAATTGCATCGACGCTTCTGTTCATGTATCCTGTGATAGTGGCGCTCATCAACCGCATCTTCTTTAAAGAGCGGCTCTCCGCAATCACAGCGCTTGCCATATTGCTCGCGCTTGGCGGCGTCACGCTGCTTTATTTCGGCGGCGGCAAAGAGGGGGGCACACTCAACTTGACCGGAGTGCTGTATGTGGTGGCGAGCTCCCTATCCTACGCCATATACATGGTCGCGATCAACCGCAGCGACATCCGCACGCTGCCATCGTCGACCCTAACATTTTACTCCATATTCTTCGGGCTAATTCTCTATGTGATCTTTATCATCAGAGACGGAGGCGCCTATCCGCTCAACAACCTTACCGCTTGGACCTGCGTGATCGGGCTCGCTCTGTTTCCTACCATATTGTCGATACTCACCATGGCGGTGGCAATACACAACATCGGATCCACTGCCACAGCCATCCTCGGCGCTCTTGAACCGCTCACAGGACTTGCCATAGGCATCGTCGTGTTCAACGAACAGCTCACCGCCATGACCGTAGCCGGAATCATCATGATCCTCACCGCAGTGCTGATGCTCATACTCGCGGCTCCCGCAATCAGAATATTGCGCCAGCTCATCATAAGACACCGAAATTCATAACCCTACACCTGTCTTGTCAGCTCAACCAAAAGAAAGCCCTCGCTAAACAGCTCCCGCCGAGTTAAAATACGTTAAACGAATCTCTGATACTTCTCCATTCACTAACTTTGTAATGCAAATTGATTCCGACAGGTATCGGCATCAACGGGAGATTACATTACCTCGGCAATTCTCACGGAATTATCATCTGATTCCGACAGAAAGTAATGGGACGGCTCTTCTCCCGATTATAACAACTACATATATCTGCGTCCCGTCTTGCAGAATCAACGTAATAGAATGCGTGAATATTTACGCGTTCATATTGTAGATTCTATGCATGACAGAAAATTTTTCATTCATCCACCTATATTGACAGCATCAACGAGTGTCTTCTCAAAGGCGCCCGCACAATCGTCACATTCATTTCCGAAAAAACATTCATCAAAATAAATAATCATTCATATATGAGACACGTATCATTCTTATCACTAATCATTCTGATTGCAGGTTTATTGCCTATACGCCTACAAGCAATAGACTTCACCGATGGAATTTTCAAATGCTCAACAGGAGTGGAAAACACCGCTTATATAGCAGGCACCACCACCAAAATTTTCGAACGCATCACCGTGCCGGAAACTGTCACTGACAAGAGCGGGAAAAAGTACACAGTCACCCATATTGAAAGAAACGCATTTGAAGATTGCCCATACCTGATTTCAGTAACTCTCCCGGAAACTATCGAATCAATCTCAAACAATGCTTTTAAAAACTGCGCCAATCTTAAAACCATCAATCTCCCTGAAGGAATGTGGCTGATCGGAAACGGAGCATTCTATGGATGTTCCAAACTGACTTCCATAGAAGTTCCCACCACATTATCCCGCATAGAGGAAAGTGCATTCTACAATTGCAAATCGTTATCAACATTGATTTTAACCGGCGCCCTGAAGCAGATTGAAGCATACGCGTTTTATGGATGTAGCGCACTTACCGAAGTAGAGATCCCCAATCAAGTCACCTACATCGAAAAAGAGGCATTCACCGGATGCTATGTCGATATACTCACAATAGGCTACTCTGTTGAAACTATCGAGGGCGGAGGTTTGCCAAAGGCAAAAACTACCTACTGCTATGCCACGGTACCGCCTGCATTCAAACTCGATCCACTATCAACCGCTAATATAATATCAACCGATCAATTGTATGTGCCTGAAGGCTCAGAGACATTGTACCGCAATTCAAACCACTGGGCTAACATTCAAAACATCAGCACAATGCAAGTTGAATCCAATGCAGAAACAGTAGTGGATGATGTGCTGGTTTACAAAATCAATGAAGATGGAAAATCATACTCCGTGAGCGGTTGTGGTAATATAGCCACCGAGGCATGTATCAAAAACCTCATCAACGGAATGCCAGTCACCGAGATTGCACCATCAGCATTTGAGGGAATAGAAAGCCTGACCACCGTATCCATTCCTCCATACGTTTCACGCATAGGCAAAGACGCATTCAAGAAATGCAAAGGGCTGAAAGCCATCTACTCTCCGTCATCCACTCCGGCAAAAGCCGAAGGCACATCGTTATTCCCCTATGCATTGGATTACACAGTCTACATACAGAACGGCAGCAAAGGCTCCGAAATGTACAATGCATATTCCAAAGCCTGGAGTACGAGTAAAATCGAGTCATACGATTTTTCGGAACTATCATCCGACGGCTTTTTGTATCACCTGTATTCCGATATCAACAACGATGATTTTTATGCATCGATTGCGGCGGTAGATAAAGATAAAACAGAATATACCATCCCCGATCATATTGATTCGTTTGGAGTGAGATATTATATACGCAGCATTTACGTTTCCGGATTTGAAGATTGCAAACTGATGGAGCGAGTATCACTTCCTGAAACTATTGAAAAGATATATTGGAACGCTTTCACCAATTGCGAATCATTGAAAGAGATCAATATTCCGCAGGGATTGAAGGATATATATACTTCCGTATTTGAAGGATGCACATCGCTTACAAAAGCCACATTCAACAATGCTCCCATAAGCGAGCTGCCGGCAAGTTTATTCAAAAATTGCGCCTCGCTTACCTCATTCGACATTCCATCCACTGTGACCAAAATCGGCTCTTCAGCGTTCGAGGGGTGCTCATCACTGCCACAGATAAGCCTGCCACAAAATCTGACCGAGCTTGGCGATGACGCATTCAACGGATGTGTCACATTGAACGAACTTGTCATTCCGGCTTCAACCGTATTAGGTAACAGCATCATAAAAGGCTGCACCTCTATAAGATATTTCGCATTCCCCGAAACTGCCACAAAAATTCCCGGAGAATTTTTCGCAGGATGCGAAAAACTGCAAAATGTGTATGTTCCGGCAGGCATAAAATCAATCGGATACCGTGCATTTCACAATTGCCGTGAACTTCAGGAAATAACCATTCCTAAATCAGTTTCAAGAATTGAAAGCTATGCTTTTGAAAATTGCGAATCGCTCACATCCATCACATTCCCCTACATGACCCTGATTTACTCTGTGGGCGAAGGAGCATTCTCAGGATGCACAAGTCTTGAATCAGCTGATTTCGGGAGCGCATCATTTGCCGACTACTATCTGCCAAAACGCCTATTTTATGGCTGCAAGTCGCTCAAGAAGTTTAGAGTGCCACGCAGCGTAAGTTCACTAAAGGACGATATGTTCAATGGATGCTCATCGCTTCAGGATGTAGATAATCTTGAAAATGTACTTAGAATGGAGAATCGCGTATTTGCCGGATGCAACTCTTTGGAGATAGCACGCGAACTGCCTGAACTAAAACTGATGGGAAATGGCTGTTTTGCTGACTGCAGTTCGCTCACCGGTGTGGAGTTAACCGCCATGTCATCAATTCCTGATTCAACCTTCATCAATTGCACATCCATCCGATCAATGACATTGCCGGATAATATTCACCAAATCGGAGCCGCAGCGTTTAAAGGATGTGATAATCTTATGCAAATAGGTCTGCCGGATAATATTTACGTCATCGGCAAGTACGCATTCCAAGGATGCAACTTCACACAAATAAACCTTCCGAAAAATCTCAACACCATCGGCGAATCCGCATTTGAGGATTGTATCGGGATGACCGAAATTGTAATTCCTGACAATGTGTTCAAAATCGACATGAACGCATTTGCCGGATGCCGCAATGTAGAAACCCTGACGTTAGGCAAATCACTTAGTTCCTTCGACTCGGGTGCATTCGTCGGATTTGAAAAATTAAAAACAATATATTCATTAAATCCAACTCCTCCACAAATGGTGTATTGGAACCTATATGGCCCTGAAGCATTTTTCACCCGGTATGATGCCACACTGTATGTGCCCACCGAAGAAAGCCGCACTAATTATATAGACTGTCTGTCATATTGGTTCAAATTTTCCGATATCAGGGTGATGAGTTCCGGAATTGAAAACGTCGAAAACGACAATGAGATTGATTCAATGCAACCGGCAACTATTTATAACCTCAACGGAATATGCGTATTTGACGGCATCTACTCTGAGGCTGTTCTTGCCCCGGGCATCTATATCGTGAAGCAAGGAACCACCCTACGCAAAATACGTTTTTAATCCGCAAACATATTAAATATGAAATACCCGCAATTAACATCCATATTCAGAGCATTGATTGCCACAATGTTCCTGATTCACGGCATGACACCCGCATCTTATGCCTATGGATCGACTAATAAGGATGTACTGATAGGCGACTTCTTTTATAAGTTGGACAACTTATCCAAAGTCGCCCATGTCACCGGCTTCATGCCGGGGCCTTTCAGCTCTTCGGTAGATGTGATAATTCCCGCTTCAGTAAAATATGACGGAATCACCTACAACGTCACAGAGATTGAGAAGGAGGCATTCTACGACTGCCGTACCATAGAGTCAGTTTCTGTGCCGGAGACTGTCACCAAGATCGCACGATTCGCATTCCGCAGTTGCTATGGGCTAAAGCAACTGCGCTTGGAGGACGGCGAAAAGGATCTCTGGATTGATGAAGTATTATCGGACTATCGAATCGAAAATATCCATATCGGCAGGACTGTTCCGGGAACGTCACCATTTAAACATTGCAACAAACTGGCGAATGTGACTATCGGAAATTCAGTAACATCACTCGGCGAGGAGGCATTCTATGGATGCACAGTCCTCCATGAAATAATTATTCCGAAATCAGTGTCAAAAATAGGTGACAATGCTTTTGATGCCTGCTTAGCGTTGACCTCTGTCCACATTGAAGATTCCTCATCGGAACTAACATTAGGACGTTCCACAAAATTCGGAGAACAAAACCTTTTTACCGATTGTCCTCTTGAATCATTGCATCTGGGACGCAACCTCTCCTACAAGTCGTCAGCAGTGGCTCCGTTCAAAAATATAATGACGCTGACCAACCTCACCATCGGAGATTCTGTCACCCGGATTAACGATGAGTCCTTCATAGGCTGCACCGGAATCACATCGTTGACCATTCCTGAAGGCATGATCTCAATAGGCGCCTCGGCTTTTGAAAAATGCACTGGGCTAACTTCCATTTCACTGCCTAATTCCATGACAAGCATCGGCAGATACGCATTCCGCAGTTGCAAGGGATTGACCTCGGTCAGAATAGGAGTGAATCTCAACGATATGATCGGTTCATTTAACAATTCTTCGGCAATACGCTCAGTGAAAATGGCAGCGGCGATTCCTCCGACAATCAATAAAACGATGTTTGCCGATGATGTCTATAACAAGGCGACACTGAAAGTGCGCAAAGGCTCAAAAGTCCGATATGAGGAAGACCCCGTTTTCTGTTTGTTCAAGAGTATCGAAGAGTATGACTTGTCGGACAACTTCAAGATGCATTTTGAGTATGACGATTACGTGTGTGCCCCTAATTCCTCAATCACACTACAAGTTAAGGTCGATGATCCTGACAACGACGGTTACACTTACTCCGAAGTCAACTGGTCATCATCCAACCCCTCTGTAGCCACGATCAATGACAACGGTGAGGTCACCGGCATCAGCTATGGCGAAACCACAATCACCGCAAGCATAGCCAATGTCCATGCGTCGACCAAGGTCAACATTATCCCCATTCTTGAAATCGCCGACCCTTATCTGTTGATTGCCGCAGGCGAAAGCAACGGATTCACATATACCGTCAATCCTCCATCAGCCAACAATCCGGTGAAAATCGACATTGATGACAGCATGATTGCTGCGGTTCAACCGGCTGACGGCACTATCAAGGGATTGCGTTGCGGCATCACAAAAGCTCACGTCTATCTCGACGGCTACAAGAAATATCCTACCGAGATGATTATTTCGGTCTACGATAGAAACAATATCGAGCCTACGACCGAATTCAAGTTTGATGACCGGGATTACTATAGCTACATCGGCTCCACACGTCAGTTGACGCTGTGCAATGCTCCTTATGGAGCCAAGTGGACCTCATCCAATCCTGACATAGCTCGTGTGGATGTGTCAGGCAATGTCACAGCTCGCTCTGTCGGTGATACTGAAATCACAGCAACAGCTCTGTCGCCGGAAAACACGACGACAATCAGTGCCAATGCCACATATCATGTCTATGCAAAACCGGTCGAATCGATAGCCGTGACCGGAAGCAAAGTCTACGCGATCGGTATTCCTGAGGAGCTTCCTGCCACTTCGGTATATCCCGCCGAAAGCTGCCCCGTGGTAAAATGGACATCTCCCGATAATTCAGCGGAGATACTCACCGAAGGAACTTTCAAAGCCAGCGAAGGACACTCCAAAATTTGGCTAAGAGCAGAAGCCGCCGACGGCTCAGGAATCTTCTCTGATTTTTATGCCGAAACCGAGATTATCCAAATTAACATTTACGGATCTTACACTGCGGAAATAGGCAAAACATACAGCTACAAATGCGAAATCAAGCCCGACAAATATGGCAACATTTTTTCATGGAGCATAACGGGCAGTGCCCGCATAATAGGCGAAGAAACAGGAGAAAGCGTCAAAGTAGAGTGCAACTATTCACCCGGAACATTCACGCTGACTGCTACTAACACCGAAAATCCGGCAATCCAAGAATCCATCACCGTCAACGTCAGAAGACCAAAAGTAACCCGGATTGAACTGTCGAATAAAAATCTGTATATGAAAGCCGGAGATGTGGCATATCTCTCTGCCTCAGTATCGCCTGCCGGAGCCAATCAGGAATTGATATGGACTGTAAAACCGTCCGACTCATCCGACAAGGTCATCGGAGTGGCTAAAGACGGGCAGGTTACGGCAGTGCAACTCGGAAAAGGCACACTCATCGCCTACGATCCGGAAACAGGAGTATTCGGATTTTGCAATATTGAGGTAAGTTCAGGCAACGGGTCATACATTCCGACACATCTACCTGAGAAGGTGCTCATCGCGCAAGGAGATAAGACTGTAGTGAACGCCGCTGAATATATCGGTCAAAAACTGACTGCCGGATGGGCGATCGACAATCTAAAGATCGCCACATTCGATTCATATCCCTACGGTTCCAGCGTAACAATCAATGGCATCTCTGTGGGGGAAACGACACTAAATGTCGCCCAAACCAACTCCTCCTCAGCGCCGGCTAAACGCAAAATCATAGTCGTTGACCCCAATAAGGTATATTCCATCTCTTTTGCCGACAATCATATCTCCGGACAGATGGGTGACATTTTCTCACCACAACCTATAATCTTCCCGAAATCAGCCTCAGGATGCACTCTTGAATGGAGCTCAAGCGACGAATCGGTCGCCACTGTGACCCAATCAGGCACTATAACCATCGTGAACGACGGCAACTGCGTCATTTACGCCAAAGCCACCGACGGCACTGACGTCACCGGAACCCTGTACGTGTCAACCACCGCCGGAATAGAGAACGCAGGCATCGACACTGCGCCGGCATTCCCTGCCGACATCTACTCTATCAGCGGCATGCTCATACGCCGACAGGCAACCGAGAAGGAGCTCAACAGTCTGCAACCAGGCATCTATATAGTCCGTTCAGCTTCCGGCATATCCAAGATTGTCGTGCCGTAAATCCGCATTGACACGACAACCCTATATCACAATTCACCAGCCTCGGGCAAAAGCGAAACAATCGCTCACCGCCCGAGGCTGTATTTATATGGCAGCATGGAAATTTTAGATATTTTATGTTAACGGGCGTAATTATTTTGCGTTATAGAGTGAATTACGGAAATTTTTCATTAATTTTGTGCCTGAGAAAAAAATTAAAATTTTAGGTTTTTAATATTTACAATTATGTCAAAGGTTACAGTTGTAGGAGCAGGAAACGTAGGTGCTACCTGTGCTAATGTATTGGTCACCAACAATGTTGCTGACGAAGTGGTTTTGATTGATATCAAGGAAGGACTTGCTGAAGGCAAGACCATGGATATCATGCAGACTGCCAATCTTCTAACTATTAACACCCACATGGTCGGCGTCACCAACGACTATGAGAAAACCAAGGATTCCGATGTTGTTGTCATCACTTCAGGTATTCCCCGTAAGCCGGGCATGACTCGTGAAGAGCTTATCGGAGTTAACGCAGGTATCGTTAAATCAGTTACTGACAATATCCTTAAATATTCACCCAACGCTATCATCGTGTGTGTATCCAACCCGATGGACACCATGACTTATTTGATCCACAAGACTGCCGGCATCGCCAAGAACCGCATCATCGGTATGGGCGGCGCGCTCGACAGCTCACGCTTCAAATATTTCCTCAGCGTTGCTCTCAATGCCAACCCCAACGAAATCGACGGTATGGTAATCGGCGGACACGGCGACACCACCATGATTCCGTTGACCCGCTATGCTGTATACCGCGGCATTCCCGTAAGCGAGCTTCTTGACAAGGAAACTCTTGACAAGGTTGCAGCCGACACTATGGTAGGCGGCGCCACCCTCACCAAGCTCCTCGGCACATCAGCATGGTATGCTCCCGGCGCTGCATCGGCAGCTGTAGTAGCCGCTGTGCTTCACGACCAGAAGCGCATCATCCCCTGCTCTGCTCTCGTGGAAGGCGAATATGGCGAATCAGACCTCTGCATCGGCGTTCCCTGCCTTCTCGGCAAGAACGGTATCGAAGCTATCGTCGACATCAAGCTCAACGACGAGGAGAAAGCTCTCTTCGCAAAGAGTGCTGCAGCTGTGCGTAAAACCAATGACGCTCTTGCTTCTTGCCTCTAATCGGCAACCGACGCATGAACCAATGATATTGACAAGGTGTTTTCTATTCGAAAACACCTTGTTGTCTTTTTTCAGCAAAAGCAGTTAAAATGTCAACATAGACATAAAATACTTGGATTATGAGAATCTTAACTTCATTTATGGCTATCGCGGCAATAGCCTCGTTCATGGCTTGCAGTTCCACCAACGGCAAACAGGATGCCGCCCAAACAGCATGGGAAGAATCATTTGCCCAAGGGGTGCCTATTGTGCTCGCTCCCAATGACACTCTTGAGTTCGGAATGCCTCAAAAGGAACCGGTAGTGGTGGATTTCTGGGCTGAATGGTGCCCTCCATGCAAAGAATTTTCGCCTATATTCCACAATGTCGCCAAGAAATACAAAGGCAAGGTGAGATTCATCTCAGTGAATGTCGACAGTTGCCCCGGCATGGCTAAAGAATATGGCGTGGGCTCCATCCCCACCGTTCTTATAGTAAGCAAGGAAGGGAATATCGATCGCAATGTGGGATTCATGACCGAGGACCAATTGGTTCAGTCAATCGAATCGGCAATGCAGAGCAATTGATGATTCTTTCAGAATCAATTATTTTTTCACTTTCCGTGGGTCTCTCTGCAAGGCAGAGCGGCTAAAGCCGATACGGCTTCGCCTCGGCACAGCTACCCAAAGATGAATCTCTGTCTTACAGAGCGGCAAGAAGATGACCTTGCGGATTCGTGTTAATAGGCTCCGGTTTGGCGCTTGACAGCCCTGACTGATGCAGCCAGTTGTTTTATCGTGACCCCACCTGAAGATTTATTGTCTGAAAGTCCAAGGTAGTATCCATTTCTATCTTCGCGAATGCAATACATCGTCACTACTGTGCCATTATTCTTTGAGCTTGAAGTATTGTAAAACGCTCTCGTCGAGGCTTGCACTCCAACAGAAGACTGCAAATTGCCGGCGATGTGCAGATATACATATTTGCCATTGGTCTTTGACTTGACAAGCGCCACTTTGACGCCATTAATATCACGCGCGGGATTCGTTTTAAAATAATAGATGCGGTCATTTGCATCCAATTCAAAGTCCCATCTTGCTCCGGCTCTATTTGCCTCTGAATCATTGCTGTCAAGCCACTCTGCATAATGCGCGAGATCAAGAAACTCATTGAAAGTGGGAGTTCTCCATTCATTCCCCCAATTAGAAGAAGCGGCATCATGCTCCGGATCTCCTGAGGTCCACTCACCACCATATACTTGGGGCAGATTGCTTCCACCCGATGTATACAATGTGTTTTTGCCCCAGACGGCATATTCTCCCGGATCATCAATCTTTTTAGCACCGATATTGAATGCACCCCACTTGAGGGGGAGCCCAAGGTCGACCGCGACTTTCGGATATGCATAATCCCTTGACGTGTTGGTAAGGTCGGCAACAACATAGTCGCCTGCCTTGTATTCGATATCAGCGGTAGCCGTCACATTCCATGTATATTCGTCGCCCCAAGGCAGATTGGTTAGATAGTCCGGACCATAATCGGGATTATCATTCCTCATCGTGTCTTCGGGATCGAGCGGCATCACCGTGCCGTCGAGCTCATCGTAGGTGAGAAGTTCAAACTTCAGCTTCTCCCCATTCTTTATTTCTCCATCGACATCGCCGGCAATCTGACGGATAATGTATGCCGTGAGCACATTGTCCTCATAGCCATCCTTACCATACTCACCGACCTTGACAAACGGCTCCGTGTCGTCCTTTGAACCAAGAGTGAGCTTTGTCACCTCTCTGCCCCATGCGTCACCGCTCATCCTGAGCTCCGATCCGCCGGGAATATCGAAAATGAAACCTCGGAGCATCACCTTGTAGACCACTGTGTGGGGATGGCTGAATGTGAGCTGATGGTCATGCTTCAGATTGGCATCCTTTAGGAACTGCGACCAATATTCAGTGTATCTTTTCGATCCATCCTCACCAAGCTCGTGCTCGGCATATTTCAGATGCTCGGTATTGCCATTTGACTTCTGGACGTAGGCTTTCGAGAGAAATTCTTTGGAATCGACATCCACTTCAAGATTGTCACCGCCGGGGAAAACATAGATTGCCTTACCCGACCAATGCTCCCAGTTGAGGATGTAGCCCTGATGGACAAACACAGTGTGGGATGTGCCGGCACCGGTATTGGCTATGAAGTCATAGTAAGGCTCCGGGTCGTTCATCGACGCATCGGGGTAAAGGCGTATGACATCGCCCTCGTCCCACGTCATCTTCAGGTCATGGCTTTCAGGATCCTCCTGATAACTTATCCTTGATTTCACATTGTCAAGCACGGCAGTTAACGAATAGACATGCTCTTCAGTCTCACCACCTGATTTGGGATCATCGTTGGAGCTGCAAGAAAAAAGAAGCATCGCAGAGGTCAACAACACAGGAATATGCTTTAGTATCATAATGCGAATTAAAACATTGGTTATAAAAGAAATGCAAGATTATACGCACAAGAGTCTGAACATCATGAGAATCAGAGCGGTATGCGACAACCATCCCCTCATCCCGCTGAAGTACAAACAATACCATCCATTGCCGGAGGATTTTACAGATGCAAATCTATGATTTTTATTTCATCCGCATAATTATTTTTAAGCGAATAAATCTAAATTTTTGTTAAAACAGCATGTATGAATAAGCAGCTTCACGGCTCTTGCCCCGGAGTGAGTCATTGTACAGGCGTAAGCGCGGGATATTGATATAATGGCTTCCGCTTCCACGTTTTATGGGAAATACTTCGGCTTTGCGTTCGTTAACTTCATCGCAAAACCGGCTGCGCCATGTGGCTGGCTCAGGCTGCATATCCTCAGGAACCGAGTCAAGAGTCACCTTTCGGGCGTAGGAGCATGGCGGATAGCCGAGCACGGTCCACATCACCGGGCTCCCGGCGTCGTCGAAGCCGATAGCCACCGAGGCACTCGTGGAACGCCGTGGGATGAAGTCCTGATCCACCATCCACTCATCATCGGTGTCAAGCATATCCCTGCCGATAAGGGAATGGTAGAAACTCCTCGACAGCACATCGGTGAAAATATATGGGGTCAATGCTTTTTTACCGTCAAGATAAGGCTTGAGAAGATGCTTTGCCGTATTTTCCCTTATATAGCCGAACCCCTCATCGGGATTGCCCGAATAGGAATAGTTGGTGCGCAGAATCACCCCCGATGGTTCATCGGCGAGATCATATCTTTTAAATGAATTATCGTCAGTCTCAAAATAAGCTCCGGCACCACCGGCATCGATCACTCCGAAATTAGCCTGCACACCCATAGGTTTCTGGCACCCGTCAAGAAAGCGCTCAAACTCATCAACCGTACGGCACTTTTTCAATGCAGCCGCCATGATGGCTCCTTCACGGTCCTTATAAGTCGCCGTGTCGGGGGCAAGATTATAGGACGCAGTGTTCATTATGGCAAATCCCGCTTCATTGACCCCTATCCATGCCTCGGCGAGCAATGAGTCGCCGGCATTGAAGAGAGCCACGTAGGCAAGCTCGCCGGGAGCTGAGGGCGCCACCTTTGCCACAAAATTGTCGGTAAAATCGGTGTCACGGTTCTTCCATAGCAGAGGCTTGCCGGTGTCGGTCATCGTTCCGCTCACAATCGCCGATGTACACGCATCGGCAGCCAACACCGCCGCCAACAACCCTATAATGATGAGTCCTATTCTTTTCATAAATAATTCATGTTAATACCGCAAAGTTAAAAAATCTATGGAACTTATTCGTATCTTTGTGCGACTAATAAGAAAAAACATAACTCAATGAACGATTACGTAGAAGCAAGATTTGACATATCACCTTGCGATGAAACCTCGACCGATCTGCTTGCCGCTTTATTGTGCGAAAAAGGATATGAAAGCTTCGTGCCCGACGAAACCGGACTTACAGCATACGTGAAACAGGAACTATTTGATGCCGACGCATTCAAGGAGGTAGTGAATGACTTCCCGATGGAAGCGGTCATCGATGTAAAGTGGACCACCGTGGAAGGCAGGGACTGGAATGCCGAGTGGGAGAAAAACTATTTCCAACCTATAGTGGTCGACGACGCGTGTGTGATCCACAGCTCATTCCACAAGGATATCCCGTCGATGCCCTACGATATAGTGATCGATCCCAAAATGGCATTCGGCACCGGACACCATCAGACCACATCGCTCATCATACGCCGCCTGCTGCAACTGCCCCTTGAAGGCAAGCGAGTAATCGACATGGGCACCGGCACAGGAATCCTCGCCATTCTCGCCGCAATGCGCGGAGCCACTAAGATTGACGCAATCGAAATCGATGAATTTGCTCATGTGAACGCTGTTGAAAATGTGAAAATAAACAATCACCCGGAGATCAACGTAATCCTCGGCGATGCATCGGCGCTTGAATCGCTCGACAATGCCGACTTCTTCATCGCCAACATCAACCGCAATATCATCACCGGCGATTTAAAATCCTACACCGCTCGTCTTAACCCCGGAGGCATCATGCTGCTGAGCGGATTCTACGAAAACGACATACCGGTGATCATGGAGGAGGCTGTAAAATACGGGCTGAAAGAATCAGGACATACCACTTGCGACAACTGGGCTTGCCTCCAACTCACCACCGAAGCTTAGACAGAAAGGCTCCAAATCAACATTACCACAATACAGATACCAAAAATGGACATTATCACTGTTAACGATGTGGTCAAGGACTATTCGGGACACCGCGCTCTTGACCATGTGAACCTCAACATCGAGGAGGGGTGTGTATATGGACTGCTCGGCCCCAACGGCGCCGGGAAGACATCTCTCATACGTATCCTCAACCAGATCACGCGCCCCGACTCGGGCGAAGTGCTGCTCAACGGCAAGCCTATGACCCAGGAAGACGTGATGCACATAGGCTACCTTCCGGAAGAACGCGGGCTCTACAAAAAGATGAAAGTGCTCGACCACATAGTGTTTTTAGGGAGAATAAAGGGTATGTCGAAAAATGATGCCATCAAATCGGCAAATGAATGGCTCGACCGAATGAATCTCTGCGAATGGAGCAACAAGAAGATCGAGGCTCTTTCCAAAGGCATGGCGCAAAAAGTGCAATTCATCTCCACTGTGGTACACAATCCCAAACTACTTATATTTGACGAGCCGTTTTCAGGATTTGACCCGGTGAACACCGAGCAGCTCAAACAAGAGATCCTGCGATTAAATCAGAACGGCGCCACAATACTGTTCTCAACCCACAATATGGCGTCGGTCGAGGAGGTGTGTCACAACTTCTCCCTCATCAACCACTCGCAGGTGGTGCTACAAGGCAATGTCAACGACATACGTCGTCAATTTGCCAAGCATCTGTATCGCATCCACATCGCCGAACCGGTGCTCGCACCCGACGATTCACTTTTCGCCATTGAGTCGGTTTCGCCCCATCGCCTCGGGGGAAGTAACGCCACAATCAGGCTCAATCCCGGAGTGGAAATAAAAAATGCGATCAACGCACTGAACAACAACTATACGCTCATGGGATTTGAAGAGATTCTACCGTCCATGCACGAAATATTTATCGAAACAGTCACATCCTCCAATGAATAAAAACAGATTTTTTCTAATAGTCGAGCGTGAATACAAGGCTATCGTAGCAAAGAAATCATTCATCCTTGTCACGCTTCTTGCCCCGATACTCATGATAGGGCTTATGCTTGTGCCGGCACTCCTCATGGACATGAACAGTTCCGACGCGCGCCTCGTGTCGATCGTGGATATGTCAGGGAAATACGGCAAAGACTTCAAGGACACTGACGACTACAAATTCCAAGTTCTTGAAAACACTCCCATCGACAAGATAAAACAGCAGTATGAGAAAGCCGACGGTGACATATATGCCATCCTTGTGATTCCGGCAAATGTGGAGACTACGCACCAGGTCAACATCTATTCCGACAATCCGGTGAAGATGTCGTTGAACAATGAGGTCGAGGATGTGCTCGAAAAGAGTCTTTCCGATGCAAAAATCAGCTCCTACGACATCCCCGGACTTGCTGATATCATCGAAAAAAGCCAGATTTCAGTGTCGGTCAAGAGCCACACTTGGGATGAAGAGGGCGAAAGCGTGTCGTCAAGCACCCTGTCGATGATAATCGGCATGGCTCTCGCCATGCTCACCTATGTATTCGTGCTCATGTATGGCGCGATGATCATGAGCTCGGTGGTCGAGGATAAAACCAACCGCATTGTGGAAGTGATAGTGAGCTCCTGCCGTCCGCTTGAGTTGATGCTTGGCAAAATTGTAAGCATCGCCTTGGTGGGGCTAACCCAGATAGCCGTGTGGTCAATATTTGTAGGCATAGGATTGTTCGCACTCTCAGCCATAGGTTTCACTTCATCACCTGCCGACACGGCACAACTTCAGGGCGAGATGGCTCAGCTACCCATTTCGGAGGGCGAAGAGATAGTACAGGCTATACTTGGAGTCGACTGGGGCAAGCTGCTGTTCATTTTCGTTCTTTATTTCATAGGAGGATACTTGCTCTATGCATCGCTTTTCGCCGGCTTCGGATCAGCAGTCGACCAACAGAGCGATGCCAACCAGTTCATGACTCCCGTCATGATGATCATCATCCTCGCCCTTCTTATAGGAGAAGGATGTATGCAGGACCCCGACGGAACCCTTGGCGTGATATGCTCATTCATCCCGTTCACCTCACCGATTGTGATGATGATACGTCTGCCTTACGATGTTCCGGCATGGGAAATAGCCACGAGCGTACTACTGTTGTATGGCACCGCCTTTCTTTTCACATTCTTCGCTTCCCGCATTTACCGCACAGGAATCCTGATGTATGGCAGAAAGGTCACTTTCAAAGAACTACTAAAATGGGCTCGATAATCGAGCCCATTTTTCTTTATCATCTATTTGCCTCCTGACACCACTATATTGCGGATAACCGCCTGAGTGGGTATGCCGGTGGATTTAAGCCTGAGAGTGAGTTTATGCGGCACTGAGTCATCAAGCTCCTCGGCGAGCAGATGCAGCCACGGAATATAAAGATTATGGCTCCAAGCCGTGTTGGTGTCGATCTCCTTGAACGGCGCATCGTCAATCTTATATTCAAGCACTCCGGAACGTGGTCCGCACGCCATGAACAGCCCTACAGCGCTTCCGGTGAAAGGCACCGTAAACGTGGCTCCTGGCACTGTGGAGTGTAACATAGGCACATTCACAAATCCCGGACGTGTCTTTGCCTTATCATCGGGCTTCCATGAATCGGAGAAGCTCCATCCGTTCTTAACTTTCACACTTTTCATATCTACATATTTCCCGTCGACAAAGCTGAACTTGTCGAGCAGCTGCGGAATTTCGTGTGCATTAAGAGCCCGAACAGAATCATTCCACATTGTGTCAAAGAGGTCATTTATAGCTGCCGCATAATACTTATGTCCTTCCCACGATGGATGAATTCCGCCAAACTCTTTCCACGTGAATTCACCACGGTTGATGCGCTCCGAAACCTCTCCGGCACAGTTTATCGAGGGGATAAGATAATGATTTGCCACACGGTCATGATTCATAATCACATCAGGCACCTGACCCTTGGCAAACATATCGATGAACTTGTCATGAATAAAATGCAGCATGACTATGTCGGTGTATGGATTTGCCTCAAGGGCATGACGCACCACACCCTCCATGCCTCTCACCTGCTGCTCAGGGGTGAAACCGTTTCCATAATCGTTCACCACGCCTTCGATGAACATGAGGTCGACGGGACCGGCGGAGAGCACATCGGCAGCCATACGGAAAGCATGAGGTGTAGTTCCGGCTGATGGAAGCCCCTGCTCCACAAATTCAAATTCCGCGTCAGGGAATCGTTGCTGAAGCTGCTCCTTGATCATGTCACGCCACCCTTTCATGTGGGTTATCGAACCGCCGAAGAATACCACTCTGCCTTTCTTCTCTTTCTCAAATCTTACGAGCGAGTTCTGCAATGATCCTCTTGCAACATATTTCTGATGAGACTTGAACTCAGGAGTGTGGCTTACAACGAAATCTACAATCGCCTCCGGATTTTCAAGCCCGTGAGGATGATGGTCGGCACCCGGTTTCATTATAAGCCTTATAGGACCGCCAAGCCTCACATACTCGTCGCGGAGCAGCTTCATATTGTCGGCAAACGGCACGACTTTATCGGAATCGCCACACACGGCGAGGATGGGCACCCGGTTTTCAGCCAAGGGGCGCAGATTGTGAATAGGATTGCCATTGAACGATTCAGGAGCAGGATTCTCAATACCCCACAAGGATGTGAACTCATTCCATTCTTTTGCACGTCCCTTACCCGGCCAGCTGAAAATGTCGCACACCGGATTGTCGAGATACAGCGACGCTACCTTCTGGGGATTGGCGGCAGCCCATCGCAGAGCATAATAACCGCCACGGCTCAACCCTTCGAGAGCAACCTTAGGCGAAAATCCATAGAGCGACACCATGCTGTTGTAGAAATCGGTTCCCGCCTTGATCGATGACGGACAGCCATACTCATGCGTCATGTTATGATACACCACATGAAATCCCTTCTTCAACAGAGCCTCGTCAGCATTGGCAAACGCGCCGAAAAAAGCCGGTCGCCATATCCACGGATTTCCTTCAAGAGCTTTCTCTGGAACTACCACCACTACATCACGGTTCTTGTATTTGAAATCATAGCGGTCATATCCCTTCCAACTGCTTTTAAAGCCGGGGAAAGGCTGAGTGACGTGAGTCTTCTTTTCACCGGTCAATGCCGTGTAGATAGTCTCAGCGATGACTTTGGCACCCTTTTCATTAGGATGCAGAGCATCGGCAAAACCGTCAGCCATACCCATCGTGGGGGTATGCAAGTCAATGGTCGCGGCATGGAGTTTTTTAGCCGCCTTATCAATCATCGGAATCAATTCGGCTGTAAGCACTCTCTCGCGCGGTTGCATCTTGTCGGTATAGATTGTAACCGGATAACACAGATAAACCCTCACCGAAGGATTGTTTTTACGAAAACTGTTGACAAGCTCCGTCATATCGTTGATAAAATCACCCTTGTATTTCCACACCACCGGATTTGTGTCATTAGTCCCGAGCTTCACCAACAGGACATCAGGGTTATAATCCAACGCCTGTTGGAACGCATTCTCACTCATATAAGACTTTCCCCGGCGAATCATGGTTTTGGCGCTTACTCCAAAATTACGCACTTCATAATCCGGACCAAGCATTTGTGACAGCATCATCGGATAGCTGTCTTTCTCTCGGTTGGCAACACCCACCCCATAGGTTATACTGTTGCCGATACATGCCACTTTCGTCGGCTGACCGGCATACACCGACAGTGCCGACAGGGCTAAAATTACTAATAGCAGAATTCTGTTCTTCATGTGATATAATATTTTAAGTTCAAAGTTAAGGTTTAGAGTGCTAACCATCTTTAAATAGAATCCCATTTATTATAAAAAATATTCTCAGACTCCATATTATAGCCAATACACCCCCAAATTTATCGCCCATGCCGGCAGCCTGCTCTCAAACAAGCGAAAATGCTTCCCAAAATTTCAAATTTGTGCATTTACGCATATTATTAATTACAAAATATCACAATTAAATAGCAAAACGCTTGATAATATCGCCAATTCATGCTAATTTTGCAGCTTATTCTGAAAAAACAAAAAAATATAACATATATGAGCGACAGATTATTTATTTTTGACACCACTTTGCGCGATGGCGAGCAAGTGCCCGGGTGCCAGCTCAACACCGTCGAAAAGATCGAGGTGGCAAAAGCGCTGGAAGAACTCGGAGTCGATGTCATTGAAGCAGGATTCCCGGTATCAAGTCCCGGCGACTTCAATTCGGTTGTTGAAATATCAAAAGCCGTGACATGGCCCACTATATGCGCGTTGACACGTGCCGTTGAAAACGATATACGTGTTGCCGCCGATGCATTGAAATATGCCAAGCACAAACGCATCCACACCGGTATCGGCACATCGGACTACCACATAAAGTACAAATTCAACTCATCACGCGAAGAGATACTCGAAAGAGCAATCGCCTGTGTGAAGTATGCCAAACGATTTGTTGAGGACGTGCAGTTCTATGCCGAAGATGCCGGACGCACCGACAATGAATATCTCGCCCGTGTGGTGGAAGCGGTGGTGAAAGCCGGAGCCACAGTTGTCAACATTCCTGACACTACCGGATATTGCCTGCCATCAGAATTCGGAGAGAAAATACAGTACCTTATGGAGCACGTCGACGGAATCCATAATGTGACCATAGCCACACATTGCCACAACGACCTCGGAATGGCGACCGCCAACACCATGTCGGGTGTGATGCACGGCGCCCGTCAAGCGGAAGTGACCATAAACGGAATCGGCGAACGTGCCGGAAACACCTCTCTCGAAGAGGTGGCGATGATATGCAAGTCGCACCGCGAACTAGATATAACCACCAACATCAACACCACCAAGATATACGGCATCAGCCGTATGGTATCGAGCCTGATGAATATGCCGGTACAGCCCAACAAGGCTATCGTGGGACGCAACGCATTCGCCCACAGCTCAGGCATCCATCAGGACGGTGTGCTGAAAAACCGTGAAAGTTACGAAATCATTGACCCGAAAGATGTGGGTGTCGATGAAAACTCAATCGTGCTCACCGCCCGTTCAGGACGTGCCGCCCTCAAGCATCGTCTTCATGTGCTTGGCATCGATCTGTCGAAAGAGGCTCTTGACCAAGCCTACGAGGGCTTCCTGCGTCTTGCCGACAAGAAAAAAGAGATCAACGACGACGATGTGCTCATGCTCGCCGGTGAACACCACAAGGCTTCGCATCGACTCAAACTCGACTTCCTTCAGGTGACTGCCGGTGTGGGCATCAAATCGGTTGCCTCGGTAGGACTCGACATAGCCGGAGAAAAATTTGAGGCGTGCGCTTCAGGCAACGGTCCTGTCGATGCCGCTATCTCAGCCATCAAGCAGATCATCCACCGCAAGATGCTTGTGAAAGAATTCCTCATCCAGGCAATCAACAAGGGCAGCAACGACATCGGCAAAGTCCACATGACAGTCGAGCATGACGGAGTGAGCTATTACGGCTTCTCGGCAAATACTGACATCGTGGCGGCGAGTGCCGAAGCATACATTGACGCTATAAACAAATTCGTTCACTAAACAAAGCTAATTCGACATAATGGCAAATACATTGTTTGACAAAATATGGGATTCCCATGTAGTGAACCTCATTGAAGGAGGTCCATCGCAATTATATATCGACCGACACTATTGTCATGAAGTGACGAGTCCGCAAGCATTTGACGGACTCCGCCAAAGAGGGCTCCAAGTATTTAGAAAAGACAAGACAATCTGCTCTCCCGACCATAATATCCCTACCCTGAATCAAGACAAACCGATAGCCGACCCCATTTCCCGAAACCAGGTAGAGACATTGACTCGCAATGCCAATGAATTCGGACTTACGCTTTTCGGACTCGGACACCGCAAAAACGGCATCATCCACGTGATTGGTCCGGAAAACGGATTGACTTTGCCGGGACAGACAATCGTGTGCGGCGACAGCCACACCTCAACCCACGGCGCATTTGGAGCTGTAGCATTCGGCATCGGCACTTCGGAAGTGGAGATGGTGCTCGCATCGCAGTGCATCCTGCAGCCCAAGCCCAAAACAATGAGAATAAATGTCAACGGCAAGCTTCGCGACGGAGTCACCGCAAAGGATATAGCCCTGTACATAATCGCCAAGATGACTACAGGCGGCGCCACCGGATATTTTGTTGAATATGCCGGCGACACAATACGCAATCTTTCGATGGAAGAACGAATGACCGTGTGCAACCTTTCAATTGAAATGGGAGCGCGAGGCGGCATGATAGCCCCCGATGAAACCACATTTGCCTATGTCGAGGGACGCGAATATGCCCCAAAAGGAGCTGAATGGGAAAAAGCGCTTGCCTATTGGAAGACTCTTAAAAGCGACGATGACGCTGTATTTGACAAAGAGATAAATTTCGACGCTGCCGACATTGAACCGCGCATCACCTTCGGCACTAACCCCGGAATGGGAATAGGCATAAGCGAAGCTATTCCTGCTCCCGATCCGAATGATGAAGCCGGCAAAATATCTTACCAGAAATCGCTGGATTATATGGGGTTCTCGGTCGGTGAAAAACTTGAAGGACACCCTATCGACTACGTATTCTTGGGAAGCTGCACCAACGGACGAATCGAGGATTTCCGTGCTTTCGCGTCAATAGTCAAAGGCAAAAAGAAAGCCGACAATGTGACAGCTTGGCTTGTGCCGGGCTCTTGGATGGTCGATGAACAGATCAAAGCTGAAGGAATTGACAAGATTCTTGCCGAAGCAGGATTTGAACTGCGTCAGCCCGGATGCTCGGCTTGTCTCGCCATGAATGAGGACAAAGTGCCCGCCGGAAAACTTGCCGTGTCAACCTCCAATCGCAACTTTGAAGGACGGCAGGGACCCGGAGCGAGAACCATACTCGCCGGACCGCTCGTTGCCGCAGCATCGGCAATCACCGGTCGCCTCACCGATCCGCGCAAGTTATAACCGATAACGTAAAAACTGAATCCACGATGAAAGAAAAATTCACTACAATAACCTCCACTTGTGTCCCTCTTCCCATGGAAAATGTGGACACTGACCAGATAATACCCGCACGTTTTTTGAAAGCCACCTCACGCGAAGGCTTTGGCGAAAATCTTTTCCGCGACTGGCGCTATGACAAAGATGGCAACCCGGTAAAGGATTTCGTATTGAACGATCCCACCTACTCGGGATGCGTGCTTGTTGCCGGAAAGAATTTCGGATCAGGATCAAGTCGCGAACACGCGGCTTGGGCGATAGCCGACTATGGCTTCCGCGTGGTAGTGTCGAGCTTCTTCGCCGATATCCACAAAAACAATGAGCTCAACAATTTCGTGCTCCCGGTAGTAGTAACCGAAGATTTTTTGGCTGAATTGTTTGAATCAATCGCCAATGACCCCAAAACCGAGGTGAAAGTGGATCTACCGTCACAGACTATCACAAACCTCGCCACCGGAAAAAGCGAGAATTTCGAAATAAACCCCTACAAAAAGCATTGTCTCGCTGAAGGTCTTGACGACATTGAGTTTCTTTTATCTAAAAAAGCTGATATCGAAGCCTACGAAGCTGCGAAATGACGACCCACATAGAAATAATGGACACCACCTTGAGAGATGGTGAACAGACATCAGGAGTTTCATTCTCCGCTTCAGAGAAATTATCTATAGCGCGATTACTGCTCGAAGAACTGAAAGTTCATCGGGTGGAAATCGCGTCGGCACGCGTATCTGACGGTGAGCGTGACGCGGTCAGAGCTTTATGTGAATGGGGACAAGCCACCGGCAACCTGAACAAACTTGAAGTGCTCGGGTTTCTCGACAACGGAAAGTCAATCCAATGGATTAAAGATGTCGGAGCAAAGGTTGTAAACATCCTTTCAAAAGGATCAGAAAAGCATTGCCGCCTGCAACTTAAACAGACCCCTGAAGAACATGCCGAAAATATACGACGCGAGGTTGCGAGAGCCGTAGACGCCGGACTTGAGGTGAATCTATATCTTGAGGACTGGTCAAACGGAATGAAGAATTCCCCCTCCTACGTGTTCAACCTCATGAACGCGATAATGGACCTTCCCATAAAGAGATTCCTGCTCCCCGACACACTCGGCATATTGAATCCCTACGACACGCTGGCGTTCATGCACAAGATGACCACTCGCTATCCGTCATTGCACTTTGATTTCCACGCCCACAATGATTATGACCTCGCTACTGCCAATGTGTATGCAGCCATAAAGGGTGGAGCCAAAGGAATCCATGCCACTATCAACGGTCTTGGCGAACGTGCCGGAAACGCCACACTTTCGAGCGCTCTTGCCGTGATCCATGACCAACTGCAGTGTGAGACGGGCGTAGATGAGAGCAAGGTGAACAAAGCAAGCCGCATTGTCGCATCGTTCTCGGGCATAACCATTCCGCCTAATAAACCTATAATCGGGGAAAGCGTGTTCACTCAATGTGCAGGAGTCCATGCCGACGGTGACAATAAAAACAATCTTTACTACAACGATCTCCTGCCCGAACGATTCGGAAGAGAGCGCGAATATGCACTTGGCAAAACTTCGGGAAAAGCCAACATCAAAAAGAATCTCGAAGCTCTCGGCATTGTGCTGTCCGACAAAGATATCCAGAAAGTGACACGCCGCATAATCGAACTTGGCGACAAAAAGGAACTGGTGACTCAAGAGGATCTGCCGTTTATAGTTGCCGATGTGATCAAGCATAAGGAACAACAGGATAAAGTGAGGGTAATAAACTATGCTCTTAATCTCTCGCAAGGTTTACGTCCTTCAGCCACTGTTAAGCTATCCATTGACGGCACCGAGTACCAAGCCACTGCAGCCGGCGACGGTCAGTATGACGCATTTGTAAAAGCCGTGAGAAGCATCTATTCAAGACTTGGCAGAGAGTTTCCGGCTCTTACCAACTATGCCGTTAATATTCCCCCGGGAGGTAGAACCGATGCTCTTGTCCACACAACTATTTCTTGGGATTTCAACGGACATTCGATGAAAACCCGAGGACTTGATGCCGACCAGACGGAAGCCGCTATCCAGGCTACGCTGAAAATGCTTAATATAATTGAGAATTGAGAATCGAGAGTGGAGAATGGAAAATAATTATATAACAATATTAGATTATGAATTTTAAAATTGCAGTATTGCCCGGCGATGGTATCGGTCCCGAAATTTCGGTACAGGGTGTCGACGTGATGGCAGCCGTGTGTGAGCGTTTCGGCCACACCGTCGAGTTCAATTATGGAATTGTAGGAGCATCAGCGATTGACGCCGTAGGAGATCCGTTTCCGAAAGAAACCTTGGAATTGTGTAAGAATAGCGACGCGGTTCTTTTCTCAGCGGTGGGCGACCCGAAATTCGACAATGACCCAAAAGCAAAAGTACGCCCCGAGCAGGGTCTTCTCGCCATGCGCAAGCAATTGGGCCTCTTTGCCAACATACGCCCCGTAGAGACCTTCAAATGTCTCATCGACAAATCGCCGCTGAAGCGTGAGATAGTAGATGGCGCCAATTTCATCTGCATCCGTGAATTGACCGGCGGAATGTACTTCGGCGAAAAATTTGAGTCAGATGATGTAGCCTACGACACCAACCACTATACCCGCAAAGAGATTGAGCGGATTCTTCGCGTAGGATTTGAATATGCCCTCAAACGCAACAAGCATCTCACCGTGGTCGATAAAGCCAATGTGCTCGCATCATCACGCTTGTGGCGCAAAGTGGCTCAGGAAATGGAACCGGAATTCCCCGATGTGAAGACCGACTATATGTTTGTCGACAATGCCGCAATGAAGATGATTCTTGACCCGCGCTTCTTCGACGTGATGGTGACCGAAAACACCTTCGGCGACATTCTTACCGATGAAGGCTCGGTTATCTCCGGATCAATGGGACTGCTCCCCTCGGCATCTACCGGCGAAAGCACCCCCGTATTTGAGCCTATCCACGGCTCATGGCCGCAAGCCAAGGGACTTAATATCGCCAATCCGTTAGCCCAGATTCTTTCGGTAGCCATGCTGTTTGAATACTTCGGACTTGCCGATGAAGGCAAACTGATCCGTAAAGCTGTCGGCGCTTCGCTCGACGCCGGAGTAAGCACCCCCGACATCACCGGAGAGAGCGGCAAGCAATACGGCACCCGCGAAGTAGGTGCATGGATCGTGGAATACATCCGCACGAAATAACCCTCCCGAAATTAGTCAAAATAATGATAAAATAATTGAAATAGCTCGATTATTTTATCATTATTTTTTTGATATTGCACAAAAAGCAGTATATTTGCCAACGTATTGGTTGTGCATTCTTAAAGAGTTAAGATATTGACGCACATTAAAAGGGAACGGGGTGAGAATCCCCGACAGTACCCGCTGCTGTAAATCCTATCTCGTGAATGACGGGATAAAGGTTTTCACAATTAACCACTGATAGAAAATATCGGGAAGGTGTGAAATCCTGATGGGATGAGTCAGAAGACCTGCCATACATCTCGACATAAGATCGCCTGCGGGATTATGGGCAGTGATCACCACTATATGATATTCGCAAGAATTATCTTATTGATATATTGTATTCTCCCGTTCGCAATCTTTTAAAGCTTTGCAAACGGGAATTTTAATATAATCAGTCAGTTATTATTTTGCGATGTCATTAAACCAAGTTTTCATATTTCTTTCTATAGCATCTGTAGCCACCACTATAGATGCCCAATCCCCAATTGACACACTCACACTCAAAGAGGTTGTCGTGACGGCACACAATAAGCCGTCTATAGAGATTATACCAGCACAAAAACTTTCGGGAGAAGAGCTTCAACGCTTGAACAGCAACAGCATAGCCGACGCAATGCGTTATTTCTCAGGAATTCAAGTTAAAGATTATGGAGGCGTGGGAGGAATAAAGACCGTCAACATTCGCTCTATGGGCACCAATCACACCGGGGTGGTATATGATGGCATCGAATTAGGAAATGCTCAAAATGGACAGATTGACCTCGGACAATTTTCGCTTGACAATATCGAAGAAATATCTCTGTATAATGGACAAAAGAGCGAAATACTACAACCTGCCAAAGATTTCGGTTCCGCCGGCACGATATACATACGCACACGAACGCCCAAATTCACGCCAACCGAGACATATCATCTCAGAGCCACACTACGCACCGGTTCGTTTGACCTCCGTAACCCGTCGGCACTCGTAGAGTTGAAACTTTCAGAAAGAGTAAATGCGTCATTGAGTGCTGAATGGATTAATTCCAGCGGTAAATACAAATTTCGTTATCGCCGTGTGAATCCCGCAGGAGAACTTGCCTATGACACTACTGCAGTGAGACAAAACGGAGATATAAACGCCACACGCATGGAGATTAATCTTAATGGCTCCATTAAATCAGGTGAATGGCACTTCAAAGTCTACAACTATAATTCAGAAAGAGGCGTTCCCGGAGCGATTGTGAATAATGTATGGAGGCGAGGAGAACGAATATGGGATACCAACTCTTTCACTCAAGGGAGTTTTTCAGCCTCATTCGGAAAGCTGACCTCGCTTAATAATATTAAATACTCCTTTTTTCGTACACACTATGTAAATAATGACGACAAACAGATAAAAATCGACAACCTCTATAAGCAGAAAGAACTCTACCTATCATCGGCTAATCAATTCAGTCTATTCAGCTGGTGGCAATTTTCTGCCAGCTATGACTTCATGTGGAACACCTTGGATGCCGATGTCTACGGATTTGCCAAGCCCGACAGATTAACAAATATGTTGTCAGCAGCCACAGCAATAGATTATGGCATCTTAAAATTTCAGGGCAGCCTGCTCGGGACCTTTATCCATGATCGGCTTAAAGGCCAGCAATCTCCGAAAGACAAAAATGTCGTCACACCGGCAGCGTATCTATCACTCTCACCACTTAAAAACCACAATCTGTCAATTCGGGCATTTTATAAACGCTCGTTCAGAATGCCCACTTTCAATGACCTTTACTATGCCGATATGGGCAATTCCCAGTTGAATCCGGAAAGGGTAACCCAATATAACATCGGACTACTATATAATCGTGTTTCATCAGGAATTGTTTCTGCATTACGCTTAAGTTCCGATATTTACTATAATAAAGTCACCGACAAAATTGTCGCCTATCCTAAAGGACAGCAATTCAGATGGACCATGCTTAACCTTGGGAAAGTCGATATACGCGGCATTGATATATCAGCTCTCGTCACAATCCAACCGATAAAAAATCTTTATTGCACAATACGCACGCAATACACCTTTCAAAGAGCCATAGACGTGACCGATAAATCAGATAATTATTACCGCGATCAGATTCCTTACATTCCTCGACATTAAGGAGCCGCAGTGGTTAATGTCACATGGCGCAACTGGAATTTGAACTATAGTTACATATACGTAGGCGAGCGATATAATCAGCAAGAAAATATCCGATACAACTATACCCAGCCATGGTATACGAGCGATGTGTCAATGAGCCGAGATTTCCGTTTTGGCAAAACATCATTCCGAACATTGGTCGAAATCAACAACCTATTAAGCCAAGATTACGATGTCATCCTGAACTATCCTATGCCTAAACGGAATTTCAGAATCACTTTAACTGTTGAAATATGATAAGGAATATACTCAAATTCTCACTCATTGTAATACTGTCTTCATTCTCATCTTGTCGAGAAGATGAACTCGTTGTGCCCACAGAATATGATATAATCGGAGATGAACGACATGACAGCGGCATACGCGGTTTATATCTTGTGAACGAGGGCAACATGGGCTCAAATAAGTGCACTATCGATTATTATGACTATATGACAGGACTATATTCCCGAAATTTTTATTCAGAACGTAATCCAAATGTCATAAAAGAGCTTGGCGATGTAGGAAATGACATTGGCATCTATGGGTCAAAATTATATGTGGTGGTCAATTGCTCACATAAAGTTGAAGTCATGGATGCTCGGACAGGAGTACGAATCAACCAGATTGATATTCCTAATTGCCGATACATACGGTTTCATCGAGGAAAAGCCTACGTAAGTTCTTATGTAGGGCCCGTGCTTATTGATCCTGACGCCCCTAAAGGTGCGGTATATGAAGTCGACACGCTCTCACTAAAAGTAACCCGCAAAGTGAGTGTCGGGTATCAGCCTGAAGAGATGGAGATAATTGATGACTATATGTATGTGGCTAACTCGGGGGGATACCGTGTCCCGAATTATGACAATACGGTTTCTGTAATACAGATGATCGATTTCAAGCAAATCCAACAGATCGAAGTGGGGATAAATCTTCACCGCATAAAAAAAGACCGTTATAAAAAACTTTGGGTATCATCGCGTGGCGATTATCAGACACGTCCCTCCCGACTGTATGTGCTGGAAAAAAAAGCCGGATATAATCGTATGGAGGTCACCGACACAATCCCCGTTGCATGTTCAAACATGGCAATTCACGGAGACTCGCTTTTTTATTATGCCACCGAATGGAATAATTTCACCGCCACCAATACCATCTCATACGGAATAATAAATGTGGCGACGAAGGAATGCATATCTACCAATTTCATCACCGATGGCACGGAAAAAGAAATAACGATTCCTTATGGAATTGCCGTCCACCCGGAAACCTGCGACATATTTGTTACCGATGCCAAGAACTACGTAAGCAGTGGCACACTATATTGCTTCACCAAAGAGGGAAAACTGAAATGGAAAGTACGCACAGGCGATATTCCCGCCCACATAACATTCTTAAGCAAATGAATAAGGCTCTTATCATTCTATCCGCACTGCTGTTTTTATCAAGCTGCAATTCCGATATCCCGACTGTCTGCCTCGGGATTGACGAAGTATATTTCATACCACGCATGACCAAGCTAAAACTCGAGCCGGCACTGACCGGAAAAGCTTATGAATGGAAAGTCAACGGCAATAAAGTGTCGGACAGTTCCTCCTATATATTCTTAGCCAAGGATGAAGGAGCTTATGACATCTCATTCGAAATAATAGACGAATCAACGCCCTATTTTTTCAATTTCACTATAAATGTGATGCATGAGGAGGTAGAATACAGCCCCTACATATCTAAGGTGTATGAATATTGCCCTGCTCTGGGACAATTCATAAACGATATGCCTAAATATGAGGAGGGTGACACCTATGCCGACATTATACAAAAGGTTGAGGAATCAATTTCCGGAACAAATGATGTAATGATTTCATTAGGGGCATTTGGCGGATATGTGACATTCGGCTTTGATCACACAGTGATAAATGTTGCAGGAGAATATGATTTCAGAATATGGGGTAACGCATTTTACGAATTGCTTAATCCCGATGAAAAAGGCGGCTCATGCGAACCGGGGATTGTATCGGTAAGCTATGATGTGAATTGCAACGGATTGCCTGACGACCCTTGGTATGAGCTGGCTGGCAGTGACTATTTTAAACCGTCGACCATCCATGATTATACCATCACATACCATGCTCCTGATCCTGACCGAAATATCATAGGGAACGGTTTTTTGTCTGATATTGAATACATCAGATGGCATGATTCATCAGGAGACACAGGATATGTCCACAAAAACTCATTTCATCAACAAGACTATTATCCTAAATGGGTGAATGATAGCCAACTGGAATTTTCAGGCACACGACTCGCGAAAAATGCCATCGATCAAAGTGGAAACGGGACATATTTCGTCCTATATTCTTCACCGTGGGGATATGTGGACAATCATCCCAATGAATTTGCCGACTTGAACTCTTTTGACATCGATTGGGCTGTTGACAAAAACGGAATGCCGGTTAAGCTGCCGGGGGTTGATTTTGTAAGGGTCATGACCGGAATAAATCAATATTGCGGATGGCTTGGAGAGACATCTACCGAACTTTCACATGCCGAAGACCTTCACATAACCGTGGCTGATTTTGTTCCTGAAGATCCAATAACTAATAATTAGAATTACACAATTATATGAATCAAAAACTTCTTGTATCAATATGTTTATGCTGTACATCAATGCTTGCAGCATCTGAAAATATTGACTATACCGATGGTGTTTTCTTTGTAAATGAAGATTGGTATGGACATCAAAATTCCACCATTAACTTTCTTAATCCTAACGCATCAAGCGGAGAAGAGTGGCATTATAGAGTTTTTCAAAAAGAGAATCCGGGCAAAGAGCTCGGCTGCACCAATCAATATGGAGCTATCCACGATGGCAGATTCTTTCTAATCGCCAAACAGGCAAAAGATCCGGGTGCAAAAATAACCGGTGGACGCATTACTGTGGCTGATGCAATAACAATGAAAATGTTATTCCAATCAGAATTAATAGATCCGTCGGGGAATCAATGTGACGGACGCGGATTTGCCGGATTAGACAGTCATAAAGGATATATCTCCACAAGTCACGGTGTGTGGGTTTTCGACCTTGACAAATACTCTGTGACAAAAATGGTGGAGGGCACTGAGAATCCTTACGGATATTCTTCCGGCGGCAACACAAACTCTGCCGGAGCATTGTATCATGGACAATGCGGATCAATGCTGATAACCGGAGGAAAACTATTCGTGGCTCATCAGGAATATGGACTGCTTGTGGTAAATACCGAAACTGACATAGTGGAGCATACCATATCAATGGATATAGTCGAAAAAGATGCCGGAATAGGATCAATTGTACTCTCTAAGGACGGAAATATATGGGCGAGCATAGCTAAAAGCAAAGATGGTCTTGGAGCCACACTACCCTATCTTATAAAAATCAATCCATCCTCGCTACAGTACGAAATCATCGAAATCCCTGAAACAATTTTTGCGCCTGCAAATTCCTGGTATGCGTGGACTCCTGATGCGTTTTGTTCATCAAACCAACGAAACCTCCTATACTGGAACGGAGGCGCCAACAGTTGGTTCTCTACCGACAAAATATTCCGTTACGACATTGACAACAATAAATTTTCTGAAATAATCGATTTATCACAGGAAACCGCACAAAGCGTAAAATGGAAATTGTATGGATGTTCAATGAGAGTTCATCCTGATACCGATGAACTGTATATGTCGCTATTCCATGAGTTCGGAACTCCGGTCTACATCACCCGAACCTATGACTGCAATGGGATCAAACTTCGGGAATACCCTATGATTGAGAATTATTGGTTTCCTTCAATACCTGTGTTCCCTGATTCTAAAAAACAATCAGGCATCGAAGCAAACACCCTATCCGGAATTAAGCCAACTATTAATATAAGCAACCGTCGATTAACCGTCCTCAATGGTTGCGGAAAAGAGCTGCACATATATAATTTGCAAGGACGACGCTGCTTCTCGGTTAAAATCGATTCCGACGACTTCTCAACTGAATTACTTATCCCCTCCGGATTTTATATTGATAATTTTTCCCATAAACTAATCATTAATTAAATTTTTATGTTTAAACAAATCATTAAATTGTGCCTCATTTTATCGGCACTGCTGTGCCATCAAACCTTACAGGCACAGAACGAACAGGCGGGATGTCCCCCAATAGCGGCATCGTTGAATTACAACGCTATTGCCCGTCCCGACACCTATACTAAAGATCATGTGTGGAGTGAGTTATTTACATTTCCTAAAGGGTGGAGCGCGTATGACAATGACGACTTCAGCAAGAGAGAGAATCCTATGGTTTTTACCTATGACAACTCAAACCCTGAATTACTTGTGGTAGAAAACTGCGGCTATGACAGCGATGAAAACCTCAAATACCGCAAAAATCAACTACGCTATCACCTCACACCCTACAAAACCGGAAATGCGGAATTAAAAGTACATTGTACATATAATGGCGTGACCACGACCAAGGTGCTCAATTTCGAAGTCTTGGAAATTCCCGACAATCCATACACTCCTTTAGAAAAGCCTAACAACTTAAACCGTCTCTCCGGATTAAGAGGCTCAACACAATCCAAAGTTACCGTGTATTTGTCATCATTCTTTAATATGCCGGCAGGATGGAACATTCCCTCCATTTGGGAAGAAAACGGAATCACCTGGGGTATTGACATTTCAAATCCTGAACTTATTTCAAACGCGGAATCAACCGTCAATGGAAACTATGCACAATCTGTTCTCACTATCGAGCCTATAACTGCCGATTGCGAACTGACAGCATGGATTGAACGAAATGGAGTAAGAAAAGAATCAAAATATGTCGCTTCGCTTTATGGAGTGAAATGCGTGGATGATGAATACAAAGCCGATAAGAAAATGGAACCTTTTGTCATCCCGGTTCTATCTAATGACTCCAAACTATCCGTTCCATTTGAAATAAAATTCATGGAGCAACCGGAGAACGGTGAAATTGAGATTGCAGAAACCACCGATAAATTCGGACGTGCCACGACCGGAATAAAGTACACCCCTAAATCAATTGATGTGGAAAACTGGTCAAAAGACACATTCAAATATCGCTTGACTATTGACGAAGGGAAAGGTGAGAAGAATGAATATTCTGAAGCATCGGTAACAGTGGTTCTTCGCAACAACCCATGCATCTCTAAAATCATAGAATTCGTGCCTGCTCCGGGACAATTCATCAACTCAACATCATTCCTCGGTGATGCAGCCAATCATCTTATAGGAACAGGAGGAAGTGCCGGATCAAACTCCATACCCACAACAACAGGACTTATCTCGCTTGGAAGTTTCGGCGGATATGTAATCGTAGGTTTTGACAACCCTATTCCTAATGATCCAAGAAATCCTTATGGCGTGGATTTCACTATTGGTGGAAATGCATTCAAGGCTAACGCTAAAGGATACTGGAGCGAACCCGGTGCTGTAATGGTGATGAAAGACGAAAACGGGAATGGTTTACCTGATGACACCTGGTATGAGCTTGCCGGCAGTGATTATTGGTTCAGTACTACTCGCCGAAATGTCACTTTCACCTACGAGGATCCGGGCTATACAGTGCGTCAAACTATTCCATACACCACCAGCTATGGCGAGGAAGCAGGCTTCACCACAAATCGTTTCCACGGGCAAAGCTATTTCCCCGATGCGGCAAATTATCCTGATGCGAAAATCACCGATGGAAAATTGTCATTATCAGGCACGCTGATAAAAGGTGTGTATGACCGCAGAACACCAAGCTACATCGAATCCTACCGCGCATTCCCATTTGGCTATGCCGATAACCACGCCACCACCGGCGACCTCACTGCAGCCCGCAACCCATATTACGCTGAGAACGGAAATGAGCCTACTGACGGTTTTGACATTTCATGGGCTGTGGATAAAGATGGCAATTATGTGACACTGGACCAGATTGACTTTGTAAAAATATATTGCTGTGTGTCTGAAATATGCGGATGGCTCGGTGAATCATCAACTGAAATAGGCGCTTTTGCCATGACCGAGCCCGACCCTGACCAAAAGAACCCAGGTGACTACTACTTAAACTATGCAGGAATAACCCAACTACAGGTAATCGAGGGCAACACATGCCAATTTGAAGGATTGGCATTCCACAATGGACGTCCCATTAAAGACGCCGTAGCCACATGGAGCGTGAAAGATCCTGAAATCGGCACAATCGACAGCAACGGATTATTCACGGCAAAAAAAACAGGCACTACGCAAATATCATTCAAAGCCACTGATTTAGCGCCTGCCGATAGTTTTGAAGTCGAAGTGGTTACTCTTTCTGATATCGTGATTGATCGTGAAGGGAACACCTCTACATCAAGTAACTCGGAAATGGAATGCTTAGTGGGTGAAAAACACTATCTGAACACTGAAAGTGTAACAACCAATACCGAGAGCCTAAACAATACCTACAACAACCGGTATATTTACGACTCATATACGTGGACTGCTGAAAATCCTGAAATTATAGACGTAAGAAACAACGGCTTTTTCATCGCAAAGAAAACAGGAGAGACTACTTTGACCGTCAAATCCAACTCAAATCCTGAATTGACAACTTCCATCAAAGTCAAAGTAAAAGATATCCCATCTCCGGAGCAAAGCAACAATTACCTTGTGATTGAAGACCGATGGCTGGAACAAGAAGAACTTGCGGCAAAATACTTCGCTTGTTCCGACATATTTGATGCCTCCGGAAAAGTTGTGAACGTAAAACTTACAAAAGTTGAACCTGAAGAATATGCCGACAAGTTCTACATCAAGCACAACCGCTTATATAACAATTTAATCAAGGGTGACTATCGGGAATATCGTCTGTCATTCGAAGGGGAACTTAACGGCATCATTGTACCGATAGAAGTACCGTTGCTACACACTTCAAGCTCCGGCACTATTTTCCCTCAGACCGTAACCATTCCTGATGCAATCGTAATTGATCCTGCGACCAAAGCCGGAAAACTTGATTTAAGTTCAGTATTTACAGTGACCGGATCGCCGGAAATATACAAATCTGAATACCGACTCCCGTCTGATGCCATCGAAGGATTCAATCTGGAAATTGAAGATGGAATTCTTTTGATCAGCACCGATAAAGAAACTATCGAAGAGGGAACAACTGTGTCAGTAGAAGGAAGAATAAGCCGTGCTGTACAGAAGAGGACTATTGTTCGCACATCAACAGCATCACAAACTTCTACAAATGATACTGATGCGATTGTGCCGGTAAATGCCAAATGGGAAACTGCCGTAATTCCTGTAATTATGGGCACTGCTTCTTCAATCGACAGTATAATTTTTAACGAAAATGACGGTCAAATAGAAATATACGACATAAATGGGATTCGTTATCGTGAATTGCCGTCAGCACCCGGCATATACATTATTCGCAACGGATCAAAATCTTACAAAATTTTGAAATAATCAACGCATTCATTTCAACAATAGAGAGACTATGTCAAAATGGGCATAGTCTCTCTTTTTGTCTATTCCAAGAAGTTCAGCAGCTCGGGAAATGCATCGATAACCTTGTCGGCGCCGGCAGCCTCAAGTTGCTCTCGACAGGAATTGCCATAAGTGACGCCTACAGTCCTACATCCGGCTCCACGTCCCATCGCGATGTCGACAGGCATATCGCCTACCACAACTGCCGCTTCAGGCTTCTTCTTCAATATCTCCAAAGTTTTCAACACAGGCTCAGGATCAGGCTTTGCGTGAGTCACATCATCAGCTCCCAAAATCAATTTAAAGAAGTGGGATATCTTATTGTCATCACAAAATTCAAGCAATGACCAGCGGGAACGCGATGACGCGACCGACATCTCATACCCTCTCCTGTGAAACTCCTCAAGAGTGTCCATCACCCCGGGATAAAGCTTGGGTATCAGTTTTGACTTATTGGCTATGAAAATCTTACGGTAAGTGTTGACACAACGGTCTATCTCATCCTCTCCAAATTCAGGATAAAGTTGCATGAACCCCTCCTTAAGCGGCAATCCTATCGTGGCTTGGCACTCTGCATCGGTGCGCGGAGCGGCGCCTACCTCCTTTATAGCCCCTTGATACGTGGCAAGAATAGTGGCTGTTGTATCGGCAAGCGTGCCGTCAAAATCAAATATAATCAGTTCTGGTTGCATAATCATTTTTCAGTCTTTAGTATTAAAAACAAGTAAAAACGGCTATTGACTGTGCAAAGTTACAAATAAAAGCGGAACCGGGACTGCAATATCCCATGCAGCCCCGGTTTCCCATAATTATTAACTGTTACAAATATCCTGTTCTATCAAAAGAATAGCATTATGCCGGTAGAGAAACAACCGAACTTCATCCCCGCGCTATCCTTAAGCATATTCATCGGTGCATAGCGGGCATAAACACCGAGACATCCGTAATTCACCGCACCCATAACATCGACAGTCACCGGACGCTGACCGATGTGACGTGTTTTCACTGAGTATTCTCTGTCGCCCTCACGCCAAGAGGTCTTAATGCTTGCCGAAGTATTGAAATTGACCACCGGACCTAAAGTCACGCCCCAACGATGCTTCTTACCGAAATCAAAGCTATAAAGCAATGGCATCTGAAGACTGAATATCTTAATGCGGGAACGCCTGTCACGCACGCCATCCTCGTAGGGCGACATAACAATGTCTCCACCATCAACCTTTTCAAAATAAGATCCTCCGGTAGTGACCATATTACGCCAATCAAGACCCATTCCGAGGCTCAAGTGGTGACGGCCATGCGACATCTTCACGCCTATCACATTAGCCCAGGTCAATTCCACCGACTTGCCCATCGAAACATCCATTCCCACATTGGACGACACCGGCGTCACCCAACCGATACCGATTCCCGATGATATTACCGACCATTTCGTCTTACCGTTTCTCGCGAAAGTCACACCCATATCAAGAAAACGCTCAGTCCCTCGATAAGAACCTATCGTGCGGTTAAGTCCCTTTGATGCTTTATTGCTTAACTTGAGATTGCGCGTCACTCCGCTTCCGTCAATATAAGCAACATCCACCTTGGACTCATACTCAGTGACGCTCCCTAAAATCAGCAAATCGGTCACGCGGTTTGACGATGTGACATTCGGAGAATGCTTATGCTTTCTTTTGCTTGACATTTCCGATTTACTCTCATACACGAAACGCTCACCTGTGCCGTCAATATCCCACACTACTATTTTGTAATCTCCGTTGCCGGATGTTATTTCAATCCTTTTAGCCGTCGATGCAGCAAGAAGCGTATCCATTTCCGCGATATTCTCACAATAAGCAACGCTTGCTATCATTATTGACAGCATCAGCAATAATATCTTCTTCATTATCTGATCTATATTGATTTATTACATTGATTTAAACAATCGGTTAGCCTTATCGGGAGTGATCGGTCCCTCGATATACAGGAGCATCACATTCCTCAACTGATTTTTTGGACCGTCAAGATAGCATATATAGCGGTTTATCTTCACCTTGCCCGCGGTTTTAGGCGGCAATGAATAAAACGCATAGTGAAGCCTGCCCTTATCATAAGTCACCTTCTGTCCTATAGCTTTGCTGCCGTCGGCTTTCAGCAACGGAACGATTTTTGATGCATATTTCGCTGACGGGCCTTTGAACAATTGCATGAACGAGACTCCGTTACTCTTCAAAAAACTACTGTCGCCGCTCATTATCATCAGCTCCACTTCGGAATCGCTTTCATATCCCCCGTTGAAGATTTTATCAACACGCAATCCTGTTGCCGCCGACAGCGAAACCGACAGTGCCGAAATAACCATGAATAATAACAACCGTTTCATATATTCAAATATCTAATGGTTTTACTGAATTATATCCCTCAATAGCCGGCTCAATTATGTCAAGCATTTCATCCATGCGTTCATTGACATCATCGACACCTTGACGCATTATGTCCAAATTGGCGGCAAAAAGCCTCATCACCTCATCTTCATCAGTCACCGCCTTACCGTTGACATACGCCACCATCATCTCTTCGGCTACAGGCTGTGAGAAATATTTCGATATTCCCCATGCCCCTGCCACCAACAAAGCGACAGAAGCAGCGATATTGACCGATGCCGGAAATCGCAATGACCCTCTCTTCACGACACTACGCCTTCCGAGACCCATCACAGCCTTTACCTCATCTATAGCCGGATGCACCATACGGGTGCGGGCTATAGTCCGCCGCAACTGCTTTTCCTCCTCGTCACTAAGCCGACAATCGAAATATGCCTCTATCGCCACAAGAAGAGCGGCAAGAGATTCACCCGGCGAGGCTTGAATGTTTGATTTTTTCATAACTGTCGTCTATATAATTCTCTAATCGTTTTACGGGCACGGCTCAGTGTCATCCTCACATTCTCCTGGGTCATCCCCATGATTTCGGCAACCTCAGCATAGCCTCTGTTTTCAAGGTCATGAAGCCGGAAGACAGCAAGCTGCTTCTCATTCAAACTTTTCATCGCCAGAGCCACAACAGCCGAATAAACCTCATCATGCGACACGGCATCAGCCTCGTCAGCCACATCGCCGATGAACTCAACCCTTTCCCCCACGTGAGTCCTCGAACGACGTATGCGGTCTATCGACGTGTTATAGACAAGAGTGTAGGAAAGACGACGGGCATCGGCCTCGCTTTCAATATCCTTATAAGAAGTCCACAGCTTGCAAAATGCATCGTGTAATGCATCCTCCGCCTCATCATCATCGCCAAGAATTGAACCGGCAAGATGCTGAAGTTTCCGTCGCAATTGCTGAAAAGTCTTTGTAAGGATATTTTCTTCCACTGCTTCTCTTTGACCTTTTACCCCTATAACGCGACGGAATGTCACTTGTAACAGCGCTCACCGATTTTTTTCAAAAAATTTTTTATCGCATGAGTTTATGCCGATGCCTAATCCTCCGAATAATGACGCAGCACCCGACGATATGAGTTGAAAATCTTGGATTTGGACACAAAGCCCACATATCTGCCGTTTTCTACCACAGGCAGATTCCACGCACCCGTACGGTCAAACGTCTTCATCACATTCTCCATAGTGTCGCCGATCTCAATCTTTGCAGGAGGGGCTGTCATGAATTTATTGACAAACATACGTTTATATAAGTCCGGGCGGAACATGATGTTGCGGATATCATCAAGAAGCACCACACCCATGAGCATACCGTCATTATCCACCACAGGAAAGAGGTTGCGGTTGGATTGCGAAATGACATCCACCATCTGCTTCAGGCTCATCTCAGGTGTCACCTTCATGAAATCATCCTCAATCACACTATTGATTTTCAGCAGTCGCAACACTGACTTGTCCTTGTGGTGAGTCAGCAGTTCTCCACGCTTTGCAAGACGTATGGCATAGATACTGTAGGGTTCAAATATCTTTATTGTGCCATAGGAGATGATCGACACTATCAGCAACGGAAGAAACAGATTATAGCCCCCCGTAAGCTCGGCAGTAAGGAAGATTGCCATCAGAGGAGCATGCATCACACCTGCCATCACGCCACCCATGCCAAGCAATGCGAAATTCTTGACCGACAAGTCGATGCCGAAACCAAGATGATTGAGCAGATAAGAGAAAAAGAAACCGGTCATGCACCCAAGATAAAGCGACGGTGCAAAAGTACCGCCCACACCGCCGGCGCCATTGGTTGAGGAGGTGGCGAAAGCCTTCATAAGGCAAAGGCCGCCCACATAAAGCACTATGAACCATGCATTGTTTCGGTCACCATAGAAGATAGAGCCGTCGACGGCAGCTCCGGGGTCTCCGTTCAACATCGCGGTGATCACCTCATAGCCCTCTCCGTAGAGAGGAGGGAAAAAGAAGATAAGCCCGGCAAGGATGGCGCCGCCTATCGATGCCTTTACCCATGTGTTCTTGATCTTGGAGTAGAAACCCTCCATGAGATTGATGACCCGGATAAAATAAAGCGATGCAAATCCGCACAACACTCCAAGCGCTATCACGTATGGAATACGTCCGGCAACAAACACATCACTCTGCGCAAAAAAGAACTGAGTCTCATATCCGGTGAAAACGTATGCAACCGTCGCGGCAGAGATTGACGCGATAAGAAGCGGCATAACCGATACGGTCGTAAGGTCAAGCATCAGCACCTCAAGCGTGAACAAAGCTCCCGCAAGCGGCGCCTTGAAAATGCCGGCGATACCGGCTGCCGCGCCACACCCCACGAGAATCATCAACAACCGTGGAGACAGCCTGAATGCCTGACCAAGATTCGACCCGATGGCGGCGCCTGTAGCCACGATAGGACCCTCGGCTCCTACCGAACCGCCAAATCCTATGGTGATGGACGACGCCACAACGCTCGTGTAGCAATTATGAGGTTTTAATCGACTCTTATTCTGAGAGATGGCATACAACACGCGTGTCACACCGTGCGAAATATTGTCCTTCACCACATATTTCACATAAAGGCTGACTATGACAATTCCTATGAGCGGATAGAGCAGGTAAAGGTAGTTACCGCTGGTGATATCAATATTTAGCAGCAACGTGCTCGCGATGAAGTGAATCATCCACTTGAATGCCAAAGCGGCAAATCCACACACTATTCCGGTGATCAACGCGAGGATAAGAATAAAATTCTTCTCCTTTATATGTTTTTCCCTCCATGTCAACAACGCATAAAACCATTGGGAGGTATGCCATTTCACTTTTCCTAATTTCGTCATCATATTCCTTTACCTGTTAAGACAGTTTTAAATGTGTAGATAAGTATTTTCAGGTCAATACCCAGCGACACATTATCAAGATACAAGAGATCATAACGCAGACGCTCAATCATCTCATCGACATCCGACGCATAACCATATTTCACCATCCCCCATGATGTAAGCCCGGGCTTCACCTGATGAATAAGGGCATAAGCAGGGAAACGCTTGCATAATTGCGACACATAATACTCTCGCTCGGGACGAGGACCCACAAACGACATATCTCCCCGCAGAATATTCCAGAACTGCGGAAGCTCGTCAAGACGGTACTTGCGCATCACGGCGCCTATGCGGGTCACGCGCGGATCATTAGCCACCGAAAGCGCAGGACCTCCCGACTCGGCATCGGCAACCATCGTGCGAAGTTTATACATCGTGAACGGCTTCTTATGACGGCCTATCCTCTCCTGCCGGAATATCACTCCGCCGGGAGAGTCAAGCTTGACCCACAAAGCAAGAATTCCAACTATCGGAGCCGAAACAATAAGCCCCACCACCGAAAGCACCACGTCAAATACGCGTTTGACATTCAACGTGCTATCCGGAATATTGGAGGAAGACAAATCGACCAGCGGCTCTCCGGAAACATTGGAAGTCCTTATTCTCGTGGTGAGCATCTCATAAGTATCGGGAGAGATTAGCACCGAGCAGCCGGTGGGAAGCAGGCGATTCACCAGTTCCCGCATCGCCTCAGCCCTCTTGGTGGAGGCGATCACAAAAGCCTTGACATCATGCTTGCTTATAACACCATCTATGTCATCAATCGTGAACACCTGACGGTTGGAAAAACTGCGTTTATCACCCGACAAGTCAAGAAAACCCACCACACGGTACCCCATGACCATACGCCGGTCCTCAATACGTCGGGCAATCGCCGACGACTCTTCATCACACCCTACCACAATAGTGTTTATCGCCCACACTCCTGATTCAACCCTTCTGCGCCCTATGCGCGACACAACACGCCTCACCGGATATACACACAGAAACAGCAGCCCGAACAATATGAGCAGCAACAGATAAGTGTGAACCCTGTCAGGACGCAAATCATTGATCAAGGCAATGAAGAAAAAAACCACAGTCCCGGCAAAGCAATTGGAGAACGTCTTTTCAAGCTCCTGGAGACGTGACTTCATAAACACACGGTTATAATAGCCCGACAACCAATAAATGAACAACATCCCCAGCGGAAACAACAACTGCTCTTCAATCACCGGTCCATGCAACATATACTGCTGCAACGATGCGAAATGGCGTGAAGCGTCATCAATATAATAGCGTGCCGCTGCAAATAAGCATACAGCGACATTGGTCGACAAAAAGTCGCCCGCCACATACATGATCCGTTGTTTGCCGGTGAGCGTCAATTTCTTATAACAGTTATAGTTTTATCCGGTTCTAACTTTACGATTCTTGAAGGAGTGCCGGCTCCCTCATCATCGCGGCGTGTGGCACACACATAGTCAACGCTGTTTTTTATTTCAGCCGAAATCTCCTTGAAATTACGTGCCGACGGCTCCCCGCTTATATTGGCGGAAGTCGACACCACGGGAGCGCCGAGTTCACGGCATAGCCCTGCGGAAAATTCATCGCGGCTCACACGGAATCCCACACTGCCATCCGAAGCGACAAGTGACGGAGCCAAGCCCTTTGCTCCCGGCAATATGACTGTAGTAGGACGGCTCGCCCCCTCAATCAGTTCAATCACCTCTTCCGGAAGCTCATCCACATAGCGCGAAAGCATTTCCACCGAATCCACAAGCACCAACATGGACTTGGAATCACTGCGGCGTTTAAGCGAATAGATGTTCCTGACAGCACCATCACAGGTGGCATCACAACCTATACCCCACACGGTGTCGGTAGGATACAATATTATTTTTCCTTGCTGCAAGAATTCCACAGCTTTCAATGTGTCATTATCCATCTTCTTACAAATATACGAATAAGTCGGGGGTAATTGCAAATTTAGAGATTGTTTAATCATAAATATGACCAACTTCTCTTTTGCCGGCTCCCCGACCGTCAAGCAAATAGCACTCTGAATGCCTCTTCAACTTTTGCCACCTCCACAATCTCGATTTTCAACCGCGAGGTGTCAAAACCCTTTATATTATTCTTTGGCACGATTATTTTTGAGAATCCGAGCTTCTCAGCCTCAAGCACACGCTGCTCTATGCGGGTGATGGGGCGTATTTCGCCCGACAGACCCACCTCGCCCGACATACACACGTCGTGAGCGATAGCCATGTCGACATTCGACGACAGAATGGCGCATATAACCGCCAGATCCAACGCCGGATCATTGACCTTCAGTCCTCCCGCAATATTCAGGAACACATCTTTCTGAGCCAATTTAAAGCCCACCCGCTTCTCCAGAACGGCAAGAAGCATGTTCATCCTTTTGTAATCAAATCCGGTCACTGATCGCTGCGGAGTGCCATAAGCGGCGGTCGACACCAGCGCCTGAACCTCGATAAGAAACGGACGGATACCCTCAAGGGTAACACCTACCGCCACTCCCGACAGATCCTCATCGCCATTGCGCGAAAGCAGCAACTCCGACGGATTGGTGACCTCGCGGAGTCCGCGCTGCACCATCTCATAGATGCCAAGTTCGGAAGTCGAGCCGAAACGGTTTTTTATCGATCGCAGAATACGGTACATATAATGCCCGTCGCCCTCAAATTGCAGCACTGCGTCCACAATATGCTCAAGCACCTTAGGACCGGCTATGGATCCCTCCTTATTAATATGCCCGATAAGAATCACCGGCGTGCCCGATGTTTTTGCGTAACGCAACAACTGAGCCGAGCATTCCCGCACCTGGCTCACACTCCCGGCTGCCGACTCAATGGCGTCAGATGCGATCGTCTGAATAGAATCCACAACCACAATCTGCGGCTGAACATCCTTTATATGTTCCATGATTGAGTCCATTGAAGTCTCGCACACGATGTAGCAGTTGTCGCTGAGACGCCCTATGCGGTCGGCACGCATCTTCAATTGGCTCGCGCTCTCCTCTCCCGACACATATAAAATCTTTCTGCCGCGTATCGAAAGTATATTCTGCAACACAAGCGTGGACTTGCCTATGCCCGGCTCTCCGCCGATAAGCACAAGTGAACCGGCAACCAGCCCCCCTCCAAGCACTCGGTTGAGCTCGCCGCTCGGCATACTGATACGCTGCTCTTCATGAGTCTCAATCTGGGATATGGGCCGCACCACGCTCTCCTGACCTCGCAACGGAGCTGACGCGCGTCCACCCTTCGCCGGTCTCACCTTTTCTTCTATCATGGTGTTCCATTCCCCGCATCCGGGGCAACGTCCCACCCACTTTGATGACTCAGCCCCGCAATTATTACAAAACCAAACTGTTTTTTCCTGTTTTGCCATGACGAATAAGATTAAAACTGACGACGGCGGAATTCGGCGACTACAATAGATGTAGCCATACCCACATTCAAAGATTCACTCGTGGCGACACCTTGCGGATAAGAAGGGATGGTGAGGCGGCGTGTCACGCGCTTCTCCACCTCGCGGGAGATACCTTGACCTTCATTGCCCATAACGATTATGCCACCTGACGACAATGACGATGTGAAAATATTCTCACCGCCAAGAAATGTGCCGTAGACCGGGACCTCCGTCCCCTCAAGAAATTCCGGCAAATCCACATAATGAACCCGAACCCGTGAAATAGCGCCCATCGTGGCTTGCACCACCTTGGGATTGTAGACATCAACCGTGTCATTGGTACAATAGATATCTCTTATGCCAAACCAATCGGCTATGCGGATAATCGTGCCGAGATTACCCGGATCCTGCACACGGTCAAGCGCCAACGACAACGAGCCGGCAGATGCCGGCTCTATGATGTCGTCAGGAATTTCATATACTGCCATCACCTCGGGCGGCGATGAAAAGTGGCTCATGCGCTCCATGTCGGAACGAACCACCTTATATATTATGTCAGCATTCAAGTTGAGCTGATGAGAGTCAAGCCATTTTGCCGTGGCTAAAAGATAACGGCATGAGAAATTCTCTATCGTGTCAAGCACGCACTTGGTGCCTTCAGCCACAAACAGCCGGCTCTCTCTCCTCACCTTTGCCTCGTCAAGCGACGCGACAAACTTTCTCAACTTATTAGTAAGTTCCGGCATTACTGTTTTTTATATCCTTCAATACCTTTTTCAAGGAACTTTGTGAACTTGGGAATATTCTCATCATAAGAGAATGGACCCGACAGAAGCTCTCCGTCATTATTCAAAATCACATAGTAAGGCTGGGCATTTGCCTGGAATTTATATCGTTGCAGATAACTCCAGCGGTCGCCGTAAGTGTCAAGTGTCACTTTCTTGCCATTCTCCGTCACCTCCATAGGCTGCGGCAGCTCTTTCTTTTCATCGACCATGAGCTTGATGACAACGAAATTATTGTCAATCATGTTGTGCACATTGGCTTCGTCAAGAACGGCACCCTCCATTTTGCGGCAGTTCACACATCCGTAGCCTGAAAAATCCACAAGCACAGGTTTTCCTTCCGCCTTGGCGGCACGCATTCCCTCTTCGTAGTCGTCATACTCCTTCAATTCATTGCCGTAGAGATTGAAATCCTGAGTAAACAACGGAGGAACAAACGCGCTAACACCCTTCAAAGGAGCACCCCAAAGACCCGGCACAAGATAAACCGTGAACGCAAGCGACACCATCGCAAGGAAGAATCTTACTGTGCCTACGCTGCTGTCGGCAGGACCATAGTGGGCGAAATTAAACTTGCCGAGCAAGTAAAGTCCAAGCAATGCGAAAATCACAATCCACAACGCAAGGAACACTTCACGGTCAAGGATGTGCCATCCGTAAGCAAGGTCAGCGACTGAAAGGAATTTCAGCGACAATGCCAACTCGATGAAACCGAGCACCACCTTTACGGTGTTCATCCAGCCGCCTGAACGGGGCGCGCTCTGCAACCATGACGGGAACATGGCAAACAGGCAGAACGGAATGGCAAGAGCCAACGAGAATCCGAACATACCTATCGCCGGACCAAACTTGTCGCCGGTGCTCGCCGCTTCCACAAGCAGAGTGCCGATGATGGGACCGGTGCAGGAGAATGACACCAACGTAAGAGTGAACGCCATGAAGAAAATGCTCAACAATCCTGTCGTCTTCTCAGCGGTGCTGTCCATCTTATTTGCCCATGATGACGGCAGCTTGATGTCAAACGCTCCAAAGAAGGAGATCGCAAACACCACCAGAAGGAGGAAGAAGATTATGTTGCACACGGCGCTTGTCGACAATGCATTCAACGAGCTTGCGCCAAACAGAGCGGTTATCAACAATCCCAGCAGAAGATAAATCACAATGATCGAAGCGCCGTATATAAACGCATCGGCTACTGACTTGGCTCGTGACTTCCCTTTTTTCAAGAAAAAGCTTACGGTCAACGGTATCATGGGCCACACACACGGAGTGAGCAACGCCACAAAACCGCCTATAAAGCAAGTGATGAATATATAAATCAATGATGTTGAATTACCCTCATCAGTGTTATCGCTGCCTGAAAAATCAACAGGAGCCCAAAGCTTGTCAGCCGACATTTCACCGGCATTGTCAGCAGCCGCAGCATCAGCTATCGCAGAGACAAGACTGTCGACCGACGCGGTATCAGCCACCGCAGCAACCTCAGTTTCATCCTTAGCCGGAGCCGGCTCTTCAGCCTTCGGAGCCTCCTTTTTCTCTACTATTTTAGCCTTTCCGTTAAGAGTGAAGGTCTCTTTGGATGGAGGAATGCAATTTTCGTCATTACAAGCTGAGTAGCGGATAGTGCCGCTGATTGCAAATTCAGGGGCAGTCGCAGTGAAAGCCTGCGAGATAACAACCGATTCCGTCCACCAGCTCAGCTCGGCATTGAACATCGAGTCAAATTGCGCATGAGCCTTTTTATCGGAGGTCAACGAGCCTGAAAGCTCAACTCCTTCAAGCTTGTCCCATTTAACCTGCAATGGCGAAGGACCGGCGCTCGGATCAAGGTCATAGCTATACATGTGCCAGCCATTGTCAATCCGTGCCTTCATCAACACCACTCCATGATTATCATCAGTCATCTGTGTTGACACATCCCATGTCACAGGCTTCATGAATTGCCCGCTGACAGTGCCGCCAAAAGCAGTCAACACGGTTAGAATAAGGAAAAAAATACGAGTCATAGCAATTGCTTTTTTTTGCATTATAATAATTGTCGGCAAAGATACTCAATTTTTCCAAATCTTACTCCTATATCTATATGCAAAAATGCATTTTCTCACATTTTGAATATTTTATACATTCTAATTTACAATTTTACTCCATCCATTTATCACTCCCAATATTTGCCGTTTAACAAAAAATACCTATATTTGCTATCTAATCGTATCGGACTACACAATGACTCCACTATTCACTATTATCACAGTCACCTACAACGCACAAAACACTTTGCCACCCACTTTAAAAAGCGTGGCAGAGCAGTCATGCCGCCTGTTTGAATACATAATAATGGATGGAGCCTCCACCGACAAAACCCTGAAGCTTGCCATTGACGCGGCAATACCCGAAGCCAAGGTATATTCAAATCCCGACAAAGGCATATATGATGCGATGAACAAAGCTATGCAGGTAGCCAAAGGCGACTATCTCATATTCCTCAATGCCGGCGACACATTCCACACCCCTGACACGCTTGAACTTATAGCACGCACCATAATCGACGCCGACTATCCGGGAATAGCCTACGGGCAAACCGATCTGGTCGACAGCTCACGGAAATTCATAGCCCACCGCCATCTCACCGCCCCTGAGACTCTCACTCTAAAAAGTTTCGCCGAAGGGATGACTGTGTGCCATCAGGCATTTATAGTCAACAAAAAACTTGCGCAGCTATACAACCTGAAATACAGGTATTCAGCCGACTACGACTGGTGCATAAGATGCTTGCAACGCTCGCGTCGCAACTGCTACATACCCGAGGTGCTTATCGATTATCTGGTGGAAGGTGAAACCACCCGTCACCGTCGCGCATCACTGTGGGAACGCTTCCGCATAATGTCATTCTACTATGGATTCTTCCCCACGCTCTTGCGGCACATAGGCTTCATACCACGCTTTTTCAAACATCAAAAGGAATTAAAACAAAACAAATCTATATGAAATTTTACATCGTTGAGAATCAGAAACCGGTTGGTCCGTTTGAGGTCACCCAATTGGTTGAACGCGGCATTAAAGGCTCTGACCTTGTGTGGGCTGAAGGTATGACTGACTGGGCTCCCGCTGAATCAGTCGACGAAATTCGCGAAGCGCTCTATTCATCATATTCCGGCGGAAGAGCTGCTGAAGCGGAATCCGGATATAATTTCAAATCGGAACCGGAACCACCGTGCCCTCCGGTACAGCCACAATTTCCGCCTATAAATCAACCCTATTCCCAACAATCAGCGCCTCAGCCGCAATATCCCAATGCACCGCAACAGCCATATTACGGCAATGAGATTCCACCCAAGACCTGGCTCGCAGAATCAATTCTGGTGACAATCCTCTGCTGCCTGCCATTCGGCGTTGTCGGTATCATAAAGGCATCCAACGTGAGCAGCCTGTGGCAAGCCGGTCGCTTTGAAGAGGCTCGCGCGGCGTCAGCTTCGGCTAAGAAGTGGACTCTGATCGGCTTCTTCGCAAGCCTTGCCGCATACTTGCTATACATCATCCTGATGGTAATCATTGTCATTATTGACGGAGGATTTGATAATCTCTAATACAAATGATTGTAAATACTACATTTTGCGTAGAGGAGCCGCTCATCAGCGAATTCATCGAGTGGGGAAAGAGCGTGTACATGGAGACTGCTTGCCGCGACTGCTTCATGCATGACGCACTGGTGATGCGGATTTTGGCTCCGTCAGAAGACAACACCGTGAATTTCGCTATCCAATTCCGGTGTGACGACAACGAGCGCCTCGTTGAGTGGATTGACACTTATCAGCCGGTATTGCTCGACTCAGCCGCTAAGAAATGGGGGCAACGCGTGCTCCATTTCACTACTTTAATGGAAGAGATGTAATCACGTATTGATGGAAAGAAATAACGCTGTAAGTGACTGGGACCGCATCATCATCGGTGTGGACCCGGGCACAAATGTCATGGGCTACGGAATACTCGGAGTAAAGCGTGGCAAGCCTGCGATGATTGCAATGGGAGTCATAAAACTCAGCCGTTTTGACTCTCATTACAAGCGTCTTGGACACATTTTCAGCCGTATAACCGGCATCATCGAGCAATATCTTCCCGACGAGATGGCTATCGAGGCGCCATTCTTCGGAAAAAACGTACAGTCCATGCTTAAACTCGGACGAGCGCAAGGCGTGGCGATCGCAGCGGCGATAAGCCGCGATATCCCCATCGTGGAGTATGAGCCTCGAAAAATCAAAATGGCGATCACCGGCAACGGAGCCGCTGCCAAAGAGCAGGTGCAGGAGATGCTGAAACGCATTCTCAACATCTCAAAGGAGAACATCCTTCCAGAGCTCGACGCGACCGACGCGCTCGGAGCTGCGCTGTGTCATTTCTACGAGTCATCGAAACCTGAGATAGCCAAGGGACCCAAATCATGGAAAGAATTCATCGCAAAAAATCCGTCACGCGTCAAATGACGCATCAATACAGGGGTTCACGTTAACCATTTTTAAGTATCTATCCTGTCACATAACCCCTTAATTTCATTAATTTTAAGTATTTCCCACACTTTTTATCGATCGTAACTTTGCAGCAGAAAAAACAACTGCATCGTTATGGAGAAAAGTAAACTGCTTGTGTCAGCGCTTCTGCTGACAATCATGTCAACTGTGACGCTCACCGCACAGGAGATAGCCGATACCACGGGCTATTCCAAGTTCCGATTAGGAAGCTACGGCGAAATGGTGGCTTCATTTAAAGACTTCGGTATCAACCGTTTCCAGAAAGACGGGGCGAGTCGCGACCATCGCAACACGATCGCCATACCACGTTTTGTGCTTGCGATGGACTACAAATTCACTCCGAAATGGATCCTCGGCACTGAGATCGAGTTTGAATCAGGCGGCACAGGCACAGCCTACGAGCTTGAAAATAAGGAGAATGGCGAATACGAGACCGAAGTAGAGAAAGGTGGAGAGGTAGCATTGGAACAATTCCACCTAACACGTCTGATAATCAAAGAGTTCAACATCAGAGTGGGTCACATGGTGCTTCCTGTGGGAATGGTTAACGCGCACCATGAGCCAATCAACTTTTTCGGGAACGAACGTCCTGAGAGTGAGACATCTATACTCCCATCGACGTGGCACGAAACCGGTATCTCCTTTTTCGGAACTTTCGGCAAAGGACGAGGGCTAACTACCTATCAGGCAATGATTGTGGCAGGATTGAATGCCAATGGATTTGACCGTGACGAGTGGGTTGCCGGCGGAAAGCAAGGATTCTTCGAAACTGACAATTTTACATCACCGGCATACGTAGGAAGAGTTGACTATTTAGGTATCAATGGATTACGCACCGGTGTATCACTGTATTACTGTCGTAATACAGTGTCAAACGCAGATAAGCCACAAACGTATGCTGCCTATGGCAGAGTGCCACTTACCATCTTCACATGGGACGCGCAATACCGCAACCGCTATGTGACCGCACGCGCCAACCTCATTTACGGTCATCTCGGCAACAGCAAGGCGGTGAACGAGCGCAACGGAATGCTTCAGGGAAGTTCACCTTACAGCCGCCTCACTCCTGTGGCAAAAAACGCGCTCAGTTACGGAGCAGAAGTGGGATTCAACATAGGCAATATATTCAAAATAAAAAATTGCCCTACCATCTATCCTTACGCACGCTACGAATACTACAATCCACAAAAATCAATACAGAAGCCCTACAATCCCGACAATCGTCTTGAAGTGAGCCAATGGAGCGCAGGAGTAAACTGGTTTGCCCTGCCCAACCTGGTGGTGAAAGCCGATTACCGCACCCGCCAGATAGGGACATCGAAGGTGTTCGGAAAAGGACAGTATAACAGCGAGAATGAATTTTCAATCGGCATCGCCTATATAGGATGGTTCATCCGCAAATAATTCCAGGATTTTGAAACAATAATTAAACCAAAATAATCACACCAATGAAACAGTTTATTTACATGACAATGATCGCCGCAGCCATCGGATTAACCTCCTGCGGCGATGACAATGACGGACCCAAAGAAAGCGAATCAAAAGATCTTGATTACTCGGCAGCCGTTGCCGACTCATGGCACAACTACACTGTCAATGTAGCCCGTCTGCTCAAAGATGACGCAACCTCTCTCTATAATTCATGGGCAACCGCCTACAATGGCGGCGAGGCATACGCCACTACCTTCAAGAACCACAACAATGCCTCTTACCGTTCAGAACTTGAATGCATCGAAGAGATTCTTGACGGATGCGCCGACATCGCCAATGAGGTAGGAACCGCAAAAATCGGCGACCCCTACAATCTCTATATGGCTAAACGCTATGAAGAGGCACTGTATGCCGTGGAGTCATGGTACAGCTGGCACTCACGCGAGGATTACCGCAACAACATCTACTCAATCCGCAACTCCTACTACGGAACCTCGGACATAAACGGCACTCCGGCGGCAGCCTCACTGTATACACTTGTCAATTCGGTAGATCCTGCAATAAACTCCGAAATGGTTTCGGCAATCGACGCCGCCGCTTCGGCAATATGGTCTATCCCGAGCCCTCTTCGCAACAACATCAATTCATCTGAATCATTGAACGCCATGGTGAAATGCTCGGAACTTGAACAGGTTATCAACAACAAGCTCAAGCCGCTCATTTCCAATCTCACAGGCAAGAATTCAGAACTTCATGCAATCATCGTGAACTATGTCGACAACATAGTTCTGCCCACCTACCTCCAGCTCAAAGAGCGCAACGAGGCACTATATACTTCAGTACAAAATCTCAGTTCAAACCGCACCGACAACGCTTTTGAAGCTGCGTGCAACGCATGGCTTGAAGCACGCGAGCCTTGGGAGCGCAGCGAGGCATTCCTGTTCGGACCTGTTGACGCTCTCGGTCTCGACCCCAACATGGACAGTTGGCCCCTTGACCAGGAAGCCATCGTTCAAGTTCTGAAATCAGGCAACTTCTCGGAACTTGAATGGGGCGACGGCGATGATGACAACCGCGTTGAAAGCTCCCAGAACATCAGAGGGTTCCACACACTTGAATTCCTGCTTTTCAAAGATGGTCAACCACGAAAGGTAAAGTAACATCCTGTCATGAAACAATCAGTCTATAGCGCTATTGTTCTCCTTGCCGTTGCCGCGTCGTCATGCACGACCGACGACGGCTTGGATGTGCTTGATATTGAAGTTCCCGAAGGCTACTCGCTTTCGGCAGGAACCTCCACAATATTCATCAACTCCTCGAAAGCGTTTGACACCGAAGCTGACTGGCTGTCAGGCACCTATTCACAGCGATTCATCCGCGGCGACAAGCTCTATGATGATATGCGCACCAGCAGCAACAATCTCGGAGGCGGCCTGGGGCCCGTGTATGCCGGGTATTCATGCGGAAGCTGCCACAGCAATGCGGGCAGGACCCGCCCGGCACTATGGAGCGACGGCGGCTCGGGCGCCTACGGCTTCTCGGCGATGCTCGTCTACATCACCCGCAAGAACGGCGCCTTCTTCAAGGACTACGGACGTGTGCTGCACGACCAGTCGATATATGGCGTGGAAGCGGAAGGGAAGCTGAAAGTTGACTGGCACTACCAATCATACAGCTTCCCCGACGGAGAGCCCTATGAGCTTGCCTATCCCACCTACACCATCACCGACTGGTATGCCGATGAAATCGATCCCGATGATTTCTTCTGCACCGTGCGCATTCCGTTGCGCCATGTGGGAATGGGACAGATCATGTCGCTCGATCCCACCGAAATCGAGGCTCTCGCCGCCAAAAGCAATTATCCGGAATATGGCATATCGGGAAAATGCAACTATATCACCGAACGCGGAGTGAAATCGCTCGGGGTGTCAGGCAACAAGGCACAGCATGCCGACTTAACTGTGGAACTCGGTTTTTCGAGCGACATGGGTGTGACCAACAGCCGTTACCCCGAGGAGATATGCCGCGGACAGATCCAAGTGAACCAAGGATCCATGATGGGTCTTCTCTATGACCAGCTCGACATTTCAACCGAGGATATGGAGTGTGTGGACCTATATATGCAATCACTTGGTGTCCCTGCCCGTAGAAATGTCAACGATCCACAGGTGCAGCATGGCGAACAGATGTTCTACAAAGCAAAATGCCATCTGTGTCACGTGACCACTCTTCACACCCGTCCACGGGGGTCTACTCTCCTCAACGGCACCCAGTTGCCTTGGCTCGGCAATCAGACCATCCACCCCTATTCCGATTTTCTCTTGCATGACATGGGTTCAGAGATAATGGGCGTGGGTCTCAATGACAATTATGTGTCAGGTCTTGCCATGGGAAATGAATGGCGCACCACCCCGCTGTGGGGCATAGGATTGCAGGAGAAGGTCAACGGACACACCTATTTTCTCCATGACGGCAGAGCCCGTAACTTCACCGAAGCTATAATGTGGCACGGCGGAGAGGGAGAAGCCTCAAAAAACCTATTCAAAAATATGAGCAAAAGCGACCGCGACGCGTTGATAGCGTTTCTGTGGTCCTTATAATAAAAATCAATGACAGGAATGAAAAAAATAATATCACTCGCATTAGCGCTTTGCGCGCTACCTGCAATGGCACAGTATGAAGCCGACACCGAAAACGGAGTAGTATCCCTTGCCGGACGTGACGGATTCTCATGGAGCACTCAAGATAACAACTTCGTGTTCAAACCCTACCTTTTGGTACAAACCGCCGCCAATTTCAACTATTATGACGACGAAGGACTTGACGCAGCCTACAATCAGGACAATGTCGCCAACAGCGGCTTCGCCATCCCCTACGCAGTGCTCGGCTTCACCGGCAAAGCTTTCGGCATCGTCACCTACAATCTCTCACTTAACGCGGCAGCGAGCGGCGGCGCTCTGCTCCAACAGGCATGGGCTGACGTGAATCTTCGTCCACAATTCGGCATCAGGATAGGCAAATTCAAAACACCCTTCTCCCACGCCTATCTAACCACGCTTGGCGAAACACTGTTTCCCAATCTCCCGCTATCACTCACCTCATCGGTGATCCTGCCCTATTCGCTTAATGCCGTCAGCCCACACATAGGCACCGGATTTGACCTCGGCGTTGAATTCCACGGGCTTCTCAACGGGAAATGGGGTTACCAAGCCGGCATATTCAATGGTACCGGCGCTGCGGTCAACTCAGCCACCAAAACATTCAGCGATGACTGGCACATACCCTCGCTTCTATACTGCGCCCGTTTCACATTCCAGCCCAAGGGAGTGATGCCGGCAACACAAAGCAATCCCCGCCAACTGAACCTCGACAAGATGCTTATAGGAGTGTCGGCATCCATCAACGTGGAGAGCGAGAATGAAAGCACCAACGATTTTCGCGCCGGAGCTGAATTTGCGTGGCTCAAGAACCGCCTGTATCTCGGAGCTGAAGTGTATTTCATGCACGTCGGCTTCACCAAACGACAGAAAATCGACAAATCCTACGACTATATGGGGGGATACGTCCAAGCCGGATACTTTGTCACCGACCGTCTGCAAGGAGCGTTGCGTTATGACCTCATGGACCGCAACGGTCTTGACAAAGGCGGAGTGCTGAATATGCCCGCTATAGGATTCAACTACTTCTTCAAGGGCGCCAACCTAAAGCTTCAAGCCATGTATCAGTACATGGGACGATTCGGACACGACACCCAGCTTGACCGCGACAATGACGACCTTGGGCTTGCCATGCACAGCGGAACGATACAGCTGCAATACACTTTCTGACCTCACGACTATGAAAATGTTAAATTCATTTTTCATCCCGGTGCTGTTGCTATCAGCGGCATCATGCGATGACGGAAAGATTTATGAAGACGCGCCCGATATTCCGGCATCAGGAATGACGGTCAAGGTGTCGGGCACAGTAGCAGGAATCGATTCCTGGACCGGAGATTACTCAGTGTGCGTAGCCGGATTCGGCGACAGTGATTTCGCACTAATCTCCAAGCCATTGACCGCCATTGACGATGCGGGCAATATCAACATCGAGATGTCGGGTGTTACGCAAGATGTGACATCAATTGAAATATGCGCGCTCAACCGCCTGCGCAAACGCGTAGTGTCATTCACATCCATCACCCCTAATCAGAATGCCGACAACACAATCGATTTCAATTTTTCCCCTATTGATGCAGGAATGTATAGCACCATCCAGGGATTTTTCAACTCATCATGCGTGCAATGTCACGGCGGCAGCAACCATGCTGCGGCAGGTCTTAATCTCACGTCGGCTGAGAGCTATCGCCAGTTGGTGGGTATTGCTTCGGTTAAATCTCCTGATTTGGAGCGCATAACGCCGGGGAATGCTTCGGCAAGTCTGCTTTGGCAGACTGTGGCGGGTGACGTATCGTCATCGTGGGCATATAATCATCGTGATCTGTTGCCTTCGGCAGGAGCGGATGTCATGAAAAGTTGGATTGATGGAGGGGCGAGACGATGAATCTTTCAGATTCATTATTTGTTCGATATTTCCGTTTTCCGGGGGTGTCTCTGCGCTCCGCCCCCGGAAGAAAGATGAATCCTTGCGGATTCAGAGTACGCTCGAACCGAGTGTCTCAATTGCGGATGGATTGATTTTGGGGTGATATCATTAAAAATATAAATGTTAATGGATTATGATAGAAGTGAATTGCAAAAAACATAGAATAGAACGCGAATGTGATGGCGCGATTGTCAAAATAACGTCAGTGATGGAGGAGAGCGGAAGCGCCGAGTATCATGTGATGATAACCACCACACTTGCAGGTGAAAGTTTCAGCCGTCAACTTGATTCCATAGTGAGGGCTTATGATGAAACGGCATTTCTTTTGGGGCGCCGCGTGCGCCCGGTGTTTAAACGATATTTTCTGAGTGATGCCGCCAATCAGTTCAAATCCCTACCCACATCAGACGAGTGTGCGGTGTCGGTAGTCGAACAACCACCCTTGGACGGCACAAAGATAGCGCTGTGGGCATATTTCGTGGAAGGCGCTGAGCGTGTATCCACCAAGAGCGGGCTCAACGCGGTGGCACATGGGAATTATCTTCATCTATGGCAAGGTGGCGCGTGTGCCCCCGACCTTAAATCGGAAGTAGCCACCAGAGCGTTGCTGATGGATTATTCCCTCAAACTTGAGGACGAGGGATGCTCGCTTGCCGACAACTGCGCTCGCACATGGTTTTTCGTTCATGACGTGGATGTCAACTATGCCGGTGTTGTCAAAGGACGCAATGAAATGTTTAAGGTGTCAGGGCTGACCAAAGACACCCATTACATAGCGAGCACGGGCATAAACGGCTGCCATGCGGATTCCAGAGTCAGCGTGGCTATGGACACTTATTCAATCAAAGGGTTGAAACCCGGACAGATGGGATATCTTTATGCTCCTGAGTATCTGAATCCCACCTATGAGTATGGCGTGGCGTTTGAACGCGGCACCTATATTGACTACGGCGACCGCCGGCATGTGTTCATCTCGGGCACTGCAAGCATCAACAATCGCGGTGAGGTTGAGCATAAAGGCGATATACGCCTGCAAACGCTCAGGATGTGGAAAAACGTGGGCGCGCTGCTCAACGAAGGGGGTTGCGGTTGGGACGAAGTGTGTCACATGATAGTGTATCTTCGCGACATCGCCGACTATGGAGTGGTGAAAGAGATGTTTGACACTGAGTTTCCGACAGTACCCAAAGTTATAGTTCTCGCACCTGTGTGCCGTCCTGAATGGCTTATCGAAATGGAGTGCGCAGCGGTGGTTGAGACAGAGACACAATATGACGTTTTCTAAATATTTCAAAGCACTTCTGCACGACACCCCCACCCTGCTGCTGCACTTATCATTTGCCGTGATTTTAGCCGGAGGGATTGTGGCTTGGCTGCGATTTGAGTCGCACGACATAGTTCTATATCCCGACCGATCATCACAAGCCGCCGCGACATCACCGTTGGATCTACGTCTTGACAGCTTCATCATAGAGCATTATCCGGGGAGCGATATCCCCCGAGATTACATCAGCTACATCACTGCAGGCGGAGAGAGGCATAAGGTGTCGGTCAATCATTATGCCGTGTGTGGCGAATGGCGCATATATCAATCGTCGTACACCCCTGACGGCGGCACCGTGCTTGCGATAAACCGGGACGGTGGCGCCACGGAAATACTCTTCGCCGGATATGCTCTCTTTGCCATTTCCGGCATAATCCTGCTATTTCCGCGAACATCAAGGCTGAGAAGGATGCTGCACACAGGCACAGTTTCGGCAATGGTTCTTTTCGCCCCCGGCATATCATGGGGATCTGCAATAGCCGGCGTTCCGAAAGCCACCGCCGACAGCCTCTCGCACAAACAGGTGCTGTATAATGGCAAAGTGATGACATTCAATTCCCTTGCCCGGGACTTTGTGACAAAGCTTAACGGCTCACCTGAATACCGAGGACTATCGGCAGAGCAGGTGGTAGCCTCCATGCTGCTCTTCCCCGCCGAATGGTCAAAGGAACCGATAATATGCATCTCTGACAAGGAATTAAGAGCCGAACTCGGAATATCGGGCAACCGCGTTTCTCCGGCTGAACTTTTTGATTCCAACGGGGCATACCGCCTGACCTCAATCAATCCTGGCAGCTCAACGTCGCTTAACAAGGCTGTGCTGGATGCCGATGAAAAGATGGGGCTCATAATCATGCTCCACTCCGGCAACCTCATCAAGGAGGTGCCTGCCGGAGAGCCACGACTTTCCCCGCTGAGGGTCAAAATCGAGTTACTATACAACCAGGTGCCTGTGCTGAAGACAGGATTTATATTGCTGTTTATCGCCTCCTTGTGGGGCTTTGCCGTAACGGCAGCGGGAAGAGGAAGGCTCGTTGTCACTATCGCGATGGCGATATCGGCATGGGTGATATTGCTTGCCGGATATATAGCCGAATGGTATATGTCAGGGCATATTCCGCTGTCGGGCACGGGAGAGACGATGGAGTTCATGGCATTGCTTATCATACCCGCCACCCTCGTCTCGGGCAGAAAGCTACGGATAGTGACCCCTGCGGGACTGCTGCTCGCCGGAGTTGTCACGCTGGTTGCTAATCTGATATACCGCAATCCTGTGATGACTCCTCTGATGCCGGTCCTTGTGTCGCCATGGCTCAGCATCCATGTGACGGTAGTGATGGTGTCGTACACATTGTTTGCGTTGATGGCAGTTAACAGCATGGCAAGTTTTGCATCACGCCGATCGTCATTAAGGCTCATGGAGCTTAACCGACGGCTCCTGTATCCGGCGGTGTATATTCTCGGCATAGGGATCATCACCGGCTCGGTGTGGGCAAGTTATTCCTGGGGGCGTGCCTGGGCATGGGACCCCAAGGAGACATGGGCGCTTGTCACGTTTGTGATCTACGCGGTTCCATTGCACCGTGGCATCAGGAGCCTTAATAACGCTACGTATTTTCATGTGTATATCATAGTGGCGTTGTTGAGTGTGATGATGACATATTTCGGGGTGAATTGGATGCATTCTTTGCACGCTTATTCGTGAGTCCGTGGGTGTCGCGGCGCTACCCAGTGATGAATCTTTCAGATTCATTATTTGGTTGATCTTTCCGAGGGTATCTCTGCAAGCAGAGCGGCTAAAGCCGATAACGCTACGCTCGGTGCCCCGGAAACCGAGTGATGAATCCGTTCGGATTCAGAGGATGCTCGAAACGAGCGTCCCTACAATTGCGAATATGAATTGATCGAAATTGGGGTGTCGCGGCGCTCGGCGCCCGGAAACCGAGTGATGAGCCTTGCAGGCTCTTTATAGCTAACAGTTTCAAGGTTGGTGGGAAGATGATTCTTTCAGAATCTATTGAGGGGTGCCTATTTCCGAGGGTCTCGCTACGCTCGGCCCTCGGCTACCCAGTGATGAATCCGTTCGGATTCAGAGGATGCTCGAAACGAGGGTCCCTACAATTGCGAATATGATTCGCTCGAAATTGGGGCGAAGCTACGCTCGGCACCCGGAAACCGAGTGATGAGCCTTGCAGGCTCTTTGCAGTTAGCTGTTTGGGGAGCTTTGGGTTGGCATCGTTAGATGTTTGGGGGCACGGCGTTGGGGTGGTTTGGTGTTTATGTGTGCAGGTACGTTGATCCTATGGGGTATTGGGGGGATTGTGATTTTGTAATTTTTGCGGGAGGTGGCTGATTTTTTTGATTATTGTTTGTGTTAATCGTTGGATTATATTACTTTTGTGTTGCATAGAAGTTTTTCGGGGCTTCGTGTGCATAAAACATAAACTTTACTATAATTTTACTCCATAAACAATGAAACAATTCTTCACTTATGTTCTTGCGACCATAGCCGGTATATGGATCACAGCAATCATCGCCATAATAGGCTCCATATTAATGGCTATCATAATGATGGCAGCAGGAATGTCGTCAAGCACCCCGAGCATATCATCGCACTCAATCCTGCATATCAATCTTGACGGCGTGATCGAGGAACGCCTTGAAGGCAGATCGATCATGGACCGCCTTTACGGAGTGGGTGAAGACCAACTGTCGCTGAAGGACATAGTGAAATCAATACGCCACGCAAAGGATGATTCAAAGATCGACGGAATCTTCATCGACTGCAAGGGTGGCACAGGAGGGTCGGCAACCATCGCCTACATACGTGAGGCGCTGACTGACTTTAAGGAATCAGGAAAGTGGGTGGTAGCCTACGGTGACGCATATTCCCAACAAAATTATTTCGTAGCTACAGCCGCCGACAGCCTGTGGGTGAATCCAGTAGGCCTCGTGGACGTGCACGGAGTGGGAGGCTCACTCACTTTCTACAAGGGGCTTCTTGACAAACTTGACGTAGAGGTCCAGGTGATCAAGGTGGGCACTTATAAGAGCGCCGTAGAGCCGTTTATCCTGACTGAGCCGAGCGAAGCCAACCGCCAGCAGATAAGGAGCTACATAACCCCCATCTGGAATTACATCACCGAGAATATCGCCTCATCGCGCGGGGTGAGCACAGCGTCGGTGAATCAATGGGCTGACTCCATTCTTATAACCTGCGATCCTAAATTGCTTCCGGGAATGGGTGTCGCCACTTCATTGCGTTACCGCCACGAGGCAGAAGAATGGATGAAGGAGCAGACCGACCGCGATAAGGATCAAAACCTGCGGCTTGTGAGCCCGTCAACTTATGTGAACACTATCAAAGATAAGAAATCATCCACACGCATCGCCGTGCTTTATGCTACCGGCGACATAGTTGACAATGGCAATGAAGGAATCGTGGGAAACAAGATGGCACCGCTCATCCTTGACCTTGCCAACGACAAGAAGGTGGACGCTCTTGTGCTCCGCGTGAACTCAGGGGGCGGCAGCGCTTTTGCCTCAGAACAGATATGGGAAGCTCTTGAGCAATTCAAAGCCACCGGCAAGCCATTTTATGTGTCGATGGGCGATGTAGCGGCTTCAGGCGGATATTACATATCGTGCGGAGCTGACAAAATTTATTGCCAGCCTGTGACTATCACCGGCTCCATCGGAATATTCGGCATGATTCCCTCGATCAAGGGTTTTCTCAACGACAAGCTCGGCATAACCACCGCCGACATAATGACTAATCCGAATGCCAACATAGGCATAATCAACCCGATGACCCCGATTCAGCGCGCGGCTATGCAAAAGATGATCGACCGCGGATATGAAACCTTCACCACACGCTGCGCCGAGGGCCGCAATATGCCTATCGACTCCATAAAAGCGATTGCCGAAGGACGTGTGTGGGACGGCGTGACCGCCAAGCGCATAGGCCTTGTTGATGAGTTGGGCAATCTTGATGACTGCATCGCGGATCTCGCCACCGCCAACGGCTATCTGAAATATGAACTTGTGGAATATCCCCGCACCAATAAAGAGTGGTGGGAGGAGATACTCGACGAAGGCACGAGCATAAAGCAAGCCATGATCCGCAAGGAGCTTGGCGCCGCCGCTCCATATTATGATGCCGTCAAGAAAATCAGCAAGATGGAGCACGTTCAGTGCCGTATGCAAGAGGTGGTGATAGAATAACCGCTTACGCCACAATCATCCACACGCCCAGATAGAGAGATGCGACACAACAAATTACTGGATATGCTGATACTGAAACCGTTGTCTGCGATATACGGTGCGGTGATCTATGTCAGAAACCAGATGTTTGAGTGGGGCATCCTCAAGCAACATTCATTTGACATCCCGGTGCTTGCGATAGGCAATCTGTCGGTGGGCGGCACAGGTAAAACGCCTCACACGGAGTATATCGTGGAGTCGCTTAAGAATGAGTATCGGATAGGCGTGTTGAGCCGCGGCTACCGCAGGAAGACCAAGGGATTTGTGCTTGCGTCGAAACGCTCCACGCCCTGGGACATAGGAGACGAGCCGTTTCAGATATTCCAGAAATTCGGCAACGACGTGCGTGTAGCCGTGTGCGAGAAGCGAGTCAAGGGCATCAAGGAGCTTCTACGCATCGACCCGCAGATAGACCTCATCGTGCTTGACGACGCTTTCCAGCACCGCTATGTAAAGCCCTCGACCTCGATAGTGCTGATGGAATGGAACCGTCCCATATATAATGACGACCTTCTTCCGCTGGGCAGGCTGCGCGAGCCACAGCAAGCCATTCTGCGCACCGACATGGTGATTGTGACAAAATGTCCGGCAGAAGTGCGCCCTGTGGATGTGAGACTTATCTATGACCATTTAGGATTATTTGCCTATCAGAAAGTATTTTTCTCCCGCTACGCCTACGGGAATCTCGTGAGCGTGTTTCCCGACGAGGTGCGTTATATGCCCAATCTGACATGGATGAGCCCCGACGACTCGGTGCTCGTGGTGACCGGCATAGCCAATCCCGCCCCGCTTGTGAGATATCTTAAGGCTCACAAAGTGAAAGTGGAGGAACTGCGTTTCCCTGACCATCACCAGTTCACGCGCCGCGACTTTGAAGAGATCACCGGGAAGTTTAACAAAATGAAGGGGCGGAACAAGTATATCGTCACCACCGAGAAAGATTCGGTCAGAATTGCGGGTAGCCCTTATTATCCCCATGACCTCAAGGCATCGACATTCTATCTGCCCATCAAGGTAGAGCTTCTGCCTCACAAGATGCCTCTCGATTCCGATTCATTTGACCGCGAGCTAAGAAAGCTTTTAAAGCGCGGGGTGAACGGAAAGTGACAACAACCACCGATGAAAAATTGTTATTCCGAATAATACCAAAATTCAGACTTATGATAGAAAAAATCAACCAAACAGCCGAGTACATACGTTCGAAAGTGGCAGATATGCCTAAAACCGCCATCATTCTTGGCACAGGACTGGGCGCGCTCGTTGACCATATCGAAGATAAACAATACATCCCCTATTCCGAAATTCCCAATTTCCCGCTTTCCACCGTAGAGGGTCATTCAGGGAATCTGATATTCGGCAATCTTGGCAACAAGAGGGTCATGGCTATGCAGGGCAGATTTCATTTCTATGAGGGTTATGACATGAAGACTGTCACTTTCCCGATAAGAGTGATGAAGGCGCTGGGCATCAAGACACTGTTTGTGAGCAACGCCGCCGGAGGAATGAATCCGGAATTCATCATCGGCGACATCATGATCATCACCGACCACATCAATCTGTTTCCAGAGCATCCGCTGCGCGGCAAGAACTACTCAGAGCTTGGCCCACGCTTCCCCGACATGAGCGAGGCTTACTCGAAGCGCCTCATCAAGCAAGCGACCGAGATAGCCCAGGAAAAGGGAATCAGAGTGATGCACGGCGTGTATGTAGGCACCCAGGGACCCACATTTGAAACTCCTGCCGAATACAAGTATTTCCACATAATCGGGGGCGATGCCGTGGGAATGTCGACAGTGCCAGAGGTTATCGTGGCGCGCCACAGCGGCATGGAGGTGTTTGGCGTGTCGGTGATCACTGACCTTGGCGTGGAAGGAATCGTGGAAGAGGTTTCCCATGAAGAGGTGCAGAAAGCGGCACAAAAGGCACAGCCCAAGATGATGGAAATCATGACAGAATTGGTAAACCGATTTGAAGAATAAGATCACGGCATGAACGAAGAAAAGCAAACCGAAATTTCGGAACTCGGCGAATTCGGACTCATCGACCGCCTTACCGAAGGGATAACGCATGTCAATCCACAGACAGTGAAAGGCGTGGGTGACGATGCCGCAGTGATCGACGCACAGAACGAGGAGGTGCTCGTGACCACCGATCTGCTGCTTGAAGGGATCCACTTCGACCTCACATACGTGCCGTTGCAGCATCTGGGCTACAAGTCGGCAGTGGTCAATTTCAGCGACGTGTATGCCATGAACGGCACTCCGCGTCAGATCACGGTGTCGCTCGGCATCTCGAAGCGCTTCACGGTAGAGCACATGGAGATGCTCTATGCCGGCATCCGCCACGCTTGCCAGGTGTATGGAGTGGACCTCGTGGGTGGCGACACAACATCGTCGCGGCAGGGTCTTGTGATATCAATCACCTGCATAGGCACTGCGCCAAAGGACAAGATTGTGTATCGCGACGGCGCCAAGGACACTGACCTGATATGCGTGAGCGGCGACCTCGGAGCTGCCTATATGGGACTTCAATTGCTTGAACGCGAGAAGGCGGCATCGGTGGGCGTGAAGGATTTCCAACCGAAATTTGAAGGAAAGGAGTATCTTGTGGAGCGTCAATTGAAGCCGGAAGCACGCAAGGACATAGTGAAGATGCTTGCCGACAACGGAATAAAGCCCACGTCGATGATGGATGTGTCGGACGGACTGTCGAGCGAACTTCTCCACATCTGCAAGGCAAGCCACACGGGATGTCGCGTGTATGAGGACCGCATACCCATCGATTATCAGACAGCAATCATGGCAGAAGAACTGGGCATGAACCTTGTGACCGCAGCCATGAACGGCGGCGAGGACTATGAACTTCTGTTCACCGTGCCGCTCACCGACCACGAAAAAATCGAAAAAATGGAGGGTGTGAAGGTCATAGGCTATATCACCAAGGAGGATCTTGGATGCGCTCTGATGACCCGCGACGGCAATGAGATACCGATCAAGGCACAGGGCTTCAACCACATGGCATAAAGGATCTGCGCAACGATTTATATGAGCCGGGGGCGACCTCGGCTCTTTTTGTTTTAAGAGGGCGTTAAAAATAATTTTGATGTGGGATTGTTATTTGTGGCAAAATGCCTAACTTTGCAGCCGGAAACAATTAGAACTTTGAATTATGATAAACAGAATCCTGATAAGAATGAAAGTGGTGCAGATGCTATACTCATATCTGCTTACCCGCAGTGATTTCAAGACTCTCCCGGAACCGGAATCACATTCACGTGACAAGCGTTATGCCTATTCATTGTATTGCGACCTGCTTCTGCTGTTGATCGACGCATCGGGATTCCGTATCGTAAATTTCGAAGGTCGTCCGCGCTTTGAATTCATCGGCACACGCGGAAAATATGATGTGACATCCATAGCCAAAGCTCTCGCTGACGATGACGAAATGAAAGAGATAGCATTGCGCCACAAATCATTCTACGACGCTTTGCGCCCCATAAGCGAACGCCTTCGCGCTGAAGTCAAGGAATCATCCATCTACAAAGAATACCAGCGTAAGAAAGAGGCTCCCGAGATTCAGGACGAGGTAACAATGTGGAAAACAATACTCCACACCATCCTCCTGCGCAACGAGCAGCTTAAGGCTCTCATCCATTCCAACCCCGACTTCACCCATGTGGGCTACGACTTGGCGTTGAACATGCTTGAGGAAACTCTCAATGACTATTCCACCACACGAAGCTCGCTTGTTGACGCCAACCGCGGTCTTGCCGCTTCGCTCGACAAGAGCTATGAGCTCTACATGAGCCTGCTTCAGCTCATGGTGGACTTAACCGATATGCGCAACCGTCAGCTCGACGAGGCGAAGCACAAATATCTTCCTTCGCACGACGACCTGAACCCCAACATGAAATTTGTGGAAAACAAGTTCATCGAACTTTTGCGTGAAAACCCGAATTTTGTGGCATACAAGAATGAGACTCCGGTGGACTGGACCGACAATGACGTGATGCTGCGCCGTCTTCTTGACAAAATCATCGAAAGCCCTGCCTACAACAACTATATGGAGTCGAAAGAAACTTCATTTGCCGCTGACTGCGAATTGTGGATACACCTGTTTAAAAACGTAATCCTCGAAAGCGACGAACTCGCCGAAGCGATGGAATCCATGTCAGTGTACTGGAACGACGACCTTGCCATAATGGGCTCTTTCGCCCTTAAGACAATCAAGTCGTATGCTGCCGCCGGCGGCACACAGGTGCGTCTTTCACCCAAATACAAAGATGAAGAGGACCGTCGATTCGGCCCGATGCTGTTTGAAGCAGTGATACGCAATCAGGATGAATACCGCGCGCTGATAGACGAATGCCTCGTGGGAAGCACATGGGATCCCGAACGTCTTGCGTTCATGGACATAGTGATACTGGAGACTGCGATCGCCGAACTGATAAAGTTTGACTCCGTGCCTACTCTGGTCACCGTCAACGAATACACCGAGATCGCCAACTACTACTCCACCGCCAAGAGCGGCATATTCATCACCGGAATGCTCTACAGCATCATTTCCAATCTAAAAAACAGGAAGATTATAGTCAAAGATTAAAATATCTTTCTTATATTTGCAACAACATTAACGATAAAACTAATCTATTATGGTATACAACCTCGTGGCTCTTCAAGATGCCGCCAATGGCGGAATTATGAATCTGGTAATGATTGTGGCTCTTATCGCCATCTTCTATTTCTTCATGATCCGTCCTCAGCAGAAAAAGCAAAAAGAGATTAAGAAATTCCGTGAAGGCCTCGGCGTGGGCGACCGCGTGATCACCGCCGGCGGAATATACGGTAAGATACGCGGCGTGAAAGAAAACTCGTTCGTTCTTGAAATCGCCGACAACGTGCGCATCACCATCGACAAAGGCTCAGTGTTCCCTACAGCAGCCGAAGCTCAGGAAGCAGTGAAGCAGAACGACGGAAACAATTAAATGATTTAATTATCTTAGGACTCCGTGCAAATCCTGTCAAAGGGCTTCACGGAGTTTTTTCTTTTCCTACTAAAAAACACAAGGAATATGCCACAGAAAAGAAGTTGGGCCCAATTAGTATCAAAAATCCATGACGCAGTAACATCGGCACGTGGAAAGGAGGTATTGCTGTTCCTTCTTTTCCTCATGATATCCTATGTGTTCTGGCTCCTGCTAACTCTCAACAACGAGATGCAGGAAGACATAGAGGTGCCCGTGGAAATCGCCGGGATTCCCGACAGCGTGACCGTGATAACCAATCCACCCGCGGTGCTTAAAGTAAGTGTGCGCGACAAAGGCTCGGCTCTCATGAAATATAAGATGGGTGGTGTGAAACCGGTGAAAATAAACTGGGCTGACTACTCTTCGGCAAAAAACAAATTCCTGCTTAACAAGGCTGACCTCGGAGCAAGGCTGCGCGATTATTTCGGCGCGGGAAGCCAGATTGTGACCATGCTCCCCGACTCGATAAGCCTCAACTACACCACCAGCCCCGGACGCAAAGTGGCGGTTAAGGTGATTGCCGATCTAAAGCCGATATTCGGCAGTATAATAAACGGGCCGATCACCACCAGCACCGACTCGGTGTGGCTATTCTCGGTCGAAGACTTGCCCCACAGCCTGAAATCGGTAGAAACGATGCCCATAGTGCGCGGCTCACTCTCTGACACAACCTCCATCACCGTGAGCATAAAGCCGGTGCCGGGAGTGAGAATAGTGCCCGATGAAATAACCGTCAAAGTGCCTGTGGAGCCGCTGATAGCGCGCAAGCAGATGGCAACCGTCATTGCCAAGAATCTGCCTGACAACATAAGCCTCCACACATTCCCGTCGCGAGTGGAGATTGCCTATCTCGTGCCTATGAGCGAATACAATTCCGAACCCTACGAAATAAACGCCTACGTCGACTACAAGGATATAGCCCACAATTCCACCGGGAAGCTACCTGTGAGCCTCTCGCTGCTTCCGGAATCCTACCATTCGGCTGAAGCCATTCCCGACAGCGTCGAGTATATAACCGAACATAAAGTATCGATCGAATGAAACCGTTGATAGCAATAGCCGGCGGCATAGGTTGCGGCAAATCAGTGGTGTCACACATCCTCTCAGCTCTCGGCTACCAGGTGTATGACAGCGACAGCCGGGCGAAAAAGCTCATGGACAATGACGACGCCATCAAGCAGGCGATAGCCCGCCAAATAAGCCCTGACGCGATAACATCAGCAGGACAAATCGACCGCAAGCACCTTGCCGCAGTCGTTTTTGCCAACAAGGAAAAGCTCCAACAGCTCAACTCGATAGTGCACGGAGCCGTGAAACGCGACATTGCCGCATGGCGCGAAAGGCACCCCGCCGAGCCGCTATGGGTTGAAAGCGCCATCATCTATGAAAGCGGCATCAGCGAAATGGTCGACGAAGTGTGGGAAGTGACCGCGCCCGAAGACATCCGCATCAACCGCGTGGTGAAACGCAACGGCATCTCACCCCGGGAAGTCAGGCTGCGCATAGCCGCACAAGCGGTTCCGGTAGCATCGCCACACGAGAAAGTGTTTACCATCCTCAATGACGACGTGCAGCCGGTGCTCCCTCAAGTGCTCAACCTCCTGTCGAGAGGCTAAAACTCGCTTGTGAAGTGGAATCTGATTTTAGGGAAATCGTTCTGCGCCATCTGAAGCACATAGTTTGAGTCGGCAAGAAACACATCCCGTCCATCCCTGTCAATAGCCATGAACTGATGCTTGCGTTTCTTGAACGCCTCAAGCGCATCGGCATCATCACTCTCTATCCAGCAAGCTTTATAAAGCGATATAGGCTCCCAACGCACTGTCGCGCCATATTCATGCAGCAAGCGGTACTGTATCACCTCAAACTGCAACTGACCCACGGTCCCTATAATCTTGCGTCCGTTGAATTGATTGGTGAACAACTGAGCCACGCCCTCGTCCATCAGCTGCTGTATTCCTTTCTCAAGCTGCTTTGACTTCATCGGGTCAGTGTTCTCGATGTATTTAAACATCTCCGGCGAGAAGCTCGGCAGACCTTTATAGTGCAGATTTTCTCCCGACGACAGCGTGTCGCCGATCTTGAAGTTGCCGGTATCGGGAATGCCGACAATATCACCGGGATAAGCTTCATCCACGATGCTCTTTTTCTGAGCCATGAACGCGGTGGGGGCTGCAAAACGCATCATCTTGCCCGAACGCACGTGCTTATAATTGGCGTTACGTTCAAACTTGCCCGAGCACACTTTCACAAACGCGATACATGAACGATGGTTAGGATCCATATTGGCATGTATCTTGAACACAAATCCCGAGAACGGCTCCTCCTGTGGATTCACTTCGCGCTCCTCAGCCATCACTGCTCGCGGCGCCGGAGCGATCTTCACAAAACAGTCCAGAAGCTCCTTTACTCCGAATGTGTTCAGAGCCGAGCCGAAGAACACCGGAGCCACTTTACCGGCAAGATACTCCTTCTCGTCAAATTCAGGGTAGACACCCTCTATCAGCTCAAGATCCTCACGGAGCTTCGCGGCATCTTTCTCCCCTACCGCCTCATCAATGCGGGGGTCATCGACCGATTCTATTTCCACTCGTTCGGTCACCTGAGTCTTGCTCGGCGTGAAAAGATCGAGAGAATTCTCATAAATATTATACACACCCTTGAACTTGGCTCCGATATTTATAGGCCATGACAACGGACGCACCGAAATCTTCAACTCAGCTTCAAGTTCATCAAGAATCTCAAACGGGTCACGTCCCTCACGGTCCAGCTTGTTCACAAAAATGATCACGGGAGTGTTGCGCATACGGCACACCTCCATGAGCTTGCGAGTCTGCTGCTCCACACCTTTCGCCACGTCGACCACAATTATCACACTGTCGACTGCAGTGAGAGTGCGGTATGTGTCCTCGGCAAAATCCTGGTGTCCCGGAGTGTCGAGAATATTAATCTTGTAATCTCCGTAATTGAACCCCATAACCGAAGTCGCGACCGAGATGCCGCGTTGCTTCTCAATCTCCATCCAGTCGGATGTGGCGGTTTTCTTTATCTTGTTGGATTTTACAGCGCCTGCCACATGGATCGCGCCACCGAAAAGCAACAGCTTTTCAGTAAGAGTTGTTTTTCCTGCGTCAGGGTGAGAAATGATGGCGAAAGTGCGCCGGCGGTTGATTTCATCAATAAGGGTTGCCACGTGTATATAATATTATGAGGTTCACATAAATGGAATGCAATGCATCTTTTTTGCATTTTCCAACCACAAAATTACAAAAATTTATGTTATAAAACACGATTAAGGATTAATATATAATTTCAAGCCGCGAAACACCTAAAAAATCACTATCTAAAATTTGGATTGTTAGAAATATAATAATAAATTTGCACATCCAAAGCCGTAAAGTCACGGTTCGGAATGCTTGAATAAGGATCGAAGAGCCAATACCGACGACAAGTAGCTCCTCCCGCTCCTCGGAGTGCGACGAATGATGCTGATTGTTCTCAGGGACCATGGAAACTCACGAAACACTACGCTAGCATAATTATAACAGAAACTTTTAACATAACTTTAATTCATTATCATTCAAACAATTATGGAAAATCAAAAGCCTAATGTTGGAGCCAAACCGGCTCAAAAACAGCCTAAGAACGAAGGTTCTAACGTACGTGGTATTAAGAACGCATTTCTTGTAATCGTTGCATGTTTCATCGTTGCAGTTTGCTTGTTCATCTTCTGGTTCGGACATGACATGCACTTCGACGAAGCTGGTCACCCGCAAGACCTTTGGGGTACAGTTTACAAAGGTGGTTTCATCGTGCCTATCCTTCAAACTTTGTTCCTCACTGTTATCGTTCTCTCTGTTGAGCGTTGGATCGCTCTTTCAAGCGCTAAAGGAAAAGGCAGCATCTCTAAGTTCGTTGCCGGCGTTAAAGCTTGCTTGAAGAAAAACGACATCGCTGGTGCTCAGGCTCTTTGCGCTAAGCAGAAGGGTAGCGTTGCAGCTGTTGTTTCTGCCGCTCTCGTTCGCTACGAAGAAATGGACAAGAACACCACTCTTTCTAAGGAGCAGAAAATCGCTACTCTTCAGAAGGAAGTTGAAGAAGCTACCGCTCTTGAGATGCCTGCTCTTCAGCAGAACCTCCCCATCGTTGCAACTCTTACCACTCTCGGTACACTTGTCGGACTTCTCGGTACTGTAATCGGTATGATCAAGTCATTCCAGGCTCTTGCCGCATCAGGTGCTCCTGACTCAACTGAACTTTCAACCGGTATCTCTGAGGCACTTATCAACACTGCCTTCGGTATCGCAACCGGTGCATTCGCTGTTATCTCTTACAACTTCTACACCAACAAGATTGACAACCTGACTTACGCTATCGACGAAATTGGTTTCTCAATCGTGCAAACATTTGCTGCTACTCACTAATCCATTGTCTTTCAGATAATATTCGATTAAAAATCTATTAACAGAAAAACAATGGGAAAAGTAAAAATTAAAAGAAAGAGTACCCTCATCGACATGACCGCGATGAGTGACGTGACTGTTCTTTTGCTTACTTTCTTCATGTTGACCTCGACCTTCCTACAGAAGGAGCCGGTTACGGTGCTTACTCCGTCATCAGTGTCGGAAATAAAAGTGCCTATGACCAACACCACAACTGTCCTCATTTCACCTGAGGGGAAGGTCTTTCTATCGGTAGCCGGTGACGCCGACTCTACCTATTCAAGCGAAAAGGTAAGAGCCGAACTCGTCAGGACAGCGGTAGCCGAGTATAACAAGACCCATAGTAAACAAGTACAGCTCACTAACGAACAGGTTGCAAAGTTCTCTAAGATGAATATGTTCGGAATCAGAATCGCTGATCTTCCCGCATTCCTTGATCTTCCGCAGATCAAGCAGGACGAGGTTCTAACTGACATGAACAATCCGTCAACAGGTATCCCCGTTGATGACAACAAGGACTTGGCTAAACCTAACGAGTTCCAAATCTGGATGCGCGCCATCTATAACTCTTCCAACCCCAATCTTGAATCTTCAATCAAGAGCGGTGAAGGTATCGCTATCAAGGCTGACAAGGACACCCCCTACACTACTGTACACGATGTCCTTGACAATCTTCAGACCTTGAAGATGAATAAGTTTAGCTTGATGACCGCACTCAAAACTGAAAACGATTAATCATTATGGCACAGATAGAACAATCCGACGGCGGCAAAAAGAAAAAAGGCGCCCAAAAGAAGATGTCAATCCACGTCGACTTCACCCCGATGGTGGATATGAATATGCTCCTTATCACGTTCTTCATGCTCTGTACCACGATGATCAAATCGCAGACTCTGCAAATATCTCTTCCGTCAAACGAAAAGGTAGAGCAGGAGCAACAGAACAAAGCTAAGGAATCTCAAGCAGTGACCCTAATCCTTGACACCGAACGCGACGACGAAGGCAACGTGAAGTATGACGAAGAGACTGGCCGCCCGGCTCACCTCATCTATTACTACTTCGGTAAGCCCGATGTCGCTGACGAAAACAACGACGGAATTCTCGACAACAGCACTCTGCAAGTTGAGAAGTTCATCGGTAATCAGAACGGTGAAACTCAAGGTATCCGCAAAATTCTTCACGACAGAAACAAGACCGTGCTCGGAAAGATCGCCCTCTTGAAGAATGACTGGAAGAATAAGACCATTTCTGACGAAGAGTATCAGAAGAGAGCTAAGGAAATACGTAATGACTCGCTCATCACCGACCGTCCTGTTGTCGTTATCAAAGCTGGCCCCAACGCTTCTTGGGAAAGCTTGATCGGCGCTCTCGACGAAATGCAGATCAATCAGATTTCACGCTACCAGATTGACAACATCAACAAGACCGACTCAATCCTGATAGCTGACTACCTCGCAAAGAATCCGAAAAAGTGATGAATGGTTTAACAATTAATTGACAAAAGAAAATGGCAAAAGATGTAGATCTTTCATCAAAAGAATGGCGCGACATAGTATTTGAAGGCAAAAACCAACAATTTGGCGCCTATGAATTGCGTAAAGGCTCGGATGCTCGTCATAATAAAGCGATGATCGTCGTTGTGATCATCATTGCAATAGCATTTATTCTTCCTCTATTGGTGAACACTGTGCTCCCAAAACCGGAAGAAAAGCCTGAGGACCTCACTGAACAGGCTCTCGTCAACCTCGACAACTCTGCTGACGATCAGGACAAGGAAGAGGAAGACGAACCCGAACAGGAGCGTTACGAAGAACAGCAGCCTGAAGCCCTCCCCGAGGAGATTCTTAACACCGTTAAGGTGACCGAGATCACAATCGTTGAGGACGACAAGGTGAGCGCTGACGACGAGGTTAAATCCAGCGATGAACTTAAAGAGACCACTACCGCATTCGGTCAGACTGACTTCGACAAAGGTACTGACGACCGCAACGTGGTTCGTGAACACAAGGATGAAATCATTGTAGAAGAAAAGAAGCCCGTTGAAGAGAACAAGGTGTTCACTGCCGTTGAGCAGATGCCCCAGTTCCCCGGTGGCGATGGCGAACTTCTCAAATACATTCAGCAGCACTTGAAATATCCTCCGGTTGCAGCTGAAAACAACATCCAGGGTCGTGTCATCGTACAGTTCGTTGTAACAAAGACCGGTAAGGTAGGAGAAGTGAAGATTGCACGTGGTAAAGACCCCGATCTTGACAAGGAAGCTATGCGAGTTGTTAAGACTCTTCCCGACTTCATCCCCGGTAAGATGAATGGACAGGCAGTTGCCGTATGGTACACTCTGCCCATCACATTCAAACTCCAAGGAATCTAATTCATACATTAAATAGGTTCTATAAAAAGGGTATGGCTCACAGCCATACCCTTTTTGCTTTTTGACCTCATCAAACACAACCTCACCACCATCAGACAACACCACAAATACCGTGAACGGCATTGCAATCGTAGCACCGCCACGAGGCGTAGCCGAGGCGCGGTGAAAGGCACAAATACGAAACGGGCATCGAAGATGTCCACAAATTAAAAATACCCAAGACAAAATCGGTCAGTATGACCGCACGAAATCAGCCCAGTATGTAGCGTCAGCGGAATGCTGGGTTTAATGTCGCAAAATAAAAATCCAAGCTCTGAAAGAGCGACACAAAAACAAGCCGAGCAACAACAATGCAACATATTACCCGGATGAGCCGAATCATGTTGTCAACCAATGCCATGAAACGGCAATACACTCGCCACCACGACACATAACCTACAGTGCCTGAAAGGCAATGCCTATGAATAACCGCGGTACAGGGAGCCGAAGGCGACCTGTGCCCGGAAAGCCACAAACCCCAAACGCACTCTGCAAGAGCGCCCCTGAAAAAAACTCCATAGCCGGATCGAAAAAGAAAACCTGAAAGGTTAATCTCTGGATAGCCGTGGGCCGAGGCTAAGCCAAGACCCACGGAAAGATGTTGGGTTATAGGAGGTTTCTGAAAGAATCATCTGAGATATTTGGCTAATTGTTCGAATTTTACAAGATGAATCTTTCAGATTCAATTATTTTTTATCGCTTTCCGGTGGTGTCGCTAACGCTCCGCCACCGGCTACCCAAAGATTAACCTTCCAGGTTTTTCACTACCCTATTAATCTCAGCAAGGCATCGTGGCGAAGCCGGACATCCCACACACCCACGAGTCCCGAACGGGACGAGCCCATTGTACAAAAAATTCACCCGGGTGGGATAAAAACCGGGTAAATTCCCTCCATCCGGATACTACCTTTGTGACACAATCTAAAAATTGTCACGAGAATGAAAACACGCCGTATCCACCTGCGATTGAGAGTCCCGTCACGGTTGCGCTCCGATTATCGCCCATCGCTCCAAGGCATTGACACCTGCCGGCAACAGTCAGCCTTGCGAGAAGGGATGATGATTGCGCGTAGCCGTTGGAGTACTCCGACAGGCTCACTTTCGCAGAACCGATCCGGTAATGACGCGCGGAAGCAGATGGAGTCGCCCGAGAATTCGCTAAGTTTCAGGCTTGACCTGAAAGACTGCTTGAATTGGTTCATTAATCAATGTGCACAGACCACCAACACGAAGCTGCCGTCACGACGGGTTTCGGGGATACGAATTCATTCCCCTTACGCTCCCAGAGCTCCCGACAGTCACACCAACCCATACGGCTCACAGTTGTACTCTTGCGGTTCACTCCGGCAAGAGCATTGCCGTATAACCGTTTTTCACCATACATCATAATCAAGCCTATCTATGTTGCGATTTGAAAAATTGAGCTAAAATTTATAAAATTTGAATGGCATTCCTTGACTATGTTGCATAGATTCCTTAACTTAGCGAAGTTGAACTTAAAACATCCAAGCCATGGCTGATGACAAAGAATTGCAATTTGACGAAGATGAAGCTGTAAAATTCATCCGCAACTATATGCCGGAGAATATCCGCAACCTTTATTCTGACGACGAGATACTGAACATAATCGACATGATATGGGACTACTATGAGCAGAACGGTATGCTGGAAATATCAAGCGAAGGATATTCTGACGACACCGAGCCCGAACTTCCGAAAATCCTCGACTATGTCAATAAAATGCTGAAGAAGGATAAACTCGCGGTGGTCGACACTGACGATGTCCACTTCATTGTCGAAGGTGAACTCGAATATGAAAAATCCATCGGTCTTGAAGACGCATAACCGCCTGCCGATGCTTATACACAGATTATCCAAATTAAAGCCTATATGCCTGATTCTGCTTGTCGCATTTGCTTTGCCGGCGAGCGGGCAAAACATATTCTCTTCACTCAAAGAGAAAATCACAGGCAGCAACTCCACTGAAAAGGTCGAGAAGAAAACCAAATCAAATAAAAACTCGGAATCTCCCGACCCTCTTGAGCTGTCTCTTGACGAAAATCTGGCTTTGCCCGAAATTCCGGAAAAATATCATGACCAGATTGTGGCTCACATGAACACTCTCGCCAAAAAGCTCGCGGCGCATAAGCGCGAACGTGTCGAGACTATGAGAAACGGAGAAATCGTGGTGGCGACCATCACTACCGACCTCCTTTTCGCTCCAAATGACACCGTGCTCGGCAAAAACTCCCACAGCCTGTTAAACCCTTATGCCAACCTGCTCCACCAGCCCGGCATGTACAAAGTGGTGGTCGTGTGTCACACTGACAACACCGGATCGGAAAAATATACCGATGCGCTGAGCGAAGCCCGCGTAAACAGCGTGAGCGAATACCTCCTGCACGGCAGCAATGACAATCATGCCACATTGGTGCCATACGCCCTCGGAGCAAGCGATCCGCTATATCCCAACAACACCATGGACAACCGCAGAGCCAACCGAAGACTGGAGATATTCATCGTCCCCGACGTTCTGCTGATTGAAATGGCTAAAGCCAATAAACTACAATAAATATAAATAAACACAGTTTAAATGAAACATTCAAGTATCATTGCCATTGCATTAGGAGCATTGGCAGTATCATGTGCAAGCCAATCAGAAGGGGGCAAATATACGGTTACTGCACCCGCTATGCCCGATGACGCCGGAAAGATGGCATACATCGTCAACTACGATTCGTGGGATAAAATCGACAGTGTGCTCGTCGAAGGCGAATCAATCGTGATGAACGGCACCGTGACAACTGCACTCCCTGCACGCCTCATCGTAGGCAACCGTCGCGCTTCCACCTTCATCCTCGAAGCCGGTGACATCACCATCGACTCTATGGGAGTCGCTTCCGGAACAAAGCTCAATCAAGAATATGATGAATATATGGCTGCCGGCGATTCTCTGTCGGTTGCTTTCGGAAAGGCTGAAACCGATTCCGCACGCCAGGTGATCTACGACGCCTATCAGGAACTGACCCAGACCGCAATCACCACCCAGGCAGGAAATCCCATCGGATTCTTCGCATTCACCAATCTTGCCTACGACCTCACACCCGAGGAACTTGACAGCATCATCAAAGTGCATCCTGAATATCTCGAATACTCCCGCATACAGAAACTTCAGGAGATGAACAACAACCTTAAGGCAACAGCCCCCGGCACCAAGTTCAAAGACTTCACCATCGAAGGCGACAGCACAGTTTCGTTCAGCCAATATGTGGGCAACGGCAAATTCACAATTGTCGATTTCTGGGCAAGCTGGTGCGGACCATGCCGCCGCGCTATGCCGCAGTTGAAGGAGCTCTATGACAAGTACCATTCCAAAGGTCTTGACGTGCTCGGAGTAGCCGTGTGGGACAAGCCCGAAGACACCAAGGAGGCTATCGAGCAGCTCGGTTTGCCCTGGCCGCAGATCATCAACGCGCAAAACGTGCCGACCGACATCTATGGAATATCAGGCATACCTCACATCATGCTCATCGGTCCCGACGGAACAATCATCGACCGCAACCTCCACGGCGACACTCTCAACAACATCGTGAAGAGAGCCATGGAGCACCCTGAATCGTTCAACGCTCAGTAAGCCATCGACGCAGCCGGGTCCAGAATAAAAGCTCTACAACAAAAGCCAAAACGGCTCCGGCGGCATCAGCTACAAAATCCAGAATATCCTCGCTTCTTCCCATATCCATCCAGGATTGAAGAAGCTCTATAACACCGCCGAAAAGGATTGTCAACGCCAACAGGCACAACAACATCCCTTTCGGCGGTTCTGTTTTTCCCTGCCCGTAGCGGGAACGCATATAATCGTAAGCCACACATCCCGACAGTCCGAACATCATCAAGGCATGAACCACCTTATCCGCTCCCGGAAACATAGGTATATCATTATCAGGCAATGGATTAGGATATAATGTAAGATACAGCACAGCCACCAGCACCACTAACGACGCAAGCCCCACAGGCATAGCTGATAAAAACTTTCTCATAATATATATTTGGATATCAATATTCTGTATTTTCGGATGCAAATTTAAGAGTATGTTTGTAATTAACACCAATCACCGCACAATTAATTATGAACAGCCGGCAAAAATATGATTTTTTCACATAATAGCTATCAAAATATAATATTTCGAATTTTATCACTGAACAAAGCCGTCAAACTGAAAGATTTTCACTAATTTTGCGCCGTCAAAACCTAAAGCAATATAACTATTATGGCACAAAAAGCCCAATTTGGAAGTAAAATAGGACTCATTGCGGCAACCGTAGGTTCAGCTGTAGGGCTGGGCAACGTGTGGCGTTTTCCCGCTGAAGCGCAGGCAAACGGCGGAGCCGCTTTTCTCCTGCTATATATAGGCTGCGTGTTCCTGCTCGGAATTCCGGTCATGCTTGCTGAATTCACTCTCGGCAGAGGATGCCGCAGCGATGCAGTGGGAGTATTCCGCAAGCTCGCGCCACGCACGCCATGGTGGATAGTGGGTGGAATAGCGATCCTCGCCTCCTACCTCATCCTGTCATTCTACATGGTAGTCGCAGGATGGACATTCGAGTATATGTGGCAATCCATAACAGGCGACCTATATGCCCCCGTGCAAGGGATAACCTCAATAAGCGGCATCGAGAACCTCGACACCCAATTCTCTGCAAAAATGCAAGAATACATCCTGTCCAGCACCCGCCCGCTGGTCATGACCTACGTGATGATAGCCCTGAATCTCGCGATTCTGCTCATGGGTGTGAGAAAAGGCATTGAGAAAATGTCAAACATCCTCATGCCGGTGCTCTTCCTGCTCCTGCTCATATTTGCCGGAGTAGCCTGCACATTCCCCAAAGCCGTGGAGGGGCTGGAATTCTTCCTGAAACCCGATTTCAGCAAAATCACCCCTTCGGTCATCATCAACGCCCTTGGACAAGCCTTCTTCTCACTCTCACTGGGCATGGGCATTCTCATTACCTATTCAAGCTACTTCCCCAAGGACACCAAGCTCACCCGCACGGCTGTCACCGTATCGCTGCTTGATCTTCTTGTGGCGGTGATGATGGGCTTCATCATCTTCCCTGCCGTAGAATCATTCGGGCTTGCGTCACACAAGCTCGAGGGAGCCACGCTTGTGTTCGTCACCCTCCCCGAAGTGTTCGCGCAGATGGGCGCCACCCGCCTGTGGTCAATACTCTTTTTCCTGCTGCTCATGGTAGCGGCGCTCACCTCCACCATCTCGCTTGCCGAAGTGTCGATAGCATTTCTCCAGGACCGGTTCAAGCTCAAGCGTGTCGCGGCTTGCTGCACGGTAATATTGCCGTTGTTCCTGCTAAGCTCGATATGCTCCTTGTCGCAAGGCGAATTATCTTGGCTGAAAATAGCCGGTCTCAACATATTTGATTTCCTCGACACGGTAGCCACCAATATCATGCTCCCGCTTGTCGCGATAGGAATATGCGTGTATCTGGGATGGTTCTCTCCTAAAGATTATTTCTACAACGAACTTACTAATTACGGCAAAGTCGAAAGCCGGTTCTATCGCCCCATAAGGACAATAGTGCGATACATGGCGCCGATACTTATCGCAATCATTCTGCTTGCCAACTTCTTTTAAACTATGGAAAATAAAAACCGCGCGCAGTTCGCCACACGTCTCGGAGTTATAGCCACCACTGTCGGCTCGGCAGTGGGGCTTGGCAATATATGGCGCTTCCCTTACGAAGCCGGAGCGCATGGCGGAGGGGCGTTTCTGCTCATCTACATCCTGTTCATTCTCATGCTCGGCATTCCGGTGATATGCGCCGAGTTCATCATGGGACGCGGCACACGCAGCAACATATTCGGAGCCTACCGCAAACTGCACTCGCGTCCTCAATGGGCATGGGTGGGATATATCGGCATCCTCGCCTCGCTGATGATTCTGTCGTTCTATTCAGTGGTAGCCGGATGGACGCTGGAATATTTCTTCCAGTCGATAGGCGCCTGCTTCTCCGACACATCATCAGTGGACCGACATCAGGTATTCGACACATTCGCCACCGGGTGGCGCTCGCCCATGTGGAGCATAATCTTCCTTATCGTCAACGGGTGCATCCTGCTGCGCGGCGTACAGAAAGGGATCGAGAAGGTGTCCAACATACTCATGCCGGTGCTTTTCGTGATTCTGATTCTCTTCTGCATAAACTCGCTCACGCTGCCGGGTGCCGCTCAAGGACTGGAATTCCTGTTCCTCCCCGACTTCTCCAAAGTCGATTCAAGCGTGTTGCTCGGCGCCCTCGGACAAGCGTTCTTCTCACTGTCGCTCGGGCTTGGCACAATGCTCACCTACGCAAGCTATTTCTCCGACAAAACCCCGTTGGTGAAGAGCGCCACCACCACGGCTCTGCTCGACACCCTCGTGGCAATTCTTGCCGGAATAATCATCTTTCCTGCCGTGTTCTCGTTCAACGCCGAGCCCACAGCCGGACCCAAACTGGTGTTTGAGGTGCTCCCCTCCATCTTCTACCAGATGCCTTTCGGCATAGGCTGGTCCACGCTGTTCTTCTTCCTGCTGTTTCTCGCATCGCTCACCTCCACAATATCGATGAGCGAGATTGCCATAGCGTTCTTCACCGAGCAGCTCGGCATGACGCGACGCGCGGCAACATTGCTCAACACCGGCATCGCCATCCTCTTCGGCACGCTATGCGCGCTGTCGTTCGGGTCGCTATCCGATTTCACAATATGCGGACTCACGATCTTCAACCTGTTTGACTATGTATCGAGCAACATCCTGCTCCCGTTGGGCGGTATGCTCATTTCAATATTTGTGGGATGGGTCATAGACAAAAAAATAGTAAAAGCGCAACTGCAGGGAGCAGGCGCGCTTTTACCATGGGTTCTAAATCTGATTGTATTCAGTCTTCGGTATATAGCCCCTATCGGGATAGCCCTTGTGTTCTTTGCCGGGCTCGGCATCATCTGACGATGCCTTCTGTACTTATTTAAAGATGTCGGCGGTAAGCTCGTCGATGCCGATGCTCGATTGCTCACCCGATGTCATATTCTTCACCGTCACCTTGTTTTCGGCAAGCTCTGAGTCGCCTATAATCGCCACGTAAGGTATTTTCAACGCGTCGGCATATCCCATCTGCTTCTTCATTTTGGCAGCATCAGGATATATTTCGGCGGCAACACCGAGCTCTCTCAGTTTCTTGACAGCCTTGATTGAAGCGGCAGCCTCTTTCACTCCGAGATTCAGGAATATCACCTTTGTACCGTGGGTAGCATCAGCAGGATAGAGGTTGAGAGTGTTGAGCACGTCATAGATGCGGTCGGCGCCAAATGAGATGCCAACGCCCGACACTCCCGGCATTCCAAACACTCCTGTGAGGTTGTCATAGCGTCCGCCTCCGGTGATGGAGCCTATCTGCACGTCACGAGCCTTCACTTCAATGATGGCTCCGGTATAGTAGTTAAGTCCGCGGGCAAGCGACACATCAAGGTCAAGTTCGGCTCTCAAACCTAACTCCTTGGTGGCATCCGCGATGGTTTTAAGCTCCTCTACTCCCTTCATTCCTATCTCCGAAGCGCTCAGCACGGAAGCGAGCTTGTCAAGACGCTCGTCGATAGTGCCGTCGATCGACAACACCGGTGTCAACGCGTCGATAGCGCTTTCCGTCAGTCCACGCTCTCTGAGCTCAGCCTTCACATTGTCAAGCCCTATTTTATCGATCTTGTCGATCGCCACAGTGATGTCGGTCATCTTATCGGGCTCGCCTATCATCTCAGCGATGCCGGCAAGCACCTTGCGGTTGTTCAGCTTTATGGTGATATTGATTTTAAGACGGCTGAACACCTCGTCGATCAACTGAAGCAGTTCCACCTCATTCATCAATGAATCGGATCCCACCACATCGGCGTCACACTGATAGAACTCGCGGTAGCGTCCCTTTTGCGGACGGTCGGCGCGCCACACAGGTTGTATCTGGAAGCGCTTGAACGGGAACTGGACATCATTGCGGTGCATCACCACATAACGGGCGAAAGGAACAGTGAGGTCATAACGCAACCCCTTTTCCGACAGTGCCGATGTGAGCTTGCCCGATGCCTCCCCCTTTTCAAGGAGTTCCGGAGCCACACCGTTAAGATAATCGCCTGAATTGAGAATCTTAAAGAGCAGTTTATCACCCTCTTCGCCATATTTTCCCATCAGAGTCGAGAGTGTCTCCATTGCGGGAGTCTCTATCTGACGGAAGCCATAGAGGCGAAACACCTCGCGGATAGTGTCAAATATATAGTTGCGGCGAGCCATCTCCACCGGAGAAAAGTCGCGCGTACCTTTAGGAATCGACGGTTTCTGTGCCATAAATCTTTATTTTCTTAAAGAGTGTTCAATTTTCGGCAAAGTTAAGCATAAATCCCCGATTACCCAACGGTTGAGGAAACTCATGGAAATTTTTCGTAATTTTGCACCGAAACATCCTCTTATACAATTATGGCTAAACAGGAATATGTAGACAAAAATAAAGCATGGCTCGAAGATAAAGCCAAGGAGCCCGGAGTGAATCCTCTCGATGGCGGCATTTATTACAAAGTCTTGAAGGCAGGGAGCAAAAACGCGCCGTCGCCCAACCGCGGCAGCGTGGTGAGCGTCCACTACACAGGAAAGACCATCAACGGCAAGACATTTGACAGCAGCCGTGGAGGCGTTGCGCCCGCATTCCGCCTGAGAGAGCTTATTCCCGGATGGATCATAGCCCTGCAGCAGATGCACGTGGGCGACAAATGGGAAGTCTACATCCCCGCCGACAAAGCCTACGGCAAGAGAAGCCAGCCCGGAATACCCGGAGGCTCAACACTCATATTTGAAATCGAGCTGCTGGGGGTAGCCTGACACTCGGAATCCCGTCAACGCGAAGCGAGATAGTCGGCAACCACAAATGTGCTGCCTCCGATAAACACGGTGTCGGTCTTGGCAGCGGCTCTTGTGGCAGCATCCACAGCATCCTCCACGCGGTCATAAACGCTGCCCGACAGTCCCGCTTTCGCCGCTTCGGCGGCAAGAGCTTCGGCAGGAAGCGCGCGTGCCACCGACGCGCGTGTGAAGTAATAACGCGCGTTCTCCTTTGGCATCATGCCTAAAATCTTGTCTATCGCCTTATCATTGACAAAACCTATCACAATATGCTTCGTGCCGGGACAGGAGGCTATCTGCGACGACAGATACTCCCAACCGCCGGAATTATGCCCTGTGTCACACACCACGAGAGGCGACTCGCCCGTTTTCATCCAGCGTCCCATCAAGCCGGTCAGTGAGCACACATGGGCAAAACCCTCACGCACTGCCTGAGGAGTGACGCGCCATCCCAGTTCCTGAAGCCGGTCGAGGGCATTAAGAATAGTGGCGGTGTTTTTTTTCTGGCATTCGCCTGCAAGCTCACCGGTTATCTCCCCATAAGGGGTGTCATGATAGCTGATTCCGGCTTCCGATGAAATAGCCGCAGAATATCCCGGCGCATCATCGGCATAGAAAATCGGGGCACTCTCGGCTGAAGCCTTTTCCGTAAAGACGCGACGCACCTCCCCTGCCGACTCCCCTATCACCACCGGAATTCCCGGCTTTATAATACCAGCCTTTTCCGATGCTATCTTTTCAAGCGTGTCGCCCAGAAATTGCTGATGGTCAAATGATATATTGGTAATCACGGCAAGCTCAGGCGTAATGATATTGGTGCTGTCAAGCCTGCCGCCAAGTCCCACCTCTATGACTGCAACATCCACATTGCGACGTTTGAAAAACTCAAATGCCATCATCATGGTAAGCTCAAAAAACGAGGGGCTGACATCAAGCTTCATCGCAAGATAACGCTCTACAAAATCCACCACCTCTTCACGTGATATCATTTCGCCGTTCACGCGTATACGCTCACGGAAATCCACCAAGTGCGGCGAAGTGTAAAGCCCCACATTATAGCCCGCACGATTGAGAATGGCGGCAAGCGTGTGGGACGTGGAGCCCTTACCGTTGGTGCCCCCCACATGAATGCTCTTAAACGAATGATGCGGATTGCCGAATGCTTCGGCAAGGGCGATCGAAGTTCCCAATCCCGGCTTATAAGCCTCAGCGCCTACACGCTGAAAAACCGGCAACTGGACATATAGAAAATCAAGCGCTTCCTGATAAGTCATGTCAATAAACTATTAGACCGGTGATACCGGCAAGACAAATGATATAAATGGGATGAAGGCGTGTGAAATAGTTCAGGCAGAATGACACGGCGCATATAGCCACACTGATGGTATAGTCGGGAAAATTCTGCTTATTCATCATGAGCAACGCCGCCGAGGCTATAAGCCCGATCACCACAGGACGAAGCCCCGTGAAGATGCCTTTTATGACGGTGGACTCTTTATGCCGGCTTATGAAGTGGCTCGCATAGACCACGAGCAGAAACGAAGGGAGCATGACAGTGATGGTGGCGATGATCGATCCCCACACGCCGCCCGTCACCACATAACCGATATAGGTGGCGCTGTTGATGCCGATAGGCCCCGGAGTCATCTGGGAGATGGCTACAATGTCGGTGAACATCTGCTCGGTGATCCAGCCGGGATTGACCACTTCGCGTTCGATAAGCGCAAGCATGGCATATCCTCCGCCAAATCCGAACAGACCGATTTTAAGATACGCCCATATAAGTTTCAGATAAACGCTCATTTCTCAGCCTCCTCCTTTCCTTTACCGATCAATTTCTCGGCACGGCGCAGATAAAGATAGCCGCCCAAGCCGCCGAGAATTATAAACACTATAGGATTCCAGCCCACATAGATCAACGCGGCTACAATCACCGGAATCCACACAGTCTTAAGGTTTATTTTAGCGGCACGCGCCGATGTCATGACCGGAGCGAGAATCAATGCCACCACGCAAGGACGTATTCCCATGAATATTTTTGATATCACAGGATCATTCTTGATCACCTCGGGGGTAAGAAACATGGCGATTGCCAGTATTATCAGAAACGACGGCAGAATGGTGCCCAATGCGGCGACCACGCAGCCCTTCATGCCACGCAGCTTATCGCCGATGGCTACCGATATATTAACCGCAAATACTCCGGGAAGCGATTGAGACACGGCAAGAAGATCAAGAAACTCCTCCTTGCCTATCCATTTGTTTTTATCCACTATCTCCCGCTCTATGATCGAAATCATCGCCCAGCCTCCGCCAAACGTGAATGCTCCGATCTTGAAAAACGTCCAGAACAGTTTAAAATACAACCTATCCACTACCTAACTATTTATTCATTAGATGCCATATAACAAAATCAGACAGCTAAATAACTGCCTGATTTTTGCTGGAGCGGCAAACGAGGCTCGAACTCGCGACCCTCAGCTTGGGAAGCTGATGCTCTA